>DATJNM010000044.1:0-115975 GCA_035508155.1 Candidatus Sulfopaludibacter sp. | reverse complement strand
TGCTGCCGCCGCTGGTGGCCGAGCAGACTCTGGCAACTTATTACGCGGTCTCCTCAACGGCGCGCGGCACCGCCAACTCCAAGACCACGCTATACCTGCCTTTTCCGGGCGGCAAGGGGCCCATCTGGGAATGCCCTTCGGCCAGCATGACGTTGCATACGGTCAATACTATTTTGGCGGGTAACGGCAAATACGGATTTTTCAGCTACGACATGAACATTGATTTGAAACGGCAGGCGAATGGCACCAGTGCCATGCCCTATCCGAGCATGCCTACCATAACTTCCTTAAGGCACCCATCCGAGACGGTATGCCTGTTTGACTGCGTTTTCGATCCGGTCACGGAGGTGGTTAATAGTTCGCCGCAATACAACTCGGTCAATCCCGCCAACCGCCAAAACAGTTTTGCTTCACGCCACGACAAGGGTGGCAACATCGTTTTCTTTGATGGCCACTCCCATTATTTCAAAACGTCCTATATCCAGAGCAATCCTTCCATTTCCAACAACGGCGAAGGTGAACCATTGCTGCCGGATGTCATCTGGGATCCGCCGTATCGCTTGAATAACAATTAAACCCTTATGGAACGGATAACAATTACAGACCAATCCCTTTGGAACCGGACATGATTCACACCGGTTTCGACAATTAGTAACAATGTGAATTAGAACAATACAACCAGACGAAACTATGAAAACACAAGGAGCTAGAAAAATAATGTTGGCGGCAAGCCTTGCTTCGGCAATCGGCTTGTCCGGTTCCAACGCCATGGCCGACAACGCGGCCACTATTGAGACTTATGCCATTAACACTGGTGTAACGTATGATGGCAATGGTAATTACCCCATCGTCACCGCCATCCTTAGCGCGCCCCACGGCTCAGTATATAATCCCGGCGCCACCTTGGACGGTTATACCTACAACAATTGGTCCTATTTTGCCGCGGATCCAAGCGGGTCGATAGACCTCTTTTATTCCAGCTCGCTCTCTGAACCCTACTCCTCACCAACTGTTGGCGATACCATCATCGTTCAATCGCTGAGCGGAGGGGCGGGGGGCAATTACAGTCCTTTTGACGGGATCCCGGAAATTGCGAATTCGTCTTCATACCCGCTCACTATCCAAGGCCCAGGCTCATCGGGTAATTCACCTTATAACCCAGTGCCCGCGGTAACCACCATACCGGTGATCAACGTGGGAACGACTCTTCCTGCTGGTGGTGGCATTAACTCGAGCGGTTTGGCGGGTACCTTGATCTCACTGAACAACGTCACCATCTCGGGTGTCACCACAAATGGGGGTGTATCTTTCCTTAGCAACTGGGCCACACACGCCAATAACACGGGGGTGATAACGGACGGTAGCGGCAACAGCATGGTGATGTATTTGTGGGCCTCGTCCTATTCTACCTGCGGCGCAATTGCTGCCGCCGGTGGTGCAATTCCCACGGGGCAGGTTGACATGACCGGGTTTGTTGACGATTTCTACACTTCATCCACCGGGTTGACAGAGGCGGAATTTGTTCCCATTTCAATCACTGCCATTCCGGTTCCTGAACCAGCCAGTCTGGCGTTGTTCGGAATGGGCGGGTTGCTGACGCTGGCGCTGGCTTTGCGGCGTCGCAGTGCGTAAGAAATAAATTGTCATCTGCGCAGCAGCGGCAGTCGCGGTGACTGCCGCTTTTTATTTGCCCCGATTGGGGTCGAGAGCCGGGAACGGCTTGCCAGCCCGGTAGAGATTGAGCTCGAATTGAATTTGCCTGGCCAGATCCGGCATGGATTGCGCCTCCGCCAGGCTCGCGGCGCGCTGCGCGGTTTCCACGGCTTCAGGGAAGCGTCCGGCTTGGGCCAAGGCCGCGGCCAGGGTGCGGAGGATGAGCGGTTTTTCTCCACCGCTCAACGCATTGGCCTGCTGGGCCAGGTCCACCGCTCTATTGCCATCGCGCAGCGACACCACCGGACAGGTGGCTAAAAGCCAGGCGAGATTATTTTGGATGCCAGGATTGGCTGGGGCCATTTCCAGCGCCTTTTCATAGTGTAACTTTGCTTCTACCATTCGGCCCATCTGGAAAAAGCAAAGACCAAGATTCAGCTGCAGGCCCGCGTCGTTTGGGCGGATTTCGAGCGCCCTTTGGAAATGAATGGCCGCCGTGTCAAACTTGCCCCGCTGTAGGAGCGCATTGGCAAGGCTCACGCGAGCAGGAAGGAAGTCTGGGTCGTCTTGCAGGGCGATTTCATACCGGGCGATCGCTTCCTCCGGTCTTCCCTCGAGACCAAGGGCCTTGCCGAGGTTAAACTGCGCCTCGGCGGAGCCGGGCGCGATTTCCACGGCTTTTTCGTAATGGACGATGGCTTCATCCAGCAATCCCTTTTCACGAAGAGCATTGGCGAGGTTGTTATGGAACTGGCGGTTATTTGGCTGTGTTTCCAGCCCCTTCCGGTAAAGGCTAATCGCTTCGTCCAGCCTGCCCTGTTCGTAAAGTTCGTGGCCGAGATTCAGATAGGCGAGCGTGTTGCCGCTGGTGCAGGCCAGCGCGTGTCTCCACAGGGTTTCGCTGTCTTTCCAGTAGGCCGTTTGTTTCCAGGCACAGACCATCAGAATCACGAGGACACCGGCCATCAAACCTCCCAGCGCCACACGGCGCACGTGCCACTTGGCCGCCGAATCGGCTGCCAGCCAGGTGACGACCACATAAATCCCAATCTGCGGCAGATAGGTATAGCGATCGGCATGGGCCTGAGTCCCCACCTGGACAAGCCCCAGTACCGGCAGCAGCATCACCAGGTACCAGAGCCACCCCATTAACAGCCATGGGCGCCGGCGCCGCTCTCTCCACGCTATCGCTGAAATCAGCAACAAGAGAATGCCGGCCAGCCCCGCCGGCCGAGCTGAGGCATGGGGCGTAAAAGGGTAAAATGCGGCCAGCCTCGCCGGATAAATCATCTGTACGAGATAGACCTTACAACTCAAAAGCGCGGCCTCAAGGCGGAGCGGCAGGGGAAATGACTCGAAAGATCCCAGGGCTTTATTTTGGGCCAAAAGGGTAATCACGCCGGAGATTACCGAAAGCGCCAGAAAAGGCAGCTTTTCCAGCAACAACTTCGCCGGCAGCCGGGTTCGTCGCAAGGGCCAGTAATCGAGCAACAAAAGCACCGCGGGCAGCGTCACGAGCATGGGCTTGCTCATCAACCCGAGGACGAAGAGCAGAAGCGCCAGGCAATACCAGCGCCATTTTTGATTCTTGATGTTGGATTTTTCATTTTGGACAGCGTCGTTTTCGACGTAGCGTGCATACGCCAGCAGCGTCAGCATGAAGAACAATCCGCTGAGAACATCTTTCCGTTCGGAAACCCAGGCCACCGACTCCGCGCGCAGTGGATGGATGGCAAAGACCGCCGCCACGAACGCGCTGCGCCAATCAGCGCCGGTCATCCGCCGCAGAGCCAGGAAAAGCGCGATCGCCGTCCCGGCGTGGAGAAGCACGTTGGTGAGATGATGTCCGCCAGGATGCATTCCGTATAACTGGCAGTCCAGCATGTGCGAAAGCCAGGTCAGAGGAAACCAGTTGGCGGCATAAAAGTGGGTGAAGGCCCAGACGAACCCCTTGAGAGAGAGACCCCGGGCAACAACGGGATTATTAAACACATAATCCCCGTCGTCAAAGTTGACGAACTGCTGCTGCAAGGTCTGGCCGAAAACAGCAAACGTCATGACCGCCAAAACCAGGCAAATGACCGCCGCCCGCCTGCGCGATGCGGCCTGAGGCGAAGTCCCGGTGTTTGCGATGAGACGATTCATAGTTGGCGTTCATTTTCTGAATTCCCTCTCACCCCGCGAAGCCATAGAACCAGCAAGGGGATTGGACGAACCAGGCGCGCCAAGGCGTCGCCGTCATTCTCAATTAGTGCCGGCGCGATTTCAACCGCAATCCGAGCCCTCGTAGAATATCGGTTTGGAGAACAGGGAACGGGTTTTTTGAGAACTTTCAGGGGCGTGTGCGCGATGAATGTTTGGATACGGAGTTATTTTGTGCTTGCGGAGCGCGGGAACAGTTGGCAGAATCAGGACTGGGTGCCTGCTGCCGGAAGAATGCCTCCGGTGCATGCGGTCGAAACAAACAACCGGATCAGTCGAATCGAGAATTGCTCAATCTCAAGGGGCTTGAAAACCTTAGGCAGTTCATGAAGGGAACATTATTATCGCTGGCGGGGAGCGCTTTGCTCTGGCTGGGCCTCACTCATGCCAGTGCATGGGATTATGAGGGCCATTATGTCATCAATCAGCTTGCGCTCGCGGCGCTGCCCGCGAACTTTCCCTCATTTGCCCTGACGCCGGACGCACGGGAGCGAATTGCCTTTCTTGCCGGCGAACCGGATCGCTGGCGGAATTCACACGATCTGCCGTTGGAACAAGTCAATCCCCCGGATCATTACATTGATTTGGAGGAGCTGAAAGAATACGGATTAACACCGGAGACGCTGCCGCCGTTGCGATACGATTTTGTCGAAAAACTGGCTGTGTTCCGCGCGGCGCATCCGACGGAGTTCCCGGTCGAAAACCCGATGACCGACAAGGCGCACACCCGCGATTTGGTTGGTTTCCTGCCTTGGAAAATTGTGGAGGATTTTGACAAGCTGAAATCCGACTTCAGTTATTTGAAGGCGTACCAGGCTGCGGGCGGAACCCCAACGGAAATCAAAAACGCACAGGAGAACATCATCTACATCATGGGCGTGATGGGCCATTTCGTCGGCGACGGCTCGCAGCCGCTGCATGACACCATGTACTTCAACGGCTGGTTCGGCCCCAACCCGCACGGTTACACAACCGATCACACCTTTCACGCGTGGATTGACGGCGGTTATTTCCGCGCCACCGGCGGACTGAAACTGGAAACCATGATCGGTCAAATCCATCCCGCCGAACGCGTCAACGGCGCTTCCCTGCCCGATGGAATGTTTCACGCGGTGATGGCCTACATCGTGGATCAAAACAAACTGGTCGGGCTGCTCTACCAGCTTGAGAAGGACGGCGAACTTTCCGGGGAAGGTGAAAGGGGACTGGAAGGGAAACCTTTTCTCGAACACCAACTCGTTAAAGCCGGCCAGATGCTCGGGGACATCTGGCTGACGGCCTGGCTGGAAGCGCCGGAAGACACTTATTTGGAACGCCAACTCGAAACGCGCCGGATGGAAAGTAGCGGCGCCAGTCAAAAATGATGAAAACATTTATCATCCAAATTGTGCTGGTCTGGACACTTTGTGGGCTTGTACCGCTCGCTTCCGCGCAAACCCGAACTTTGCGGATTGTCACCTACAACATCGAAGACGACATCAACGGCGCGACAACTCCGCTGCCGGGTTTAATCGCCCCGCCAACTAACACGACCAACGTACAGGCGGGCGGTGTCCTTGAAGGAATCGGGGAGGAGATGGCCGGCAACGACCCGGCGCAACCGCTGGACATACTGGCTTTGCAGGAAACGACGAGTAATCCTCTTACAATCGCTCCAATTGTGAACGGGTTGAATACATTCTACAATTCGCCGGGCATGTACACCAACAGCAGCTATCAGGCAACTGAAGAGGGTGGTGATGTGGCCGACGGCAACGGCCCGAACGCATTGGTTTATAACACCCAGACCGTTCAGTTGCTCGCGTCCGTACCGGTGGATCCGCCGGGGGGCACGGGCTATCTCGGTTCCAGCAGCGGTGAATACCGCGAGGTAATGCGCTACGAATTTGCGCCGGCAGGGATGGTGCCTGCAGCGCTGAATGAATTTTACGTTTACGTGAGCCATTACAAATCAGGCACAACGAGCGCCGACCTGACCGATCGCACCGGCGAGGCACAGATCATCCGCAATGATGAAGCCAATAATCTGCCCGCCAACGCCCACGTGCTCTATGTGGGCGATTTCAATATCACCACGAGCGGTGAAGTGTCATATCAAACCATCCTCGCGACTAACGCGCCCAATGGCATCCAGCAGGGACAGGGGATTGACCCAATGAACCCAACGGACAATCCAAATATCAATTGGGGCACCACTACCACTGCAACCAACATTTTGGCCATGGAAAGTGAATCAGCCACGGATTTGCGTTACCGCGATGATTTGGAGGTCATGACGACGAATATTTACTACGGTGCGGCCGGCGGGTTGGCCTTGGTTCCCGGGACGTATCATGTGTTCGGCAATAATGGAACAACGCCTTACAAAGGCAGCGTCAATTCCGGTTCCGACACGTCGCTGAATAATGATCTCGCCACGAACGCGCCCGTGTTCATCAGCGCCTCCCAGCTTTATCTCGACCTTACCGGCGCCAGCGATCATCTGCCGGTGGTCGCCGATTACACCATTTCTCTTCCGATCCCGTTTATCGCCGGCATCAGCACTGATGGAACAAACCTTTTTTTGAACGTGACCAACGGCGTCACGAACGGGGTTTTCACAGTAATGACCAGCTCGGACCTGACGGTGCCGCTGGCCGATTGGACTGCTCTGGCAACAAATGTGGCCGGCAGCGATAGTTTTACTCTCACCGTCGGCAATGCCGTCAATTCAACCACGCCCGGGCAGTTTTACATCCTGCAAGAGCGGTGACCGGATGTCGTGCGCGGAACGGAGCAATTACGCAGAAACAAACCGGCCTGCCGTGTTGAAGCTGTTTCAGAGACCGCGATGAGTTAGAGCAAATTCAAAAGCATTGTGGCCGCAAAAAAAGCGCAAAAGGCGCAATAACCTCAGTTCTCCTGCGATTTCTGTGCCTTTTCGTGGCTACAATTTTGTTTAATTTGCCCTAAGCGGTGGAATCTCCTGCCACGACGGACCTTAATCATCGTCGTCCTTTACGACCTTGACTGCCCAGGACGGATACGGCGTCTGTGATCCTTTGGCTGCGTGCCACAAAATCCGGTTGAATACACCTTCCGGGCATTGATCTTCCTTCGCGAGCGGCAGATGCGCGGAAACATAGGCGTCCTTGCGAAGCAGCGGGTCGGAAATCTCGTTTGGTTTCGGATTCATTTCGTCAAGCGGTGTTTGATTGGCCGCGGCGGCAAAGGGCGTGAAATCCGGCGTGTTGGTGAAACAATCGAACATCGGCGTGGCCGTTGCGTCCATCTGGTTCATCGGCGGCAAACCGAGCATGAGTTCCATCGTGCGCAGCAGACTGGTCTGATTGTATTGCGTGTTCACCACCGCGCCGCGTTTGGTATAGGGGCTGACGACATAGGCCGTCGTGCGGTAGCCGCTTACGTGGTCCCAGCCATCCTGCGGATCATCTTCCACGGCGAAAATGCACGTGTTCGTCCAAAACCGGCTGTGGCTGACGGCGTCCACCACTTGCCCGACGGCGAGGTCGTTGTCAGCGACCTGTGCGGCAGGCGTGGGCGAGCCGTACCGGGTGCCGCTGGTGTGGTCATTCGGCAGCCAGATAATGATCAGGTTTGGCAAATCATCCGCCGCTTCGTAGCACTTCAGATCATTGGCGAACTGCGCCGCCCGCCACGCGTCCGGCACGTTCAAATCCCAGCCAATGGTATTGGTCACGATGCAAGGCCCTAGTGCCGCAATGTCCGGCTTGCACGAATATTCGATGGCGTTTGAACCGGCCAGAAAATCGTGGTAACAATCCAGAAAATCCGGCTCCCCTTTGCGGGCTCGATTTCTCCATTGTTTATGGTCAGTGGTGAATTCCCCGAAGTCGCAAACCGTTTTGCCGTGCGCGAGCGCGTCGTTCCAAATAAAACCCGCCGGCGAATAGGCCAGCGCGTCCCGCCCGCCGGCAAAGCCGCCCGCCGGGTAACTGCGCGGCCAACCGGCAAATTCACGTTCCACATACTCCGTCGCGATGCCTGTGTCGGTCCATTGATGGCCGTCGGCGCTCAGAATGCTGCAACAATAGGTATTATCCAGCAGCACGAAATCCCGGACGATTTTGTGTTCGTTCGGCGTGACGCGCTCGCCATAAATGCATAACCCTGCGTCACCCTTGCCCGCTTTGACGTCACCCAGAACCTGGTCATAGGTGCGGTTTTCCTTGATGATATAAATGACATGCTGAAACACACTCGGTTCGCCGACATGCTCCGGCACGGGCCGTGGCGGCTGATCCGGACGCGCCGGCAGCTTGGCCTGCGCCAGCAGCGGATAACGCAAATCGGCCAGGGCCGTTTGGGTGTCCGCCGCCAGGGTCTCCTTCGACGGCACCGGCACCAGCGACAACGAGCCATAATACTGGCGGGTGTTGAAGCCAAAGCCGGTGGCGCCAGACCGCGCGCGCTCCATCCGCGGCGCCATGTTCTTGATGTTCGCCACGCAAATTTCCTTCAGTCCGGTATTGTAAGCAATCCCGCCGGGAAACCAACCGACGGGAATCAAACCAACCAATTTTGGTTCTCCGGGCCTGAAGCGATGGAATGGAATCAGCCCCCAAAACCTCTCTTTGCTTTCAAATTGGAAAACGGCCACGGCGTTCTGCGTGCCATTACAGACGAAAAGTTTTCTGCCGGATTTATTGAACACCAGTGCGTCAGGTTGCGCGCCAAATAAATCCGCCGGATTCTCCCGCGCGCAAATGGTGTCGGCGATTTTGCCCATGCGCGTGTCAATGACGCTCAAGGTGTCGCTGCCCGCGTTGGCCGCCACCAGCCAACGACCATTCGGCGATAACGCCAGCGCGCAGGCGTGCAAACCCGTGACAAGCTCGGATTGGTTTGTGCTCTCGAGGTCAATCACCGACACCGAACCCTCGCTGGCGATGGATCGCATATCCACTCGCACCAGCATTCCTTGTCCGGCCGGACCGGTGAGGCTGTCCGCCTCCGGTCGCCGACCGCCCCAGTTGCTCACATAAATCTTGTGCCCGGCCAAAACGACGTCGAAGGGCGCAACGCCAACGTCCCAAATGCGCAATACTTTTCCTGTTGCCGTGTCCAGTTCGAACAGGCGATTTGAAAGATTACCCGCGACGTAAAGTCTTTTTCCGTCCGGCGATACGGCCAACCCCGCGGGTATTTCCGCTTTGCGTTCCGGCGCATTGGCCGGTGGCAACGGAAGCGAAAATAAAGCCGTGACTACATGGTCTTGGCTGACCCTGAAAACCTTGATGTCGCCGTTGACGTTGGCCAGGTAAATCCGTGACCCGTTCGGTGAAAAGGCCAGACCGGTGAAACTGAGTTTGCCTTTTTCTTCCGGATGGAGAATACCGGGCGAAACTGCCCGAGCCGTCGGCAACAGTTCGTCCGACGGGAATGGGACATGCTGCAGGATCCGTCCACTGGCCGGATCCACGGCCACCAATTCCTCCTTCAAACCGGAAGTAACCAGCAGCCGCCCATCGGGACTCAGTGCCAGCGCGTTTGGCCTCATGCCGGGCAGTTCAATCTGTTTTCCAGTGGGTGTGAGCAGTTGGTTGACCGGGGTTTCCAGGCTGCCAGCATTCCGGCCAACGATGCTGGCCGTAGCGTCAAACTCGTCTCCGACCGGTTGTCTCGCCAAGCTGTTGGAGGTGAAGATGGAACCGATCAGCAGCCATAACTGGAAACCCCCAATCAACGATTTAGACTTCATTGCGCCGATTATGATAAGAACCGCCACTAATAGCAAGTTACCACCCCGGAAACCGGCTCTTTGTTTGGTTGAAATTCTGTGCTAAAGGTGATTGACTTGGAGCCATTATGAGAGCGGATGCTCGTTGCCGTTTTAAATTTGATGACGGTAATTCCCAAGTGCGCTTTTAAATCGGATCCCATTGTCAGAAAAATGAGTGCAGCCACTTCACCCCAGGCCGCCGCCGCGCGGCTCAAACGAGTTTCCGAGATGCGTCCGATGCTGGCCATGGTATTGGGCAGCGGGTTTCACCACGGGCTGACTGCGTTGCAGGTGGATCAAAAGGTTCCTTACACCCAAATCCCCGGATTCCCCAAACCAACCGTGAGGGGTCACACGGGTGAATTGTATTTTGGAAAACTTGGCGGCGTACCGGTGTTGATTCTGAGCGGGCGGGCGCACTTTTACGAAGGTCATTCGATGGAACGCGTCACCTTTGCGATCCGGACCTTGGCCGCGTTTGGCGTCCGCGATTTGCTGCTGACCAACGCAGCGGGCGGCATCAACCAACAATTCCAGCCCGGCCATTTCATGGTGTTGGCCGACCACATCAACTTGATGGGAGAAAATCCGTTGCGCGGGGAGGGCACACCGGGCCAGCCACGGTTCGTGGATATGACGCGTGTTTACGACCCAACATTGAGTGGTATTTTGTTTCGGGCTGGAAAAGTCAGCAAATTGAAAATGTGCCGCGGTGTCTATCTGGCGGTGAGCGGGCCGAGCTACGAGACGCCGGCGGAAATCCTTGCGTTCGCACGGCTCGGCGCAGATGCGGTGGGCATGAGCACAGTGCCGGAGGCGATGGTGGCGCGGCAATGCGGATTGAACGTGGCGGCGGTTTCCTGCATAACCAATCTTGCGGCAGGCCTCGGCCAAGGCCGATTATCCCACGCGGAAGTATTGGACACTGCTCAGCAGGTGAAGGTTTTAACAGTTGCACTATTGAAAAAATTTGCAGAGTTTTACAAGGAATCGCAATCGCCGCTGAAGAATGATAAAAACAAAGCAAAACACTAAAAGTATTTCGAAAACTGTCTTGTCGGAGTTGCGGGTTGCTGCGGTTGAAGCTGCCCAAAAGGCGTATTGTCCGTACAGCCACTTTCCGGTGGGTGCATCGGTTTTGACAGCGGACGGGCGGATTTTTTGGGGTTGCAACGTGGAAAACGCCTCCTACGGTTTGACGATTTGTGCGGAGCGCAATGCCATTTTTCATGCCGTGGCCTGTGGATCCAAAAAGATTGTGGCAGTGACGATTTACTCCCCCACGTCAAAACCATCGGCACCCTGCGGAGCGTGCCGACAAGTCATAAACGAATTTGGTCCAAAGGCGGCGATTTACTGCGTCTGTGACGGAAAAGAGGAATTCTACGTTCCAATAACGGAGTTGTTGAAACACGCTTTTGGACCAAAAAACCTCGTCTAAGCGTCCTCTGTGTGTTCAGGCTGCGTGGGCACAGTTTTTGTCAATTCTCTCGACCGGCAGATGTCAGGACCTTTTGTTCGACTTCATGTCAGTTCTCAGACTAGCTTGCTGGGGCGCTGGATAAGTCGGGTCCAATCACCTCCTATGCGGGTTGAGGGGTCAGTTCCCAAGTGAAGGGTTTCATTATTTTTATCCTAAAAGCATATTCCCAAGCCGAGGCGTAGCGTCCACGTCTCCGTCTCGTTTCCGTTAACCGGAGAGTGTGTCCCCCATCCGTGCGTCAACCCGGGGGTTGAGTGACTTGAAAACCCATGCAATGAATCCGGGGCAGACGCGGCGCCCGGGCACATTCCCACACGGGAACATGCGCTGGGCGGTTCCACGTGTCGGGCGTGCGCCGCGCCGCCGCGTCCAAAGGTTGGAAGTGAAGTTCATGTCGTCGTTTGCCGGGTTGGGCACCGCGCGGCCACGTTCCCAGCGGCCAAGCCACTGCCGATGAATTCCCGTTATTCCGCAAGTTTTCCCGGTCAAGGAACGGTCAGACGATAGAACCGAGTTGCGTTCAGCAGAGGGTCGCTGAAACTGAAATTCGTCTGCGCGCTGGCAACCTTGCCGAGCGTCGGCCACACCGTCAATAGATTGGTCACGCCTTGGACATTATAAACCACATTGGTGAGGCCCGTCCAATGGAGTGTGGGAATGGAATTGGAATAAGTGAGGGCGACGACGGGTTGTGGCACCGCAAAATCCGTCCATTCCAGCCGAACAACGGAATATTCGGGGATTGTCACCGGGTTGTTGGTGAACTGGGACTGGATTTGCACGCTGTTGTTGGGCGGCGGCGCGTTGGTCGCCCCGGGATCACTGCCGGTGACAAAGGTTTCCAGGAACTGATTCGTCAGCATCACACCGTCCTGCATGATCTGCACCGGCACGGCGTTGGAGCCCTTGTTTGTCAATACAACATAGCGCATGCCGTTGCCGCCGCGATACGCCTGCGCATAAATCGCCGGCATCGTGGCGATTCCATTGGTGTCAATCGGCACAACCGGGCCATTGGTCCCGACAGTAGTCGGATAAACGGCTGTGGACCGCGTCAATGCCCAATCCGCAATGGATTGACCGCAGACCTGTGCGCTCAAAAAAAAGCCGAACGGCAGCCCGGCGGTATTGGTCGTGTAACCACCAGCGTAAGCGGCGGAAACAGGCTGATAATTATTGTTGGTCTGGTCGATGCCGGCGGCATCCAGTAATTGGTATGGTCCGACAAACTGCATTTGTGGCACGGTGGACAGGCGCAGGAGATATTCGGCCGTGTAGATGCCGCCGTACAGTGTCGTCGTAGGGGGATAGTTTCCCCCGGCGCCATTGCCGCGGCAGGGGGCGAATTCCGAGATGAGAAATATCACATTGGAGTTGTTGTCGGGGATCAGGTAATTCGTCATGCGGGCGGTCGTATTACTGACCAGTTGCCAGTTGTCCAGCGCCATCAAGTCGGCGAACGTCACGCCACTGGTCGGCAGCGCCGGATAATGATGATACACCACCGCATCCCAGTATTTATCGCTGTATTTATTCAAGTCATTGTCCCACGTATTCGGTTCCGCATAACCGGCGTCATTGAAATAAATCGCCACCACCGCATTGGAATCCGCTGCCTTGATGGCGTTACGAAAGGGCTTCATTTGGGCGACGTAATCCGTCGCGTCCAGGAAGAAAGTCCCTGAGCCAGTTCCGGCCAGGGTGTAAGGCTCGTTGCAAAGCTCCCAGACTGAGACCGGGATGTGGTTGCTCAAGGCGTAGGCGGCAAACGCCCCGGCAGAACCCGCGCTGTCGGTAAATCCGTTGATGGTTACCACAATTTTCGCACCGCCCACATTCTGAGACATCGCTGCAAAATCACCAAACTTCAAACCACCCTTGCCGTTGCCCAATTTGGCAGCCGGCCAGAGCAGATTGGTTTCCCAGGATGGAAAATTTGTGAACCAATTGGTCAGCGTCAACCCGTTCGTCCAGGCAAAGGCGTCATCCATCGAACCGCCCGGATATCGCAGCCACCCCGGTGACAGTGTCGCGGTCATCTGTTGAAAATTGGCGTCATAATACTCCACGGCGCTGGCCTGCAGCTCGGTGCAAAATCCAGCAAAACCCTGATTGAGCGGCGTGGTGTTGGTGGTGGTGAATGAAACCGACACCGTTGCTTGCGCCGCGGCCTGCGGGGAACATAAGAGTCCCCTCAGCAGCAACAGCGAAGACAGGATCGTTACGATTTTGCTCTGCGCACCCACAAGCCTGATGTCAGCAAATAAGACGTCCGGCCGAGGCAATTTGTTACCCGGCTGCTCGACTGCGCATCGTTTTTCCCGGCTCGGGAGTGACATCGTCTGCCGGCTCATGACCGTAATGAGTCTCCACCGTGTCAAATTGCAGCGGCAGGGCCATCGTGCCGCCACCGCGTTTTTTTGCCTGTGCTTTGTCTCATGCGTCGGCCAGAAAATGGTTCATGACCGAGAAGAGGAAGGAGCGATTCCGAACCTCGCTTCCATCTAAAATGCCTGTAAATACAGGGTTATAGTGGAGTCTTGGAGAAAATCTTCAACGATTTTAGCTCTCGCTCACTATTCGGCAAGCACACGGCGCGTACACGTCCACCGCACGGATGCCAGAGCAATCAGCCGCCATGGCCTTACAAAATGAAAGTGCTTGATATGAAGCAACGGTATCTAAAATTCAAACGTTCCTGGGGCATGGGGTATGCCTTCGACACGGTCAGGGGCAATTCAGTGAGCCTCAAAACACGGGTAAAAACTGGGGCTGTCCAAAAGGTCACTGCCCTGAACGAAATATGGAATGGCCGCCTAAATCCATCATTCCGCGCCTGCAATTATAACACCAAATGGGGCCTGAGCCGCCTGATTCCGCCCTTCGCTTCCCATCTGAACTGTAAGTGCCGCAACCGGAGAAATCTATAGCAATCGCTGGTTCCTACCCGGCGTCAAGGAGCAAAGTGCAAAGAAATATGATCGGGATAATTCTCAGTCGGCACAAGCTCCCTTCTAAAACTGTCTTTAACAATCTGCGATGAATGATTTTGCGCCTGGAATAGGTCTTCGAGGATTTTTTCCCAAATATAACTTGACTGTAACCATAGTTGTGTGGTATCCGTCTCATCCGTTCGATGAAAACCTGTTTGAACATATCAACCACGAGTTGGCCGACAATGTCGGTCGCGAAAGCGACACGTCATAGCCGGTATAATTCGGGCTATGTGTTTTGCTCCGGGCTATCCACGGCCACCATTTGGCAGCGTCCAGAAGGTAATTTGGATAGACAGGAGGTAAGCAGGTAAGGAATCAAGAAGCGTTTAGGATTTTCTCATACCCTGCTTACCGAAAAGTAAGCAGGGTTTTTGTTTTCCCTGCGGAACTGAACAAATGAATTGTAAGTGACGAAAGATTAACAGGCTGTGAACAGGAAATACGCGACATCTAGATGATGTCTTCTGGCGACAAATTGATTCTGGCAGGGACGAGCCATGCATCGTCACCTGTGTGGTGTGCCCATGAGCAGCCGACCACATCGCCGGAAAGCACAAAACGAATTTTACAATTTAAAGGCTTCGGAGGAGGTGTGCCTCAAAACACCGAAAGAGCCGCCGTGAAACCGCGGGTTGGTATCGCAAGATAGCAAGCGGTGTTTGTTCTTTGTTGAACCCCGATCACAACAAGTCGGGGTAAAATGGCATGGGCCGGGGGTGAAATGATACTCCCGGCCCTTTTAATTTCCGCGGTTGTGATTTAACAGCAGAATGGTTCCTCGCCAGGGAGTGTGTCCGGGTGCGACTCCCGGCAGCCGCACCAATTCATTTTCGATTGATGACGATTGATGATTTGCTGTGCTTCGCCTGTGACCGACAACGGGCTGCGCGTCAGCACGCGGTCGGGTCTCCAAAACCCAACTTACTCCGGGTGGCGCGGAGGCAGCCTGCCAAATCGTAAATCGAAAATCGTAAATCATAAATTGTTTGTGGGGACGTGGCAGAAAAGTGATGCACCTGCCCTGCAAGCAGGCTTAAGCGGGAGCGTTACCCGCCGTTCTCCACCAGCCTTTGCCAGAAGGCTGCCGCGCCGTAGCTCAGCGAAGGCGGGCGCAAACCGTTTGGTAATTCATCTACCGACTGTTTGCCACGGCTCGACAAGCCAATCATCTATTTGCGGGAAACTCGACCAATGCACAGAGAGAAGCCTCATAAACTTCTTCAGGTGGGTGTGACTCCCACTCCCGCTACCACTGCTGGCGCAGGGCCATCAAGGGAAATGATCCGGCTGCC
This sequence comes from Candidatus Sulfopaludibacter sp., assembly GCA_035508155.1. Taxonomy (GTDB): domain Bacteria; phylum Verrucomicrobiota; class Verrucomicrobiia; order Limisphaerales; family UBA11358; genus UBA11358. The sequence continues at coordinate 100,606 of DATJNM010000044.1, read as the reverse complement.
GGTCCGTAAAACCGGTGCCTTCAAACAAGCCGGAAGCGACGACTGGAGCGTTACCAGTACTTCCCAACAGCCTTCGCCAAGACAATACCATTCCGCTCCTGTAGCTGAATAGAAAAGCAACCCGTTGTCTGCGGGAAGAGTGCGGGTGCGAATCCCGTCGGGAGCGCCAATTTTTGATTCTCACCCTCAAGGCCAGTGCCAAGGTTTGTGGCCTTGTAATCCGTGTGTCCCCGACGACTGCTCCTCAGCCCGTTGGGGCGAACAGCGCGTGGTGTAGCAGCAACATGCTCGGCCTGGAACCGGGGGACCGCAGGTGCAAGTCCTGCCGCGCTGACCAGCTTTTGCTCTCCGGGCTTCGACTCGGCGGGCCAACTTCAAGGCTGCTGTGGCCGAATACATAGGCATCCGTCTTCTAAACGGAGCGATGCAGGTGGAACCCCTGCCGGCAGCGCCATTGCCAGGTGGTGTGAAAGTAGCACGACGGTTTGTTAAACCGCACGGTGTTGGTGCAGGTCCAACCCTGGCAGCCGATATCAATTTACGATTTCCGAATGACGATTTACGCGCCACTAATTGTTCGCAATCGGCGGCAACATTCTAGGTCCAACGCAATCTTCACGGATGGTTGGCAGAGCAGAAATGCCCCCGTCCTGAAAACCGAGAGAGCCTCCGGCTGCGTAGGTGCAATCCCTACACCATCCGCCATTCATCAACCAATAACCAAAGGAAATTCAATGAAACCAATCATGCGTTATCAAAGCCAGTTGCTCTTTCGCAAGAGCTACAAACCAAGTCGAGTCATCCGCATCCGACCGGTGCCGAAATTGAAGCTTATGTTTCGGCCTGTACGGCGTTTCGGCGCGAAGCCGCAATTGGAATTAGTCCCGTAGCTCAAAAGCAGAGCCCTCGCCCGATAAGCGAGAGACCGCGGAGCATTACCGCGCGGGACGACCACCTTGACGATGCGTAATGGTAGCCGTCCCGCAAGGACCCTGAGTAGCTGAGGCAGATTAGCGCCTCGCTGAAGACGAGGAGACGTCGGCGCAATACCGACCTCAGGGACCACCGTCGAAGGTGATTGTGACGAGTGACCAGTGACATGAATTGCAGTTTGTTGTCCGTGCGACGGGATTTCGCGTCACCTGTCACCCGCCACTCGTCACTTTTCTGTCCGTGAATGCAAAGCAGATCGAGCAGCCGGTCTTTCAAGCCGGGCCTAATCGGTGCGAGTCCGATCACGGATGCCATGCTCTCAAGGTGTAATCAGTTCATGCACGCCGCTCTGCGAAGGCGGAAGATCGTGGTGCGAACCCACGTGAGAGCGCCAGTTCTATTTATGATTTACGATTGATGATTGAGGGAACGAAGAATCGGCTGAGCTGCCGACTCTGTTTTCAAATCGTAAATCATAAATCCGAAATAGCAAATGTGTCGCCCCGGTGCCTCAGCAGCTACAGGGGCGGTTTCGTAAACCGCTATTCGTCGGTGCGAGGCCGACCAGGGGACCCATTTTTATGGTGATCATGATGTAACAGCAGCATCACGCCCCGTGACGGCGTTTGTACCGGTGCAAATCCGGTTGGTCACCCCAATTTATCAATTTGACTCAGTCAGCAGTCATTCCGGCAGTTCGCCAGAAGGATTCTGCGCGTGGGCTGATTCAATCGCGGTTCGAATCCGCAAGTTGGCTGAAAACCAACTCCATTGGTTGGAGACCGGGAGAAATCCCATAACAGTCCGGGACAGTGGGGCGGCGCGCAAGTGCAGCCCGAAACAGGCCCTGTGAACCCCCAATGCTCTCGGGGTTCCCGCCGGCGGAAGGTGGTCCCCTGTCCCGGGCTTAGCAGAAAGGAAAAACTATGAACTACAACATGGTGTTTGGAATAGTCGTGATTGCCATTCTCGCAGGTGCAATCGTCCCGATTGCCATCAAGAAATGGCGCCGCGTGCTTTGCGTGCCGGAAGGTTGGACGGGCCTCATGTACCATCATGGTCTCTACGTTCGACGCAACAATGCCGGACGTCACGTCTTCTGGGGCCGCGGTTGGGCGATGACCCTGATTGACCTGCGCAAAGCTGTAATGCTCGTGGCCGGTCAGGACGTCCTCACGTCCGATAGTGTCGGGCTCAAGCTTAGCCTGGTCGTCACGTACCAAATCACGGAGCCGGTCAAGGCTGCGCACGAAACGCAGAGCTGGTTGAATGAGTTGTACAACACAACCCAGCTTGCCTTGCGAGCGGTGGTGAACGGCGTCTCCGTGGAAGCGTTGCTCAATCAGCGACTCGAAATCGGCACGCAACTTCTGTCGCGAGTACAACCGGAAACGGCGAAGATTGGCATCAATGTCCTCGCCGTCGAGGTGAAAGACGTGATGTTCCCGCCTGACCTGAAACGAGCTTTTGCTGATGTTCTGAAAGCCAAACAGGAAGGTCGGGCGGCGCTGGAACGTGCGCGGGGTGAAAGCGTTTCGCTACGCAATCTGGCAAATGCAGCCCGCGTGCTGGATGACAATCCAGCACTGATGAACCTGCGTTTGATACAGTCGCTCTCGGCTGCACAGAACACAGGTAACACACTGGTTCTAGGAGTGCCCGGTGGTTTCGTGCCGCTGAAGAACGGCAGGACAGACGTCCTGCCATCCAAGGACGAATAAAACACAGGAGGCGGTGTGAAACTGAGATGAATCAAATTGTTCGCGTATAGCGAACGGTTCAAGGATGCCACGGAGGTGGCAAACAACGCGGGTGGAGGCGAAAGCCTCTGCCCGCACTATTTAAACGAAACATTCACTCAACGAGGGAGAAGTTTTATGAAAACACAAACCAGACAAGGTCGCCGCCGATTTCAGCTAAAGATCATGTCCTATGGGAACTCGTATTACATCGACCAGACCACAAAGTTGGAACGGGTTCTCGCCCGAAAACCACGCGAGATCCGGATTGATATGATTGGCGCAGGAGAAATCCCGGCCGATTCAGCGCTGTTGATCCGATCGGTGTTGATGACCCGCTCTCCAAAGACGCGGATTATTACCAACGCGCGCTCCAGCCTGCAAGGCGGCTCTGTGCTGGTCTGGCTTCTGGGCGATCAGCGCCTGATTCGTGATGACGCGCGGGTATTCTTCAAGCGCAATCCGCTGGCCGATGAGAACCCGGTGGAAGTCTATGCGGGGCTGGGCGCCACTGAGTCGGAATACAAGGATTCCTATTCATCCATTGATCCCGAGGACGCAGATTATACACGCGTACTTAAACTCATAGACGAGTTTCTGCCGGTGCGCCAATTCGCCGGGCGCATCGTCAACGTGAATATGCTGCTGGAATTCGGATTGGTGGACAACCCGCGCGTTGGCGCCGTGCGTGCCACCGTGTTTTCAAAAAGCAGGGAGGCCATGGTTGCCACTTGAATCAGGCGAAAATAGTCAATCGCAATGCGGACGGAGATTTTTTCTCCGCCCGCATCTAGGTTTCAAATCCCGTTGGCCGAGCAACTCAGGCGGCGGCCTGCAAAGCCGCAGAGGCTGGTGTAACTCCAGCACGGGATTCCAGCCTTCGCTCGCGACGCTGGCGCGAGCGAGGGCTGCCGCGCCAAAGCACAAAGTGCGAAGGCGGGCTTTCACCCGGCCGATGCGAGCTTCGACTCGGCAAGCCAACTGTCTCCGAGCATAGGTGTTGAAAGATACACGCCGGTCTTCCAAACCGGAATACAGGGCGCAATACCCTGATGCTCGACCAGTCTTCGCCGAGGCTTCGGCCCGGCGAGCCAATTTCCCAAGTGAACCCGGCATGTTGGCCGAGGCCTCGCACGGCCGAAGGTGCTTGCGCACGGCCACCAGGCTGACGCCGGGTTTAGTGCGCGGGGGAATGCTTTCGCGACGCGAAATCCCGGTGCCGGCGAGGATTTCACAGACCTGGCTGCGGCGGTTCAACTCCGCCTTCGCGTCGTGTTCGGGTTGCAAACTTTGACAGTGAAGTCCCGGCTCTTAACCGGCGAGAACACGGTGCGATCCCGTGGCAACCCATCATTTAGCCGATGTGGCTCAGCAGCGACAGCAGCAGTCTTGTAAACTGCCGGGCATTGCCCCACGAGAGTGCGAGTCTCTCCGTCGGCCCCAATTAACGTGCTATGCCAGCAGCTCCCGTAGCTCAAAATATTAGAGTGCGACGCTTCGAACGTCGCGGTTGCAGGTGGGAGTCCTGCCGGGAGTGCCAATTTCACGCCGCGTTGGCCCAATTACCAGAGGCGCTCCGCTCAGAACGGAGAGGTTGAGGGTGGAACTCCCTCACGCGGCACCATTTCGCCCACGTAGTCCAACGCAGAGACAGCGCACTTAAAACGCGCACAGTGCCGGTGCAAATCCGGCCGTGGGCACTGGTGGCCGTCGCAAGCACCGCGCGTAGCCCAATGCAGAGGCGTTCCGCTCAAGACGGAAAAGTTGCAGGTGCAAGTCCTGCCACGCGGACCAGCCTTCACCTTGTCGAGCTTCGGCTCGACAGGCCAATTTGGAATGTCAACCGGACAAGCGAGCCGGGCCTCGGTGCTAACGAGTGCGTGCCTTTGGGCAAGTGGTGCAAGTCCACGGCATTCCCCCATGCGCGCGTAGCTCAAAGAGAGCCGTCCGCCTTATAAGCGGAGTCGCACTGGATCAGTGCCGGGTTCCGGAGCGTTACCGGACGCGCGTACCATTTCGGTGAGTGAAGGGTGACACGTGAAGCGTAACAAGATGTACTGCCTTGAATTCCTTCATGTCACTCGTCACCTGTCACCTGCGCCCCTTTTCAGGCCTGCAAGCATTAAAGTGATGCAACGGACTTTTAATCCGTTGAACAGGGCGCGTTACCCTGGCGGGCCACCAGCTTTCGTTTGTTGCGCGGCGACGGGCAAAGGCTGCCGCGCCAGTGCAACGTAGCCGGGCTCTCCTATTGATGTTTCCGAGCTTCGGCAGGCCATTCGCTGCCGGGTCGTCTAATCGTAGGACAGCGCCCTTTGAAGGCGCGAATGCTGGTGCGATTCCAACCCCGGCAGCCATTTTGAAGCCCGTTAGCTCAAAATCAGAGCGGCAGTCTTACAAACTGCGGACGCTGGAGAGTTACCAGCACGGGCTACCATGTGCCTCGTGGTGTAATCAGGAGCGCGCCGGTCTCTGACACCGGAGAACTTGGAGCAGAACCAGGCGAGGCAGCCAATTTCAACAAAGAATAAACACCAGCCTTCGCTCGCGCATTGGAACGGGCGAAGGCTGACGCGCCGAAGCACAAAGTGCGTAGGCGGGCTATCTCCTTCGCGGAACGAGCTTCGGCTCGGCAAGCCAGATACTTTTATGTCCGACATATTGAACAAGAACATTGTGCTGGTGCTCAACCGCAACTGGCAGGCGATCAACATTCGCACGCCACAGGAGGCGTTTTGCCAGATGGCCACCAACGTTGCCACGGCGCTCGATATCGAGTTGGCTGACGATGGCCGTGCCGAAGCGATGTGCCCGGTGACGTGGGAGGAGTGGATCTCGTTACCGATTCGCCCGCGGGACAACGCCGTGCGCACTGCGCGTAGCATCATCCGCGTGCCGACCGTCATCGTGGCCGTGAACTTTGCGCGGGTGCCCAAGAAGCGTCCGAAGCTCTGCGCCCGCACCATCCGCGAACGCGACCGCAATCGCTGCCAGTACACAGGCAAGGGGCTGCGTCCGGACGAAGGTAGTCTGGACCACGTCGTGCCCCGTTCGCGCGGCGGCAAGGACGAATGGGAAAATCTGGTCTGGGCGGCGAAGGAAGTCAATCAGCGCAAGGCTGACCGACTCCCGCACGAGGCCGGACTGCGGTTGCTCGCCGTCCCGCGCGCGCCGAATGAACTGCCGGTGTCGGCACTCATTCGCAACGCTCACGGCGTCGCCGATTGGAAGCTGTTTTTGAATGACAATGCGGCGTATTGACCCAAATAGGAAAACGGGCCCGCAAGGCCCGCCTTCTTTCAAAGCGGTTTGGACTTCGTTTTGAGCACAGGAAAGCGCATTCTGATAATACGGCAAATATGACTCCGCTCCAGCAACTACATTATGAACTGCGACACGCCCCCACCGAACCTTGCACTTTGAACCTCAATTAAAAGTACGGCTGCAACAGCGACAGGATGCGGCCTTCATTGAAGTCACTGACGTTGAAAGCTCCGGAAAAGCTTCCCTGTGGCTTTCCCTGAAAAAAACAAATCACTGTTGGTGTCGCTCCGCTGGAGTATTGGCGCACAAGAGCGCGGTTGGCTGGACTGTCGTTGTCAAAAAAATAGAAATCAGCCAGCTTTGAATTTCTGGCGGCAATCTGCCGAAATTGGGGTTCCAGCATCAGGCAGGGCGGGCAGGTTGCCGAAGTGAAATCAACAATCACCGGCCGCGCAGCTTCCAAAACCCGCGGCTGAAAATCGGCCGCGCTCACGTAAGGCGTCCCGGACTGACGAGGAACATCGGGATGGTCCGTCATTAGAAAGTCTTTGATCAGCAACAAAATCAGGCCTTCGTTGTCCGCGACCTTGTCCGACAGCACTGTGACGGGATAATTCTTTGTTTCCTTTCCGCCGTTATAAACCGTAAAGGTGCTTTCATACCCGGTTTTCTGCGGCACGTTTTCCTCCGGGTTGGAAAATTGGTAGCGATAAAATCCCATCTTGTCCTGGAAGCGCGCCGCCAATTCGTCCAGGGCGGGCATCATCTTGCGAACCGAGGTATCCGTGGATTTGTGGTAAAAATAGACGATGCACGGCCCCTGGTTGACGGATTGCAACTGTTCATAATTGATGGCCGACACAAATTTCGGGTCGGCCGGCGGCAGGAAGCCTTTGGCAATAAACAGGACACAGACCAGAAACACCAGCAGTGCCCCGCCGATTCTGAACCAATTGGACATACGCACGAGCCAGACGCACCCCGCGTGCCAATTTCAGGGCCAAACAATTTTCCCTTGGACGAAATCTTCCCGCGCTGCAGGCGTGGTTGGGCCAACAAATCGCAAATTGAACGGACTTCAGCCTTCAGCCCTTGGCCTTGAGCATTTCCCTTTCGCCCGGCACGATGTCGTTGTCATCCTCGGAGGTAGTCAGATGTTTTTTTATCCAGCGAACCAGCAGCAGACCCGCGATTGACCCGATCATTAAAAACAAGAGCGTGTCAACGGCGACATGGCAAAGCCAGGTCGCGTTCGCGCCGTTGATGTAACCTTGTGACACGTCAAAGGCGGCCTTGTGTTGGAGAACGCCAACGTCATTTAGCGAATTGATACTCTGAATCTCCGCGTCGCGCGCCTCAGCGCTGCCGAAAAAGGCGACCCCGGGTGCGAACAAGGCAAATACAACAAGAGCGGCTACGCTCACCAGCAGCATCAACCCCCAAACTGCCGCCAGCAGATTGAGTGAAAAGAATATCATAAACGCGCTCGCGGTAGCCGGGCGATCAGAATCCCGCCTCGGGACCAGCCGGCCGACGAAGGGCACGACACTGAGCAAACGGTTCAGGCTCATGCCGATTCATGCAGCGGATTCCGTGCCGTTTCAGCCTTTGGCCTTTGGACTTTAGCCTTTTAAATTCGCCTCTGGCATTGAGCCTTCGGCCTTTGCAACATCGCCTTACGCCTTCACGCTTCCCGTTCCGGATTCTTGAATTCCGTTGACACGGGCGGATGCCGCCAAATCGCCTCGCCCAGCCACGTGATGGTCTTGCCCAAATCCTGCATGTTGCGCAGGGCCTCGGCGTCCTTCCTGACCTCGCCCTTATCGAGGCCGAAGCCGAGGTTCCAGTAAGTCGAGCCGGGCACGACCGCGCCGGACATAAGCAGCATGTGGTTGATGGTGTCGAACGCGTGCGTGCCGCCGCCGCGCCGCACCGCCACCACCGCCGCCCCGATTTTCTTCCGGAACAATCCGCCATTGGCCAGCGCCACCAGCCCCGCCCGGTCCAGCAACGCCTTCATCTCCGCGCTCACGTCCGTGAAATAGGTGGGCGACCCGAGCAGGATGGCGTCCGCGCCAATCATTTTCTCAAAGCACTCGTTGAACACGTCCCCGCGCTCCTTGCACCGGCGGTTCTTGGCCTTAAAACAGCCGTAACAGGCGCGGCAGCCATGGATGGGTTTGCCGCCCAATTGATAAAACTCCGTTTCCCAGCGCGCGACCTTGAGCGGTTCCAGCGCGGCGCGCAGCAGAGTTTCCGTGTTCCCACCCTTGGGCGGGCTGCCGTTGATGGCGATGGCTTTCATAAATTGAATTGGTTTTGGTGAACGAATGATGTCATGCCAACCTACGCCGATGACGCCGAACCAGCAAAGGCTGCCTTTGGCAAAAACACGTCAAAAATTGTCAATGCTGATGGTAGCAGACCCAGCAGCAAACTTTTCCGCAGGAATTGCTCGTAAAGTTGAAAAAGTGCATCATTCGGACCAGAAATGGCTTTAGTCAGACCACGACTGAATGATTATCACGGACTGGCCTTCACACGGGAGGAGGCCGACTTCGCCATCCGATGGCCCAGATGGTGCGCCGGCTGGCCTATGCAAAGGATAGGTCCTATAGGACATATTCGACCTATATCGAGAATGCTCCGGCGGAAGTGGCGGCCAACACCATGCTCTGCCTGATTCACCAGACGAACTACCTGCTCGACCAGCAGAAGCGGCAGTTGGAGCAGGCGTTTGTGGCGGAAGGCGGTTTCACGGAACGGCTGTACCGAGTCCGCAGCACACAGCGAAAATAAATCAGTCTTTGCTTCAAGGATTCATTGTCGGCATTCTCAGGCCATGCAGAAGCCCAACCCCGTACCAGTCCTTTCCGCGCCGGAACCGGAACTGGTCAAAGGTCTGGGTCCGGTGGATGCCACCATGATTGTCGCCGGCTCGATGATCGGGTCAGGCATCTTCATTGTTTCGGCGGATATTTCGCGGCAGGTTGGTTCGGCGGGCTGGCTCCTGCTAGTGTGGCTCTTCACCGGCGCACTCACCCTCATCGGCGCCCTGGGCTACGGTGAGCTGGCCGCCATGATGCCGCGCGCGGGTGGACAATACGTTTACCTGCGCGAAGCGTACAGTCCGCTCTGGGGATTTCTCTACGGCTGGACGTTGTTCCTGGTCATCCAGACCGGAACCATTGCGGCGGTGGCGGTCGCTTTTGCCCGTTTCCTGGGTGTCCTGCTGCCTTCGGTTTCACCAACCATTTGGATTATCCGGCCGGTGAACCTTCCGGCCGGGTATGCGCTCAGTCTTTCAACGCAGCAACTGGTGGCCATCGTGCTCATCATCTTGCTGTCGTTCGTCAACACCCGCGGATTGCGTCTCGGGAAAATCATCCAGAACATTTTCACGTCCACAAAAATTCTGTCGCTGCTGGCGTTGATCGCGGTGGGGGTGTTGTTCGGAAGTCATGCCGGGGTGTTGCGCGCCAATTTCAGCGATTGCTGGACGCCGCGCGGGGAAACACCGATCAAACCGGATTTGCCCTTCCTGGCCACGATCACGGCGGCGAGCGGATTCGGCTTGTGGATCGCCTTCGGCGTCGCCCAGGTGGGTTCACTGTTTTCGTCCGTGGCCTGGGAAACCATCACGTTCACGGCCGGCGAGGTCAAAGAACCGAAACGCAACATCCCGCGTTCGCTGTTTTGGGGCACGGCCCTGGTGATCGCGCTCTATCTGCTGGCGAATGTGGCTTATCTTTGTCTGCTGCCGCTGGCGCAAATTCAACATGCGCCCGATGATCGGGTCGCCACGGCGGCCATGAACACGGTGTTCGGTGGCGGCGGAACGGTGATCATGGCCATCGCCATCCTGGTTTCAACGTTTGGTTGCAACAATGGCCTGATCCTGACCGGGGCACGGGTCTATTACGCGATGGCGCGCGACCGGCTGTTTTTTGCAGCCGCGGGCCGGTTGAACGCCTGTCATGTGCCGGCGGCGGGTCTCCTGCTACAAGGTATCTGGGCGTCACTGCTGGTCCTGCCTCGAACCCGGCTGCGTGACGCCTCCGGCACGCCTTTGCTGGACCCGGTCACGCACGCGGAGCAGTACGGTAATTTGTACAGTAACCTGCTGGATTATGTTGTTTTTGCCACGCTGGTCTTTTACGCACTCACCATCCTCGGGATTTTTATTCTGCGCCGGAAACGGCCGGAGGCAGAGAGGCCATATCGCGCCTTCGGTTATCCGGTACTGCCGGCACTCTACCTCCTGGGCGCGAGCGTCATCATGGTTGTGTTGCTGCTGTACAAAACGCAGACCACCTGGCCGGGGTTGTTGATCGTGCTGGCGGGCGTGCCGGCCTATTTCGCGTGGACGCGGGATACAAAGGCTGAAGGCTGAATGCCAAAGTCCAAACGCTAAAAACGAAACGGAATGCAAAGGCTCAGATTTTAGATTTATCCTTCAGCCTTGCTTTAATTCAGCATTCGGCCTTTCCCTGATTTCAGAATGTGCACTGCGCGTAGAGCATCACCTGTTCCCCATACCGGGTTTCGACACCGCCATGGCTTGATTCGAAATTACACTGGCCGGCGCTGGCCGACAGGTTGACGCTCTGGTTGGCGTAGACATAGGAAAGCGTTGCGCCCACATTGGGGATGGACCATTTGTCCACCTGCCAGTCCGGATAATTCACCGCCACGGCGGTGATCAACGCTTTTCGGTTGCCATGATAGTCAAGATACAGCGGATCGCGCAGGGTGATAGACGGGTTGCGTCGCGTCAGATCAATTTCGGCCTTGTCACTGAAAGTGACGAATCCTCTGGGGTTGGTACTCCATAAATTCCGCAAGCCGACGTGGATGCTGTCTTTCCGGGCATAGGCGGTGCCGGGATTACCCGCGTCTGCCGGAGAAAATGGAGAAACAATTCGTTTGTCAAAAGTACTGTCCAGCAACGTTTCCCGAACGATTTCAAGGACGCCGCCCGGATGATAATCTGCCTTCACGTAATCCCCGAAGGATTCCCTGGCAGTGTCTCTGAAGACCGAGGCGATGTGATGATCGGTCATGTCCACGGGGCTGCGCAAGGTTGACAGGTCGGGGTTCGCAGATGACATCAAATCCCCGGTGAACACCCGGGCCGACGCGAGAGTAGATTCGGCCCGTTGGGTCCCGACTTTGCCAAGAATAAAGGAAAAGCGCTTCTCCTCTTTCGGCTCAAGATCCAGTTTCAACTCCACGTTGGTCCCCACCCCCGGCCGGCTGGTCCACGCCAGTACGGCATAGACAGAATTGGTGTCATCATGCCACTCGGAAACGGGCCTGGCCGGCATGTTCGTATCGCCCGTGAATTGGAACAACGCGGCATATTGCTGTGCTTGCGATGACATGATCGAAACTTCCAGGAATGCGCCTAAAGTCAAAACCCCCACCGGACACGCAATCCAGCGAACGCGGTTTGTCTGGTCGAATACTGCTTTCATAAGGGACGCATGGTGACGAGGCGAAATTCGGTTGAGGGGGTACGACTGGGGGTACGTCTTGAAAAAAACCGGGCAAAAACTCCGGGGTGTTAAGAACAGCTTAGTGGTACAGATACAGATTTAGAAACGTCGTTTAACTCTTACTTTGACCAGTTTCGCTGCGCAGGGGAACCAATGATGTCAGCGCCATCTCACCCGGTGTCGGAGCATTGCCCGGCGCCGGTTGCGTTTTGGGTTCCGCTGCGCGGCCGACATCCCTTTGACCCGGGGATGACGGGGAAGGATGTGAAAATGGGCTGCGCCGCAACGCCGTTTCAAAATAGGCCACGCCTCCAGCCGCCAGAATCAGGGCTGCGACAAGAATCATCCAAGTCATTGCATCCATCGAGCCTGATAAAAGCTAGTCCCTTGCCAACGCGCTTTTGTGGGGTCTTGGATGCCTATTGCCTCAGGCCATTCCCGGTCTGTCCCAATATCGTACCATCCGGCATTTGGATTGGAGACAGGTTAGCGTTACCTCTCATTCCCCTGGCGGAGGCGAAGCACGGCGAAGACCGGTTTGTCTCGGCCTGGCTTTCCGATCCCGCTGGCCGAGCAACGCCAGACGCGGCCGATCCGCCGTCGTCTGATTCCCGCCTTTGTCACGCTTTGGCGCGGCAAGTTGGCGACAAGAAAGAGAACTGGTGTAAAGGCTAAGATGAATCCAAAACTCCAGCATTCAGAATTCAGCTTTTATCCGGCTGTGTCGGCAAAGGAGAGATGTGAACTGTAAACACCAGGCCAGGGTATTTTAATTTTTGTGATGTAATTTTTCTGGCAGCCAACACGTCTGTTGATTACAGTGACGGTAAAATTTAACCTGTACCCGGATGAAGGCACTGTTAAACATCGTGTTTCTGCTCTGTGTGTCCGCCGGCACAGCCCTGTCTCTTCGGGCCCAGACGGCGGTCCCGCCCCCGGCACCTGTCTATCAACCGCTGGCTGATGATCAGTTGGACCAGTTGCTCGGGCCGATTGCGCTTTATCCCGACCCGTTGATTGCGCAAATCCTGCCGGCGTCCACGTTCCCCACGCAAATTGTGATGGCCGACCGGTATGTCAGCGGTGGCGGCGATCCCAACGCGATTGACCAGCAGCCGTGGGACGCCAGTGTCCAGGCGCTGGCACATTACCCGAACATCTTGCAGTGGATGGACCAAAACCTGGATTGGACGACGGAACTGGGACAGGCGTTCCTTAATCAACCGCAGGACGTAATGAATTCCATCCAACGGTTGCGCACGTCGGCTTATAATCTGGGCAACCTGCAATCCACACCGCAACAACAGGTAATGGACGACGGTGGGTACGTCGAAATTCTGCCCGCCACGCCGGAGGTGATGTATGTGCCAGTCTATCAGCCCGCCGTGGTTTATTACCAGAGTGGCTTTGGTATTTCCTTTGGCCCTGCCTGCCCGATTGGCGTCTGGCTGAACTGCGATTTTGACTGGCACAACCGCCATCTGGTTGTCTGGGACCGCGCGCATCCGCGACCGGCTGACTGGTGGCGGGAGCGCCCGGCGCAGCGCGACGATTTCATCCGCCGGCAAACGACGGTGTGGCAGCCGGAGGACCATCGCGATAATTACGCTTTCAATCAGGGTGACCGCGGCTGGAACAACCAGCCCGAGGAGCGTCCACCCCAGCAAAACAAGGTTATCGTCATTGGCAACCACGCCGCCCAACCGAGGCCCGCGGCCACGCCGCGCCCGGCGGCGGTACCGAACCAGCCCGCGCGGGTTCAACATTACCAGCCCGTCCGCAATCCCACCTCGACCGGCGCGTACATCGGCATTCAAAGCTCGCAAGAGACGCGGGATTATAGCAACCGCGGCCGACAGAGCATGCAGAGCGTCACACATTCAGCGCCACCTGCCCGTCCGGCGCCGGCTCCACGGCCGGCCCCATCGGGTGGTGGCGGTAATCATGGCGGCGGTTCGCAGCCAAAACATTGAATGATCAGGTACTGCTGCATTTTGGGGTGTTCGGAGGCGCGCGCGTGCTCGCGAGCCGGATTCGGCACGTCCAATCCCGCTCCTGCCGGCGGTGTCGGCTCGTCAGCAGCCCCACCCCACCTGATGGCATTACTGCCCGTGTTGGTCATCTTCACCCAAATTTTATGCCGATGAAAATGAACCTTTCTTTCCAGTCAGGCTCCCGCGGAACCCGCATCCCGGTTCTGGCCTTGCTCCTGTTGGCTTTGCCCGGGCGTCTGCCGGCCGCGGATGAAGAAACGTTCAGTTCACCGGAGGCGGCGGTGGCTGCCTTGGTGGCGGCAGCGACCAGTCATGACACGAACACGCTGCACGCCATCTTCGGGCCGGAAGGACATCAATTGGTTTCGCCCGACGCCGTCCAGGCTACGAACGAATACAAGGTCTTTGTGGAACGCCTGACTGAAAAGACGCAACTGGCCACCAACTCCGATTCCAGCGTCACAGTGGAACTGGGCGCCGATGGCTGGCCGTTTCCCATTCCGCTGGTGCAACAGAATGGCCAATGGCACTTCGACACCGCCGCGGGCCGGGAAGAGATTCTCCGGCGGCGCATCGGCATGGACGAGTTGGGCGCGATGGACGTTTGCCGCGCGTACGTGGAGGCACAGCGCGAATATGCCAGCCATGATCAAATGGGAGACGGTGTGCTGGCTTACGCGCAGTTCCTGCGCAGCACACCCGGCACGCACGACGGCCTGTTCTGGCCCGCGAAGCCGGGCGAGGCATTGAGCCCCCTGGGACCGCTGGTCGCCCAGGCCCGCGTGGAAGGTTATCATCGCGCCGCCAAAATGATGAATGACACGCAGGCGCCGTATCACGGTTACTATTTCAAAATCCTGACGCGCCAGGGAAAACACGCGCCGGGCGGCAAATACAACTACCTCATTAACGGGCGGATGATTGCCGGATTCGCGCTCGTCGCCTGGCCCGCCGAATGGGGCAACACCGGCATGGTGACCTTTGTAGTGAATCAGCAAGGCAAAATCTATCAGAAGAATCTCGGCCCCCGGACCGCGAAAATCGCCGCGGCCATGACGACCTACGACCCGGACGACACGTGGACTGTGGCGCAGTAACATCGGGAACGGCCGCCCGGTTTGCGCTCAGCCGATCTACACATAAAGGTCGAAAGCCGCCGCAAAAACAGTCGCAGCACGGTGTCGCCGCGCGCCGACGCTGGACGCAACGAGCAGGGAGAATCATCAGTGCACGGACAAACCGGTTACGGACAAAGGCGAATTTTGTAATTGTTGGCCGGGACGGGAGGATTAGACTGGGACAGTTCTTATGAAAAAATTTGCCATTGTTCTCTTTGCGTTGGTGGTGCTCGGCCTCCTGCTGCTGCTGGCGGTGGCGGTGGCGGGCATGAGTTACAATCATCTCGTCAAACTGTCGCAGGCGGTGGACAGCCAATGGGCGCAGGTGCAAAACGTCTATCAACGCCGCGCCGATCTCATCCCCAATCTGGTCGCGACGGTTTCCGGCGCCGCCAATTTCGAGAAATCCACGCTCACAGAAATCACCGCGGCGCGCGCGTCAGTGGGACAGGTGAAGCTGGATCCCAATTCCGCGCCGACCGATCCGGCCCGGCTGGCGGCTTTCGACCAGGCCCAGGGCCAGCTTTCGTCGGCCCTGTCCCGTTTGCTGGTGGTGGTGGAGCGGTATCCGGATTTGAAAGCGACGGAAAACTTCCAGGAATTGCAGGCACAATTGGAAGGCACGGAGAACCGAATCAGCGTCGAGCGCCGCGATTTCAACACGGCGGTCCAGACTTATGACACGGCCATCAAATCATTCCCGGCCGTTTTTTTTGCCTCGGCGCTTGGCTTTCAGTTCAAACCGTATTTCAGCGCCGCGCCGGGAGCGGAGACGCCGCCCCAGGTCCAATTCAATTTCAATTCAACAACGGCCCCGGCGGCAACCAACCCTTGAACCGTGCGACGCCTCTGCGTCATCCTGCTGTTGGCTTTCGGCTTCCGGCTGTCGGCGGATGAAGTCATTCCCCCGCCGCCGGCCGCGTATTTCAACGATTACGCCGGAGTCGTCTCCGCCAGCACCGTGGCACAGTTGAATCAGACGCTCGAAAATTTCGAACGTCAAACCTCCGACCAGATCGTGGTGGCCATCTTCCCGAAGATGCAGTCTGACTCGTCCATTGACGATTACACCGTGCGGGTGGCGCGGTCGTGGCAGGTGGGACAAAAAGGCAAAAACAACGGGGCGGTGCTCTTTGTGTTTGTCCAGGACCACAAAATGTTTCTGGAGGTTGGTTATGGATTGGAAGGCGTCCTGCCCGATGCGCTTTGCAAACGCATTATTGACGAGGAAATCAGGCCGCGTTTCCGGGCCGGCGATTTTGACGGCGGCTTGACGGCGGGCGTGCAGGCGATTCTTGCCGCGGTCAAAGGCGAATACCAGGGGACTGGAGCGACGGTGGCGGAACACGTGCGGCATGTGGAAAGCATCTTCCCGACGATTGTCGCCATTGTCGTGATGCTTGTAATATTCAGTATCTTTGTGCGGGGCGGATTTCTGGGCGCCGGTTACTCGGTCTGGACGATGAGCGGCGGAGGCAGTACCGGCGGATGGAGCGGCGGCGGGTTTGGCGGGGGTGGAGGATTTTCGGGCGGCGGCGGCAGCTTTGGTGGGGGCGGCGCGGGAGGAGGCTGGTAATCTATGCACCCGGGAAAATTCGCAAAACATTTGCACCACCATGACATTGTGGCCGCGATCCGCGCGGCCGAACAGAAGACGTCCGGTCAAATCCGCGTGAGCATCAGCCCCCACCACGTTGACGAGCCGGTCGTGGCCGCGCAGGTGGAATTTATGCGCCTGGGCATGGACAAATCACCGGAAAAGAATGGCGTGTTGATTTTCGTGGCGCCGCGCTCGCACAAGTTCGCTGTCATCGGTGACGAAGCCGTGCATGCGAAGTGCGGCGACGGATTCTGGCGTGACCTGGCGGACGCCATGGCCGGTTACTTTCGCAAATCCGAATTCACGCCGGGCATCATTCACGGCGTGCAAAAGGCCGGCGACCTGCTGGCGGAACATTTCCCGCGCCGGCCTTGACCGGCCGCGTTAACATTTCAACCAGAACTCATGCAGACGCCAGAACATCACATCCGGCGGGAGACAGCGCACCGGCTGGCGCGCCGCGCCCTGTTCGGTTTCATCGTGACGTTCATCCTGGCACGGGTCTTCGTCCTTCTGATCATGTCGAAGGAGGTGCCCAACCTCTACCTGTTTATGCACGGCACGCACGTTCATCATTTGAACTACGGCATTTTCCTGATGTCAGCCGTGTGCGGCTACAGCGTGTTCCGGCGGCCAACGGGCCGGGCGGCGGAAGTCACGGCGTTGTTGTATGGCGTGGCGATGGGCCTGACGTTCGACGAATTCGGAATGTGGCTGCATCTGGGCGGCAGTTACTGGCAGCGAGCGAGCGTGGACGCGGTGATTGTGGTGGCGGCGCTGTTTGGACTCGTGGCATTTGCGCGCTCGCTGGAAAAATTTGAGGCCCGGCATTTTTGGGCATCTGTCGTTTTAGCCATCGCGCTGTTGGGTTTCGGAGTGGCGCTTTACTCGGCGGGCAATCACCTGGGAAACCTGGTTGGCCCCAAACTGCAGGAGTTGGAAGCCGCTTCCTCGCCGTAGGGCAATTTAATTAATCCCGCCGCCGCCCCCCTTGCGGGATCCGTTCGCGCCCTTTCATTGTCCTTGATTTGATTGGCACCGACTCAGGTCGGCGGCTACCTGTTTTTTGAAACTAGGGCGACGGTTGTGAAATAACCTCGGTGTCCCTCGGCCCACGCACCAGGAGATTAAAGGAATTGGCCCGCCAGCCGGTCCCGACGCGCCACTCATTGCCCACTTCAATCCGGCACACGCCGGTCACCGCCACCGTGGCGCCATTCGGCAAATACGCAAAATCCACCCCGCTGGTTCTTCGCTCCCGATAGGCGAGGAAAATAAAGCCGTCGGACTGCAGCACCAAAAACTCATCCGGGCTAAGACGCGCCCGATCCAGGATCCGGGCTTGAATCCGCACCAATTGGCAATCGTAAGTGCCCTTCAAAGCGTCCGCCACGGTGATGGTTTGCGGGACGGGCACGGCGGGGCTGGAACCGATCTTGCGAAAAGTCGCATCCTTGAGCATGGGACTGTATTCGCCCTTGGCCGGGAACCCCAAAACTTCCACCTGGTCTCCCGGCAGCAACGAGCCGGCATCACTGGTTTGCACGCACAACCCGTCGGTTTTATTCTCAATATAAATGGTGTCGTCCTGCGCGTAGATCACCGTCCCGGCCACTTTGACCCGGTGGCCCAGCGGGCTGTGCGGCGCAAATTGCAGCAATTGCGAAATCGGACGGAGCGGCGTGGCGGCAAAGGGCCTTGCCGGTGCGGGCGACTCGATCGCCAGATCCGCTGGCCGTGGCACCAGGAGCCGGACGTTAAACAGTTGCCGCCGCAACGTGAAACTCGTGGCGCAGACGCCACGGACCTGAACGGTGCTGTCAACCAGCAGGTCCATGTTCGCAACGGGCAATTGCCCCACCAGGGCGGTCACCCGGCCACAACCCGTTTCGATTTCGACGGAGTAGTATTTCGTTTGCGGGTCGAAAGCCACGGCGTGAACGATGCCATGAATTTCGACGAACTGGCTGTCCTGCTCGCCGCTGGCCAGCTGCTCGTAGCTGACCAGCTTGGCCGGCGGGAAAGTGCCCGCGCCCAGAACGGTGATCCGGCTCGGATGCACCACCGGCGCAAATTCACCAGGATCGGTGGTGCCGTCCAGTTCCACCAATTGTCCAGCCGCCAAAACCGGTTCGTTCGTGGCCGAGTAGGGAAAAAAGTAAATCCCGGCGGTGTCATCCTGAATGAAACGCATAAAGAGATTTGTGTCGAAGAAAGTGATCACCCCCTGCAATTGCACCGGATAATGCCGCCCGGCCTGGGTCACGGTCAGGTCGCGGACGGTCTCCGCTTTGAAAATCGCGTTGGTTGAACCCAGGTCATCCGCTTTCAGCGCCAGCGCGGACGCGAAGCACCAGACCAGAATCCAGACCACCGGAGAAGGTTGAAGGCGGCAACGACGGTATGACGGGTTTGACGTGTTCATGGTTCAATGAAGGAATTAGCGAATATCCTAAAGTGGTCTGATTCAATGCGCAAGCTTAATACCTGGACTTCGAAACGTTGAAAGCCTGGTCCATGCTTCGGAAAATCCTCGCCGGACGCGACGAGATTCAAGGGTGGCATAGCGCATGAACAGGCCACCGCCGCCCGCCGCCCTTTCGGCCTTTTGACCCGTTTACACGGTTGACATCATGGGCCCAGCGTGGTTCAGTTCCTGCCCGCGGCGTGGACAGTGCCGCTCGAATCGAACCTCCAACCCAGGAGACAAGCCATGAAAAAAGCAGAAGTGAAGAACTTCGGAAAACCGGATGAGGTCAGGCAGTTTGCCAATGGACAGGTGGATCTGGTCAGGATCGGTGGCGCCACCGTCGGACGTGCCGTGCTCCAACCGGGCTGGCGCTGGGCCACCTCGGTGCAGCCAATTGCTAAAACCAAGAGTTGCGAAGCGGCGCATTTCCAATATCACGTTGCCGGCGTGCTGCGGGTGCGTATGGATGACGGAACGGAATTCGACTGCAAGCCGGGAGACATTTCCCTGCTGCCGCCGGGCCACGATGCGTGGGTCGTCGGCAACGAACCCGTCACGGTGGTGGATTTCCAGGGCATGGTTGACTACGCGAAGTCGCTGTGATACCGCAATGGCACGCCGTGTCCCCATGGGCGATCTCCCCCAAGACTTTGCTGCAGCACTGAAGAACGCCGGCCTGGCTGCCTTCTTCGGCGACTGCACGAACGCGCATCGGAATGAATATCTGAAATGGATTGTCGGGGCAAAACGGCCCGGGACCAGAAACGCCCGGATCGAGAAAGCCATAAAAATACTTTCCGAGAAACGCGCGCAGGAGACGGCGCGGGCAAAGAAGATTTCCTGACCGGCCGGTGTTTCGTGAAGCGGCCAGTCAGGACATCTCACTTCCGTTTTCCGCCTTCACCAGGGCCGTTAATCATGTTTCCCATGCCCGCGGTGGGCGGGAGTTGCAGATATTGATCCATTTTGATGTCAGGCCGGAAACCAAAGGTTTCCCGCTCGAACAACTCCGGCGGAAACAGGCCATCGAACAGCGGCTAAATCCGCTTCTCATCCAGGTCAATCACATCCACGAAAGTCTTGACGTCATCGCGATGCAGGCCGTTGCATTGTTCCTTGCGCATTTTTAATCGGGCCTGGGCGGCTTCGTCACCGGGCCTGGGCCGACTCAACATATCCTCCCAGTGCGCGGCTTTTTCGGCCGCAGATTTCTTCACGTGCTGGCGGACCCAATCGCAAACCTGGCCATCGGTGATGGATTTTTTCACCACGTCAATCATCTGCTCGTGCAGGACGCCGGCGGTCTTGAGCCACATGCCGTCGAAACCCTTGCCGAAATTCTCCTGGTAATCGGCGTGCAGTTTGCCGGCCAGATGCAGACGGATTTTATCAACATAACGCGGCAGGTAATGCCAGCCGTCCATGATTTCGCGCGGGCTGCGCGGATAAATAATGTCGCTCATGCGTTCATCCTCTAAAAACGCGCGCGGATTTTCAACCCGAAAGCCTACAGAGGCAAAAATTTGAAATTTGCCTTTCCCGGGTGTCCTTCCATCCTTTCCCCGATGAACCGATGTGACTATGACGTGGCGATTCTGGGTGGGGGCAGCGCCGGTTATGCGGCGGCGCGGACGGCGGACGGCGCCGGCTTGAAAACCGTGATCATCGAAGGCGGCAAGGAAGTCGGCGGTTTGTGCATCCTGCGCGGCTGCATGCCGACGAAGGCGCTGCTTTATGCCGCCGAAGTGATGCATCTGGCCGGCCACCCCGAGCCGTGGGGCATTCGCGCCGGAAAGGCCGGCTTTGATTTCAAGAAGGTGATGGCGCGAAAAAACGTGCTGATCAACGATTTTGCCGATTGCCGTGTGAAGCAACTCAATGCCGGACCGTTCGAATTCATCCGGGCCAAAGCGAAATTTATGGACGCCCACGCGGTGGAGCTGACTTCCCCTCTCCGGGCCCCCGGCCATCCCCGCTCCGTTATGCGGGGAGAGGGACGGGATGAGGGGCGCCCAAAAAGAGTTACGGCAAAACACTTCGTCATTGCCACCGGTTCCACGGTCGCGCCGTCCCCGCTGCCCCAACTCAACGAGGCCGGATTCATCACCAGCGACGAGGCGCTGACGCTCAAGCGGCTGCCGAAGTCGCTGATGGTCCTCGGCGGCGGCGCGGTCGCGTGCGAGTTCGCACAGTTTTTCGCGCGATTCGGTGTCAAGGTCACACTCATCCAGCGCAGCCAACACATCCTGAAGGAGTTCGACGCCAGCGCGGCGGCGGCAATTGAATCGGTTTTCCGCCGGGAAGGCATTCGGATTTTCACCGGAACGAAACTGCTGGACGCGAAACGGAAGGGAAAGGCAAAGACGGTTTCGTTTGAGCACCGGGGCAAGACCGTTTCGGTTTCGGCCGAAGAAATTCTGTTTGCGCTGGGTCGCACGCCCAACACCGCCGGTCTGGACCTGGCCCGGGCCGGCGTTGAAACCGACAATGGACGTATCGTTACGAACGACCTGATGCAAACCAGCGTGCCGCACATTTATGCCGGCGGCGACTGCACCGGCCTGCACGAAATTGTTCATCTCGCCGTCCAGCAGGGCGAAATTGCGGGGCATAATATCGCCAATCCCAACACACCGCGCCGGATGGATTACCGATTGCTGATTTCCGTCGTATTCACCGAACCGCAAGTCGCGTTGGTCGGATTGACGGAAAAGGAAGCCAACGGGCGCGGGATTCCGTTTCTGGCCGCGAGTTATCCGTTCAACGACCACGGCAAATCACTCATCATGGAGGCGAAGGATGGTTTTGTGAAATTGCTCGCTCACCCGAAGTCCGGCGAAATTATCGGAGGCACGTGTGTCGGCCCCGTGGGCGGCGAACTCATTCACGAAATCGTTGCTGCGATGGCAAAACAGATGACCGTGCATGAACTGGCCGCGATGCCGCATTATCATCCGACGCTGGCAGAAATCTGGACTTATCCGGCAGAGGAACTGGCCGGGCAAATTCGGTGATTTAATTTTGTATTGCGCGTTTGGCGCGGCGCGCCGTGAGCCACAAGACAAAGAAGGGAATCAGCCAGAATAAATTCAGCCAGAGCCAATGGCGATTGATGAGTTCGGCACAGCGGAAGAACGGATCGGGAAAAATGAATTGCCTGGCGATTTCGTTGTTGGCTTGTGCAGCGAAGACGAAGCGGCCGACTGCAAAATCATGTGCGAACGCAAACATTCCCGCCGCTGCCTTCCACGCGATGGCGAAACAACCGTCAAACGCCTGCCAGCCGATTATTAATCCGCCAAACAGCGGCCAGACGCCAGCGGCAATGCCACCCAGGGCGACCCCGCCCAACGCCAAGCCGCCGAACGACAGCAGGCCGATGGAGAAACCGCCCATGCTCACCGGCGCGATCGCGGCTCCGCCGCAAGCGAACAACCCGCCGATCGCGGAGTTGCCCACGGCAATCCATGCCTTCACCGGCTTTTGCAAAATGGCAAACCGGTCGCCGATGCGGATGTGGACGAGCGGCAGGCCGAACAAAGTGGCCTTGCTGCGATACTCGCACGTCGGGTTCGGAGGGACGCCGGCATATTCCTCCGTCAGAACGCGCCGGTAATATTCACGGCCTTTACGGGCCGAGGTGAGGGCCAAAATCCAAATGGTTGGCAGAAAGATAATGACCAGTATTGCCGCGAACAGGCCGGACAGAAACGATCGGTCGGGTTGATTCCGGGTCAGCCACAAAATAA
Source organism: Candidatus Sulfopaludibacter sp. (assembly GCA_035508155.1). GTDB lineage: Bacteria > Verrucomicrobiota > Verrucomicrobiia > Limisphaerales > UBA11358 > UBA11358. The sequence goes on along the minus strand of DATJNM010000044.1, from coordinate 78,241 downwards.
GCGCCGCAATCGGGATGAATAGTCCCACTGTGATCAGGCCCAGCCTGCCAAAAATGATTTTGACTCCGCGGCGTTCCTCTTCCGATTGTGCCGCCCCCAGGGTTACGCGATAGGCGATGTAGTTGGGCACAAACACAACGAGAGGGCCGAGCAACGCGCCAAACACACCCATTGAACCGGCGGTCTTGGCCGTCGCGCCTTTTGCCGTTGCGCCAATCACCGCGGCTCTGGCGGAAAACGAGACGCCGGGCAGTAACGCCAGCACGGCCAGGGTGAACGCCTTGTCCGGTCGTGTCCGTTCCAACGCGCCTTCCACTAACGACAGCACCTGTTCCTGCAACAGTTTTCGTCCGCGCGACAGCCGCTGGTGCACGGCGTCCTCGCTCAATTCCAACGCCTGCGCCACGCGCTCGACGGACTGGTGTTCGCGGTAGAACAACACCAGCGGTTCGCGGTAGGTTTCGGGGATGGTTTGCAGCGAACGCCAAAGAATGGCCTCCTCTTCCCGGCTCATGACATAATCGGGCGGCAACGGTTCGGGGGCATGGGATTGGGAGAGATGTTCCAGCGGCTCGGCGTCCCGCACCGGTTCGCGGCCTTCCCGGCGGAGAAAGCCATTGATGCGGTTGCGCGCTATGCCACAAAGCCAGGCGCGGAGTTTGTCGCGTTCACGCAGGCGGCCAAGGTGTTTCCACGCGGTGATGAAGGTTTCCTGCGCCAAATCCTCGCTCTGGCCGAGGTTGCCGGTGGCGCTGTAAGCCAGCGAACAGATGAGTGATTGATAGCGCGCCACAATCCGGCCGAAGGCATCGCGGTTGCCCGACAGGGTTTCACCGACCAGTTCGGTGTCGGTCAGGATGGCCACGGACGAGTCTTTTGTGCTTATCATACATGCATAAGTGGTTAGTCGGCGGAAAAACTGACAAGCTATTTGGCCGTTTCAGCCATGAAATGGTCGCCACACCCACTCTGCCTCACGCCGCGGCAGAGGAATATCCGTTTACTGACTTTTCGGCGCGAACATCTGCGCGGCCATTTTCATGCCGACCATTTGCAACTGCTGCTGCGTCGCGGTGTAATCCTGAAAGGCCTTGAATTGGTCCGGACTTAAAATCGGTTGCGCGCGCGTGAAAACCTGCTGATTGAATTGTTCCTGCTGTTGCGCGAATTGATTAATGTTATCCTCGGTAAACATCGCCGTGTAATCGCCGTCGGCCGCGTTGGGTTTGTGCAAAACGGCCGTCCATTTGAAATTGGCGTGCACATCGCTCATCGCCTGAAGCAACTGTTGTTGCTGATCCGCGGTCAGGGCATTCGCGGTGCCGGCCAGTTGATCGTTGAACTGGCTGACCGCCGTCCGGTCGGGAAGTGTTTGTTCATAGGACTGAAACGTCTGATAGTTCTGGTCACCAAGCAGTTGCTTGATTTGATTTTCGATGTCATCGGTCTGGCTTTTGACCTGTTTCGCGAGGTCGGCGCGTTGCGAAGCGTCCAGTGAGCTGTCCAGCATCGAAAAGCCGGCGTCGGTGCCGGCGAACGTTTTCTTTTCGAGCAAATCCTTCAGAGCGGCGGTTTGCTCCGGCGTCAGGTTGAGTTGCTGAAACAACGCGGCGTATTGCTTGTCCAGCATCGGGCCCATGACCGCCTTCTGCTGCGACTTGATCATCTCCCGCATCTTCGGGTCCTTGAACACCGCAGCAAAACCCTGCAAGGGATTGTTAGTTTTCGCCGCCGCCAGTGATTGCTCCAGGTGTTCGGCCTTTTTCGATTGTTCCGCTGCGCCGGCCTCGGTTTCCGCCAATATCTGCTGCAAAATCTTCTCATTCGCCGCGGCAAATTGGGCGTGCTCGACAGCCTCGCTTTGCTTCTGCAACTCCGCCCTGGCGTCGGCCAATCGGGTTTCAGTTTGCGCGAGTTGGGCCGACTGATTTTTGATTTGGTTTTGCTGATTCAGGCACCAGGCGCCGAGCGCAACCGTTGTCAGGACGAGAATGGAGATGGCAAGATTTTTCATAAGGGCAACTCGTGGCAGGATATTGCTGCATTAGCCGCTGGCCAGCACAAAAAGTGGCAGTGTCCGAATCAAGACATTGTAGCGTTGGCGCTGTGCGCCGATTTCGAGCCGCATTAAACGGGACATTGCCCGAAAAGTGACTGACTTTCAGGGTTTTAACGCGCGAACTTGCGGAGGGGGCGGCGGGGTTTCCTGACGGAATATCCGACCGGCGATCGGGTTCTGATTCACCTTAACCCGGTTGCCGGGTCAAAGCGGGACCGGCCTCGGTCGGACGGTCGTCCGGCAGAGATTGGCCCTTGGATGGGGCATCCAGTGTCTCCCGAATCACCTGGGCCACCTGCAGCGGCTGATAGGGTTTGGCCAGAAAGCAAATGGCATCCCGGCCGAAATCCCGCCCCACAAAGGCGGAGGTGTATCCACTGGCGTAGACGGTTTTCAGATCCGGCTTCCGACGTTTCAATTCGGCAGCCAGTTCATCGCCCGTGATGCCGCCGGGCATAATGATGTCGGTCAGGAGCAAATCAATCCGGCCGCCATGCTCGTTCCAAACCTGCAATGCCTCAACGCCGGAGCAAGCGGTTAAAATGTGATATTGATATTGTTGGAGTACCTCCTTCATCAGTTCCAGCAGTTCCTTTTCATCTTCAACCAGAAGAATCGTTTCCCGGCCGCCTTTGACCGTCCCGGATTCCGGAGTTGAACCGGTCGCAAGAGGGCTGGTTTCGCCGGCGACCGGGAAAAATACTTTGAACGTGGTGCCCAAGCCGACCTTGCTCTGGACTTCAATCCAGCCGTGATGCTGTTTGACAATGCCGTAAACGGTGGCCAGCCCCAGTCCCGTTCCCTTGCCGACCTCCTTGGTGGTAAAAAACGGCTCAAAAATCCGCTGCAACACGCTGCGCTCCATGCCGCACCCATTGTCGGTGACGGACAAACGGTTGAACCGGCCCAGGTGCGCTTCGGGATGCAGCCTGACATAAAGGGAGTCGGTCTCCACGGCGGAGGTCTCAATGAGGAGTTTGCCGCCCTTGGGCATGGCGTCCCGCGCATTGACCACCAGATTCATCACGATCTGCTCCACCATGGCAATGTCGGCAGCGATGCGCGGCAGTTTGGGAGCACAGCGGACTTCCAGGGCGATGTGCTCGCCAAGCATCCGCGGCAACATGTATTCCAAATTGTGCAAGACCGTGTTCAAATCCAGAATCTTGGTCCGATAGACCTGCTTGCGGCTGAACATGAGCAAATGCCGGATGAATCCCGCCGCGCGCTCCGAGGCGGCGGATATCTGCTTCAGGGATTTCACCGCATCCGCGTCCAGCGACGTCACATTGAGCAGCAGGCCGGCGTGTCCCTGGATGATGGTCAAAATGTTATTAATATCATGCGCCACACCGGCGGCCAACTGGCCGATGGATTCCATTTTCTGGGATTGCCGCAACTGCGCCTCCAGCGCCAGCCGTGCGGTGATGTCTTCAACCGTCACCACCATGCCGTCAATCCTGCCACCAGCGTCAAAAAGCGGCGCGGCATTCACGGACAGCAGGGCGCGGTCCCGGCTGGAAACCTCAGCCCCCGTCGGTGCGCCGGCGTCAACGGTGTAACAGGCGTCGTGCACCGGCCGTCCGGAATCGAGGATTTGTCTCAAGGAGGCTGCCGGTCCGGAGAGCGGATTGCCCTCCGAATCGGTCAGATGCCAGTCCAAAACACTGCATGAATTCCGGGTGATGGCGTCCCGGGTCAGGCCGAGAATCTTTTCCGCCTGCAGATTGGCAAAGTTGATTGTTCCCGATTGATCGGCCACCACGATGCCCACGGGGCTGGTTTCCATGATGCGCCCAATGAGATCGCGCTCCCGGCGAAGGCGTTCCTTGGTGTCCTGGCCCTGAATGGCATACCGCACAGCGCGGTCCAGTTTGTCGGAATCCAGCTGACCCTTGATCAGATAGTCGGCGGCGCCGGCCTTCATGGCTTCGATGTCAATCTCGTGATCACCCTGTCCGGTCAGCAAAATGATGGGCAACCGGTCGTTAAGAGATTTGGATTCCCGCAACAACTCCAGGCCGGTCCGGCCGCCCAGCCGATAGTCCAACAGGCAGATGTCGTGTTGGTGACGATGGACGGCAGCCAGGGCGGCGTCATAGTTATCCACCCATTCGAGCTGATACCGGCGATCCTTGATTTCGGAAATCAGGTTGCGCGTGATGACATAATCATCCTCATCATCATCAACCAGCAGGACTCTGACGGGGCCATCCGGCATACGCGGCTTTCCCTAGTCTTTGGGCAGTTCGACAACTTCAAACCAATACTGACCGAGAACTTTAATCAACTCGACCAGTGATTTGAAGGTGACGGGTTTGGTCACGTAGGAATTCACGCCCAGGTCATAGCTCCGCAGGATGTCCTCCTCGGCCTTGGAGGTGGTGAGCACGACGATGGGAATGCGGCGCAGAATGGGGTCCAGCTTCATTTCCTTGAGGGCCTCGCGCCCGTCCTTGCGCGGCATGTTCAAGTCGAGCAGGATCAGACCCGGCAAAGGTTTGCCGTCCAAATTCTCGTAGCGACCCCGGCGGTGGAGGTAATCCATCAATTCCTCCCCGTCTTCGACGCAGTGCAGTTCATTGGCCAGACGGTTTTGCGCGAACGCATCGCGAGTCAACTGGCGATCATCCGGGTCGTCATCCGCCAATAGAATGGTAATCATTTTTCCTTCTTTACTCATGGTTTTCTCCTGGGTTCTGTGGTTCCTTGGGGTGGGTCACCGGCAGCGTCACAATGAACGTGGCGCCCTCGCCGGGTTTGCTTTTGGCGGTGATTTCGCCGTGATGCAACAGGACAATCTTTCGCGCGATGGCGAGTCCCATGCCCGTACCTTCATACTCATTACGCGAGTGCAGCCGTTGAAATACGTTAAAAATCCGGTCCAGGTATTTTTCGTCAAAGCCGATGCCGTTGTCACTGACCGTCAAGCGACAAAATTTCTTCGCCACCGCTGTCCCGCCATCCGGCGAAGGGCCGGTAATGATTTGCGCGGTGACTTTTACCACGGGCGGCACGTCGGGACGGCGGAATTTGAGGGCGTTGCCGATCAGATTTTGTATCAACTGGCGCATTTGAAGCGCTTCCGCGTCAATCAGTGGAAGGGTTCCGATTTCGACGCGGCCCTTGACCTGTTCAATTCGTCCTTCCAGATCGTTGACGACTTCGCGGGCCACGTGTGCCAGATCCACCTGGATGAACGGCTGGGCCTTGGTCGTGACGCGCGAAAAAGCCAGCAAATCGTTGATCAGCGTCTGCATGCGGGAAGCCGCTTTCTGCATCCGTTCCAGGAAGTCGCGCGACTCCGGGTCCAGCTTCTCGTCGGACTGTTCCTTGAGCCGCTCGCCGAAAACCACGATCTTTCGGAGTGGCTCCTGGAGATCGTGCGACGCGACGTAAGCGAAATCCTGGAGCTCGCGGTTGCTGCGCTCAAGCTGCGTCGTGAACTGCCGCAATTTTCCTTCGCTCACCCGCAGGGCAGTCTCGCTCTCTTTCAAATCGGTAATGTCGGTGGTAATGCCGAAGAGCTGCCAGTGGTTCTCGTCCAGCTTACGAATGGTGACGAATTCCTGCAACCAGTGTTCGACGCCGTGCTTGTCGGCACAGCGGAATTCGTTGCGATAAAACGGCGCATCCCGGAGGAATGCATCCCGGGTGGCGATGTGCATTTGCTCGAAGTCATCGGGATGGCGTTTGCTGCACCAGACTTCCTGGTATTGCTCACCCGGCGGCACGTCGATCGGAAACACCTCTTGCGCCGCTTCCAAATTCACGACGGGAAAATGCCAATGGAATAACCGTGGCTCCTTCATCACCCGTTCCCGCCAGCCTTTCGGCGCCACAACACTTCCGAAGTTCAGGATGCAACGCGTGCTCCGCATGACTTCCCGCAGCCGCTGTTCGCTCTGCTCCAGAGCCTCGGTGGCCTGTTTTTGTTCCGTGATGTCGCGGCCAATCCCCACGAGCCCGATGATCTCCCGGTTTTGATCGCGCAGTGGCAGTTTGCTGGTCAACAGCCACCGTTTTTCGCCTGCTTCGTTCAGGAAATACTCCTCCCGATTAATGACTGCCCCCCCCCGAAACACCTTCTGGTCATCGGCATGGAATTTTTCGGCGATTTCGCGCGGAAAGAGGTCGAAATCGGTTTTACCGATGGCTTCGGCTTCAGTCTCACAGCGAAGGTTTTTCAGGTCAGCCGGATTGGCCAGAATTTTTCGGCCGGCGGTGTCTTTGGCGTAGATGGAATCGGGCAGATTGTTAATCAACGTTCGCAACAGGGATCGCTCCTGGGCCAGCACTTCCTCCATCCGTTTGCGTTCCGTGATGTCGCGACCGAGGCCGATGATTCCGATAACCTTGTCCTGTGGATCACGCAAAATCACTTTGGTGGTTGAGACCCATCGGTCTTTCCCTTTCTTGCTGACATCCACGGTCGGCCCTTCGTGGTTGAACAGCATTTTGCCCGACCGGATCATTTCCTCTTCTTCGGCACGATAGCGCGCGGCCAGTTCGTGGGGAAACAGGTCGAAATCCGGTTTTCCGATGATCTCATCCGGGGTGGAAAAGCCCATTTGACGCGCCACCGCCAGGTTCGCCAGCACAAACCGGCCTTCCCCATCCTTGACATAAACATAGTCGGGCAGATTATCAATCAACGTGCGCAACAACAGTCGTTCCCGCGAGATCTCGGCGGTGCGTTCGGCGACTCGTTTCTCCAGTTCGTCATACGATTTACGGAGCGCCTCTTCCACGCGTTTCTGCTCCGTAATGTCGCGGTTGATCCCCACCAGGCCGATGACATTACCCGCCTGGTCGCGCAACGGTATTTTGGTGGTGGAAGTCCAGCCGATTTGGCCATCCGGCAGGATTTGTTTTTCCGTCTTGTTGATCAGGGGTTGGCCGGTCTGCATGATCCGTTGCTCATCCTGATGGTATTCCGTGGCGCTTTCCGTACGGATAAAATCGAAGTCGGTCTTGCCGATGGCCGAAGCCGGATTTTCCAGGCCCAGGCGGCGGGCGAGGGATTGGCTGAGCTTGATGAATCGAGATTGTGTGTCTTTGAAATAAATTCTGTCGGGGACATTGTCCAGAATGGCCTGCAGGAGCCGGTGGGGGTTGTTCAGCGTTCCTTCCAGACTTTTCGCGTCCGCGGGGGCCTGAACGGAGAGTCTGTCAATCAAAGCCTTGAGGGAATCCCGTTCGCGGGTCAATTGCGCGTTTTCTTTCGCCAACCGGGCGTTCTCGTCACGGAGATGCTTTTCCGGCCCGGCGGCCGAGGACCGCTCCAAGAAATCCGTGGCCGGTCCGTTGTTCGAGCCAAAAGCACTGTCAGACAGTGACGGTTTTTTGTGTTGAAGCGGCTTCATGCTAATTCATTCATACCCCGGTTCCGTTGAGGCCCCTCGGGTAGGCTTAAACACTAGCAGTTTAAGTGCCTTTTTCGCGCAATTCCGCGGTGTTATTCTAATCTGCCGACGGGTGAATTTTTGTCCCCAAATGGGACAAGGGAAACTGCCGGCGAAGCCTCCACTCCGCGCCAACTCAGCACGGAGTATATCAATTAAAACCGCCTTAACACCTCTTCGGCCGTAAAACCGTGAAGTCTGACCGTTTTATGCCGCGATTTGTGGCCGCGCACCAATTCGACGGAACTCCGGGCGCAATCCAATCGTTCGGCCAGCAACCGGACCAGCGCTTCGTTCGCGGCGGCATCCACCGGCGGCGCCGTGACCCGGATTCGCAACTCGCCACCGGCCCGGTCGGGTGGAACAATTTCGTTGAGGGACGCGCGCGGCTGGAGTTTCACGGACAGCAAAACACCGTCCCCCTGGACGCGGAGGAATGCCGGCAATGACATGGGAGGGATGGTTTGATGGATTATGGGATGAGTGATTGCCAAACAAACGCCCTCCAGCAGTCCAAAAATCCCATCGTCCCTTCATCCCATCGGTTCATTTGTCCTCGGGATTGATGTACCGGAATGCCGCCGCCGCCAAAGCGCCGCCGGCGAAATTGGCGACCAGATAGATCCAGAGGTTGGCGGTCCTGGCCAGATGCATGACGGTGATGCCGAGGGCCACGGCCGGATTGAAAGCGCCGCCGGAAACGCCACCGAGCGCAAACGCCATGGTCGCCACGGTGAATCCAATGGCGAGACCGAAATAGGAATTGCCCGCCGTGGCTTTCGCCGTCGCGACATTCAATACCACGTAGGCGAGTGCAAAGGTCCCTATCAATTCGGCGACCAGCGCGGGAAAAATCCCCAGCTCCTGCGGCATCACCGTCGGGTCACCTTTTAAAAACAGCACCGCCATCGCCGCCACGATGCCGCCGGCGAATTGTGAACCGAGGTACGGAAGGACGTCCGATTGCGGACAACGACCGCGCAGCCAGACGGCCAGGGTGACCGCCGGATTGTAATGCCCCCCCGACACGTGACCGCCGGCATAAACCATGATCATGAGCGCCGAGCCGATCGCCAGCGGCGCAATCGTACCGGCGTCCGGATTGATGACTGTCATGCCGACCGTCAGCACGAGAAAAAACGTGCCGATGAATTCGACCAGATATTTTTTCGTAGCCATATTCAGGGACGGGTTATTGGGTAACTGACAAAAGCGAGATTGCGGCTGTCCGGGGACCAGGACGGAACGTTGATGGTTCCCTGCCCGCCGTACAACTTCGCGAGCACTTGTATTTTTCCGTCGGCGAGCGACATGAGCCGGAGCATCACGTTCTTGCCCGGCGGATGGCCTTTTACATCTTTGTCGTAGGACAGAAAGACAATCCACCGGCCATTCGGCGAAGGATGCGCGAACCAGTTGTTGTAATCGTCGGACGTGACCTGTTCCTGGTTCGAGCCGTCCGGTTTCATGCGCCAGATTTGCATCAAGCCGGTGCGTTCGGAATTGAAGTAAATGTATTTTCCATCTGGCGAATAATCCGGGCCGTCATCCAGACCCGGCGCCGTGGTCAACCGCTTTTCCTTCCCGCCTTTGGCCGAAATGGTGTAAATGTCAAAATTCCCGTTGCGTTCGGCGCAGTACGCAAGCGTTTTGCAGTCGGGCGACCAGCCATGCCAGTACGAGGGCGCCAGCCTGGTCACCAGTCGCGGTTTGCCGCCGGCGGTCGGCAACACATAAACGTGCGATTGGCCGCCGCGGGTCTGGTCACTGATGGCGAATTGCCTGCCATCCGGTGAAAGGCCATGGTCGTTGTTGCATTGCGTCTGACCGCCGGTGTCGAGCAATTCCGGCGTGCCGCCCTTGACCGGCAGTTTGTAAATCCGCCCCCTGCTGTTGAAGAGGAAAAATTTTCCGTCCCGCGACCAATTCGGCGCTTCAATGTGGTCCCGCGTGTGATAAACCACCTGCCGGTCGGTCGAGGCGACTTCGACAGTCTCCAATGCGCTTTCGATCACCGCCTCATTGCTGGTTCCGGAGGGGATGGAATTGAGTTGTACGTTTGAAAAAACAGCTTGTTCGAGGGCCTTGTTATTATGGGCGCAAACGCCGAGGCCGACATAAAACGGCTCCTGGAACGGTAACCGATACATGGCACCGTCGGAGTGCAACGTTTCCCCCGTGCCCGCAACCGACATGGTCACGTAGTCACCATGCTTCTCAAGGCCCACCCGCACGGGGCCGGATATGTCCGACTGGATTTCACGCGTCACCTCGCCGGCCGTTTCCCGGTATTGCAGCGCTGTCAACCCGACGCCGTGTACCGCCACATCCGCATACGCCGAATCCGGTTCCAGCGACTGGCGGATGATGAGACAGGCTTTGCGATGTGGATTGCCGCCGGTGCCCTGAAACTTGATGTCCGCCGCCAGACCAAGGTCGCCCGACATTTTCACCCAGACGAAATGGAATGCATCGTTGGTCAGCCACATGTTTCCGCCGCCGCCGGCGATGAGGTATTCGCCGTTGGTCGGGTTGAAACTGGCCGAGCCGGGCCTGGCCACGTTGCCGATGTCGGTTTGCCCGGAAAAGATGCCCGGGTTGGCGGTTGCATCGCCAAAAAGCAGTGTTGCGCTTCCGGACAGAACCACCAATGCCAGGGCCAGTTTGTTCATAGACAATAATTCCCGGATTTTACCATTTCACCGTTTCGAGATAGTGGATGCTTTGCGGAACCTGTTGTTCGGAGGACGGCGACTCGTCCTCGATGAAGTACCATCTTACGCCAATCTTTTCCGCTTCACGCAGTACCGGCGCATAATCAATCTTGCCGGTGCCCAGCGCCACGTCGTTGGTCACATCCGTCTGGCCCGTGAGCAGACCCGTAGGCGTGCTGTCGCGCATTCCTTTCAGGTGCATGAGTTGCCAGCGTCTGCCGTATTTTTTCAGCAATTTCACCGGGTCCTGGCCCGGATGCACAATCCAGAACACGTCCATCTGAAAATGCACATATCGTGGATTTGTCTTCTTCATCATCAGATCAAATAGCGTGCCGTCCTGGTAAGGTTGAAATTCGTACCCGTGCGCATGATAAAAGAACGTCAGGTGATGCCCGGCCAGCACTTCGCCCGCGTGGTTGAAAACCGCAATGGCTTCCCGGCAGGTCTTTTCGTCAAATGGCCGGTTGACGTCGTGGGGAATCCACGCGCAACCGACATACTTCAATCCCAGGATCCTGGCATCGCGAATGACACCGTCAAGATTCGTGCGGTATTCGTCATAGGGAAAATGTCCGCTGACGGCGGTCAGACCATGCGCGTCGAGCTGGGCCTTGAACTGTTCGGGCGTGAGCGCGTAGGTGCCGGCCAGTTCGACGTTCTTGACGCCCCAACCTTTCACCTCGTCCAGTGTGCCCGGCACGTTGGTCGCCAGTTCGGTGCGCAGACTGTAAAGCTGGAGGCCCCACGGCCCTTTGAAAGTCCCGGCGGCGCCGGTGGAAAGGGTTGCCAGTGACGCGACGATCGCCCAAACAAATACGGTCGGTTTCATAAGATTCGCGGATCAGACCAAGCCTGGTTTTCTCCATTCAACGCGGGCGGGTGGGATTTTGCAAAACAAAATTTTTCGCGCCGGACGGCGGGCTGGCCGGCTGCCGCTTCAATATTTCGATGCCGAACAGGCCGTTGCGGAGCGGTTCGTGACCGATTAAATACACCGGCTGGTAATTTTCCCCGATCCATTGCATCAATTCGACGCCATAGCCCGGTGAGCGCCCGAAATATCCAACGCCAAACTCGGCCGTGTCCCGCTCCACGAGAAAAACATAGTCGGGCGGGTCGTGCTCGAAGGCGGCCGTCATGCCAGCCTGGCCAAACGCGGTCAGCACGGTCGGCGTCCAATCAAGACAGGGTGTCGGATTCACGCGGCGGCTGAGGTAATTGATCGTGGTGCCCTCCGGCAACACCGCCAGTGTTCCGTCGCGCGGCACGTTTTTCTCAATCCATTCCAGGGCCAGTCCCACGCCGGCTCCCGCCGGATTGAGCCGCGGGTCGAAGGCAAGAATTCGGTCGCCGCCCTGGCCCACCGCCAGGTCCTTCGTGGTGTACCACGATTCCGAATCGTGAACCAAACCCGCAAATCCAATGAGCAACGCCAGCCAGACCGTGAGGCGAAACGGCCGCGGATCCACATTGTATTTTTTTTCCAGCAAAACCGGCAGAAGCCAGAGCAATAAATAGATGGTTATGACCGCTGCTGGCATGGCGAGGACGAATCCGTAGTGCCAGACGCGGGAGAACAATCCGAGTTTCGCCAGCAAGACCAGACCGAACACACTCCATACCATCGGGAACGTCATCTCCCGCTCAACCGACAACGCCCGATAATTGGCAAAAAGCAGAACACAAGCGGCCAGCCCCAGCAAAGGCAGTGAGGCGCCGCAGTTGAGCCAGTTGAACCAGGCGGCGGCGGCCAGCAACGGCACCATAAGCACCAGCCGCGTGGTACGTTTTGCGCCCAAACCCGTCTCGCGTTGGAACAATCTCGCGTAAAGCGCCACCAACAGCGCGACGCAGAAAAACTGGATGACCATTTCCAGGAGATGCGAGATGGGGGTGTCGAGTCCCGTGCACCACAGATAAAAATGATCCCTGGCCACCGGCGTCAGCCACAGTGGCGCCCAGGCAAAAGCGGTGGAATACAAACTCGCGCGCCAATCTTCCCGGCTCAGGAAATAAAGGAAAAATCCGAGCGCCGGGATCATGGCAGCCAGTAGAAACGCCGCCGCTGATTTGATGGCGACGTCTCTCCGCCGGTGCGTGACGTGAAAAAGGAGGAAAGCAGAAAGAGTCCCGGCCGCCAGGGCGACAAAAATTTCCGGTTTGGTCAGAAACACGAGGCCGAAACAGAAACCGGCGGCAAAGGCGTATTGGAGTTTCCGCCTGCCAACCCAATCAGACAGGAGGGCGATGGTCAGGAGGGAAAGCACCAGGCCGTGCAAAAGCTCGTGGGAATATGGTGCGATGTAGTTGTAGTTGCCCACGACCTGATATTCGTTGAAGGCGAACACCAGCACGATGCCGAGGCAAATGGTCGTGGCCGTCCAGCGGTCGGCCGCCGCCAGAAACCGGCGGTAGATTAAAACGAGCAGCGCGGCGGTAATGGCGAGATTGGCAAAAATCAGCGTGCGGAATGAAACGCCGAAGATTTTGAACAACAGCGCATTGAAGTATTGGGACAACGGGCCGCCCGCCAGATAATGCAAATCCCGGTACAGCACTGCGCCCTGGCTGATCCGCCAGGGCAGGTAAAGTTGCAGCCCGAAGTCAATGAGCGCGTCCGGCCATTTGCGCCAGGACGCCGCCGCTATCGCAATAAACGCGACCGCCACCACGGCCAACCCGGCCCATCCTGAGTCGAGCCAGGCAAGGCCGCGCGCGCTGCCGAATTTTTCCGTCCAACGCTTTTCTGAGTTGAAAGCGTCCACGGCGGAGGCTCAGGCGTTGTACGTGCTGGAAGCGGTGGTGCCGCCACGGCCGGTCCAATTGGTGTGGAAAAATTCCCCGCGCGGTTTGTCCACGCGCTCGTACGTGTGTGCGCCGAAATAATCGCGCTGCGCCTGCAACAGGTTTGCCGGCAACACGGCATTACGGTATTGATCGTAAAACGCCAGCGCGGTGCTGAACGCGGGCACTGGAATGCCCTTTTTGGCCGCCGCCGACACCACATTGCGCCAGCTCTTCTGGCAGCGCTTGATTTCGCCCCGGAAATAATTGTCGAGCAGCAGATTCGTGAGCCGGGCATTGCTGTCGAAGGCCTCCTTGATTTTGCCCAGAAAACGCGAGCGGATGATGCACCCGCCCCGCCACATCAGCGCGATGCCGCCGTAATTCAGATTCCATTTGTGCTCGGCCGCGGCAGCGCGCATGAGCATGTAACCCTGCGCATAACTGACGATTTTTGAGGCGTAAAGGGCGTCCCGAACTTGAACGATGAAATCCTTCTTCTTCGCATCGTTCTTGGCGAGGCTCATCAGCGGTTTGGGCCCCTTCAATTTCTTTGCCGCCTTCGCCCGGTCGTCTTTTAACGCGGAAACGCAGCGGGAATAAACCGCCTCGGCAATCAGCGTGATGGGAATACCCAGGTCCGCGCTGCTCTGCACCGTCCATTTGCCGGTGCCTTTCTGGCCGGCGGTGTCGAGGATTTTGTCCACCAACGGCGTGCCGTCCGCATCCTTGTAAGCCAGGATGTCGCGGGTGATTTCGATGAGGTAGCTGTCCAGCTCGCCCGTGTTCCATTCCTTGAAAATCTCATGCATTTCGGCCGCGCTCAGGCCGAGACCGTTCTTCAGGATGTTGTAGGCCTCGCAAATCAACTGCATGTCACCGTATTCGATGCCATTGTGGGTCATCTTCACGTAATGACCGGCGCCGCCCTCACCCACCCAATCGCAGCACGGCGATCCGTCGGCCACCTTGGCGGCGATGCTCTGGAAAATGTTTTTGACGTGCGGCCACGCGGCAGGCGAACCGCCGGGCATGATGCTCGGGCCGTGCCGTGCACCCTCTTCACCGCCGCTTACACCCGTGCCGATGTAAAGCAATCCCTTGCTCTCGACATATTTCGTGCGCCGGTTCGTGTCTTCAAACAGTGAATTGCCGCCATCAATGATGATGTCGCCCGGTTCCAGCACCGGCAGCAGGTGCTCGATGAATTCGTCCACCGCCTGGCCGGCTTTGACCATGAGCATCACCCGGCGCGGCTTTTTCAGCAGGGCGGCCATTTCCTGGAGCGAATGCGCGCCAATCACCCGGGTGCCCCTGGCCTCCCGGTTGAGGAAATCGTCCACCTTGGAAACAGTGCGGTTGAACGCCACGACGGTGAAACCGTGGTCGTTCATGTTCAAAATGAGATTCTGGCCCATGACGGCCAGACCAATCAATGCGATGTCAGCTTGTGGTTCCATTTGTCGTATCGGTTAAAAAGTAAGGAACGACGATACAACAGCCCGCCTGGCGCGCCAGCAGTATTTTATGAAAAACCCACCCAAAATTGTGAACTGAAATTCCGAAACCCTGCCGCCGGATCGTTGAAACGAAGCCGTGCCCGTTTAAGCCGCCGCACCCAATTGCAGACGTTTGTCGCTTTCGAGCATCGTTTTCAAATTCACCCAGTTCGCCTCGTTCATGTCGTTGAACGCGTTCAAATAAACGGCCACGGCTTCCCCGGGATATTTGACCAGCAACGCGTCAATGGCGGATTTCAGTCTGGCGTCGTCCATGGTTGCGGGCAAATCATCCACCACCCCTTCGTTGTTGGGCAGGCCGAGCGCGTTGAGAAAATCCACCAGCATCGGCCGCTGCTTTTTTACGAGCCACACGCGGATGAGCCCGCCGGCGGCGGCCTCCAGCGCCGGTTTGGACAGGGTGGAAATGATGGCCGCGTGGCACTGGGCGCGCGGCTGGCGTTCGAGGAACACGGGGCGGACGTGGCGCGCCTGGGCCACGGCGCCGAGCGCGGCCTTGTAAGTCGGTCTGTCCGACTCATGGGTGAAACTGAGAATTTCATTGGCCAGGTTGGCCGACATGAAACCGAAGAGTTCGTGCGAGGTCAGCATGTGTCAGTGATTTGTTAAATGAGTAAGTGGTTAAATAAGTTGAACGATCCGGTTGCCAATCATCAATTAACCGATTACTCATTTAACTGATTTAACCAACCACTGTTACGGAAATTTTATTCTGTTTGGCCAGTTGTCCGCAAGTCTCCTGTTGGAGCAACAGCGTTTTTCCAGCTTCGAGCGCCAGCACGGCCACACCCGAAGCCGCACAGGTTTCCAGCGTTTGCGCGCCGATACAAGGTATGTCAAACCGCATGTCGTGGTTGAGTTTGGCCACCTTGACGGCCACGGCGCCGCCGTCCTTGCCTGCCAATCTGCCGCCGCGCGCGAGACACTGGTCCGTGCCTTCAAACGCCTCGGCGGCGAGCACCACGCCGCCTTTGACCACAACAGTCTGGCCGATTTCGAGCCGTGACGTTTCTTTGGCCATGCGAAAACCAAAGTCCACGTCGGCCTTTTGCCCGGCGGAAAGTTTCGGGCCCAACTGGAAGCCGGCCTGCGGCATAAGCGGTTTGAGCCACAGCGTGGCCTCAATCAATTCCACGCCGTCCTTTTTCAACTCATCCGCGATGGCGCCGAAAATCGTGTGCGCGTTCTTTTCCTTCAGACGCAACAGCAGCCCCATCGCCCGCAAATCGGGGCGCAGATCATAAAGATTTTTTGGCGCAATCTGTCCCACCATGACGCATTGGTGGATGCCGCGGTCGGCGAACGCGGCAATCATTTTGGAAAGCTGGCCAACTTTGAGCCAGACCACTTCGTCCACGAGTTGGGCAATCGCCGCGTCAGTCTCATTTTCAAACGCGACGGCCACCAGGCGTTTGACGCCGGCGGCGCGCGCCTGCCGGGCAAATTCCAGCGGCAATGAGCGGTTGCCGGCAATCAGGCCGAGCGAGGCGGGCGCGGTAGTCATGTGAGGGTAGAATGAAGAAGGCAGAATGCGGAAACAAGCAGGTTTCCTTTTTGCCCGGAAATGCGCTGTCTTTTAGCGCATTTGCCGGATGCAAAAAGGCTTGGAAGCGTCTGGCTGTTTATTTCTTCATTCCTCGTTCCGCCTTCGGCATTTTCCCTGTCCCGTCCCGGCACAGTCTGTCCCGGAGAAATGGAAAATTTATTCCGGAAAAATGTGGCCCGCCGGGTGCTTTGCCAGACGCTATGTCACATCTTGAATCAACGGATGAAAAAATGGCTTCGCCGTCTCCATCTAACGGCGGGGAAAATCGCCAGGATAACCGCCCCGCCGATGCCGACCGGCACATCTCGCTCACCCTGGCCCATGAATTGAACAATCTCCTCACCGTGGTTCAGGGTCACGCCGACCGCCTTTTTGTCAAACATCAGGAAGACGCCCTCCTGGGGCCAACGTTGAAGAAGATCTCGGAAGCGGCCCATCGCGCCGCCGAGTTGGTCCGCTGCGCCCCCAAACTCGATTTCGACCCGCCCGCGGCATAGACATTCTCATCGTCTTGAAACTCGCTCGGCGAATCATTCTCGCACCCGCCTCATTGCGGAGCTGTGCTGGCTGAAATCAACCATGCCAAATCTCGCGAGGTGGGGTCGGCGGGAGTATCAGGAAAAGAGCCGGTCGGCGGCGTGTATGGTCCTGCGGTAATCATATTCCTGTCCGTCCAGCGATGGGCGTCCGAATGTCCATCGGCAAATGCCAGCACGCTGGCGTTGCCGTGCAAAACCGCCGGACTGGCGTACCATATGGTCGTTTCTCTCGGATCAATCGGAAAAAAACCGTCGTCAATCGTGTAAGGATTTTCCTCGATGAACACCCAGGTCTTGCTCGCACCCGGGCGGGCCAAGTTCGACAACTTGGTATAAAAGAGGTAGCCATTGATTCCATTCCAAGGCGCTGGCGCATTACCTGGAGCATCCATGGGTTGCACCCAGCCATTCATCGAATAGGTGCGCAGGGCTGGCGCCGTGAATGCCCCGCCGCCGTGTGGAAGAATGTGGTGATCGGCCGGGCAACGGTAAGGGTTGATGTTATTGATATACGGATAGAGCAGGCCCGTCTGGATCCACCAACTATATTTGGAACCTCCCGGATAGTTGCCCGGTACAGTGTCCTGCGAGTTTTGTAGATTGCCCGGACACCAATCGGCATTAGCCCCTCCAGGTTGGAGTTGGGTTTCCTGCCGAGGGTCTCCCGCGTAATTGACGCCATTGGCGCCGTTAAAACCCCGGTTGGGAACCAGCACATCACGATTATCCTGGGCGTACATCATCCACCCGCCGGCCAATTGCCGCTGATTGGCGAGGCATCCGATGACTTGGGAATTCTGCCGGGTCCCGGCCAGCGCCGGCAGCAACGTGACGGCCAGCAAGGCAATGCTCGCGATCACCACCAGCGACTCGATCAAGGTAAAGCCTGCTTTTTGCACTTTCATCCCCGCACTTCTCTGTTTGAGTCCAGGTTTCATTGTGCAACGACCCGATAGAATCGCTGGCCGGAAGCCGGCGTCGGATCAATCATGGAAGCCTGGTTGCCGTTGATGGTCATATTGCCGGGAACCTGCTGCCACGCGCTGTCGGTCAGGTTGTTCTGGTATTCGACCTGATAACTGTGCCCGGAGACGTACGGCCAGGAAATGGTTGGTCCCTGACCGCCGGCGCCCGGTGTGACGTTCACGTAAAGGAACGCGAAAGCAAAGACGTCGCTGAATTGATTGAAATCATTGGTGGCCAGGTTGGATGCCCAGCTTGGAAAAACGAGCGTCCGGCCATCGGCACTGAACACCGGCATCAGTGACCGATTGTCCCCGCTGGCGGTTCCGGTTGTGTCGGTGCTTAACAGGCTGTTCGAGCCGGCCAACTGATCGTAAACAATCAACTGCGGAATGCCATTGGTGCTGCCTGGAACCAAATCGGTGGCGGCGCTGCGATAGGCGATGAACCGGCCATCGGGACTGATATCCGGAGAGTCCGATGAGCCGTTGGCGGGCTGAAGTGTGTTGGGGTTCCGGCTCACGAGAATATTGTTCCCCGTCTGGAAATCGTACAGGTAAACGTTGTTAGTAATAAAAGAGCTGATTGACATCGCGTATGTAAGGAATCGCCCATCGCCGCTAAACTGCAATCCAAGAAACGGCAGCAAATACACTCCACTGTAGCTGGTCTGAATGAGCCAGGTTGTATTTGAAATTACGTCCACGCCGTATAAACCTATTGAGGATCCTTGGAAGCAGGCGAGCTTTTGGCCATTGGGGCTGATGGAAATGGCAAGAGGCAGACCCAAAGCCACGGGTAAATTGTTGGTATAAGTGAGCATGGCTGCTGTTGTGCTCCAGACATACACATTGACCCCCAGTATTCCGGAAATCGCACCCAAAAAGGCGACATACCGGCCATCCGGGGTCATGGCAGCGGCGTACACACCGGTTGAGGAACCACCTGACGTGAGCGCGTATGTTGTCTCTGTTTGCAAATCACGCAGGAATAAATTTTCAAAACCGCTGGAGAAATTGCCCGAAGCGAGATTCGACGCCTTGCTGTGGAACAAAACATAGCGTCCGTCGGCGCTGATCATGGGCGAATATGAATCGGCATTGCCCGAATTGATTCCATTTGTGCTGACGCTCACCAAGGTGGTGGTTCCGGCCTGCAAATCGCGCACGAACACGTCCTGCGCGCTGTTCGCATCGTTCGCCACCAGATCGTTGGCGCTGCTGGAGAAGGCGACGTAGCGGCCGTTGCCGCTGATGGCCGGGTCAGTCGAAATGCCGTCGCCGGTGACTTCGTTGGTGTTCAAACTCACGGGAAAAACCGCGCCGGTCATCAAGTCGCGCACAAAAACGTCGCGGTAACCGTTCGTGTCGTTTGGAAAAACGTCGGCGGCCGCGCTGAAAAACGCGACGTAGCGGCCATTGGCGCTGAGTGAATAAGGCGTTACGCCCGAGATTCCGCCGCTGGGCGTTTGGAAAGGCAGTGACGGATCGTGGACAGAAACCAGTTCAGCCGTCCAAGCCGTCAGCTCACTCAGAAAAACATCGCTGTCGGGATTGCCGTCATCGGGCACCATATTGTCGTCGCCGCTCTCGAAGACCACCACGCTCCCATCGTCGCTCATGCTGGGGACGGTGACGGCATTCACTCCGAAACCCGCGCCGCTGTCGTCCTCATCCAGCAGGGTTGTGGCACCAGCCGGCACGTCCCGCAGATAAACATGATACTGGCCGGCCAATGGATTCGGAACCAGGTTGGCGCCGCCGCTGAGGAAGGCCACATATTGTCCGTCGGTGCTGACCGACGGAGAATCACAAACGCCGCTGGCCGGCCCGCCGGTGGTTTGATCCGCGCTGACGAGCGTGTTGCTGCCGGTTTGAGCGTCCCAAAGATAAATCGCGGTGTTGGTCAGCGACGTATTCCCGACATTGGCGACAAACGCGATGAACCGCCCGTCCGGCGTCATGTCCAGGTTGTGAATGCTGTCGAAGCTTTCCACGACCGCCGCGGCGTTCGGGTAAACGAGATCACTCGATCCGGACTGGACTTTGTAACGGAGAATGATTCCTTGCAGGGCTGAACCTGACGGCGGATTCGAGCAGGCCTCGAAACCGACAAATTGGCCGTCGGCGCTGATGCGGAAATTGCAGGAAACTTCGTTTGTACCGCCGGTCACGGATTGGAAGATGGAGCGCGCATTGGCGCTGGCCCAAAGGGTGTTGCCGGCCACCAAATCACGCACATAAATTTCACCGGTCGAGGCAACGCCCGGGACCAGATTTGTAGCCGTGCTGTAAAACGCCACATATCGGCCGTCCGGCGTAATTTCAGGCGCCTCCGAACTGCCGGTCGCAGAACCGCTGCTCGTTGACAGGGCGCCGATGCTCACAAGTGTCGTCGTGTTCGACTGCAAATCGCGCACAAAAATATCCGGGATGCCGTTGGCGTCACCCGGCACGAGGTCGCCGGCGGCGCTGGCAAACGCGACGTACCGGCCGTCCGGCGTCATGACCGGGTCGCGCGATTCGCCACTGCCGCTCCACCCGTCGGTGTTCACGCTCACGAGCCTCGTCACACCGTTGACCACATCGCGGACAAAGATGTCCTGGGCGTTGTTCGTGTCGTTGGCGACCAGATTGCCGGCGACGCTTTCGAAAAGCACAAACTGGCCGTTGGTGGAAATGCTGAACGGCAGGGAATTGCCGTTGCCACCGCCGGTTCCCGTGAGATTGACGCTCACCAACGTGGTGGTATTGCGGTCGCGGTCGCGGAGAAACACGTTCAACGTCGGCAAGGTGGTGGCGGCCATCGGAGCGTCATTGGTCATGAGCGCCAGATTATTCGCCGTGCTTGAAAAAAGGACGTACCGGCCATCGGCGCTGACAATCGGCATTTGGGACGAACCGCCGCCACCGGCAATCCGCGGCAGCGAACCATCGCGCTGGGAAATCAGTTGGATAAAAGAAGAGGCCGACGCCGAAAACGCGATCAGGGCGGCGACCGCCGCGATGGATAATAGTTTTATGCCGGACCTGGTCTTGGTGTCTCTAAGACGGCGGATTCCCACGGAGTCGGAAAGAAGTTCCAACCGCTGGAAAATTCCGCGATTGATTTTCATGTCTTTCCCTTTCTGGATTATTTGAAATTACGGCCGGTTTTCTGCCGAATGCAGGATAATATCGGGAACGGTATGGACTTGCAAGCCAAAATCAGCTTGGATTGAATGAAATATCCCGCTGACCGCCTTTTCTTATGCAGCTCCGCGGCGTCATTGTGACGGCAATCATGGACCGCCGCTACAGAGCTTTACTTCCAGTAACCCCAGTTCACTTCGGGGAAGAGATTGTCGCGGGACTCGATTTCGTGGAGCCATTTTTCGTCCACGGTCGTCTCGGTCAGTTGCTCATGCAAGGCGATGAAGCGGAGCAAATGGTCTTTCACCCGCCGACGCGCGTAATCGGGACTGGTGCCCGTGCGCAAAATGAACGGCCAGTCGCTGGCCTGTGCCAGCAGCAGTTCGCGCGCGGCCTGCCGCAACGCCCGCGTCTTCGGACCGGTCGCCGTGCGGAATCTTTTGGCCAGTTCGGTCATGCGTTCCTGGGCGATTTGCAGGTGCGGATAAATCCATTCGTTCGATTCATTCAACCACGCGCGCCAGTAGCCTTCCTCTCCCCAGCTCGACGCGCCGGGGGCGGCGATTTGATTGGTGGGATGGCGGTGCAGATATTCGCTCGGCGTCAGGAGCGTCAGGATCTTCTGGTCATAGAAAAGTTTGCGCGCCAGGTAATCCAGAAACTCCGGCCCTTCATACCACCAGTGACCGAACAATTCCGCGTCATACGGCGCAACGGCAATCGGCGGGCGATCCAGAAACCCGGCGACGCCCTGCGCCTGTTTGATGCGTTCATCAAGAAAATGCCCGGCATGTTCGCCCGCCGCCTGCAAGGCGAGGTCGCGTTGATAAATCTGCTTCTCCCCGGCCCCACCGGTGATCCGATAGTACTTGAGGCCGGTGAACCCGCGGTTGGCCGGCGACGGCAGGTGCGGTTTCACGTAGTCGAAATCGAGGTCGAAACCGATGTCGCGGTAGAAATCCCGGTACCGCGCGTCACCGGGATAACCTTCGCGCTGGCTCCAGACCTGTCGCGAGGAATCAAAGTCG
The DNA here is from genome assembly GCA_035508155.1 of Candidatus Sulfopaludibacter sp. Taxonomy (GTDB): domain Bacteria; phylum Verrucomicrobiota; class Verrucomicrobiia; order Limisphaerales; family UBA11358; genus UBA11358. The sequence goes on along the minus strand of DATJNM010000044.1, from coordinate 56,549 downwards.
CGACCGAACGCGGCGATGCCGTTGGGCGTGTAAATCGGCGCGAACGTGCTGAACCGCGGACGCGGGCGGGCGTGCAGCAGGCCGTGCGTGTCGAGAATGAACCAGCGGACGTTGGCTTCCTGTAAAAACACCTCGACGCCTTCCACATAGGCGCATTCGGGAAGCCAAAAGCCGGCCGGGTCGCGGCCAAAACAGCTGTGGTAGTGGTCGCGCGCCGTCAGAATTTGTGCGCGGAGCGACGGCGGATGGCCGGCCAGCAACGGCAGCAGCGCGTGCGTGGCGGCGGTGGTGATGATTTCAATTCGCCCGTCGTCCTGAAGTTTGCGAAAGGCGTTGACGAGATTGCCATCGCAGGCCCGCCAGAGGTCGCGCATCGAAGAGAACCGGTGATGATACATCCACGCCAGTTCGCGAAAGGCGCGGTCCCAGTGGGTGCGGTGGATTTCCTTTTCCGCCAGCTCGATCAGGCTGTTCAAGTGCCGCTCATAACGCCCGCGCAACAGCGCATCGCCCAGCATCGCGCACAGGGTGGGCGAGAGCGAAAGCGTCAGGCGCGCGTCCATGCCGTCGCGGCGCCAGCCTTCGAGCGTTTGCAGCAACGGAAGGTAGGTTTCGGTGACCGCTTCAAACAACCAGGATTCCTCCAGGAATTTTTCATGCTCGGGATGTCGCACAAATGGCAGATGCGCGTGCAACACCAGGGACAAATAGCCTTGCATAGTCGGTCAGAATAGTGCCGTCACTCGTCCAGTTTGTTTGAAATCCATTCCGCCAGCGGGCCGGCTTTGACCAGGCCCGCCAGCCCCAGCATCACGAGCACGGCGGGAAGCACAAAATCGAAAATTCGCATGGGCGTGTGGCGCGTGGAACTTTGCACCCAGGACAAACTCAGTTCAATCACACCGAGGCCGATCAATGCGGCGGCGATAAAGCGAACCAGCATCAGGGCTCCGCGGTGGGGCGCGTCCATGCAGCTCAAACGTTTTCCGGCGACGGCGCTTTCAATGACGGGTCCTGCGGGTGCGCGCCGACGTCGCCAAGATATTCCGTCGAGCGGCTGAACTTCAGATCCGCCGCCCGGGCCTCGGTGCCGTCGGTTGAAACGGCGACGGCGGGCAGATCATATTTTCCGTCCGGCAACGCAAAACGGTAACTGAACGAACCATCGGAACGCAATTTGATTTCGTGCCCCCCCAGGGTGACTTTGGCGGTCGGCTCGGTCGCGCCGTAAATAATCAACTCCGCATTGACGTTGAACCAAAAACCCTTGGCCGGCCCGAGACCGCCAAACGGGCTGGAAATGCTCGAGATGCCGAAGGCCGATGCGCCCATCGAGGAAATCTCATGGGCCAGCCGGCGGCGGATGAGTTCGGTGATTTCGAGCGACCCCATCCACACGCGGCGGACGTCGTCAATGTTGATGATTTTTGCCAGCGCCCGTTCCTGCTCCGGCGTCCAGGACAGGGACGGATGCGAGGTTGCCCGCGGCAGATCGCGATGGCCCTGCCGTCGAAGCTCCTCGAGCGCCCGGGCCAGCGGCAGATGTTCATGCACCGCCGCCTTGATAATTTCCATCAACTGGGCGAACGGAAACTCAAACGGAATCGTCGCAAATTCGGCGCTGCCTTCCGGTGAAACCGCATCGGGCGGTGTTACCGTGGCGGCCGACGCGGCCACCCGCACCCATTTGCCGACCGGCGAGTAGTAGCCGAGTTCGGCGGCGTAGGCATCTCCCGCGCGTTCCACGTGCGCAAACCAATGGCGCGATTCCGGGTGGACGTGAATTTCGTTGAGGGGATGGCCCTCCAGCTTGTGCGCATAAACACGCAGCACCAGATGGCCGTCAGCAGAACGCGTGTTGCAGCGCGTTTGCTGCTCGTGCGTCAGGTCCCAATGCGCGTAAAGCCAGTGCGGATCGCGGGCGGTTAAAAACAACTGGCGCGTGCCGTAGCCGTCGGGCAATCCGGTCTCGGTCGTTTCAAACTGTTGCGCCGGCGGCACGGGACCGAGCGCATATTTCTGGCCGGGACCACCGATGGGAGATGGCGTGGGCCGGTCGCCCTCCAGTAAAATGGCGGGAATTTCAATTTTTTGGCGGCGGGAGGCCCCACCGATTTTGGGTTTGACGGCGCGTTTGGCTTTCAGAGGAGTGGCAACGGCTTCAAAGGCGGAAACGATGCGCTTTTTTAATTTTCTCACCGTCGCACTTTTGGTTTTTACCGGAGCAACCGGATGGTCGCCGGCGGCGGTTTCTTCAGGCGGAAGGTCGGCAGCGCGAGACAAAGGTTCTGTTTGGGTGGCGGTCTTCTTCTTGATGGATGCGGTTGCCGTTTTTCTTTTCATAGCAGCAAATCCCTGGTTCGTGGCCCTGTCCTCATGGCCAAGGGAACTTTACGGCGGAAGCACGCGCAACGCAATGGGAATTTCACCGCCAAATGCGCTTGCGATGGGGCGCAAATTATGTTCTCCTGCCGGCTGGCCAGCATGAGTCAGCCTGAAAGCAACGGCGTTACCGGTTCGCCGCCTACAATCTACGTGGTGGACGACGAACAAATATTGCTGGATTTGGCGGAAATGGTCCTGGAACCGGCGGGTTTTGAGGTCTGCCTGTTCCGTGACCCGCTGGAGGCGCTGGCGGAGTACACTGCCGCCCAATCCCCCCCGGACGTGCTCGTCACCGATTACGCCATGGGACGAATGAACGGCATGGATTTGATTCGTGAATGCAAACGGCTCAACCCCCAGCAAAAAACCATCCTGCTCAGCGGCACGGTGGATGAAAGCATTTACGCCGATTCGCCGGTCAGACCGGACCATTTTCTGGCCAAGCCATATCAAATCAAAAAATTGGTGGAAGTGATTCGCTCCCTGCTAGCGCAGTGAGAAAATTCGAGTTTGCCCGGCAAAGCCGGAGGCAGTATTGAATCGGTATCTTTATGAAAAAGCTCGAAAAAATATTCTGGAGTGTGGTCCTGGCCCTGGTGGTGGTGGTCATCATCGGCGCCGTGGTCGCCGGCGTGTTTCTCGGCGACATCGTAAAGAAAGGCGTGGAAGTCGTCGGCCCCAAAATCACCCGGGTGCCGGTCACAGTGGCTGACGTGCGCCTGACGTTGTTGACCGGATCGGCCAGCATCAAAGGCCTGGTCGTCGGCAACCCTACCGGTTATCAAACCCCGCAGGCCATCAGCGCCGGATTGATCTCCATAGGGGTGAACCCCCTGTCCGTGCTGTCGGACAAAATCGTCGTGCGCTCGCTTCACGTGGAATCGCCTGAAATCACGTTCGAAGGCGGCCTCGGCGGCAATAACCTCAGCACCATTCTGAACAACGTCAATGCTGCCTCCCAAAACCCCGCCTCGACCAGCGCGGCCCCGACCACTGCACCTGCCCAAGCCAAACCGGCCAGGAAACTTGAAGTGGATGACCTGCTGATCACCGGCGCCCAGGTGCATGTCAGCCTGACGGACCTGGGAGGGAAGGAGATGACACTGCCGTTGCCGCCGATTCATCTCACGGACCTCGGCAAAAACCAGGACGGCATCACGGCGACGGAATTGACCCGCAGCGTCCTCGACGCCATCGTCAGCGCCACGGTGAAGGCGGTCGGCAAGGCGAGCACCGACATAGGCAAAAACGGGGGGAGTCTGCTGAAAGGCGCCGGCAGCAATGCGGGCGCAGGCACCAGCAACCTCATCAAAGGGTTCGACAAGCTGCTGGGCAAATAGAGTCCGCCCGCCGTTTTGTATCCGGGTGAAGCTGGTGATTTTGGAATTGCGCGTCCGGCGGGTTGCGTTTAGACTCCGACTGAAGCCCGAGGTAAGGTTATATGTTTTTTGGCGTTGACTATTATCCTGAGCAGTGGGTCTTCCCTTACAGCGGCACCGCCGATGATCCCGAGGGAGCTTGGGAACGCGATGCCGATTTGATGGCCAAGGCCGGCATCAATGTTGTCCGCATCGGCGAATTTTGCTGGGGCATCTGCGAGCCCAAAGAGGGCAAATACGATTTTCAGTGGTTGCGCCGTGTCATGGACATCATGCAACGTCACAACATCAAGGTTATCCTGGGCACGCCCACCGCCGCCCCCCCCCTCTGGCTGACGAAAAAGTTTCCCGGCATCCTGCCACTCGACGAACGCGGTCTGGTCAAACATGATGGCACGCGGCGGGCGGCCTGCTTCAACAATGACGCCTATTGGAACGCGTCCAAGCGGCTGGTCGAAAACATGGCCAAAGCACTGGGGGATCATCCGCAACTGGCTGCCTGGCAGATTGACAGCGGCCTCGGCGGGCATCAGACCGAATGGTCGTTCAACGAAGATTCGCGTTTGGAATGGCAAAACTGGTTGAAATTAAAGTACAAGACCGTTGAGCGCCTGAACAACCAGTTGGGTTTGCGTTACCTGGGCCAGATTGTCTCCACCTTCGACGACGTGCCCATGCCCATGGCCGCCCCCACGACGCACAACGCGGCTTTGTTGCTGGACTGGCACCGGTTCAGCAGCGACGCCATCGTGGCGTTTGTTCGCATGCAGGCCGACGTGCTGCACGAACTTAGTCCCAACCATCCCGTTACCGTCAACCTGCGCGCGCTCCATCGGAAATTCGACCACTTCGACATGGCCGACGCCGTGGACTTTGTTTCCGTGGAAAGCCGGCCGGCCATCAAGACCAAATCCGCCGAGCTGGCGTGTGACATTGACATCCTCCGTTCGCTGAAAAAAAACGACATCAAAACGCCCGACGGCGACTGCGGTTTCTGGGTGATTGAACAAAAAGCCGGCCAGGTCAACTGGCAGGACGTCAACTCGCTGGTGCGGCCGGGCATCATCCGGCTGTTTACGTATCAGCTCATTTCCCGGGGTGCCTGCGGCGTGCTGTACTATCACTGGCGCCAGCCGCGCATCGGCAACGAAAAATTTTATGGCGCGGTCCTGCCGCACCACCTCGAAGGCAACAACCGCACCTACAAGGAAATCAGCCAGATTGGCGAAGAATTGAAGCTGCTCGCGCCCGCGCTCAAGGACACTCGGGTGGTGGCGCAAACCTGCATCCTGTACACCCACGACAATGATTGGACGTTGCAACAGCCGATGCAGCCCAATAAGTTTTTCAATCTGCGCGAACATATTCAACTCATCTACAATGCGCTTCATGACCGCAATATTCCGGTGGATTTTGCGAGGCCGACCGAAGACCTGTCCCGGTACAAGATTGTCTTCGCGCCGTCACTGCACCTGCTGGCCGCCGGCGAGGCCGACCGTCTGAAACTTTATGTGCAGAACGGCGGCACCCTCGTCAGCACCTTCAATACCGGCCTCGTCAACGAACACAGTATCGCTCCCGACACGGGTTACCCGAACGACCTGACCGATTTGTTCGGGCTGGAGGTTTTGGAATTTGATCCCATCCCGCCGGGTGAAGAAAACCACCTCACCTTCAAAGGCGCTTTTCCCACCAGCCACGTGCATCCCGCCCGGCTCTGGTGCGACATCATCGAGCCGAAGGGTTGCCAGATCCTGGCAACCTACGCGAAGGATTTTTATGCCGGCCGGCCCGCCATAACGATGAATACTTTTGGTCTCGGCCGGGCCGTGTACATCGGCACCATGAGTCACCAGCATTTTTATCATGACCTCGTCGTCTGGCTGCGCCAGATGTGTGGGTTGCAGCCGTTACTCAAGGTTCCGGAAAATGTCGAAGTCAGCATGCGCGAAAAGGAAGGTGTGCGCGTTTACTTCCTGATCAACCACCAGAACTCGCCCCTCCGCATTCAATTCTACAAACCGATGCACGATTTCCTCACGGGCAATACGTTTTCCGGCAACTACGACATCCCGCCGCACGGCGTGCTGGTCCTCGACGAAAACATCGAAGCCAAACCGGCGGAGGCTCCGGCCACGGTTTAAGTCCGGTTACCTGTTCCCGGGTGAATTTCACTAACGCAATTTTTGCCGCGCTCGCCTTCCTGAGCCTGGCGCTCGTTTTCTGGCAATGGCTGGCCTCCCGGCGTTTCCCCCTTCACCAGCGCGCCGCCGGCCTGTCCGGCACACCCGCCGTCACCTTGCTCAAACCGCTCAAAGGCTGCGACGAAACGACCCCCGCTTCGCTGCAAAGCTGGTTCGATCAAAATTACGCCGGACCGATGCAAATCCTGTTTGGTGTCGCGGATGCCCATGACCCGGCTGGTAGAATGGCGGCTGAACTCATTGAAAAAAATCCGGGGCGCGACACACAGCTTGTCGTCTGTGATGAAACCGTCGGAACGAACGGGAAAATTTCCACGCTCCTCCAGCTCGAGCGCTCGGCGAAATATGAATTAATTCTCATCAGCGACGCCGACGTGCGCGCACCCTCTGATTTCCTCGCCAATATGGTTGCGCTCCTGCACAATGACGAGACTGCTCTGGTCAATTGTTTCTATCGGCTGGCCAATCCGGCAACCACGGCCATGCGTTGGGAGGCCATTGCCATCAATGCTGATTTTTGGAGTCAGGTCTTGCAAGCCGCCAGTCTCAAGCCACTTGATTTCGCACTCGGCGCGGCCATCCTGGTGCGCCGCAAGGCGCTGGCTGAAATCGGCGGTTTCAAATCCCTCGCCGATTGCCTCGCCGATGATTACCAGTTGGGTCATCGCCTCGCCCAAAAAGGCCATCGGATTGCGCTCTGCCCGGTCGTCGTGGAATGTTGGGATGCGCCGATGAGCTGGCGCGACGTCTGGCATCATCAACTCCGCTGGGCGCGCACCATCCGCACCTGCCAGCCCCTCCCCTACTTTTTCAGCATCCTGGCCAATGCGACCCTCTGGCCTTTGTTGTGGCTGGTGGCGGGACTACCGGGTTTGTCTGTGAAAACCGGCCAAATCAGCGATTATGGCTTCTTTCAGACATCCGGAATGGGAATTGGAATTCCCTGCGGGACGATTATTGCCGTCACATTTCTTTTGATCCGGATGGTTCTCGCGCAAAATCTTCAACGGCGGTTCACACCGGATCGCCGATTGGTCTCGCCGTTCTGGCTGGTTCCGGTAAAGGATTTGCTGCAGGCCGCGCTCTGGTTCGGGGCGTTTGCGGGTAACACGGTTGAATGGCGCGGGCAACGGATGAAACTTCGCGGCGACGGCACATTAATGGCGGAGAAATAAGCCGGCTTGCCGAACCGTAGAGCGTTTCACTCCCGAATTATCGTCCCTGGTCCGCCCTTGGTTCACTTCGGCGCGACCGCCCCGAACGCTTGCGGGGCTGGTGGGCGCTGAGGGATTCGAACCCCCGACCTACTCGGTGTAAACGAGACGCGCTAGCCACTGCGCCAAGCGCCCGACCGATGGAAGATTACACGACCATTCCGGGATAACAAGCTCTGGCACCCTGTTGCCGGAAGCCCTGGCCAAGGCAACCTGACTGTTCTTAAATTTTGCGCTGCACGGCATGGAACCGGCTCAACACTTCACGCAATTCGCGCGCGCGCGGCGGCTTGCTGATAACGCTGTCCACCTCTTCGGGAGTGTTGCCATCCTCCTTCATAAACGCGCCCCAACCGGTGAGCATGACAACCGGTGTCGTAGGTGATTCTCTTTTGAGAGCCTTGGCCACCTGCCGGCCATCCAGATAAGGCATCCCGAGATCGGTGATGACGACGTCGAAAGGACGGCCGCGCTCGCGGGCAATGCGGAATTCGTCCAAGCCGGACTGACCGCTGTCGGTGACCTCAACCTCATGACCGTCGCGTTCGAGGATTTGCTTGATGAGTTCGCGCAGCAACGGTTCGTCGTCAATGCAAAGAATTTGCAGCGGCTCAACCACCAGGCTTTTTTCCTTCTCCTCATTTTTGGAAGGTTTGATGCGCACCGGGAACACCAGCCGAAAGGTCGTGCCTTTACCCAGTTCGCTCTCGATTTCGACGCTGCCTTCATGGCGCTCCATGACGCCGTAAACCATAGCCAGACCCAAACCGGTACCGCGCTTGCCTTTGGTGGAAAAGAACGGTTCGAGGCAGCGCTTGCGGGTTTCCTCATTCATGCCCGTGCCGGTGTCGCTGATTTCCAGTGCGACCTGCTCCGGGCGTCCGTTCTGTGTTTCGTGGCGCAGTGACCACGTGCGGATGGTAATTTTACCGCCGTTGGGCATTGCATCCACGGCATTCAAGACCAGATTCGTAAGTGCCTCGCGAATTTCGCTTTCGATCCCCATCAACGTCGGCACGTCTGGCGCCAGATCCGTCTGCGTCTCAATCGTGATACCCTTGGATTGCGGAATGTCCCGCCAACGCGGACGGGTCATGTCAATGACCTGTTCGGCCAAAGCATTGAGGCTGAGTTGTTGCAACGGTTCATTGTCCTCCCGGGCGCGGTAAAATTCCCGCAGCCGCGCCACGATGTGCGCAATGTCGTCGCCCGCCGTGCGGATGTATCTCAGGAATTTTTTTCCTTCCGCGTTCAAGCCATATTCTTCGTTGAGAACAATCTCGGAAAATCCAACGATGGGCGAGAGAGCGTTATTGACATCGTGGGCAATGCCGCTGGCCATCTGGCCCAGCGCCTTGAGCCGTTCCTGCTGCAAAATCGTGGCCTGGGTCTGACGCAGTTCGTTATAGGCGTTTTCGAGGTTTTTGTGCAGACGCTCCTGATGAGCGGCCAGCGCAACGTGTTCGCTCAACATGCGGAGAAATTCGCTGTCATTGCTGTTGAAAGCATCCGCCTTGAGGCGGGCGGATAACAATACGCCAAAAAACTTTTCCTCGACCATCAACGGCACGGCGACGGCGGAACGCCAACCGGCGGCGACCAGTTTCTCGGTGAACGGCGCGGTTACATTGACGGTGTCAGCGAAATAAACCGTCTGTCCTCGCTCACACAATTCAAAGCCTGTTTCGCTCAAGGACAGCGTGTCACCTTCGTGTAAATCAAGCCGGGCGGCCAGCACGGAGTCTCTTATGCTCAGGGCCGCCACGTTCAGCGTGTGGGGCTTGGCGTCAAACAAGGCAACCATGCCCAGGTCCAGCCCCAGGTGACCTTCGAGTTGGCGCAGCACCACGTGAAGAAGACTGTCGGTGTTCTGCCGTTCCGAAATGGCCTGGGTAATCTGGTTGAGCAGGTTGAGACGAACAAATTGCCGGGTCAATTCCCGCTCGGTGCGCCTGCGCTCGGCGATTTCGGCGCTCAACTCCTGCGTCCGTTCGGCAACGCGGATTTCCAGTTTGTCATGCGCCTGCTGCAGGTCCGCATCTCGTTGCTGAATCTGGCCAAGCATTTCATTGAAGCTGTCGGTCAGTTGTCCCAACTCATCGCCACCATATTTGGTTGCCCGCACGGAATAATTTTTCCCCCCGGAAACGGCCCTGGCGATTTCGGCAAGGTGAAAAATGGGGCGGGAAATGACACCCTGGAGTAATCCTGAAAGAAACAGAGTCACCACCAGCGAGGCGGCCATGAAGACCAAAATCATGGCCGCATAACGTGCAAACCGTTCATGGATCGCCTGCAAATCGGATCTCAAATAGACGGTTCCGGCGAAATCGCCATCCAAACGGATTTCATGAAAGAGAACCAAAGCGCTGTTTTCAAAACGAACCGTTTCCCCCTCGGGACGGATGGGGAAAGAAATCGCCGCACGATTGACAGAATAAGACGCCAGCCGTTGTCCATTCTTGTCATAGAGCGCGGCGGCGACAATGTGTTTTTTGGCCTTTAACGCGCCCAGAATTTCCTTCGCCACGTCCTTGTCTTCATAAGTTAGAGCCGCCGTGCTTTGGTTGCCGATGATTTCCGCCAGCGTTGAAAGGTCGGTCGTCATCGTCTTCCGAAATGTAAGGAGGTCATAGGTGACGAAACCGGCGGACACCAGCAACAAGGCGACGGCGCTGGCAATCATAATGATGGCCGTCAATTTGCGCTTGATGGAAATGTCCTGAGACCTCGGCACAAGTGTCGCTTTTTGATACAAGCACGGGCTTATGACCGGCGCTTTCACTTAACATAAGCGATTTTTGTTCCGCCGAAACTTCACCGAACGGCGAGGGTCAGCAGTTTGGAACTGATTTGCAGGCCTGCCTTTTTGGCGGCATCGTTGTTGATTTGGAAATGAACTTCGTCGTTCAGGATGACGAAGTTTATCATGCCGCCCGAGTCGGTGAAATGGTCCATCTCGCTCACGGTCAAAACACTCGCGCCCGACAAACGCTTCAGGATCTCCGGCAACCGTCTCCTCTCCGACGGGCTGATAAACAAAATCTGACAATTCGTTGTCTCGGGGACGGCATGGAATTGTTTGACCTGGAATGGACGATGGTTGACAGTCTTGTTGCGGATGATCTGCTGCAAATTGCCGCCAAACACGTTCTCGCCCAACACGCCAATGACGATTGGCGAATGGGAACTGGCGAACGCCCGTTGAGGCCATTCGACAAATTGGGCAAAGTGATAGAGAAATGCCGCCTTGATTTGGTATTCCGTCGGGGATGAATCCTGCGCCAAACCCCTGAACTCAAGGAGGAAAACCAGGCCGAGAACCAGCGTGACGGCCATCCTTGGCAGGCGTGTTCCGCGACCGGCGTTTTTTCGCCAACGGCAGGCCGTACTTTTCCCGGTCGCATGACCGGAACCCGGTTTCAGATGCGACGGAGAGTATATCCGATTTCCGTTTGTTCGCCGGTCACACAAGATTTGCTTTTAGGACTATCACGGCGGATTTACCTGACATTGTCAAGTTCTCCAGCTGTTTAAAAATAATACAATAACACCCGTCTACCGCAGTTTACTTGCCGATTACCCGCCAAAGGCGAATCCATTTGCGGCAATCTGGCAACAATCGTGCTGGATTGTGGCCGCCAGCCGTTCTGGTGGTGGACCTGATGATTTTTATGATCCCAAAAGACGCTTGCCGGGCATGAACAAAAGAAATCCTCTTTTGCCAATCCTGCCCGCTCGCGTGTTTTTGGTCCGGCATATCACCATTGCACTCTTTCTTCTGGACCTCAGTGCGCGCGCGGACGATGGATCGAATCAGGTTCAGGATACTACCCAGCCACCGGCGGGCGTCAGCGCTTCCAAAACCAACAATCCTGATCATGTCCAGGATTTGACAGAGCTGTCACTGGAACAGTTGATGCAAATCAAAGTGCCGGAAGTTTACAGCGCCTCCAAATTCGAACAGAAAGCCACCGAGGCGCCATCATCCGTCACCGTTATCACCTCGGACGAAATCAAACATTACGGTTGGCGCACGCTGGGCGACCTCTTGGGCAGCGTCCAGGGCTTTTATGTGAGTTACGATCGCAACTACGCCTACCTTGGTACGCGCGGCGTCAATCTCGGTGATGCCAATAACCGCATTCTGCTGTTGGTCAATGGCCACCGCATCAACAACGATCTCAATGACAGTGCCGCGATTGACTCGTCATTCATTCTTGACGTTGATTTGATTGACCGGGTGGAAATCATCCGAGGTCCGAGTTCGGTGCTTTACGGCAATAATGCGTTTTTTGGAGTCGTCAACGTCATCACCCGCGACGGAAAACAAGTCAACGGCGTGGAAGGATCGGGCATGTACGGGAGTTACAACGCCTATTCGGGGCGTGTGAGCATCGGCGGGCAATTTACCAACGGCCTGCAATTTTTATTGTCGGGCACGCTCTACCACAATGACGGGCCGGAAGATCTGTTCTATCCTCAATATAACACGCCGGCTCAGAATAACGGAGTCGCGCACAACCTGGACGACGACGGTTTTGGCAGTTTTTTCGGTTCGGTCAGCTACAAAGATTTCACCCTGGAGGGCGGGTACATCAACCGCGACAAGGGAAATCCCACCGCGCAATATGGCAGCACCTTTGACGATTCGCGCCTGCGTACAACGGATGATCGGAGTTATGCGTCCTTCAAATACGCGCACAAATTTTCGGACACGCTGGATGTTTCCGCCAACGTTTACTATGACCGGAGTGATTTTCAGATTGGCTATCCGCAACCGTTTGGCGCCGCGGCTCCAGGCACTGTCTTCTATCAAGAACAGGAAACCGGCGAATGGGCTGGCGGCGGGGTGCAGGTTAACAAAAACCTGTGGGACCGCAGTCTGCTGACGATCGGCGGAGAAATCCGTGACGACTTCAGCCAGGAGGACCATTTATTTCAATTGGAGCCAACCAGCGGAAATGTTCGCAACGTGTATGACCAACGTCAAAATTACAGCCTCTTCGCCCAGGACAATTTTGCGGTGTTGACCAATCTCCACCTCAACGCCGGCGTGCGTTACGATCAATCTTATGACCGTCAGGATAGTTTCAACCCGTCATGGAGTCCGCGCGTGGCGCTTATTTACGATCCATTCCGCCAATCAACTTTCAAATTCATTTACGGCACGGCATTTCGCGACCCGGATTTTTACGAGTTGAGCGAGGCGTCTTCCCTGAATATCAAGCCCCAGCCGGAAAGCATCACTTCCTACGAACTGGTTTACGAACAGGGAATCGGCCGGCATTTGCGCTCATCCGTTTCCGGCTATTACAACCGCATGGATGACCTGATTGATTTCGAAAACGGGACTTTTACCAATTTTAATGCCGACACCCTGGGCTTGGAATTGGCGCTCGAAGGAAAATGGGAGAGCGGCATCAGCACGCGCCTGAGCTACACGCTGCAACACACTGAAAACCGCGATTCGGACGCCGGCTTGCCGGATTCGCCCATGCATTTGATTAAACTCAATCTCAACGCCCCGCTGTACCGGGACAAGATATTTGCCGGGCTCGAAGTCCAATACACAAGCAAAAGTCATACGGTTTTTACCGACCCAACTACCGGCGACACATTGCCAGGACCGGACTCACCCGGTTATGCCGTCGTCAATTTCACGCTCTTCAGCCAAAACATCATCAAGAACCTGGATATCTCCGCCAGCATTTATAACCTGTTGGACAAGACTTACTACGAGCCGGCCTCCAATTTCCATCTCCAGAACGCCATTCAGCAGGATGGCCGCACTTTTCGCATAAAACTGACATACAGATTCTAAATTTTGGGCACGGGAATAGCTGTAAGTGTCTCAAATGATAAATATGAGTATGGCACGTATTTGCAGACTCATCAGTCTTCGGCCGCAGGTAATGGCAGTCTTCCTGGGCTTTTCTTGCCTTTTAACGATCAAAAGCAGCGCACAAATCGGTACGCCGCCGACGATTGCTGTCCAACCTTTGGGCGTAGCTGTCCAAAATGGAGGCACTGCGTTGATTACGACAACGGCGGTCAGTTTAACCTCCATGAGGTTTTATTGGATGTTCAACAATCAATCGGTGCCAACCAGCAATACGACTGTGGTTAACGTTAATGTCCCACTGGTCGGGACGGTCAGTACCTTGACGATCAACAATGTCTCTCCGGCCAGTGCCGGAGGCTATTCCGTGCGCATTGTTAACGGTGTTGGTTCAACGACCAGCAGCAATGCCACTTTAGTCGTCCTGGCCAGCACAGTTTCGAATGTGGTGAATTTCGTCTCCACCGGAATTGGGATGACCACTGGCGGGTTCAAACTTCAATTGTCCGGTCCGGCCGGCTCCAATTATGTGATCCAAGCCTCAACCGACCTTAAGAATTGGATTCCCATTTCCACCAATGCCGCGCCGACGGGAACCGTTTCCTTCACCGATACCGCTGCTACGAATCTTGCGTTTCGATATTATCGGGCCGTCATTCAATAAGCCCTTCAACCTGCCATCTCGTTGGCCGGTAAAGACGAACCAGTCCGGATAAAAAGGCCGCTTTGGCAATATCGTAGCAGCGATATCTGTGAGTCGGATAAGCTTCGGTTCTTGATTGAAGAAATCGCCTGGCGAGGGACAAAATGGGAGACATTTAATCCATTTGCGCCGACAGGAAAGACGCCGTATTCAGCCAGTCAATGCGCGTGAGCTCACGGTGGGGCGGGGAAAATAGAAAATGGGCGCGGTTATGGTGATTTCACCCGGTAGAAGCGCGAAATGTGATTGGTTGCCTGGGGATCAGTGAACTGGAAGTGTCCGGGAGAAATTTCCGTGACTCCGCCAAGCACCGTCCAGTTGCTCAGTGGGAGAGAGAGGTTTGTCGCCGACAGCACGGTAAAGGTGGCGCCGGGGGTGTTGGTAAACGCCAATTGGACCGAACCGTTGCCGAGTTCTATGGGATTGACCAGGATGATCGTCGTTGGGATCGCGCCGCTGAAAGCTTGCCCCACAAAGGTCACCACGCTCAGGGGTGGCATTTGGTAGCTGAAAAAAGAACCGTTCATGATTATCGGCGCCTGTTGGCACAGTGAAAGCGTGGCGGAAGTGATCCAGGGTGTTACCGGCCCGTTGATGGCGGCATTGGGAAAAGTAAAAGTTTGATCAATGGAATTGCTGGGGTCGGCATTAATCGCAACTACGGCGAAGTTGCCGGAGTTGGTGTCCTGGTAGGCGCTGACCAGGATGGCTCCGGTATTGGTCGCGCCGATGCGATAATAATCGGGGCGCACAAACCGGCTGTACTGGCCGAGTACATACATGCGCTTGGCGGGGACCCCATTGGTATCCGCCAAACCCTGGTTGCTATTGTCATAGCCGGAACTGCTGGCGCCCATAAGCCACCAGAAATGCCAGGCGTTGGCCTGGGCTACCGTCATGAAAAGGTGGATTCGATTGGCCCAGTATATCCCTTCAACCATGCTGCCGTTATTCCCGCTGCTCAGGTTGGCCGTCTCCGTTTCCCACGCCGGCAATCCGGAGCTGGCTAGTTGTATCGGTGTCCCGCTCGGTGGAATGGAATTATAGTTGTGATCAGCGATGATGCCGACGTCCGCGGCCGACACCGGATCGCTCATGGTCGCGGTGTAGAGATTGGAACTGCCCTGCCAGCTTTCACCCTCGGGAATTATAATTTTGGTCGAACCCACTCCTTGGGCAGCCAAAGCATTGTAAAGGTTGGTGACGAAATCATGAATTTGCGCTGAGCTCCACTGGCATGCCTCGTAAGACGTGACGTTCGCGTCCGGCTCATTTTGAACCGAGAGCGCATAAAGGATGATCCCGTAATTGGTTTTCATGCTGACCACGTAGTTGGCCAACTGGCTGGCGTAAGCCAGGTTGGTGGCATTATTGCCGCCGCCGAGATAACTGCCGCCGTTTATTCCACCACCGGTGGCGATGTTGGTATCATAGATGTCATTTATGCTCTTGAATCCGGCGGCTGGAGTCCATGGCGTGCTCCATACCCTGGCCCCGCGAGCCTGGGCCATCTGCATCATGTTGGTTTCCACCGTGCTCGGCGTGTCGCTCGCCAATGGCGTATTGGCGTAGGCAATGTGATTGCGCAACAGGGAGAGGCCAATGCCGGTGAATGAGAAGTTGGTGCCGTTATAAGCCAGGCCGGTGCCGCTGTTCGTGGAGAAGAACATGTCGGCTTGCGCCGGAGTCCACGTGTGTTGCCACGCCGAGGAGGCGCCAAAACCGTCAATTCGTTGATAGACGGTGTTCCAATCCATGGTCGCCGTGGGCAGGTTGGTGTCTATCGTATTGGTCGCACCATAAAGTTCCGCGCTGTTCGTTACACTGCTGCCGGCACTGCTGGTGTATCCACCAGCGGCCAGCACGTTGCCGTTGGGCAGCAACGTCGCCGTGTGCGCACCGCGGGCGATATTCAGTGAGCCGGTGTTCGTCCACGTCCCGTTGACAGGATCGTACAGCTCCGCGCCGGCCGAATAAGTGGAATTGGTGGTAGAGCCTCCCGCGACCAACACCTGGCCACCGGACAGCAGCGTCGCTGGGAAACTCCAACGCCCCGTATTCAGCGGGCCCGTGTTGGTCCACGTCCCGCCGGCCGGATTGTACAGCTCCGCGCTCGTCAGTTGGCTGCTGATGCCACCGCCCCCCATGACCAGCGCCAAACCGCCCATGACCAGCACGTTGCCATTGGGCAGCAGCGTCGCTGAGTGAAAGCCGCGTGCGGTATTCAGCGAGCCGGTGTTGGTCCACGTACCGCTGACCGGATCGTACAGCTCCGCGCTGGCCAGATAGGTGCCGCCGGTAGCATAGCCTCCCGCGACTAAAACCATGCCATCGGGCAGCAACGTCGCCGTGGACTCGTACCGTGCCGCGCTCAGTGAGCCGGTGTTGGTCCACGTACCGCTGGCCGGATCGTACAACTCCGCGCTGGCCAGGTTACCGCTCGAATTAATACCCCCCAAGACCAACACCTTGCCATTGGGCAACAACGTCGCGAGGTGACTCCAGCGGGCGGTATTCAGCGAGCCGGTGTTGGTCCACGTACCGCTGACCGGATCATACAGCTCCGCGCTGGCCAAAGCAGATTTGTAGTTCTTATAGCCTCCCACGACCAGC
This sequence comes from Candidatus Sulfopaludibacter sp., assembly GCA_035508155.1. Lineage (GTDB taxonomy): Bacteria > Verrucomicrobiota > Verrucomicrobiia > Limisphaerales > UBA11358 > UBA11358. Next base: position 40,209 of record DATJNM010000044.1, on the reverse strand, counting down.
ACCTGGCCATTGGGCAGCAACGTCGCGGTGTGAAGGCCGCGCGCGGTATTCATCGGGGCGGTCGCAATCCACGTCCCGGTGACCGGATCGTACAGCTCCACGCTGCCCAGGGCCAGGGCAATGCCGTTCGTGCCAAAGCCCCCCGCGACCAACACCTTGCCATCCGGCAACAATGTCGCTGTATGATTCGCGCGCGCGGTCTGCATGAAACCCGTGGCAGTCCAGGAATCCGCTTTGGCAGTTTGTATGATTACGAATTGAAGATTGAGTGCCAGGCCCAACAGCAGGACCGGACGGGAAAATGAGCGAACCCGCCTCCGAGCGGCTTCGGGGCGGTAAAGGGTCGAGAGCAGCAGCCAGAGTGCGCATTGTTGAATAACCGCGAAGGCGTTGGTGGTTTTCATCTTTTGCCCCTTTCCATTTGAATTTTTTCGGCCTCTTTTGAACGGTTGTTGGATTGATTTGGTGATGTTTATGGCGACCGGACCCGATAGAACCTTTGCTGAAGATCTGTTGCTTGTGTGTCAGTGAATTGGAATAGCCCATCGGCAATTTCGGTGACTCCGCCCAAGGTCGTCCAATTGCTCAACACCACAGAAAGGTTAGTGGTGGCCAGCGCCGTGAAAACCGCGCCGGGCGTGTTGGTGAAGCCGACTTGAACGGTGCCGCCAGGCAGCCGCACGGGATTGGACAGGACAATCGCTGTCGGGTTGGGGGCAATCCGGAGGATGCCTGAGGCGCCGGGGATGCCGTTCACGAACACTGTGACCAAAGCCCAGTCCGGCGGAAAATTGGTGACCGGCAGGGACACGAATGAGTTGGTGGACCAGTTCGCGGCGAGCAAAAACAGCGTTCGCCCGCTCGCGATGCCGCTCAGTTGTACGACAGGATAATCGGAAGATGAATTTTGATAATCGTTCCCGCCGGAGGCTTCACCCGTTCCCTGGAATTGGGATCCGGTCAGCGTTAGAACGGCGCCAGAGTTGAGCGGCGAGTTGACGGTGGCAATTTGTGGCTGCCAGTCGGCGCTAAACCCAAGGCCGGGATCGTACAGCTCCGCGCTGGCAAGCGGGACCAACGGTTCGCCATTGCTCTCGCCAGCCACGAGCAGCACATCGCCATTGGCCAACACGATGGCCGTGTGACCCGCACGCGCGACTTTCAACGGTGTGGCCGAAATCCACGTGCTGGTTGCAGGGTCGTATAGCTCCGCATTAGTGATAATGTTGCCGCCGCTGCCGACGCCGCCCGCGATCAGGACTTTGCCTTGAGGCAACAGGGTGGCTGTGTGGCTATAGTGGACGTTGGGCATGGCGGCGATGGCCGTCCACAATTCGGTGGCCGGATTGTACACCTCGGCGCTCGAGAGCGCGCCGCCGCTGCCAACCCCGCCCGCCACCAGAACTTTTCCGTTGGCCAGCAACGTCGCGGTATGAAGATAGCGGGCCGCGGTCATGCTGCCGGTAATCGTCCAGGTCTGAGCGACGGGGTCGTAGAGTTCCGCAGCATTGGTTGGTCCGGCGCTGCCATAACCTCCAGCCACCAAAACTTTTCCGTCGGGCAACAGCGTTGCCGTCGGCGCCGAGCGCGCGATGTTCAACGGGCTGTTGGACGTCCACGTGCCATTGACCGCGTCGTACAACTCCGCGGCGTTGGTCGGGGCGCCGCCGTTGATGACGCCGCCGGCCACCAACACCTTGCCATTGGCCAGCAAGGTTGCGGCGTGTTGCGCCCGTGAGACATTCATCGCTCCGGTGGTGGTCCACGTGCCGGTGGCTGGATCAAACAGTTCGGCGCTGTTGGTGGTCGAACCGTTTGCGCCATCCCCGCCGGCGACCAGCACTTTGCCGTTGGGCAACAGAGTCATCGTAAAATAAACCCGCGCGGCAGTCAGCGAATTGGTGGCGGTCCAATATCCGCCGTCCGGATTATATAGCTCGGTGCTGGCAAGGACGTTGGAAGTGTTTTGGCCGCCGGCCACCAGCACCCGCCCATCCGGCAACAGCGTGGACTGTTGATAATCGCGGGCGGTATGCTCCGCTGCGGGCATGGCGAAGGTCGGAACGGCCCAATCATACGTCTCCACGGCATTGGTGGTCTCGAGCATTGTTGACGCCCCTCCCACAATCAGCACTCGTCCGTCACTCAGCAAAGTCGCCGAGTGCCATATCCGCGAAACCTTGGGCGCGCTGGTGGCCGTCCAGGTACCGTTCAGGGCGTCGCCACTGAACGGAGTATAGATCTCCGCGCCGGCGAATGTATCCTGGGAGTTTATGCCTCCTACGACTAGGACGCTGCCGTTCGGCAACAGCGTGGCGGTGTGTCCCTCGTGTCCGGAAGTCATCGGGTTGATCGGCGTCCAGGATTCGCTGTAGGGATCATAAATCTCCGCGTTGGTGATGCCGCCAAAGAAGCTGCTGTTCAACCCGCCGGCAACCAGCACTTCGCCGTCTCGCAGCAAAGTGGCCGTGTGGGATTCGCGCACTCCGTTCATGGATGCGGTCGGAGTCCATGTCCCTTCCGCGGGATCGTATAATTCCGCGCTGGCCAGGACGAAGTCATTGGCGTTAAAGCCGCCGGCGACCAGCACCTCGCCGTCGGACAGGAGGGTAGCGGTATGATAGCCCCGGGCGGTAGTCATGGGAGCCACCGCGGTCCAGGTGTTGGAGTCGGGATCATACACTTCGGCGCTGGAACTGTACGAGCCACCGACCGAGCCTCCCGCGACGAGCACCCTGCCGTCCGCCAGCAGCGTGGCCGTATGACCGGATCGCACGACGGTCATCGGCGACGTCGGCGTCCAGGTGCCGGCGGCGGGATCGTACAGCTCCGCGTTGGTGACGGAGGAATTGGCGCCGCCGGCCACGAGCACCTTGCCGTTCAGCAGCAAGGTGGCAGTGTGTTGGGTATGGTTTACCTTGAGCGAACCGGTTGCTGCCCACGTACCCGTCGAGGGGTCATACAACTCCGCCGTATTGGTGTTGCCGCCCGCTACCAGAATCTTTCCATTCGGCAACAATGTTGCCGTGTCATAGACGCGCGCCGTGTGCATCGGGCTGTTGGTGATCCAAAACGGGGCGGAAATTGCCAGCGAGTTGAATTGCGACAGCACCAGGAACGCCACAATTACTTGGGCCAGCGGCCAGCGGTCGCGGCGGGCCCGATTTAAAGAGAAGTGTTGGTACATAGGTTTCATAAGCTGAGTTGGTGGGCTGGGGTTATTTCAGGTTTGTCTCCAAAAAGTATCGCCAAAGACGAAACCTCATTTCCCTGCTGCCGCTCCGTGCCCCGGTAGTTGCATCTCCTGGCTTGGCCACGTGTATGCCTGCCTTGGGCGAAGAGGTTGCGATTTGAAGAACGTGGATTGAGCACAATGCCAGCAGGGCCGGCAAATCTTTCACGCCGTTTTTCATAAACTTCTCCTGTTGATGTCGGGTTTATCAGATTCACGCCCCCTCGAAAGCATAGGTTGGAGCCGGGAAGAGACGTCAACCGTTACTAATAGATAGTCTTATCCTGCAAATAAAATGTTTTGTCAACCCCAAACTGGTCAAAGCAAGTTGCGGGGTGCAACCTGCCGCGGAACACAATGAGCAGCACCGCTGGAATGAAGAGAGTGGCTCTTTTGAAGCCTCAATCGAACGAACATAGTAAATCATGCTTAAGCCCTCTGGTGTTCAGAGGGATACGATGCATTGACAAGTGGAACATCCTTAACCAGAGGAATCGTCACCCCCGACATCAGCCCCGGTGGAAAAAATCAGGGACCGTGGAGTGCGTTTGAGTTCTTTCCAGCAGGTACAAAAAACAACAAGGATCGGCTTGTCAGTCCAAGTGATTCCCAATGAGGACCAGTGAGTCCAAGAAACTCGAGTTTTTGGGTAAACGAGACACGCCAGCCACTGCGCCAGGCGTCAGACTGACTGTCAAACCGACGGGAGCCGCCGTTTTGACAAATTTCAAATCTCACCGGTAAAACCCTGCTGGCGCAATGCCTCGAACAACACCAGCGCCACGCAGTTCGATAGATTCAACGAGCGTGACTTCGCATTGAACATCGGAATGCGCACCCAGCGTTCGCGATTTTGTTCCAACAACGATTTCGGCAAACCGGCCGTCTCACGCCCGAAGACCAGAAAGTCGCCCGGCATAAACTTCGCTTCCGTGTAAAGCCGGGGGCCTTTCGATTCAATAAACCAAAACCTTGCAGTTGTAGCGTCGGCTCTATGAGCCGACTCGAACACAGTCCAGCTCTTCCAACGGTGCCACTCGACGTGTTGCCAGTAGTCCATGCCGGCGCGCTTGAGTTGCGCGTCGCCGAGCTCAAAACCGAACGGCTCAATCAGATGCAATGTCGTCTTCGTCGCCGCACAGAGCCGCGCCACGTTGCCTGTATTCGGCGGAATTTCCGGTTCAACCAAAACAATGTGCATGTTGTAGCGGTGGTCTATGATCGTCGCAAACTTCATCAAAATCATCAGCGGTCACAGACCGCCGCTGCAAGTCATTTGTAAAACACCTTCCACAACACCAACCCATGCGCCGGCGCGGTCATGCCGGCCACGCGCCGGTCCTTCTTCGCCAGCATCCGCCTGATTTCCGCCGGCGGAAACTTGCCCATACCGACCTGCACCAGCGTGCCGACAATACCCCGGCACATCTTGTAAAGAAAACCATCCCCCTCAACGATGAATATCAACCAGGCGCCGGATTTTTTTATCTCGCAACGCGTCAGCCGGCGGACGGTGGATTCCTTTTTGTAACCCGGATTCGCCGCCAGTGACTGAAAATCGTGCCGGCCGACAAACAGTTTCGCGGCTTTCCTCATCGCTTTCAAGTCCAGGGACCGCGGCACGTGCCAGGCTGTCTGCCGGAACAACGGATTCATCGCCGGATGGTTCCACGCAAAATAGCGGTATTGTTTCCCGCCGGCATCGAAGCGCGCATGAAATTTTTCCGGCGCGCGAGCGGCCGAAAGCACCCGGATATCTTCGGGCAGCCAGGCGTTGATGGCCAGCGCCAGTTTACGCACCGTCATCTTGAATTCAGCCCGCGGCACTTCAAAATGCGCCGCCATACCAAGCGCATGAACCCCCGTGTCCGTGCGACTCGAACTGTGGACACTCGGGCGGCTGGGAAACAATTTCGCCAGCGCCTCCTCAACTTTTTGCTGGACGCCGGTGCCAATTTTTTGCGTCTGCCAGCCTTCGTAGGCCGTGCCGTCGTAGGCAATGGTCAATTTGAACTTGAGTGACATGTGACAGGTGACAAGTGACACGCGAGTCGATCATGTCACTTGCCACTTGTCACCGGACACCGTCCAGGTAGCTTTGCAGCAAAATCGCCGCCGCCATCTTATCCACCTTCTCCTTGCGCCGGTCGCGCCGAACCTTGCCTTGAATCAAGACTTTGTTCGCCTGCGAGCTGGTCAGCCGCTCGTCCCAGGTCTTAATCGGGATGGTGATGGCGCTGCGCAAAGCCGCGATAAAGGCTTCAACCTTTTGCGCCGCCGGGCCGTAGGTACCGTCCATGTTGCGCGGCAGGCCGATGAGCACGAGATCAACTTCCTTTTCGGCGAGCAGCTTTTTCAATCGCGCCAGAAAATCCGCGAACGGCGCGGCCGGGACGTACTCCAATGGCTGCGCGATGGTTTTGGTCTCGTCGCTGACGGCGACGCCGATGCGTTTGGTTCCGTGATCGAGGGCAAGGATGCGCATGGAATCAATTCATTCTAAGCCTATTCGTTGGCATGGATTTCGACAATCTCCGATTAATCGCCGTGTGAGGTAGCCGCCGCTGTGACGAGGCGGACAAACGATGGTGGATTCCGGATCATCTCCTCACGTCGGCGCCTACGAATCGGCGCCGTCCCGCAACCAAGTGGTGTCACCGATCAAATCAGTCATCATGCCGGTCAACTCGCTCCGGGGAATCGGAAGATATTTGCCGGTGGCCTCGGCAAATATCCGGCCGGAGGAATCAACCAGCGCTGCCCTGGCCTCAAAAATACGGTTCTTGCGGTTGGCCAGCAATTCGCCGGTGGCAATAATTTCATTGTCAGGTCGCACTGGATTCAGGAATCGCACGGTCAATTCGGCGCAAACCGCGAAACGCCGCGTCGGCACCGCGCAGGCCCAGACCATGATTTCGTCCAGCACCGTCGTCAAAATGCCGCCGTGGACGATGCCGCGAAAACCAATGTGCGCGGCGCGCAACCGGAAGCGTGTCTGGACAACGTGCCCGTCGGTCGTAAAACGCAGTTTGAGGCCAACGGCGTTGCTTTCGCCGCAAACGAAGCACGAATGGGTGTGAGGCAATTCACGCATGACAGCAATAGGCCGGGTAACTGCGTCGTTGGGCAAGCAAAAACCGGATTCACAAGGGTGCGCCAAACCAATCACCTTCTCCTGGGGGGAGAAGGCCGGGATGAGGGCGCATGTTCGACCAATTTTTCCCGAATTTGGTCTTGTGTAATCCGGCAATGGATGCGGCGCACGCTTCTGCAATTCTTCGAAAATCGTATCGCGGATGATGCGGGCGTTCCGTCGTAAATGAGAATTCCAGAACCGTAAGACCTTGATTCCTTGCGAGGTCAAGTATTTCTCGCGGTCAGTGTCGCAACTTTTGTTGGTCAGGATGGCCGTGGCCTGAACCGTCGAGTTCGATGGCAAGACTGGCTTCTTCGCAAAAGAAATCGAGGTAGTAAACCCCTTTCGGATGCTGACGATGCAATTTGTAGCCGTTAAAGCGCCTGTCCCGCAGCCAGCTCCACATAAGCTCTTCCGCCCAGGTCTCTTTTTTGCGAAGCGCGCGGGCACGGGCGATATCGGCCATGCCGCAAAAGTAGTACTTACGGCTGAAAAATGAAGTTAGTTTTATTGACCGCCCTCAACCTAACCTTCTCCCCCAGGAGAAGGAATAGCATCGGGTGTTTTTGGTTTACGAATGACCGTCCGCCAAATCCGGCCTCACGCATCCTAAAAAGGCGTCCCATTGCACACCTTCTCCGGGGGAGAAGGCCGGGATGAGGGCGGACGTTCCTCAATAAATTTAGTTTTTGGCTCGCCCTCACCTGTTTCCTCTCCCCCGGGAGATGACCTGCGTTCGACCGTCACCTGGTAATTTAAGCCCTTTATATCTGAAGCGCGCTGGACCGAAACTGACAGGCGAAATAATACAGGGTGGATTTCTTTTTCGTGTCTTTCGCGTATCTCGCGGTTAAATTTCTCCCGCGATGGTTCAATATCTCGATTTGCTTCGGCTGGTTTTGGAACGCGGCAAGTTCAAGGCCGACCGCACCGGTACCGGCACGTATTCCGTATTCGGCGCGCAGGCACGGTTCGATTTACGCCAAAATTTTCCCGTGCTCACCACGAAGAAGCTGCACCTCAAATCCATCATTTACGAGCTGCTCTGGTTTCTGCGCGGTGATACCAACGTCAAATATCTCCACGAGCATGGCGTGACGATTTGGGACGAGTGGGCGGATGCGCATGGCAGCCTCGGCCGCATCTACGGCGCGCAATGGTGCGACTGGCGCACGCCTGACGGCCATTCCATTAATCAGATTGACGACGTCATCGCGCAGATTCAAAAGAGTCCCGACAGCCGGCGGCACATCGTCACCGCCTGGAATCCAGGTGAACTGGATCAAATGCGCCTGGCGCCATGTCATGCCCTGTTTCAGTTTTACGCGCTCGACGGCGAATTGAGTTGCCAGCTGTACCAGCGCAGCGCGGATTTGTTCCTCGGCGTACCGTTCAACCTCGCCAGTTACGCGCTGCTCACGCGGATGGTGGCGCAGGTTTGTGGATTGAAACCCGGCGAATTTGTCCACACGTTCGGAGATTTACACCTTTATCAAAATCATCTGGAGCAGGCGAAATTGCAGCTCGCGCGCGCGCCGCGTCCGTTGCCGCAGATGAAGTTAAATCCGGCGGTAAAGAACATTCACGACTTCAAGTTCGAGGATTTTGAGCTGGCCGGCTACGACCCGCATCCGGCCATTAAAGCGCCGATTGCCGTGTGAGTTCAGCATTCCAGCTCAAAACCGGTGTTCGCATCCCGGAACTGGATGGTCTTAGGGGCGTGGCGATTCTTGTGGTTTTGGTTCATCATTATCTTTCCGGGCGAATCCAACCGCGGGACAGCCCGCTGGTCGAATCCCTGAACCGTGCTTTGGCGCTGTCCTGGAGCGGGGTCGATCTCTTCTTTGTGTTATCGGGTTTCCTCATTGGAGGTATCCTTCTGGACCAGCGCAATACCGAAAACTACTTCAAGACTTTTTATCTCCGGCGGATCTGCCGGATTTTCCCGTTATATTTTCTGTGGCTGATTCTGTTCCTCTTCCTGGACAGGGTTTTGTCGCCTTCTTTATTACGCCAACATTGGGCGGCGGATGCTTTTGCGCCGCGGTATCCAAACTGGGCTTATGCGGTATTCTTGCAGAATTTTTTCATCGCCAAAAAACAGATTTTTGGCCCGCATTGGCTGGGAACCATCTGGTCGCTGGCCATCGAAGAACAGTTTTACCTGATCGCCCCATTGCTGATACGGTTTTTGCCTCTTCGCAAACTCCCCTATGCGCTGGCCGCGATGATTGTCGTGATCCCTGTGCTCCGGCTGTATTCGTATCTCTATCATCCGGCGATTTTTGTGTACGTATTGCTGCCGTATCGTGCGGACGCACTATTAATGGGGGTTGCGTGCGCTTATGGCATTCGACAAGAATTCTGGCGTGACTGGCTCCAGAAGCACCAAAGCCACCTTTATCCGGCATTTATCGTTCTTCTGGCCGGCGTGATTTATTTGAGCAAGCGTGGTATAGACTCACGAACTTCTTTTGAGATGGTATTTCTGGGTTACTCCTGGTTGCCATTGTTTTACACCTGCGTGTTGTTGATTGTGATAACGGCAAAACAAGGAGCCCTGGCAAAGGTGATGCGTATTACCCTGCTGCGGAACCTGGGAATCATTGCGTATGGTGTCTTCCTGATGCATTTGGCGATGGATGCCTTGGCCCACGGTCTGATTTCCGGCCGGGATATTTTGGCCATAAACAATCTCACAGATGGCCTGGTGACTCTTTTCGCTCTTTTGGTTACATTGCTTCTGGCCACATTGTCGTGGCATTATTTTGAGAAACCAATCGTTCGCTGGGGACATTCATTTGCCTACACTACCCGGAAAACGCAACTCGAAGCATGAAACAATCCGAAGCTATTTGCGTCGCATTGTCGGACCGATGCCCAGCTTAATATCGTGAAAAGAATATCCAGGCCCGGGTTTTGGGGCGCCATTTTCATAGTGCTGGCAGTTTTCGTCGCGTACTGGCCGGCCTTGCGCGGCGGATTCATCTGGGACGATGACGCCTATGTCACAAACAACCCGCTGTTGACCGGGCCGGACGGCCTGCGGCGCATCTGGTTTTCGTTTTATAACCAGTCACAGTATTTTCCGCTGGTCTACACCACGCTCCGGTTTGAATACGGCCTGTGGGACTTGAATCCGCTGGGTTACCATATTTTCAACGTCCTGCTGCACAGTGCCAATGCGCTGCTGGTGTGGGTCGTGTTGAAGCGGCTGGGCTTGCCGGGCGCGTGGCTCGCAGCGGCCATTTTCGCCCTGCATCCGGTGCAGGTGGAATCGGTCGCGTGGATTACCGAACTGAAGAATACCGAGTCCACGTTTTTTTACCTGCTGGCATTGTGGACGTGGCTGCAATTTGCCCGAAACAATTCGTGGCAATTTTACGCGCTGACATTTTTGTTATACGCGCTGGCGTTGTTCAGCAAGACGACCGCCTGCACCCTGCCGGCGGCCATGCTGTTGGTCCTCTGGTTAAAGCGCGAACCGCTCAACTGGCAACGCGGGCTCCAGGTGGCCCCGTTTTTGGCCGCGGGTTTGGCGATGGGATTGCTTTCCATCTGGTGGGAGCAACATCTGGGGAATTACAAACCCCAATACGGCCTCTCGTTCAGTGCGGCGGAACGCCTGCTGATTGCCACCCGCGCGGTATGGTTTTACGCCGGCAAATTGCTCTGGCCGGTCAATCTGACCTTCAGCTATCCACGTTGGGATATCAACGCCGGCAATCCCTGGCAATATCTTTGGGCAGTCGGCTGCATCATGGTGGCCGCACTGCTCTGGCTGGGACGTCATGCGCTCGGTCGCGGTCCGGCGGCGGCCATTATTTTCTTCGCGGCGGCGCTCTCACCCATGCTGGGGTTCATTCCGCTGTTCACGTTTTTCTACACCTTCGTTGCCGATCATTATCAATACCTGGCCTGTATCGGGCCGATCGCATTGATTGCGGGCCTGGCAACGCATTACTCGCAAAAATGGCGGATTCTTTTGCCCGCGCGCTATGGGGCGGCGTTGTTGGTTTTAATGATACTGGCCACGCTGACCTGGCGCCAGGCCGGCGCTTATCAGAATCTTGAAACCCTGTGGCGTGATACACTGGCCAAAAATCCCGCCTCCTGGATGGCGCACACCAATCTGGGCCGGCTGTTGACGGCGCAGGGAAATCTGGCGGAAGCCGAAACGCACTATCGCAAAGCGCTCCAGCTACAGCCCAAGGACGGGGACATCTATTATAATTATGGCAACCTGCTGGTAAAAGCGGGCCGGTTCGATGAGGCCATCGCGCAATACCGGCGGGCGCTGCAATTGAATCCGGCGGACGCGGAAACGTGGAACAACCTGGGTGTTGTGCTCTATCATGAGCACCGGACCGACCAGGCCATTGTCTCTTTTCACGAGGCGATTCGTTACCGACCGGGGTTTCCCGACGCGCATTTCAATCTGGGCAATGCGCTGTTTGTGGAGCATAAATTGGACGAGGCCGTCGTCGAATACCGGGAAGCCTTGCGGCTCGACCCCGATTCGACTGCCATTAAAAACCGGCTGCGCGCCCTGGGCGCGCCCACGAACTGAATGAAATACTTTCAAGCCATCGCCGCCATGTCGCTGAACCGCGTAATTGGCGTGGACGGCAAGATCCCCTGGCACCTGCCGGAGGACTTCAAGTGGTTCAAAAAAACGACGTTGGGCAACGTCGTCGTGATGGGACGCAAAACCTTCGAAAGCCTGGATCGGCCGCTGCCCAGCCGCAAGAACATGATCCTCACGCGACACCCCCAGCGGCTCATCAAGACACATCCGGATATTTTTGGCCAGTATCACGAGTGGCGCGGCGGCCGTTACCTCAAACGCGCCTACCAGTTTCATTTCACCAAATTGGAGAAAAACCGGCGGACGGAGATTTTGATTTTCAATTCACTGGACCGGTTGAATCCGGAGGAATTTCCGAACGACATCTTCATCTGCGGCGGCGCGCAGATTTACGAACAGGCCCTGCCGCGCTGTTCCGACCTTTATCTGACTTTGGTTAAACGCGAAGTTGAGAATGGCGACGCCTTCTTCCCGCCGTTTGAAGAAAAATTTGTTCTGGCCGGGGAAATCCGCGACGAACCGGAATTCCGAATTTTGCATTACCGGCACAAGTCGCTGGCGGAATGAACCCGGAGGGACAAGTTACACGAGTCCCAAACTACACGTCATTTCAGAGTTCGAATGGAGACTCGCAGAGCTCGTCCCTCTGAAAAAAACCGGCGGGCCGTTGCCGGCCCGCCGGTGCGAATAAGTATCCTGCGCTGATTATTCCTTTGCGTCCTGCTTCGCCTCGTCGGCGGCATCGAAGGCGTGCTGCAACGCCACGAGGTCTTCGCCGGGCTTGAGCGAGTCGAGCATTTTCTGTTCTTCCTTCAGCTGCTCATCGGAGTAGCTGGCGGCCTTGATGGACAGGCCGATGCGGCGTTCACCCTTGTCAATCTTGATGACGCGCGCGGTCACATCCTGGCCGACTTTGAGCACGTTCTTGATTTTGTCCACGCGCTCCTCGCTGACCTGCGAGATGTGCACCAGGCCGTCAATTTCGTGCTGCAATCCGACGAACGCGCCGAAGCTGGCCAGCTTCGTGACCTTGCCCTGGACCACGTCGCCAACCTTGTACAACTTGTCAATGTTCTCCCAGGGATCTTCGCCCAATTGTTTCATGCCGAGCGCAATCCGCTGGTTCGGCCGGTCCACTTCCAGCACGACCGCCTCAATTTCGTCGCCTTTCTTGAGGATTTCCGAAGGATGATTGATCTTGCGCGTCCAAGAGATGTCGGACACGTGGATCATGCCGTCAATGCCCTCCTCCAATTCCACAAACGCGCCGTAGCTCGTCAAGTTGCGCACCTTGCCCTTGACACGGGTCCCGACCGCATACTTCGTCTCGGCGGAGTCCCACGGATTGCTTTCCAACTGGCGAATGCCCAGGGAAATTTTCTGTTCCTCGCGGTTAATGCCCAGAACAATCGCTTCGATTTCCTGGTCCGGCTTGAGCATGTCGCTGGGTTTGGCCACGCGTTTGGTCCAGGAAAGTTCGGTGACGTGCACCAGGCCTTCCACACCCGGTTCGAGCTGCACAAAGGCGCCATACGGCACCAGGTTGACCACCTTGCCTTTGACGCGCGCGCCGACCGGAAATTTCGTTTCGATGTTGTCCCATGGATTGGCCATCTTCTGCTTGAGGCCGAGACTGACGCGTTCCTTTTCCTTGTTCACGTCCAGCACCACCACGTCAATTTCCTGGCCAACCTTCAAAAGCTCCGACGGATGCGCGATGCGGCCCCAGCTCATGTCGGTGATATGCAGCAGGCCGTCAATGCCGTTGAGGTCAATGAACGCGCCGAAATCAGTGATGTTCTTGACCGTGCCCTTGCGAATGTCGCCGGGCACCATTTCGGCGAGCAGTTTGGCGCGTTTCTCGGAACGTTCCTGCTCGATGAGCTCGCGGCGCGACAGCACGATGTTCTGCCGGTCCTGGTTGATTTTGACCACCTTGAACTCGTAGGTGTTGTTGACGAACTGGGCGAGGTTCTTCGGCGTGACGATGTCAATCTGTGACGCGGGCAGGAACGCCTCGACGCCGATGTTGACGACCAAGCCGCCTTTGACGACGGATTTGACCTTGCCCTGGATCGTGCCGCCTTCGTTGCAAATCGTAAGGATGCGCTCCCAGTTGCGCTTGAACTCGGCCTTCTCGTGCGACAGCACGACCGTGCCTTCCTTGTTTTCAAGTTTTTCAATCAGGACATCAATCTCGTCGCCAACCTTGACGGCTTTGATGTCTTCAAATTCGGCGCCGGGGATGACGCCTTCGCTCTTGTAGCCGATGTCCACCAGCACTTCCTTGGGGCGGACTTCGATGATGTGACCTTTGACGATATTGCCTGCGGCAAACGGCAGCGAGCCGGCTTGCTTCAGGGCTTCTTCCATGGTGAGCATAATTCTGCTGTTGTTGTACTGCGGGAACCTGGGAACCCAAACGGCGGGAACCGAAGCTCCATTGCCTAACTTACCAGTCGCTGCAAACGGCAACGGAGGTTAAAGATTAGGTTATGGGTTAACTGTTTTTTCTCAGCCTTAATGAACATCCGCACACGCGGCGTTCAGGCAATGTGGAAGATAGCCGAAATGCCAGGAATGGCAAGTGGAAAATCCATCCATTAAGCGGTACCGCTTTGCACCCCCGCTGAACGTAATCCAATCCTGCGCCACCAAAGCCACAGAGCAACACCGGTTACAACTCCACCCAAATGTGCCAGGGCAGAAACGTTGCTAAGACCAGCAAACTGTTCATAGATACCAAAAAATTGCAGCAGCAGCCAGATAACGAAGGCACCCCAAGCCGGTATTTGAATCCAGGCAAATCGCCAGTAAAATCGGAATAAAATTCCCAATCGGGCCCGTGGAAATTCCAGCGCATAAAAAACAAGAACCCCTGAAATCCCACCGCTGGCGCCTATGGACGGAACGGTCGAATGCAGGTTGCCCAAAATGTGAAAGCAATCACCCGTCAAAGTTGAGAAAAGTATCAATCCGGCAAACCTCCAACGCCCCAAATAGTCTTCTACATTGTTTCCAAACAATAGAAAGAAATAGAGATTACCCACCAAATGCCAAACCCCGGCGTGGAAGAAGAACGAAGTCAAAAATGTTGCGCCGTCATAACGCCACATCTCAGCGGGAATCATCCCGAATCGGTCGACGGCACTTTCTAAGTTAAAAAATGCCAGGATACTGACCGAGGCAATCAGAAAGGACAACGACCAAGTCATCCAAGGCCAGCGGGACAGTCCGGCATCGTCGATTTTAACCGGTAACCCGAAGAACGCGGGAATCCATTTCCACTCCTCATCCGGTGGTGCGCCGGAAATCATTTCATCCCGACGTTGTTGTGCAGCCATTTCCGCGAGTTTCCATGTGGCCTCGGCCTCAATCCCACGCAGTCTAAGCTCATCCGGCGTTTCTATGACGCCTTCGGGCAATTCCTCAAATTCGCCGGGATCAAACCAGACTGTAACGCAAGGTCGGCAAGCATCCAAGGCCATGGCCGGTTGAGGAATTTGAAACCGTTTCATTAATCGACAACAAAACGGGCAAAGTCGTGACGAAGCGTCGCGGGCCGTATCCATTTTATGGAGCAACCGTGTGGCAAACTGTTCTCCGGCCATTCGGCGGACTTGAGGGACTGTAACGGCACGCCCTTTGCATTCATTGCAGTAGAAATAAACCCCTTCACTCTGTCGGATGGTCCGCAAAGGCGTTTTGCAAGTTGGACAGTTGGCCATGGCCAAACCCGGAATTGACTGGACGCTATTTCGCGCCGGCCATTTATGTCGAGGGCATTCGACTCACTCCACCCAACCTTGCTGTTTCAACCAGAACAAACAGTCGGCTGCCCACGGATGCGGATGCGCGAACGGCGGCTTGTCCTTCAACCCCATGCCGTGGCCGCCTTTTTGGTAAACGTGCAGGTCGAACGGCACATGGTTTTTCCGGAGCGCCTCGGCAAACATCAGACTGTTTTCCATCGGTACCGTCTTGTCCTCGTAGGTGCACCAGATGAAACACGGCGGCGTGTTGGTCCTCACCTGCAATTCATTGGAAAGCAGCTTCACCAGTTTCCCTGACGGATGTTTGCCCAGCAGATTTTCCTTCGAACCCTGGTGCGTGTACTCGCCCATCGTAATGACCGCGTAACAAAGAATGCCCAAATCCGGCCGCGAACTTTGCCGTTCAATCGGGTCGTCTGCGTTCGTGTTGCCGGAATCAAAATGGGTCAATAACGTGGAAGCCAGATGCCCACCCGCCGACGAACCCATGATGCCGATGCGGTGCGGATCAATCTTGTAATCCGCCGCGTGAGCGCGCGCCCAGCGCAGGGCGCGAGTTCCGTCTTCGAATTCCACCGGATAATGATAACCACTCGAACCGAGCCGGTATTTGAGCACAAAGCAAGTGATGCCGTGCTGGTTCAGCCAGAGCGCATAATCATTGCCTTCATGCGGCGCAAGGTGCGCGTAACCGCCGCCGGGACATATCACCATGGCTGCCCCGGTGGCATTGGTCGCCTCGGGCAGATACGGCGTGAGCGTGGGAATGTCCTGTGACCGCGCGCCCAGCGCGCCGGGTGCGCCGTTCGGCCAGAGGGGAATCGGAGACAGAACTTCAGCGTGCGACATAATCAAGGACAAAATCAAAACGGCCACTGCGGCTAGCGCTTTCATGGTTCAAGTTAAACCGGAAATTTAGTGAAACTGATTGCCAATTCAACCAAAAACCGGGAAGCGTCCTGATGGATGGCAGCGTTGAGCCTGTGGCTCGAAATCGGCGCATGGCGCCGACGCATTTGGGCAAACGGCGCGCACGGAGTGACGCGCCCTGCTAGGGTTTTGCCGGGCCGCACTTCATTGACTCCCACCCATTGCGCTTCTACCTTTCCTGCTGAAATGTTCGACCTTGTCGCGCCGTTCAAACCTGCCGGGGACCAGCCGCAAGCGATTGCGAAGCTGACCGACGGCATTATGTCCGGGGCGAAACATCAAACCCTGCTCGGCGTGACCGGTTCCGGCAAGACTTTCGCGATTGCCAACGTCATCAAGAACGTGGACAAGCCGACACTCGTCATCTCGCACAATAAAACACTGGCGGCGCAGCTTTACGCCGAGTTCAAAGGGTTTTTCCCTCACAACGCCGTCGAATACTTCGTCAGCTATTTCGATTATTACCAGCCGGAGGCCTACATCCCCCGCACCGACACGTTCATCGAAAAGGATTCCAGCCGGAACGAGGAAATCGAGCGATTGCGGCTCTCGACCATGAGCTCGCTGTTCTCGCGCCGCGACGTCGTGGTCGTCGCCAGTGTGTCATGCATTTATGGCATCGGCAGCAAGGAGGATTACGAGGCCATGGTCATCCCGATCCGCGTCGGCCAGGACATTTCACGCGAACAACTCCTCACGCGCCTGGTGGACTTGCAATACGACCGCAACGACATCGCCTTCGAGCGCGGCCATTTTCGCGTGCGCGGCGACACGGTGGAGGTCCGACCCGCCGGACGCGAGGATGGCTTGCGCGTCGAATTCTTCGGCGAGCAAATCGAGCGATTAAGCCGCTTTGAGCCGTTGACCGGCGGCAAAACCGAATCGCTCGACGCCGTGACCATTTTCCCCGGCAAACAATTCGTCACCACCGCCGACAAGATGAAGCGCGCCGCGCTCGCGATCCGTGAGGAGTTGCGCGAGCGCATCGTCTGGTTTGAAAAGAATGGAAAATTGCTCGAAGCCCAGCGCATCAAACAGCGCACGGAATTCGATCTGGAAATGATGGAGGAAATGGGCGTGTGTTCCGGCATCGAAAATTACTCGCGCCACATCGCCGGACGCCCGCCCGGCTCGCGGCCTGCAACCGTGATCGATTTCTTTCCGCACGATTACCTGCTGGTGATTGACGAATCGCACGCAACGGTGCCGCAGATCGGCGCGATGTTTGAAGGCGACCGCTCGCGCAAGACGGTGCTGGTGGAATACGGATTCCGCCTCCCGAGCGCGCTGGATAACCGCCCGTTGAAATTTGCCGAATTTCAGGCGATGCAGAGCCAGACGATTTACGTGAGCGCCACACCCGCCGCGCGCGAACTGGAATGGTCGCGGGAAAGTTTTCTCCCTCGCCCCGCGATTAAGCGGGGAGAGGGTCGGGGCGAGGGGCAAACTGAGAAACGCGCCACCTCACCCCAGCCCTCTCCCCCGCTCCGCGGCGGAGAGGGAGTTCAAGTCGGCGAGCGAGCTGGCGTCACCGAACTCGTCGTCCGCCCGACCGGACTGGTGGACCCGAAGGTCACGCTGAAACCGCTTAAAGGCCAGATTGACGATCTCATCGAGGAATGCCGCAAACGCGCCGACGCGAAGGAGCGCGTGCTCGTCACCACGCTGACCAAACGCACCGCCGAGGAACTGACCGATTACCTGCGCGGTATCGGTGTGAATGTGCAATATCTCCACAGCGAGATTGACGCCATCGAGCGTGTGGAAATTTTGCGGTCGCTTCGCAAGGGTGAATTCGACGTGCTCGTGGGCATCAACCTGCTGCGCGAAGGCCTGGATTTGCCGGAAGTTTCGCTCGTGGCGATTTTGGATGCGGACAAGGAAGGTTTTCTGCGCAGCGAAACGAGCTTGATTCAAACCGCCGGCCGCGCCGCGCGCCATCTCCACGGCGAAGTCATCCTTTATGCCGACGTGATGACCGACAGCATCAAGCGATTTCTGGCGGTCACCGAGTATCGCCGGCAGAAGCAGATGGCCTACAATAAAGAACACAACATCACGCCGCGCAGTGTCAGCCGGGCCGTTGAAGAAAGCCTGGCGGTTTACGAATCGAAACGGGAAGCCGGGGCGTCGGTGCTCAAAGACGCCGCCATGGACGTGGATTTGACCGAAACGATCAGCGAACTGGAAACGGAAATGCTCAAAGCCGCCGAGGAATTGCAATTTGAAAAAGCCGCCCTGCTCCGCGACCAGATCAAGGAACTCAAACGCATGGTCAACGGCGAAAAACCGGAAACGAAGCCGGTGAGTTACAAAAAATTGAAGCGGGCGAGGAAATAGTTAAACTCGGTAAAGTTCTTTTCCCTGCGCGTCCCACGGCAATTGAGGCAATCGTTTGAGATTCCACGCGTATCGCTCACTGTTGAATGGTTTGTGGTCACAAACAATGTAAAAGACTTCCACTGCAACTGCCGCTGAAATTAATCGGCGGGCTTCTTCCGCCGAATGGCCTTCCTTTTTCAATCGTTCAAAAGTCTCTCCCATTTGAGGCGGTTCATTGCTCTGAACCTGTTTGTCAATGTTCTCAGAAATATTTTTAAAAAGGTCATTATTGTTGTAACAGCTTCCGAGCGCTCCTGTATTCGGACCCAAATCCCATTCGATTTGACACTTCTCACAAATCAAAAAGCCACGATTTTCACTTGTTGAAGAACTTTTGTAATTCATCGGCCATGTCCCGCACTGTGGACAATGAGTCGTAAGCATTGTCCACACGAGATGACGCGACGAAAAGCGAGTTTGCCAAATGGCGATTGTGACAAGACCGGCAAAAGGCAATAAAATCGTCATCCAAAAAGCAATCCGCCCAGCCGTTGCAATCCAAACGGCACCAAGAACTATCCAAAATACAAGTAACTTTACGCTTAAAAAATTGAGAGGCCGTCTGGCCATTTTGAGCGGGCGGCGTTCCATAAGCTGATTGGGCGCGACCTCCTTGTAGAATCAAATCCAAACCGAATCAAGGTCTTTGGTGCTTGCGCATGGCCACCATTTATTGTTCGTAGCAGCCGACGTGAGTCGGCTCATTTCAATTGGAGCGAACTTACATTCACTGCTACAATTTCATTTCGTGACAACGACGGAAATCATCGGGTTGAGCCTCGCCCTGCTGGTGATGCTGGCGGGGCTGATCGGCGGCCTCATACCCGGATTCCCGGGCACGCTGGTCGTCCTGGCCGCAGCGATTGGTCACCGGCTCTGTTTTGGCGCAGCCAGTGTCAACCAATCCGTGTTGATTATCCTGGTGTTGCTCACGGTAGCCGCCCTGGTGTTCGATTTCGTGGCCGGTTGGTTCGGAGCCAACAAATTTGGCGCGACCTGGCGCGGGGCGTTGGGCGCGGTGCTCGGCGGCATCGTCGGCCTTTTCTTTGGCTTGCCGGGAATCATTATCGGCCCGTTCGTCGGCGCGACCTTGCTGGAATTGACTGGCGGCCGGGAATGGAAGCCGGCGGCAAAAGCCGGTCTGGGTGCGACGGTCGGTTTGTTGGCGGGCATCGTGGGCAAGTTCTCCATCAACGTCATCATGATCCTGCTGTTCACCACGAACGTCATCCTGCGCTCGACGCATTGAAGCCGCTTTAAAGCGGCCCTGGAGCATTTCAATCTAAGTTATAGCCGGGAAAAGGCACAAAAAGCGCGGAAAGGAAATTTTCTTCTGTGCTTTTTTGCAAATTTTTGTGGCTACAGTTGTAATGAATTTGCTCTAAAGCCCGGCAGACCAAGTCACGTTTTACTCTTGCGACCTGTCACATCGGCCACGGCTTTTTGGACGATCTCCAAATCGCTGGTGCCGCGAAAACCGCTGAACCCGACAGACAACTTGGTCTGAGCGTCAATGACGACGGGCTGGCCGCCGATCCAGCCGACAAAATCCGGTCGGATGATCCCAAACTTCTTTTCATCCACTTCACCGTTAAAAACCAATTTCTCATACTCACCGGTTTTGTATCCGGTAATTTAGACCTGGCTCGCCTTGGTCCAGGCGATATGGAAGCATCGGCGCTGCCGGATTTTGTCGGTGCCGAACATTTTTCCGTGCACCCCGCCGGCTTCATCCACAATGCACAGGGCGCAATTTCCCTCGTTGAGTTTCCGGTCTGCGTCAACCGCGAGATATTCAGGAATTCGTTTCTCCACCGTCGCGATGAGGGTCTGAATCAGAGTCGTCAGTGTTTTCGCTTCCATGTTTAAAAGTATTGTCGCCGCTTCGGTGGTCCTGGTCTAGGAGCAATTCAGTAAAACCGCCGCAACAAAAAGGCGCAGAAGATACAAAATCGATTGACACGGTATTGGACCTCAATTGCCGCGATTCCAAGCCTGCTCACGACCCGTGAGTTCATATATGAACACTAGTTGCTTGTCCGTTGCCCGCACAATCCTGTTCGTTGAAACCTCGGGTTTCGACATTGACTGAATATCCCCGTCCCCCGAACGCATTTTCAACTTGGTCATTACCAGACATCCATCCTTAACCAACCACGTTCCCAAGCTTGCGCGGATGCTTTCCTCTCCTTTGGCAGGCCTCTCTGTCATCCGGTCTTTAACTTCAATCGTATATTGACTATTCGTAGCCAGGTTGATTCGGGCGGAACGGTGAGCGTTCCCATTCAACAAATCTCCCTCGAATGGCCAAATGCCACCGATTTTCTCAGATAACGCGTTATCAGAAGGCAACGGTTTCTGGGCTTCTTGTGCCTGCAGGACAGGCCCACAATTGAAGAGAAGGGAGGAAATAACCATCAGATATATTTTTTCCATAAATGTGAGGGGTGAACGGTCATTGCGATGTCAGTTGGGGAATCACGCGTTCGGCCAGCATGTCCGCTGCGTTTTCCAGGGCGGTTTTGGCCGCGACATGCTCGGCCAAGTCCACCCCAACGCTGGTTTGACGGTCAACATCCAGAATTTTTCCGCTGGCTATATCGCGCACCTTGATTTCAATCCGCGCGCGGCAGCTTTTCAGATTGCCTTTTTGCATCCCGAATTCGCTGAATGCTTCGCCGGTAATGGCCACGTCTGCCTTGTTGGTCGAAAGGTCATCCACCACGGTGAAACCGCATTGCTGCAATATCTGCGACAACTCGGTTTGCGCCGCCGGATCAATGACGAATTGCCCGAAATGCTGTTCGGCAATTTTCACGGAAACGGCCGGAAGTTTTTTACCGCCCAGATCCTTTTTGATTCTGGCAATGCGGTCGGCGCGTGATTCAACCTTAGCAACCAGTGTATCGCCCTCCTTCGCGACCACGGCGGCAATCTTTTTTGCCATTTGTGCCGACAAATTCGCCAGCGAACCTTCCGTCGGTCCACTGACCAGATCGCCATAAACCCGGCTGGTTTCCGTGCCGATGATTTTGGCGACGATGAAAAGCTGATTGTCCGCCTCAAAAACCCGGCCGGTCACGAGCACCTTGGCGCCCGTCAGACTACCAACCTTGGCCACCGTATCGGGGCTGACCATGCCGGACTGGCCGAGTTCCTGTTCGCCCAGTGCCTTTTCCAGTTCCGCGCGTTCCACGGTGATGATGTCCGGTTCGGCGGACAGATTGGCGCTGATCAAATCAGCGACCTTGGGTCCGAGACCGTGCACGGCTTCGTCCTTCGACTCGAAATTAAATACGGCGACGGTGAGAATCTGGTCGGCAGCCATCGTATTGCCGGCGAGCAAAACGAGCGCAGCCATTAAAACGGATTTCATAAATGTTTTCATAACTTTGGATTTTTTATCTGGATTAAATTCAAATCGTCACTGCGCGAGCACGGGTATCAGTCTTGCGGCTAATTTGTCCGCCGCGTCCTGCAACGCTTTTTTCGCAGACATTTGCCGGTTGAGATCAACCGCGGTGCTATCCTGCCGGTCAAGGAACAGGATTTTTCCGGTCAGCCGATCCTGGGCTTTGATGTTCAACGTTGCGGATGATGAAATGAGTTTGTCGTGGCCTTTGCCGTTCACAGAGCTTGTGGCGGTGCCGGTGATGACAATGTCTGGCCGTTTGTCCGAGTTTTCGTCCACGACTTCAAATCCGGCTTCCTTGAAAATCGCGCCCAGTTCCGTTGGCGACGTCTGGCCGGCCTTTTTCATGTTGAGAAATTGTTCAGCAATTTGGATGGAAACCGCCGGACGCGGCTTGGCCGGAAGTTTGCCGATGATGTCCTGAATTTGCTGTGTCGTGGAAACAGCTTTGGCGGCGACAAGGTTAGTGTATTGGTTGGAGACGGTTTCCGAAATTTTTGCGGACAAATCATCGGCCATCTTCACCAGATTTTCCCGCGCGCCTTGCTCTCGTTGCGCGAAAATTCTTCCCGTTTCCGCTCCGATGACGTTGGCAACGATGAGGATTTCACTCTGAGCGCCCTCTTTTCCAATATCGGTGCCCACCGTATCACCCACGTTGAAAATTTGTCCGGTTACCAGAATTTTTGCGCCGATCAATTGGCCGATTTTTGCCGCCGTTTCAGGCGTAATTTCACCGGACAACCCAAAAGCCTGCTCTTTCAAAACCTTATTCAATTCCGCACGGTCAACCAAGGTGAGCCGCGGATTGGACGACAAATTCGCCGTCAGCAACGAAGAAACCAACCCGATGTCGTTTCGCAACCGAACCCGGTACGGTGATTGGAAATCGAAAATGGCGACCGAAACCGGCGGTGTATCGGCGGCAATGACTGTGCCGGCGATCAGTGTTAGCGCCAGGAAAAGAACAGCCTTTATTTTCATAATTGGATTCTTGAGTTAAATATCATTTCGCCAGCAGTGGCAACACCCGTTCGGCCAGTGCATCCACCGCGTTCACTTGGGCCGTCTGGTCAACCACTGTTTCTCCAGCACCGATGGCGGCACTTTCCTGACGATCGAAAGCAATGATTTTGCCCGTCTTTTTTTCCTGGATTTTGACCTCAACGGATGCGTTGATGGAAAGCAACCCTCCGCGCGCCGGGGACGCTTCGCCCCAACTGGTGACGGCTTCCCCAATGATTTCGATATCCGGTTTCTGGTCGGAATTATTGTCTACCACCTCAAAACCGGCTTTAAGTAAAAGGGCGCCGAATTCGTTTTCCGCCACAACATCCGGCCAACGGGTCCCGTATCGGTTATACTGCAAGATATACACTGAGACGTTGGGCCGGTTCGTACTGTGGATACTTTTGATGATGCGTTCCAGTCGGGCTTCGTGGGATTCTTCCGGCGGCATCACGAGGTTCGTGGCCTGATCGCTGATAGTCCGGGCGATCTTCGCACTCAACTCAGAGGTCAGCTCAAGCAAATTGTCGGCCGGTCCATCCACTGTCGGCGCAAAGAGCCGCGCGGTTTCTGTCCCAATAATCTCGGCGACGATGACCAGATGATTTTCCCCGGTTTTGATCACCTGACCGACGACCAAAACCTTGGCGCCAGTGATCTGGCCGATTTTGGCCGCGGCATCCGAACTGACAATGCCGGAAACGCCAAAAGCCTGCTCACGCAGCGCCTTGTTCAATTCCGCGCGCTCGACCATTACCAAGTTGGTTTCGGCGGTTAAATCAGCAGTGACCAGCGCGGTTACCTTGTTTCCGTAGCTTTCCGCATCGCCTTCCCCGGACAAATCATAGACGGCGACAGTAATCGGTGGTTGTGGCGCGGCATGAGCCACCAGAATGGCAACGGACAGGTTCAAAATAATGGATAGGATTGCCTTCATCTTATTCCTTTGAATTGGCGGGGCTATTTGCCAGCAGCGGGAGAACCCTTGCCGCCAGCGCATCCACGGCATTCACTTGCGCCGCCCGGTCAGCCCCTGCCCGGGCAATGTCGGTAGCAGTGCTTTCCTGGTGATCAAACGTAATGATGTTGCCCGTTCGCCGTTCCTGGACTTTCAAGTCAATGACGGCACGAAACGAAAACAAATTGCCGCGGCGCGGCCCGCTGCTGGCATCGTCAACTCCCGTGATTTCCACGTCCGGCCTGCGGTCAGAATTGCTGTCCACCACCTCAAATCCGGCCTTCAATAAAATGGCCCCGAATTCAGCTTCGGCCGTGGAACTGTGTCCTCTGCGATTGGGCCAGACGACGTCAACGGACACGGCGGGACGATTTTTGCCTTTGATGCTTTTAACAATTCGCGCCAAACGCTCCGCGTGCGACTCTTCCGCCGTCGCCACCAGGTTTGTCGTCTGAGCCATGATGGTCTGCGCAATCTTCCGGCTCAAATCGGAAGTCAGTTCCGCCAGGTCATCCGGGGCGCCTTCCACTTTCGCCGCAAAAAGCCGGCCGGTTTCCGTTCCGATGATGTCAGCAACAATTACCAGATGATCTCCACCGGTTTTGATGACCTGACCGGCCACGAGAACCCTGGCCCCGGTGATCTGGCCGATTTTGGCAGCGGCATCCGAGCTGACCATGCCGGAAACCCCAAACGCCTGCTCGCTCAGCGCCTTGTCCAATTCCGCCCGCTCGAGCATCACCAGATTGGTTTCCGCCGTCAGATCGGCGGTGACCAGGGCCGTTACATTCTGGCCATAACTGTTTGCCTCCGCACTGCCGGTGAAATCATAAACGGCCACAGTTAACGGGGGCATTTCAGCCAGTGCCAGACTGCCGCTTAAAAAGGCGACCATCAGAATCGGAATGGATTTCAACATCATATTTTAAATTTTGGATTATGAAGACAAATCCGGCAAAGTTAAAAACCGGGGATGCAATGCCAGATTGCAAAAATAAAGCAAATTCAGTTGTGATTTTGGGTCTGCCGCCAGGTCTGCAATCAGGGCTGCCTGCGCCACGACGACGACGCCGGAACATTCCGGCACCAGATAAAACGACGGGTGAAGTTCTTTACTGGTATCCGGCGGCAGAATCCAGACTACTGCGGCTCCCTTTTGGGCAAGCACTTTGATTCGTTTTGCCAAACCTTCCGGGACCTGAGCTTTGGAGGCAAATGGTCCGATGATGGCCAGTTTGCCCGGGAAATGTTCCAGCTCGGATTCCCCCAAATCCACGAAATCCACCTTTGAATTTTTCAGCAGTGGCTTGAGTTGACTTTGCGGATCAAAAACACCTAACGAGCGATTTTTCGCCAGCATTTGTAATTGCCCGAGCAGATTGGTCGGGTAAACCCGGACTTGGGTCACGCCGATGACACGATTCGTATCCAGCAGCCATTGGACGAGGAATTTGGTTTCCGCCTTTACGTCAGGGAAATCAATTTGTGCCGATTCCAGAACCGTCTGTCCCGGCAGCACTTGAAGTGTTTTCCATGCGCTTTCACCAAGCTGAACCATGGTCGCCGAAGTCGTTTGAAAAACCCGCGTGCGAATTTCGGCGCTGGCCGGCTGTCGGCCGGTATTCTGCCAGACGACGGCAATGTCCCGCGCACCACCCGCGAACACCTGTTGCGGTTCGCGGCTGGGCAAAAGCTGCAATTGCGACCGGGCCACGCCGGGCCAACAAGCGGTCAGCCCCAGCAACAGCCATTGAGAGATCAATTTCATTTCTAATTACTGCGACAATTCTGAACAACAGGACCTTTGAAAAAAATCGCGCATTCCAGTCATTGGATTCACGGGTCACTTTCCGCCTGAGTTGCCCTCCGGATGTTGCCAATAGAATTCCACATAAGCTTTGAACATTCGCTGCGGGTCGGCGGTGGCATTGGGAAAAGCCATTTGCTGCCTGAAAAATACAGCCCCGGCTGCTCCGCGAGGATGGAGTTGCAGGCGGAGTTGTTGCTTCAGAAAGGACTCCAATTCTTTCAAGTCAACCTGCCCATCGTGGTCTTCATCTGCGGCGGAAAATTCCAATGACGAGGGGAAGCCTCCCGGCGCTCTTCCAAAACCACAAGACTGGCACAGGTTCCTGAACTCATCCCGGTCGAGGATACCATCACCATTGGCATCAAATTTCTTCATGAGCCGTTCGGCGAACAGATGCTCGGCAATGTCAATTCCCGCCTGTTCCTTTGGCTCCAAAATTCTATTCTGATTGGCATCGAAATAAGCAAGCTCCTCCGGATCCAGCCGGCCATTGTGATTGGCGTCAATCACATCCAATTCGGACTCGATGAAAACAGGGTCATCCAAAGCCGCTTCGCGTTCTTGAGGATCGATCTTCCCACTGTGGTTCAAATCATATTTCGCGAGCAAATCCTGGCGATGTTGTTCCGCCACTGCCAGTAAACGTGATTGCTCTGCAATTTGAATTTTCTTTTGCGTATCGATTGCAGATTCAATCTCGGCTGTGGGAATCGTCCAAACGCCCGGTGAATTGCGCTGGCTTAAAAAGAGTTTGCCGTGGGAGAAACACATCATGGTGGCCGACAACAACGGGTTCATGGCCAACCAGGGTTCATTTCTTTCGGTGGGGCTTTTAAGCGGGGGCGTTCCGCGTTCCACATCAAATTTCAAAGGCACAACAATCGGTTCAGCCAAATCCCGGCTCAAACTGACCAGTTTGGCATGATAACCGTCTTCTGCCGTTGCCGTCCAATGACCATTCACGTTGGTGACGCCTGCGTGTTCAACGAAGAAATAGAGGTTTGATTCGAAGTACGTCATGGCGGAACTGGTCAGGTAGTCATTGTCGAGCGATCGCCAAAAGGGGTGTGAATTCTGATTGTCGGCCTTCGGGAAGGATGGATTGATAATGCCCGGGTGTGGCCGCGGTTTGTCTGACAAGGCTAATTCGGGTGCCGATTTACCCTTGCTCCAAATCCATAGCGTGGGGCGGTCGTCGGAACCCAAATTGGGAACCTCGCGAAACACGATCGTATCTTCAAAAATTTCGGGTGGCTGGGAAAGCCGCAGGGTCAAAACTTCGCGCCAATCCTGTCCGTTCCAACAAAAAATCTTGTTTTCGATGTTGGCGCAAATCGAATGATCCGGACTTGAAAACAATTCCGGCGGTGAAGGGGCCCCACCGGCGAAGGAAGAATGAAAACCAAGAGTGTCCAGTTGGTCCAACGCCGATTCGGCCGGGCGGCGGCGGGTGCTGGCCAGGATGCGAGTGCCATTCCCGCCGTCGGTAACTTCGAGAATGGTGTTCGCGTCGGTCGCCAAAAGATGGCCGTCCACGACAAACAAGTCATAGCTGCTTTGTTGGGGAATCTCCAAATTCTTCCAGACGCGTTGCCGGAAATCAAATTTCTGCAACTGCCCTTCTTCACTGGAGAACAGATCACCCTGAAACAGAACCATGCGATGGTTGTCATGTAGCAAATTAAGCCTGATCACATCGAACTCTGAGGCCTCCGGACAATAGACCATGTCCCAATTTCCCGTACCGGGATTAAATAGGGCGATAACTACCCGAGACTTAGAGCTGGTGGTTTTCCAGTTGCCCTGCTGGTCAAACTCATAAACCGTTTCGCTATAGCTCAGGCCGACCAATAGCTTTCCTTCGCACCAGCGTTCGGCGAAGATTTGAATCCCAGAGATATCGTTACCCTGAAGTCCGTCAACCGGAATTTTCAAAAAACGGGTAACCAGCAAAATGTTCGTAGCCGGTTCGTCCGGTGCCTTGACGGCGACTGGTGCCGTCACGGCAACTCGTGTTGCCGCAGCGGGTTTCGATACTTGAACTTGAACTTGCGGACGCGGTGGTGGCGTGGTTGGGTTTAGAATTTCCTTCGCAGGTTTGCCGACGTAGAAATCGATCCAATTCGTGGCACTTTCTGCTTTAAATCGGTCCTGGGCCGGCTTGTCTTTCGCCCGGGCGATCAGATTTGATTGGTACGCAACCAGCAAGGGGAGGAGTTCGGCCGCTTGAGCCTTGGTGTAATCTCGCGACTCAAAAACCCGGTTGAATTGAACCCAATCATAAGAAGTGTTGTCTCTCAGGAATTTCACCTGTTTTTCAAAGGCCTCCTCCGTTCGCCCGCTAGACACGGTCTTGTTTCTATATTCCTGTTCCATGGCGTCGAGTTTAGGACTGTATTCGGAGTAATAGATACGTCTTAATGATTCTTTGGTATCAGACGCCAGATCTCCACCCATCCGCTCGATCAGCGAACCGGTCTGCCAGTCCAAATACAGGATGTCCACGTTGTTGGTTACGAGAATATCGCGGTTCTCGACCATCGATTCAAAAAGGTTGGTGAATGATTCGGCCATTGCCGTTTCACCATCCGAATCGGCAAGTTTTAAGGCCTTTCCTTCCAGCTGTAGCAATAGATTGGAGGAATCATCCAATTCCTGAATGAATTGATGCCAGACAGTCGGGATGCGCTCTCGATCTTCCTCGTTCCAGGCGACCAATCGTGGCAGGCGCAATCGGTAGCGGTCGTACTCACTGGGGAACCAGAATTTTTCATGGAGGTAACAGAAGGTCGGACTGCTCATTAATTTGCGGTAAAGCGCTACGCAGTCATCGGGCGTTTCCTGCCAAAAACATCCCCATTTCGCCTCGCAACTGAAAATATTCGGATTTCTGCCGCCATCTTCGCCAACCGTGAATGCCAGTTCATCATAGACCGCAATGCGATTACCCACGAAGTAACTCTGATGCACGGATGGAGATTCGGAGATTAACCTGGCAACCGAGCGAGCGATTGCCCGCAGGTCAGCCAATTTTTCGGCAACAGGTTTTTGCAAATTGGGGACGCAATTGAAAACCTGTAAAACTCGCGTGGCAGCGACTAAATCCTCAACTCCCACGTTGTACCAATCCGAATTGTGCCAATCATTCCAGCCGGGGCCTCTTGTGAGTATTTTAGGTTCGCCATCTGGCGAAGACTGGCTGAACTCATAATAGAGCTCCAACGCGCGTAGAGCGCAGTCAATTCGTCTGGAATCCGGCAGTCGGTTGACCGCGACGTAGTCAATTTCCTCTGAATTGGTTTGAAAGACGGCGGCAACGTGGTTATCAGAAATCTTTTTCAGATCTGCGCGCCAATTCGACCTCTGACCGGGCGAGCTGTAGAAGGTGCCTTGCTCAATACAGTCTGCTGCAGGAGGGGCGGCCATAAGATATGATTTCACCCGCACCAAAGCGCAGTTCAAGTCTCTTTTCCCCAATGCCCAAGCGGAATCTGCTGCCGCCTGTGCCTCGGGATAGATCCCCCAGCGCAATGCCCATTTTGCTTCGTCAAAATATTGCGCCGCTTCATCCGAAGTGTTCCATTCCGCGACCGTGGAGCTGACTTTCAATAATGCGGTGACGTTGGTGGCCAATCGATTGACAACTTCCACCAGGTTGGTGCGACTGCCGACGACCATAAAACTCAGTGGCGCGCCACCTTTCGGTGGAGTTAACCGCGCATTGATGGTGACGGTATCCCTGGAATAGCCGTTTTGGTCTACGGTGCCGTCCAACAAGTAGCTCCCGTCCCAAAATGTCGATTCGTCGGATTTCAATTCTTTCTCCTGGCTCAGCAATTGCATTTTCTGCCGCTCCAAAACAAACAACTGCCGTTCCTGACTTAATCGTTGAATGGTCAACAGCTTCAAATCGCGTTCCGTTTCCTGCTCATCGGTGGAGGAAACCGCGGCACGCAAATTGACGATGGAAATGGGGATGGCATCCTTGGCCAGCAACGACAATTTGGGCAAAAAGGCATTGAGGCCGTCGGCAACCGCTTGTGACCACTGGACAGAATCTTTCAACGGCCACGGAAAACTTCCATCCGTCAACACCACGCCCGGTTTGATCGCGATCAGCCGCGCGGCCAAATTGGTCACCTGCGGCGTTCGGACGACGTTCAATAACAGCAAACCGTCCGCGCCGAGAATCCGGCCCAGCTTCAAATCGTCCCGGTTGGCCGCTGAAATTCCTTGTTCGCGATAAACTTTTTCAATTTGATCGCGTTCCAGCAGTTGGATCTTGTCATTGCCTGAAAGTTGGGCGGTCAAAACATCCGCCGCCGTCATGGCCTCGCCGGTTCCTGAAACCACAGCCAGCCGGACGGCCGCGTTCGTCTCCGCCGGCGATTGTACCACTGCCGCCAGAACCCAAAAAACCATTGCCCATTTGTTCATCGTTGCCCCATTCCTTATAATCGGCCCAAATTCCTGGCTTCGATTTTCCAGCCATTATCCACGGCTACCCGCTCGTCGCTTGACCAGAGGAACCGATTGCCGGTCAAAATGACACCGCCGCGCGCGTCGGAAAGCACTGTCACTTCCCGGCCCGCCATGGCAATTTCCTGGCCGCTGAAAGTCACGAAGGAGGCACACTGTTTGCCGTCGCAAACACGAATATAAATCGGCGTCGAATCCGGCACGTCATTGTGATCCGACAAAATCAAATGGAGACCATTTTTATCCCCAACAATGGCCCGCACTTGATGGGGGAACGTCGCCAGCGTTTCGCGGATGAGTTTCGCGCTCTGCAAAACATCGTTCTCGGCGGCTTTTGTCTCCATCCGCCCGCGCCAATGGCCGATGGCGAATGCAGCTAAAACGCAAATCGCCGCCGCCAATCCCCAGGCCAATCGCGGAGACCAACCTGGTCCGGCCCGGACCACTGGCGCCGCGGGCTGATTGAGCCGACTGATGATTCGACGCGGAAACAAGTCCCAAAGCTCGCCGGGCGGTTCGGACACCCGGGCTTTCCTCAGAATGTCGTCGAGTTCAGAGTTGTTCATGAGGAAATCGGTTTCAGCCAGCGTTTTAATCTCTGTCGCGCGGCGAAAACCCGCCAGGAAACGGTCGCCTCGGTACAGCCCATGAGTTTTGCCGTTTCCGCGTGGCTGTGCTCTTCGTAAACGGTCAGGACAATGGCGGCGCGTTGTTTGGCCGGCAGCCGGTTCAACGCTTCCTGGACACGGCGCGATAACTCATCAGGGAATCCATCGGGGGCATCCCGTTCCACCGTTGTTTTCTCCGCCCATTTTGAATGAACGTCGACGCGCCGGTTTTCCCGCGCGCGCCAGTTCAAACTCAAATTGACGGCAATCTGGCAAAGCCACGTGGAGAAACTGGATTCACCGCGGAAGGAATCAAGCTGCCGGTAGGCGCGCAAAAACGTCTCTTGCGCCAGGTCCTCCGCTTCATCGAGCGAACCCGTCATCCGGAATGCCAGGGCATACACCATTTTTTGATGTTGTTTTACCAGCGCGGCAAAGGCCTCCGTATCGCCGGCGAGGCAGCTCTGAATGCAGTTCGGTTCGACATCCGGCGGGGCCATGGGCGCCATTTTATTGAATCTGACCAGCTGCGGCAGCAATTCCTTTGAAAAATCTGAAAAGCATGAGACGTTGGATCGGTACTTATGTTTGTGACCAGCGATCCCAACCTGATTGTCGGTGGCTACGGCCTCGGACTTCTGGCACTGGCCGTCCTCTGGCGGCTGGTCGTTTGGATTCGCGACGCGCCACCAACGCCGGATCCGTGGGACGCGGAGATTGAACAAAAACTGCAAGACCCCGAAATTCAGGAGATTTGCCATCGTTGCCTGACTCCCCATGAGCCGGGCACGTGGTTTTGCCGGCATTGCGGAACCGCCGTCGGTCCCTATAACAACTTGATGCCTTTCTTGAATGTGTTCTCCGAAGGCGAAGTGCTGCGTAACGGCATCCATAGCCGATTTCGCAACCGTTGGTTTGTCGCCGTCGGTTACTCCTTAATCGCCCTAGGCTTTGCCGTGGGCCTCCTCCGGGATTACCCGCTGGTTACCGTAAGCATCTTCTCCTTCGTCGTAATGGCTTACTGGATATCGGTCTTGCGAAATTTGAAACGCCTGTCTCATCGGCGGGAAAGTGACGATACTCACGATGCCCCGCCGTCTTGAAGTGTGAGTCGGGAGTTGTTTCGACGGCCGGGAGGGTCCGCTCTTTCCCAACGGCGCCTGCGGAATGGTGAAATCAAGCTACGGCATAACTCATGCCCAGGCGCGAACCGGTTTTGGCCGTTTCATGCCAGAGCGTGATCAGCTCGATCAGATTTTGCAGCCATGGCAACACGCGCTTTTCCAGAGCGTTGGAGAGGGGAATGGTGTCGCCGGCATGGCAGGTCGCGTCCACGTCTTTGATGATGGCCGCCACTTGTTCGAGTTGCCACTTGCGGAGTTGGGTGAGCGAGGCGCGGCCATTGGCCGGTCCGCAGGCATTATCCGGCAGCAAGCTCAGCGTGAGCACCGGCTCCTTGAGTTGCCGGGCCAGGTTCCACCACAGTTCGCGACCCACGCGAACGTCGTTGATCAGAACGAGCGTGATGGCCGTTTCGACACAGGCCCGTGCGTGATCGGCTTGTTGCAAAGCGGTTTTGAGCACCAGCAGCGATCGGTCCTCCAGCGGTATGGTTTCGGCGGTGACCCGGCAAAAGCCTCGCTCCACCACCAGCGGCAAGGCAAGATTGACCGACTCGTCGTCTATGCTGAGAGAGCATAAAACCCGTTGCCTGGCCAAAGCGAGAGCTTCCAGATAGCAACGAATGGCAGGGAGAGAGCGAAATTCCAAAGGCGGCGACACGGGCAAGCCGTCCAGCATGATTTCAAGTTTTTCACCGAATCCCGATTCATCAGGCGACTGGTTAAGCATGTCCCCAAAAACCGCAAGTGGCGTGCCTAAAATGTGAATAACTCGAAAAGTTATTCACATTCAATTCACCGAAAATTCCCAGCGGCCGGCAGCACGGTTGGCCGGTTTTCCAATAAAAAACCACTTTAACGTTCTACACAGAAAGGCTCAGGCATCAACATCTGATCCGTTACTTTGCCGGATTTGCCCCTTTGACACGCAGTTGAATTGAATAAAGCGACTTGCTCGCGGTAATGAACAGGGTCTGGTGATCTTTGCCGCCAAAGCAGACGTTGGCGGACCAATGCTCTGGCACATTGATGTGGCCGATTTGTCTGCCGGTATGGTCAAAAATGGTCACGCCGTTTCCTCGAACGTTCTCACCGTTGTCGGTGATGGTCGTACCGCAAAGATAGAGATCGCCTTTCTCGTCAATCGTCATGCCGTCGGAACCGATGTCACAAAACAAGGTTTTATTCGTCAGCGAGCCGTCCGGCTGGATGTCGTAACGCCACGTCTGCTTCGCCTCAATGTCGGCGACAAACAGCGTTTTGTCGTCTGGCGTGCCGGTGATGCCGTTCGGTTTTTTTAAATCGTCCGTCACCCGCACCAGATTTTTCCGGTCGGGCGAAAGATAGAAAACCTCCTGATCCGGCAATGCCATGGTGTCATGGTCCCACCATTGGCGGGGGTAGAACGGGTCGGTGATATACATCGCGCCGTTGGGGGCAACCCAGACATCGTTCGGGCCGTTGAGATATTTGCCCTGATAATTCCTGACCAGCACCGTGACTTTTCTGTCAGGAGTGATGGACCAGAGCTGATTGTGCTCGTCGGCGCAGGCAATCAAATTGCCGTTCGCATCAAACATCATCCCGTTGGCGTGACCGGAGGGTTGCATGAACGTGGACAGTTTTCCCGCCACATCCCATTCCAGGATGCGGTCGTTCGGCTGATCCACAAAAAAAACATTGCCGGCCCGGTCGCAGGTGGGGCCTTCGGTGAAGGCAAAACCGCCCGCCAGCTTTTCCAGTTTTGCGCCGGGGACGATGACGCTTTCGGCAAACGTCACTGGCGCGGCGGGCAACCCTGACGCGAGAAGGCACAGCCACAGAATGGTTTTCATGACGAAGGCCGAGTTTGCGGCGGCAACCCTCAAGAATCCAATCAAAACGTTCCTTGTTTTTCCCGGTCCGGTGGCGCATTTTGGGGAACGCTGATTTTATTCGGCACGAGCACATGCAACCGGGAACCGCAAAACTTCTGCGCTTTCTGCAAAGCTGGGTCATCAACACCTTTGCCGTGTTGATGGCGGCCATCATTCTGCATGGCCACATCCGTTATGGGAACTCGGGGGATCTCATTATCGCCTCGCTCCTGTTGGGAATTCTCAATGCGTTCGTCCGGCCGATTTTAATGCTCCTCGCCTTGCCGTTGCTGATTTTCACCCTCGGCCTGTTCACGCTGGTCATCAACGCCCTGCTGCTTTATTTCGTCGGCGTGTTGATGGGGCCGTATTTCCAGGTGGACAGTTTCGGATTCGCCTTTTTGGGGGCGCTCATCATCAGCATTGTGTCCATCGCGCTCAACATCCTCACCGGCGCGAGCGGCGCGCGCGTCACCATCCACCGCCGGCCGCGTCCGCCCAGGGACCCTCATGACGATGGCAACGGTCCGGTAATTGATGTGTGAAATTATTTATGATTTACGATTGATGATTGATGATTTTGACGGCCGCAAGGAAGGTTGAAACAATCATAAATCATAGATCATCAATCATAAATTTTGTAAGCCGCGCGAAGTGTTTTGATCCCGCGCGCTTGAAATTCCTGTTCGAAATCCGTCAGCAGGTTTGCCAGTTCGGGCGGCGTTTCGATCCGCTCAAACTCCCGGCGCGCGTCAAACACTTCCGTCATTTGCTGGTAATAATCCTGGTCGTCCGTGCGCAGATAGACCGCGCCTTCCGGCGCCAGCGCGGCGCGAACGATTGCCGGGAAACGTTCGTTGATGAGCCGGTGTTTGCGGTGCCTTTTCTTTGGCCAGGGATCGGGAAAATAGATGTGCAAGACGGACACCGAATGCGGCGGGAGCAGATATTCCAGGAAATAGGACGATTCAATGCGCACGCCGCGCAGATTCACCAGCCCGGCCCGGCGACCCTTGCGCTCCAGCTTGCGCAGGCGGCCCAGCAGTCGTTCGACACCGATGAAGTTCCTTTCCGGACGCCGCCGCGCCAACTCGACTAGAAACGAAGCATCACCGCAACCCAGTTCCAACTCCAGCAACTGCGCTTGCGGGAACAGGGCGGCCGGATCAACCCGGCTGACGAGCGACGGCAAATCATAAATCAAACCGGCGGGGCCCTTTTCGTTCAACGGCATCACTCGGATTAAATTACAGGATTGACGGTTTTGACAAGTGTGTATCATGAACGCATGACGCCCGGCGCGTTGCGGTTGCCAAATCCGGTTTTCAAACCTGTTCAAGAATTGCCAATAAAAATGGAAAAACGGCTCCAGGTTGTCGGTGCCCGATGGAAACACGCCGCTTCTCTCTTTGCCGGCATGATGATGAGCCTTGCCGCCGCCGGCCAGCCGTCTTCACCGGCTATCCCCGCCGAACCGCCGCTGAGTTGGGGCGATCAAGGCGACGGCACGTATCGAAACCCGATTCTGCCCGCGGATTTTTCCGACCCGGACGTTGTTTGCGTCCGGAACGATTTTTATCTGGTCGCGTCGGACTTTCACTTCGTCGGCATGCAGGTGTTGCATTCACGCGACCTGGTCAATTGGGAAGTCGTCGGTCAGGTGTTCCCCCGGCTGACCATGTCGCCAAAGTATGACGATATGACCGGCTATGGCCAGGGGACGTGGGCGCCAACCTTGCGTTATCACGACGGTGTCTATTATGTCTTCGTCTGCACGCCGTACGAAGGTTTGTTCATGTGGCACACGCAAAATCCCGCCGGGCCGTGGTCGCGAACGTTGACCGTCCGGGCCGTGGAACGCTGGGAAGACCCCTGCCCGTTCTGGGACGACGATGGGAAAGCTTACCTCATCCACAGTCTCAAGGGCGCCGGGCCATTGATTTTGCATCGCCTGAGTCCGGACGGGGTACGATTGCTGGACGACGGCGTTGAAATCTACCACGGTCCGACGGCGGAAGGCCCCAAACTCTTCAAACGGAACGGCTGGTATTACATTTCCCTTCCCGAAGGGGGTGTCAGCACGGGCGGCCAGACCATGCTGCGTTCCACCAATATTTACGGCCCTTACGAACGCCGCGAGATGCTGCCATACGGCAGTCCCCATCAAGGCGCGCTGGTGGAACTGGCCAATGGCAGTTGGTGGTTTCTCTGCTTCAAATCCAGCGGCTTCCTCGGGCGTATCACCTGGCTCATGCCGGTCACCTGGGGCGCCGACGATTGGCCCGTGTTCGGCGATCACGGTCAATTCGTGGACCAATGGAAAAAACCCTATGTCGGCCGCACCTCGCCCATTCATCATCCCCAAAGAAGCGATGATTTCGATGATCCGGCGCTGTCTCCGATTTGGCAGTGGAACCACAACCCGGTGAACGACGCCTGGTCGCTGACGGCGCGACCAGGCTGGTTGCGGCTCAAGGCCTTGCCGGCCACCGGTCTGTCCACCGCCCACAACACTCTGACCGAAAAATTGTGGGGGCAGGACGGTGTCATTGACACACAGTTCGACGTCAGCGCCATGGCGGAGGGCCAGTGCGCCGGATTCGCCTTCATGAGCGGCGATACGTTTGACTGGGTGGGAGTGACCCAGGGCGACGGCGTGCGTCGAATGACCTGGAACAATGGCGAAGGCCCGATGTTGAACGGCAAGGACGTATGGTTCCGGGGCAGGTACCATGGCAAGGAGGCCCGGCTGCTTTACAGCACCGATGGCGAGCACTATGCCGACACCGGGTTGGCGGTGGAACTGAAGTTCGGCGCGTGGAAGGGTGCTCGGCTGGCGCTATTTTGCTACGGCCCCAATGGCGGAAGCGCCGACGTGGATTACGTCAAATATAACCTGGAAAAATAACGTGAGCCAAGCCGCCCTCGGCCGAGGAAACCGGCAATGATCAGTAATGGCCATCCCCGTGGTCATCGCCCTGATTATGGCCGTGGTGATCATCATGATCGTGGTCATGATCTTCATGGTGGTGGTGGCCCTTGTGAGGCGATACATCATGGTCATGGTCGTGGTCGCCGTCGCAATCATCCCTGTTAAAACCATCACCGCCGGTTCCGAGTTTGTCCGAATTGTCGCGCACGACTTGGAGATCGTGGCTGGAACTCACCGGACTGGCCGAAGCGGTCGCAGCCACCTGTCCGGTAGCCGGATTAAACGAAAATCCGGCGGGAACTTCTGCACTCATCGGGCTGCCCTGATGGAGGGAATTGACAGCCACTTCTCCCCGGAAGCAGGTCACGGCGCCGGCGGCAGTAACGAGGTATTCCGTACCTCGAATGGTTGCCGAACCGTTTGGCGTTGTGATGGTAAAGGTGGAGGGTTTGGCCAGCTTGCGCTGCGAACCGATTAAACTGCCGGCTTTCAGATTCAAACTCGTATCAATGATGACATTTTCTTCGGCCACCATTTCGGCCAGCCTGGTCAGCTCCAGCAACGAATCCGGTCTTAGGCGAAGCACTGTCCCGCTGTACTCAAATTCGAGATCCGCGGTGGAACCCGGTCCGGTCCTGAGTTCAGCGCCTTGCGCCAAAACCATGCCGGGTTTGAGAACAGCCCAGGACGAATGATCTACGGAATAGCTGGCCGTTCCCTGAACCGATCTGACGGAAAGTTTCCCCGATTGGACTTCGGCCGAAGCTCCGGAAAGGCACAGTACCGCCAGCACCCCTGCGGCCCATGGGATGGGCCGTATTTGCGTTTTCATCGCAGTAATCATAGGCTGCTCCTGTCCTTTAACGCCTCTGCCGACGCAAACTGGCTTATTATCTGTTCGTCTTCGAGAAATCAAGCTAAATCCAGAAAAGTTATTCACAAGCGAACCCCAAGAACCAACTCTTGGAGTCGCGAGGATCCTGTTTTGTTCCCTCAGACGATCGAACACCAAATCCGTCGGCGCTGGCCAACCGGATCCGTCAAATAACGCAGGAAGCGCAAGTGCGTCCGTTTTCCTGCTTGGTTTGGCTGAGACTCTCTTTTCGGCAACCGCCCGGGCGGACGACATGGCTTGCAGGGTTCGGTGGAACGCGGAACATTTTTTGTCAGAACTGCGTTGGAAAAACGTGACTCATGTTGATTAGTTTTCCACCCGACACGAGCACCCCTCACCCGACCTTCGATCACCCCCCGCCCGGGCGGGGAGAGGGATGGTCCGGGGGGCGGTTGGTGGCTCTTTGAAAGCTCATTGGTATCAATTGGAAAATCTGGAAAATGGTCGGGGCGGTGAGATTCGAACTCACGACCTCTTGTACCCGAAACAAGCGCGCTAGCCAGGCTACGCTACGCCCCGACGCAGAAGGATCAAACTGCCAGCCCCGGCCAAAAATGCAATGCGAATTTTCGAACCCGGCGGAGGCCAAGCCGCTCTAAACCCGGCAAAGAAGTTGCTCAACCTGTTTCCCTGGGGCAAGCTTGGTGGTCATGACCGGAGTCGGCACACAGTTGGATTCCTTGCGATTCAGCCGTCTTGAAACAAGGCGGCTGGCGTGGCTCTTTGCCCTGTCGTTGCTCGCGCATCTGCTGGCGTGGGGCGGTTATCAAGCCGGCAAGGAATTCAATTTATGGCAAAAACTCCGACTGCCGCCCCTCATGCTGCTCACAAAAATCAAACCGGCGCAGCCGCCCCCGCCATCGCCGGCATTGCAATTCGTGGACGTGCCCCCCACCCAAGTGGCCACCGAGGCGCCGAAGAATGCCAAATATTATTCCAACCAGAATTCGCGCGCCGCCAACCCGGAGGCGAAGCCGGACACCCAGGTTCCGGAAATCAAAGGCACGCAAACCGACATGCCGAAGACCGAAAACGTCACCCACCCGGATTTTTCCAAACTCCAACCCGCCATGCAGCCGTCCACGGAACAACTGGCGTCCCGACAACAAAACGCAGGCGATTTGACGCTCGGCAATCCGGCGGACACCCAACCCGCGGAACAACCGCGTCCCCGCACACTCAAGCAGGCGCTCGCCCAGCAAAAACAACTGCCTGGCGTGAAAATGAAACAGGAAGGCGGCGTCCGGCGCGAAGCGCTGGTACCGTCGCTGGACGTGATGGCGACGCCGTTTGGCGCGTATGACGCCGCCTTCATCCAGGCGGTGACACAGCGCTGGTACGATTTGCTGGACAGCCGGGAGTTCGCCCGCGATCGCAGCGGCAAGGTGGTGCTGCGATTTCACTTGAATTACGACGGGCGCATCTCCGATATGGTGGTCGTGCAGAATACCGTCGGGGATCTGTTGGGTTATGTCTGCCAGAAGGCGGTGATGGATCCCGCGCCTTTTGCCCAGTGGCCGTCCGACATGCGGGCCATGGTGGGCCAGGATTACCGCGATATTACCTTTACGTTTTATTATTACTGAGCCGTTCACCATCGCAGAAAACATTTTATGGATGACATCGTTTACATACTGCTGGGACTCACTTCGGTCGTGGGACTGACGTTCATCATCGAGCGCGCCCTGGCCTTGCGCTGGAACAAGGTCGTACCGCCGGAACTCACCGCCGCCCTCACGACCTGCCGGACCCGCGAGGAGGCGAAAGCGCTTTGCCACATCTGCCGCCGGAAACCGTCGCCGCTGGGGCGATTGTTGCTCCTCGCCTCGGATCACCTGGATTGGCCGAAAGCGGACAATGTGGACGCGCTGCAAACCGCCGCGCGCCATGAAATCATCCGGCTTGAACGCGGCCTCGTCGTGCTCGAAATCATCGTCGGCATCGCGCCCTTGCTCGGCCTCGTCGGCACGATCGCCGGCATGATGACCCTGTTTGGTGACATTGGGATTTCCGGCTTGAACGACGCCGCGCGGCTGGCCAAGGGCATCGCTTTGATTTTGAACGCCACGTTGATGGGTCTGCTCATCGCCATTCCGTCGCTGATTTTCTGGAGTTACTTCAGCAAAAAAGTCGAGGTCTTCGCCGTGGAAATGGAGGCGGTTTGCGACGATTTCATCCGGCGGCAGTATGCAGAGACGGCCTCCGGCGGCCCGCAACCGGAAGCCAGCCCGCTGGTTTCGGAAACGCAGTATGTCTCCAACGCCAAAACCCGGAAACCGGGAGTGAAATCCCAGATGTCCGATCCCGATTGACATGCGCTTCTTCGTCCGCAAACGCCGCACCACGCCCGCCGTCATCATCGTCGCGCTGATTGACGTCCTCATCGT
The DNA here is from genome assembly GCA_035508155.1 of Candidatus Sulfopaludibacter sp. GTDB lineage: Bacteria > Verrucomicrobiota > Verrucomicrobiia > Limisphaerales > UBA11358 > UBA11358. The sequence continues at coordinate 702 of DATJNM010000044.1, read as the reverse complement.
GCTGCTGATCTTCCTGCTGGTCACGACCACGTTCAAGCAGCAGGCGGCGTTGAAATTGCAACTGCCCGAATCGTCCCAGGCCAAGAAGGCCGGGGCGAATGAGAACCCGCCGTTCGTGGTGAGCATTGATTCCAACGGTGTTTATTACCTGGAAAAACTGCCGGTGACCTTCGAGCAATTGGAGAACCAACTGGTTTCACGGGCGACGCGAAATCCGCAGCTTGTCCTGGCCATCAATGCCGATGAGAAGGCGCCGTGGGGAAAAGTCGTGCAGGTGCGCGATGCCGCCGCCAAGGCCAAAATTAAAAATCTCGTCGCCTACACCAGGGAAACGGCCAAGCCGTAGTAAAATAAAACCGGGAGGGTCGGCATGTTGCCGACCCAAAATTCAGGGACGGCGACACGCCGTCCCTCCCATGGGACTATTTCAACAGCTCCTCCGCGATCAGCACCGCGTTGAGCGCCGCGCCGCGCAGCAATTGATCGCCGCTCACCCAGAAACATAAGCCGTTGTCCAATGCGCAACCCTGGCGGATGCGGCCGACTTCGCAGTTGTCTTTCTCCGAGGTGAACAGCAATATGGGATATTCAGCCTTGACCGGGTAATCCCCAATATGGGGCAATACCAAATAGCCGAAACTTAAATACCATACTCAAAGACAGGATTGACTGCAAGAAGCTTGCCATCGTCAAGCAAAGGCC
>DATJNM010000043.1:0-84042 GCA_035508155.1 Candidatus Sulfopaludibacter sp. | reverse complement strand
TGTGTGATGCCGGGCGCTTGAATTATAAATGGGTTGGCCGCGAAGACCGTTTGAAGGACGTAATCGTTCGCGGTCAAAAATCGGGCTGGATGGTTGCGCTCAACGAAATTGCCGACAAATTGAAAAATGCGCCGCAAGGTTCGGTCGCGATTGTCGCGTCAGCGCGGCAGACGAATGAAGAACTTTGGCTGTTGAGCAAATTGAAATCGAAGCTCGGCGCAATCAGTGATTCCGTTCCGCGCGTTGGCGAAGGCGACAAATTGCTCGTCAGCGCCGACAAAAACCCGAACACGAACGGCGCGCGACTGGCTGGAATTTGTTTCACCGAAATGGGAACAAATCTGCCGCAAATCGCCAGCGGAATTTCCAGCGGCAAAATCAAAACTTTAATTGTTTTTGGCGAAGACGTGACGAAGCACGACATCGGCCCGGATTTGCTCGGCAAATTGGACACGCTCATCGTGAGCGACATTTTACCAAACGCGACAACGAAGCTGGCGCATTATCTGTTGCCCGGCTGTGCGCACGCCGAAAAGCGCGGCACGTTCACGAATGTCAAAGGCCGCGTCCAAAAATTCATGAAAGCCGTCGAGCCGCCCGGCGACGCGCGGCCAGAATGGGAATTTTTGCACGACCTCGTTTTCAACGTCACTGGCCAGGACGGTTTCCTGACGATTGAAGGTTTGTTCAACGAAATGGCAAAGGACGTTCCCGCGTTCAACAGTTTGAACTGGGCCGGCCTTGGCGACACCGGAGCGACTGTGCCAATTTAACATGGACTGGAATTTCATCATTTTCAGCGTCGTCAAAATCGCGATTGTCATCGGCGCGGTGCAATTTTTTGCCGCCTACGCGGTTTTGGTGGAGCGAAAAGTTTCGGCGTGGATTCAAGACCGCGTCGGGCCGAACCGCGTCGCGCCGCCATTCGTGAAATATATTCCAGTCGTCGGGCCGGTATTGACGCGAATGGGAGTTTTTCAACCGCTTGCCGACGGCTTGAAATTTTTGCTCAAGGAGGATTTTACTCCGGCGGGTGTGCGCAAGGCGTATTTCTGGCTGGCACCGATGATTTCGATCATTCCTTCGATGATTGTCGTCGCGGTCGTTCCGTTCGGCTCCTACATCGGCCATCAAAAAATGGTCATCGCGGATTTGAACGTGGGAATTCTCTACACGTTCGGAATTGTTTCGCTCGGTGTTTATGGAATCGTGCTCGCCGGTTACGCGGCGAATTCAAAATATCCGTTCCTCGGCGGCATTCGTTCCAGCGCGCAAATGGTTTCGTATGAAATTTCGATGGGCATGAGCGTGATTCCGGTTTTTCTCATCGCGAGCAGTTTGAATTTGAGCCAGGTCGTCAACTGGCAGGCGCAGCACGGCTGGATGCTGATTTACGCGCCGCTGTCGTTTGTCATTTTTCTGGTCGCGAGTTTTGCGGAAACAAACCGCACGCCGTTCGATTTGCCCGAAGCCGAAACCGAACTCGTCGGCGGCTATCACACCGAATACAGCTCGATGAAATTCGCGCTGTTTTTTCTCGCCGAATATTCCAACATGGTGGCGGCGTCGGGCATGATGGTGACGCTGTTTTTCGGAGGCTGGACACTGCCGTTTTGGGGGCTGGATCAATCCGCGGCGTCTTTCGCGGGCGACAAGGCCCTGCTGATCGGCATCGCGCAAATTCTTGTTTTCATCTTGAAAATGGTCGTGCTGATGGTGGTGTTCATCTGGGTGCGCTGGATGTGGCCGCGATTCCGTTACGACCAATTGATGGATTTGGGCTGGCGGCGGTTTGTGCCGCTGGCGCTGGTGAACATTTTAATCACGGCCATCGTGCTGTGGGCAACGAGTTGATATGGCGATCACTGTAAATCGCAGACCATTGACGTTTTGGGAAAAGCTTTATCTGCCGGCCATCGTCGGCGGATTCAAAGTGACCGCGCGGCATTTGGTCCGCTCGCTCTTCGGCGGCAAAACCGTCACGATGGAATATCCCGAACAAAAATGGACCGTGCCGGAAAATTATCGCGGCGCGCCGTATCTCGTGAAAGATCAGGACGGCAAGACCAAATGCGTTTCCTGCCAGCTTTGCGAATTCGTCTGTCCGCCAAAGGCAATTCGGATTACTCCGCCCGGTCCGACCGGCCAGATTGCCGACCGTCCGAACGCGGAAAAAATGCCGGAAGAATTTGAAATCAATTTTCTCCGCTGCATTTACTGCGGTCTTTGCCAGGAAGTTTGCCCCGAGGAGGCGATTTTTCTGCTGAAAGATTATTCCATCACCGGCCAGAGCCGCGACGAGCTGATTTACAACAAAGAAAAACTCCTCGCGCTCGGCGGTGTTCATCCGGGAATCCAAAAATGGAAGCACAAATTGGAAGAGGCGAAGGATCAGGAAAATTTTCCGGTCAAGGTCTGAAATTTTGAAACATGGGTCTGCCTGACATTTTATTTTATGTCTTCGCGGCGTTCACGCTGTTGTTTGGCGCGCTCGTCATCGCGAATCCGTTCAGCCGCAACCCGGTCACCAGCGCGATGTTTCTGGTGCTCACCATCATTTCGATGGCCGGATTGTTCGTGCTGCTGCACGCGTTCTTTCTCGCCGCGGTGCAAATCCTCGTTTATGCCGGCGCGGTCATCGTGCTGTTCCTGTTCGTCATCATGCTCTTGGATTTGAAGGAGGAAGTGCGGCGCAAAATAAAAATTTACGGCCTGCTCGCCGGCCTGATTTCAGTCGGCGCGATCATCGCCATCTTTTTCAAAAGTTTGCGCGCCACGCCGCTCAACGCGCAAACGTCGCCTTCCATCGAAGGCGGCACCGCGGCACTCGGTAAATTGCTGTTCACGAATTACGTTTTGCCCTTTGAAGTCGTTTCCGTGCTGCTGCTCGTGGCGATGATCGGCGTGATTTTGTTAAGCAAAAAAGATCTGAAATAAAATGCAAGTCGGACTCGAACATTATTTGACCGTCAGCTTTCTGCTGTTCGCGCTGGGACTGCTCGGCGTCATCATGCGGCGCAATTTGCTGGTGATTTACATGTCGCTGGAGCTGATGCTCAACGCGGCGAACCTCGCGCTCGTTGCCTTCTCGCGCTTCAACGACAACTTGAACGGGCAGGTTTTGGTTTTCTTCATCATCACCGTGGCGGCGGCGGAAGTCTCGGTCGGCCTCGCTCTGATCGTTGCATTGTATCGCCGCCGTCAATCCGCGCACGTGGAAGATTTGACCTCGATGAAACTCTGACGAATGCAACACGAACTTTTTCCCTGGCTGATTTTGTTCCTGCCGCTGTTTTCAGCGGCGGCAATCACCATTTTCACTCTGCGTTCGCGCACCATCAGCGCGTTTCTGTCCATCGGCGCCATTGTCACCGGTTTCATTCTTTCGGTTGTTTTCATCAGCGCCAACGGCTGGCATTTCGCCGGGGAAATTTCCAAAACCTGGCTTTCCATCGGCAGCTTGCAAATTGATTTTGGCCTCAAGCTGGACGCCTTGAGCATGATGATGTTGCTCGTCGTCACCGGCGTCGGCGGCGCGATTCACATTTATTCCGTCGGTTACATGCGCGAAGACAGCGGTTTCTCGCGCTTCTTCGCCGAGTTGAGCCTGTTCACGTTTTCGATGCTCGGCATCGTGCTGGCGAACAATTTCATCGAGATGTTTATTTTCTGGGAACTCGTTGGCGTGTCCAGTTATCTGCTCATCGGCTTTTGGTTTGAAAAACCCAGCGCCGGCGACGCCGCAAAAAAAGCGTTCATCGTCAACCGCCTTGGCGATTTCGGATTTTTGCTCGGAATTTTAATGGTTTGGGGAATTCTCGGCTCGGTGAATTTTTCCAATTTGCACAACCAGCTTACGACCGATTCCGCCGCGCTTGGAACGATGGCAACCATTGCCGGCCTTCTAATTTTCTGCGGTGCCGTCGGTAAATCCGCGCAATTCCCGCTGCACGTGTGGTTGCCCGACGCGATGGAAGGCCCAACGCCCGTTTCCGCTTTGATCCACGCTGCGACGATGGTGGCCGCCGGCGTTTATATGCTCTGCCGGATTTTCTTTGTACTCAATGCCGACGCGTTGCACGTCATCGCCTACATCGGCGGATTCACCTCCCTGCTCGCCGCGCTCATCGCCATCCAACAGGACGACATCAAACGCATCATCGCCTACTCGACGCTGTCACAACTCGGCTACATGGTCATGGCCGTTGGCCTGTCCGGCCCGACCGCCGCGATGTTTCATTTAACCACGCACGCCTTTTTCAAAGCGCTGCTGTTCTTGAGCGCCGGCTCGGTTATCATCGCGCTGCATCACGAGCAGGACATTTGGAAAATGGGCAACCTGCGAAATAAAATGCCGATCACGTTCTGGACGTTTCTCGTCGGCGCCCTCGCGCTTTCGGGCATGTGGCCGTTCGCCGGATTTTTCAGCAAGGACAGCATCCTCGCGCAAGCCCTCGCGCAGCATAATTATCTGCTTTTTGCCAACGGCGTTTTCATTGCGGGACTTACGACGTTTTACATCTTCCGGTTGTTCTTCGTCGTTTTCTTCGGCAAGGAAAAATCCGGACTCGCTTCGCACGCGCACGAATCACCGGCGGTCATGACGCTGCCGCTGGTTGGGCTCGCCATTTTCAGTTTCATCGGCGGCTACATCGGCATCGAAAGCACCTATCACGGCATGTTTGCCGGCGAAGCCGGAAGCTCCGCGGGCTTGGCCGCGGCAATTTTCAAACCGTTCATGGATGCGCCGGTGGCCGCCGTGCTCGGGTTAGGTCTGGTGGCGATTGGTTTCTTTGCCGCGTTTTCGCTTTACGCCAAAGCCGACCAAGACCCGTTACCGGCCATGCTCGGCCCGGTGGCAAGGTGGATGAAAAACAAATTTTACTTCGATGAACTTTACGAAGCCACCGTCATCCGTTTGCATGATTTCATCGCGGCGGTGATGGACTGGATTGACCGCTGGCTGGTGGAAGGTTTGTGCCTCGGCCTGGTACGCGGCGGTACGGATTTGACCGGGCGCGCGCTGCGGCTGATGCAGACCGGCAATCTCCAGACCTACGCCTTCCTGTTCGTGCTCGGCGTGGCGGTGGTGATGTATTTCGTTTTAGGAAAATGACAACGCTCAACTACAACAGACAGATTGAGGCAATCGGTGAGTGGTCCGCCCTAACCCCGGCCCTCTCCCCGGGGGAGAGGGGCAGGGTGGGGGCGAGCGTTACTGTTCGTTGCGGAATCCGGTTTTCAATCCAATGTCTATTTTAACTTACATTTTGGGCTGGCCGCTGATGGCGGCGTTGTTGCTGGTATTCGTACCGCGCAACTACCGCGTCATTATCCGCGGCATCGCCGTGTTGGCCACACTCATTTCGGCGGTGCTGGCCGTAAAAATGTTCTGCGCCTATGGCCACATGCCGATGGATGCGGATGGCTACCGGTTCGTTCAACAAATTCCGTGGGTCGAATCGCTGGGCATCAGCTATCACGTGGGCGTGGATGGTTTGAACGTCGGGCTCATTTTAATGGGCGCCATCGTCGCGTTCGCGGCGGCGTGCTGTTCCTGGGAAATCAAGGAACGCGAAAAGGAATTTTACATCCTGCTGCTGGTGATGAGCGGTGGCATCCTTGGCGCGTTTGCGTCGCTGGACATGTTCTTCTTTTATTTCCTGCACGAACTGGCGTTGGTGCCGACGTTCCTTATGATTGGCGTCTGGGGCCGCGGTGAACGGAGGAATTATGCCACGTTTCAGATCACGCTGTACCTGAGCCTGGGCGCGCTGATCGCCTTGATCGGGTTGATCGCGCTGTACGTGCAAGCCGGCGTGAACACATTCGACATTCCCAAACTCACGCAATATATCGCAGCGCATCCGCTGTCGGCGCACGCGCAGAATTTCATTTTCCCGCTGTTGCTGTTCGGCTTCGGCATTCTGGTTTCGCTCTGGCCGCTTCATTCGTGGGCGCCGCTGGGTTACAGTTCCGCGCCCTCGCCCACCTCCATGCTGCACGCGGGCGTGCTGAAAAAGTTCGGCCTGTACGGCCTGATCCGCATTGCGTTGCCGATGGCGCCGCAGGCGGCGCAGGATTGGATGCAAATCCTGGCCTGGCTTTGCCTCGGCAACATCCTGTACATCGGCTGGGTGGCGATGCGGCAGAAGGACCTCAACCTGCTCATCGGCAATTCCAGTGTGGCGCACATGGGCTTTATCTTCCTCGGCATCGCGAGCTTGAACCTCATCGGCGTGACCGGCGCGGAATTCATCATGGTGGCGCATGGTTTCCTGGCGGCTCTGACGTTTGCGCTGAGCGGTTACATTTTCCAAAAGACCGGCACCCTGGAAATGAGCGAGCTCGGGGGATTATGCCGGCGACTGCGGTTCATCGGCACGGTGCTGCTCATGGCGGCCATGGCCGGCTGCGGCCTGCCGGGATTCGCCAATTTCGTCGGCGAAGTCACGGTTTTCTTCGGTTCCTGGACGGTCTTTCCACTGGTGACCGGTCTGGCCGTTTGGGGCGGGCTGGTCATCGGCGCCGTTTACATGACCCGCGCCGTCCGCAGCGTCCTGCATGGGCCGTTGCCGGACAAATGGGCGGGACTGGTTGACGCCTCGAACCTCTGGCGGAAACTGCCTTACGCGCTGCTGCTGGCCGGCCTGTTCGTGTTCGGTTTCTTCCCGCGGCTGTTGACGGATAAAATCACGCCCGACGCGCAAAAAATTGTGAGCCTGGCCGCACCGGTTCAATCCACGGGCAAATCGGGGGCACAGGTGGTTTTTTCTGAAATCCGAAATCCGAAATCCGAAATCCGAAATTGATGAACGCTTCTTTGATAAGTCTGGAACTCTGGGTGATCGTGCTCGGCGTGGTGTTGATGCTGGCGGACTTTTTCATTGCGCCCGAGCGCCGGCGGTTCCTGGGATATCTGGCCATTGCCACACTCGGAACTCTGCTCATCACGAACCTGAGCGGCGCCGCCACCGGCACAGCTTTCAACGGCGCGTTCGTCGAAGACACGCTGGCCATCTTCTTCAAGCGATTTTTCCTGATTGCCGCCATGCTGGTGCTGTTCATGTCAGTGGAATTCTCCGACCGCATCGCCGGCGGGATCAGTGAATATTACTCGCTCATTGCTTTTGCGCTGGCGGGCATGTTGTTTGCCGCGTCGGCCAACGATTTCGCCATGCTCTTTGTCTCCATCGAACTGATCACCATCACGTTTTACGTGCTGACGAGCTTTCAGCGCGGGCGGCTGGTTTCACTCGAAGCCGGTGTGAAATACCTGATTCTTGGCGCTCTGTCGTCGGCGTTTCTCGTGTTCGGCATCGCGCTGGTGTGGGGCACGACCGGAAAATTGAATTTCACCGGGCTCGCCTCGGTCGCGGCGCAATTCGAGACCAACAAACTCTTCCTCATCGGCGTGTTGTTTGTGCTGGTTGGCATCGGTTTCAAAATCGCGGCCTTTCCCTTCCAGATCTGGGCGCCGGACGTTTACCAGGGTGCGCCGACGCCGACGACGGCGTTTCTGGCCGTCGGCTCCAAGGCCGCCGGATTTGTCCTGCTGTTGCGCGTGCTGTTCACCGCCCTGCCGGACGTGGTGAAGCATTGGGCGGATTTGCTCATCGTCATTTCGGGCATCACCATTCTTTACGGCAACCTGTGCGCGCTGCCGCAACGCAATTTGAAACGGCTGCTGGGTTATTCGAGCATCTCCCACGCGGGCTATCTGCTGTTGGGCGTGGCAGCCTTGAGCGTCACCGGAAACGCGGCGCTGTTGTATTACCTGGCCGGTTATCTGTTCACGGTGGTCGCGGCCTTTCTGGTCATTTGTGTGGTGATGCGGCATCTGGACAGCGAAGACATTTCGGGCCTCGCGGGCTTGAATCAACGCGCGCCGTTGCTGGCCGGAACGATGACGCTGGCCATGGTGTCGCTGGCGGGCATCCCGCCGATGGCCGGGTTCTTCGGAAAATTTTTGCTGCTGAAGGCCGTCGTCCTGCAGGGCGCAACGAACCACGGCTATTATTGCCTCGCGTTCACGGCGCTCGTCGGCGTGGTGATTTCGCTTTACTACTATTTCGGTGTCATCCGCGCGATTTATTGGGGCAGGAATCCGCCGGATTTATCGCCGATTCCCCTCTCCGGGCCGGTCAAATTCGCCGCCTGCGTTTGCATCGCCGGGATGTTCTGGATCGGCCTGTTTCCCAGTGTGGTGCTCAATCTCGCCACGGAAGCAGCACGGGCCCTGGCGCTGTAAATCTCACCCGCTTCTTTGACCGTGCCCGCTTTGTGAAGCTCAGCGCGACCGCGGCTCGGCGCCCCACCACAACACGCACAATCCGGCTTCATGCGTTTCGCCGTCCTGGAACGCCGCTTGCCGCGCATCCACTTCCGCCACCGTCGTCCATGCCCGCGTGTCCAATCCCTCGATGTACCGCGGATTCTTCCCGGTTTGCGCCGGTTCGGCCGGCCCCAGCCAATGAAATGCCGGTTTGGAGGCCCGGAAGGTCGCCGAGGCAGACGGGTTATTGGTCTGTGACGTGGAACTGGCGTTAGTCTGTTGCTGAGCGACTGCCTGGCACGCAGCGAACAGAACCGTGATCAACACTATCCTCTCCTTTTTCATGGCTTAACTTCGACCCAATCCGCCGGTTCTGTCAAGTGGGGTCAAAGCACGCACGAAAGCGCGGATTTATCGCCGAACTGACAAGATTAACTTTTCGCTTCAAGACCTTGCTGATGTTTCAAACTGTAGGGCACAAGAAAATTGGGCGAATGAAGCCGCTGGGGCAATGCAACCCCCGCCGCGAAGAGCATGACGCCAAACAGCACGACCAGATTGGCGCGGACGACCGGCGACACAAAGCCGGTGTAATCAGCGGGGCAACGCGAAAACTTCCAGATGACCCATTCTTCCCAAAACGAAGTCAGAAGGATACTAACGATGAGAGCGGTATAAACTGCGGCAAGTTTCCAAAGCCAGTACATCACCAGATGATTCGAATCAATAAAAGCGGATGAGACGGCAAAGAGGAAACAACTGGCCGCCAAGGCCAGAACCATTACACCCGAGAAGCTTCCGGGTGTGAATCGTTTCAACCGGCGACGCTTTACCACTGCAAGAAACCTTCTGGCCGGCATCAGACAAAGAGGCCAGACGATTAACATTCCAATCACAAAGATTGGACCGCTGCCAATCAATACCGCTGCAATAATCCCGATAAAAGTGGTGAGAACATTTCCCGCGAACATCAGCAGCGAGGCGCGAATGAAACTTAATCTCTTCTGAAGGACCGCAAAGATGACGGCCTTTATCGCAACCACCGCGAGAAGAACAATCCAGGAAGGTGCAATCGCCGCCGGGCCGCCAACAACCTTGATAAAGGGGAGTATTGGTTCACAAGCGCCTGCTGTTTCGTTGAAGAGGAAAATCGTGACGACCCAAAATAAGATCTTCTGCCATTTCATTCCTGCCCTTGTGTCTTAGCCACGACTTTCAGACGCGGCGGTGAGGCATCAAGGCTGCGCCTCGATCTGTCGGCCGGAGGTCAACGCTACAGCGCCGTCCAGATTGAAATCACAAACGTTCATGGCAACGCAATGTTTTCGACCTGGAACGAGTAGGTCTTCAAGGATTCGGGCGTGGCCAGTTGAATCTTCAATTGGGTGTCTGGCAGCGGCGGCGATTGAAAATCCGTGCTGCGAAAACTGTCGGTGCTGAAGCTCTGAAAGCTCTTCAAGGGATTGCCCTGGCCGTCCACAAACTTCAGGTCAACGATGCGCTTGTCCGGGTCGCTGATGTAAAGCTGGATGGAGTTTTTGGAATCGGACACCATCCCGCCGAACATGCCTTTGAACAATTGGCCAAAGGCTTCGCCCAACCGCTGGTCGCCATTCGGTTGGGATGCGATTTCCTTTTTCTTCGCGTCGTAGGCCGCCTTTGTCAGATACATCAATTGGATATGATATTTTGCCAACGCCGCATTTTGGACCGGTTCGGCAGGATGTTGCAGAACGCCTTTTACGGTAAGCAGCCCGCCGTTCGCTTCTGTGGGATTGAACAATTCAACACTGCCCTCAAGCATTTTGATGGCCGTGGCACTGCGGGAAGGATTGCGTAGTTTGACTTCGGTGCTCAATGTGCCGCTGGATTGGCCAAAGCCCATAAAGTGCGAGGCCATTTCGTCGTTCTTTTTCGGGATGAGATCGCGTCCCGCCGTATCGGTGGCTTCGGCCAGATGCACGCGGCGCACACTTTGGGCATCTGCCGCGGCGTCCCCGGTGAATTTCAACTCGACTTTGCATTCGGAAAACGGACCGGTCGTGCGGTTGTCCGTAACGTCGCCGACGTTCACCTGGATTGATGGCGTGGACGGCGTTTGCGCCTTGGCCACCATCGGCAAAGCCAAAAAGACAGTCAGATAGATTGGATTGAGCAGTTTCATATTTTTCCTGTAAACCCTTACCAGGATTCCCAAGACGGTATGCACCTTGCGTGCCAGTTTATTTCTGCTTTTGCACCTTCGCCGCGGCTTTCAACCGCAGCGCGTTGAGCCGGATGAAGCCGGTGGCGTCGTCCTGGTTGTAGGCCTTGGTTGGGTCGGCTTCCATCGTGGCGAGGTGCGGATTGTAGAGGCTCACGGGGGACTTGCGTCCAGCCACCATAATATTTCCCTTGTACAATTTAACCCGAACGGTGCCGGTCACGTTTTGTTGACTCTCAGTCACGAACGCCTGCAACGCCAGCCGCTCGGGCGAAAACCAGTAGCCGTAATACACCAGCTCGGCGTACCGCGGAATCAGCGAGTCCCGCAGGTGCATGACTTCCCGGTCCATGGTGAGGCTTTCCATCTGCCGGTGCGCGAAATGCAAAATCGCGCCGCCGGGCGTTTCATAGACGCCCCGCGATTTCATGCCTACGTACCGGTTTTCCACCATATCCACCCGCCCGACACCATGCTTGCCGCCAATTTTGTTGAGCGCCTGCATCACACCCAAGGGGGACAGTTTCTTTCCATTTACTGCAACCGCGTTGCCTTTCTTGAAGTCAATCGTCACATACTCCGGCTTGTTCGGCGCGTCTTCGGGGAAGACCGAGAGCGTGGTGAACGAACCGCGATACGTCTTGTCGCTCGCGTCCATCCATGGATCTTCGAGAATGCCCGCCTCGTAGGAGATGTGCAGGAGGTTCCGGTCCATTGAGAACGGCTTCTTCGCACTGGCCTGGACGGGAATCTTGTGCCGGGCGCAGTAATCAATCATCTCCTGCCGACCGGGGAATTCGTTCCGATACCGCGCATCCCGCCACGGGGCGATGACCTGCAAGTCCGGCGCGAGCATGGCGGCGGTCAATTCGAATCGCACCTGGTCGTTGCCCTTGCCGGTGGCTCCGTGGGCGATGGCGCCGGCCTTTTCCTTTTTGGCCACGGCAATCATGCCCTGGGCGATGAGCGGCCGGGCGATGCTGGTGCCGAGGTAATACTGACCTTCGTAAATCGCACCAGCCTGAATCATCGGATAGATGAAGTCGCGCGCGAATTCCGCCTGCAAATCCGCGATATAAACTTTGGACGCGCCGGTTTTTTTCGCCTTCGCCTCGAGACCGCGCAGTTCCTCCGCCTGTCCGATGTTCGCGCAGAAGGCGATCATTTCGGCGTCATAGGTTTCCTTGAGCCACGACAGCAGCACCGAGGTGTCGAGGCCGCCCGAATATGCCAGAACGATTTTCATGCAGAGATATTAAACCGCCAAGCTGCGGAGAACGCAAAGAGGAAATGTGCCCAGCGACGATGGTCAATTCGCTGCCGGCGCCGTCTGCTGCATTCGTTTGACATCCGCCAGCGCCGCAGGGTCGGTCAAGGCGCTGCCGGTCGCGAAATAAGTGGTCGTGGGACGCGCACTCCGCCAGCGCCAGTATTCCCCGTGGCCGTCGGTGAACTGGAGCGTCAGGCCATTCTGATGCAGCCACGAGGGGATATTGTACCAGTTGTTGACCAGCGGCGAGTACAGGAAATGCCCGTCGTCAATCGTGGCATCGTCTTCCTCCAGAAACGTCAGCAGTTTGGAGGGAGTGCGGATCTGGCTGGTTTGGCGCAAAGGTGTGATGCCGTAATTGGTTGTGTCCTTGGGCGGTCCGCCCATGAAACAACTCAGGGAATAGGTGCGCAAGATCAGAACGCTCGTGCCCAAAACCTGGCTGTGATCCGCCGGACAGCGATAGACCCGGATGTCTTTGACGTAGGGATAAATCGAACCGCCGGTGAGGGTGGCCGGGTCCGTGTCCAAACCGGCGTTGCCCAGAACCCAGGAGTTGGTCGGGCTTTCGGGCACACTGGCCGTGCGAAAATCCCAGTCGTTGAGCGCCAACGTTCCGTGATTGGCATCGGCGTACATCTGCCAGGCCAGATTCAGCTGTCTTTGATTGTTCAGGCAGTAGGCCCGTTTCGCGTTTTCCCGGGCCAGCGACAAGGCCGGCAATAGCAGCGCGGCGAGAATCGCGATGATGGCGATGACCGTCAGCAATTCAATCAGGGTAAATGCCCGCCGGGAATCCCGTCCCGTCAGGACATCGTGGCGGCCAATCCTTTTCATAAACTTGGGCGGGCAAGTTGCCGGGTTGATCATTCACGGCGCGTCCACCAGCGCCATCCGGACGGTCTGGTTGAATTGCGATGACATGGTCTGGGCCCGGGTCGTAATTTTCAGCGCCAGATCCTGGTCGTTATTCGCCTCCACAATCATGCCGAGGACCGGGTCAAACCAGAATTCGCCGGTGATTTTGCCTTTTTTAATTTCGACCACCACACCGTTGGCCGTGGAAATGGTTTTGGTCGAAATATCGCCCACGGCGTTCACGTGCGCGCATTGGCGGTCACCATGCTGTTCCCAATTCTTAAAGGTGTATTTCAGGTCCACCGTCAGAACCCCGATGGAGGTGGACACGTCTTCCTTGAACGGCCAGGCATCGCCCATCTTGACCGCGTGGCCCGGCAGGGACTCGGCGAATGAACCATACCGCTTGAGCGTGTCCTCGCTGAACATTTGCGCGAACATCGCCCGGGTCTGCGGTTGTCCGCTCGCAGCCACGCGCTGCGCCAATCCGTCCACCCCTTCCATTCTTTCAACTTTGCCGTTCGCGTCGGTGAAATATTGGATGCGCGAACCCACTATCGTGCGCAACACCGGCGCGGCCGGGTTGTTGGCATCCTGGGCCGGACTTTGCAGCGAATCAAAACTCAATATGTTGCGGTCGCCCTGAAAAACATTCATCGTTTCAGTGTCAAATTTCAGTTCCAGTTGCCGGCCGCCATTCGGCAGCTCCTTGAGTGCCGAGATATCGAAGCCCTGGGTAAGCTCCATTTTCTGCACCACGGGTTGTGGCTGGTCGGGCACCTCCGTTTTGGTGGATTGCGCCACTTCGATGCGCATGGGATATGTGCGGCCGACGGTCCATTTGATTGTCATGTCCAGCGGTTTATCGGGTGCGGCCGAGGTGGCCGTGGCCCCGGCGCCGTTTCCGCTGCTTTCGGTTGGCACCGCCGCATTTCTGGATTTGGAACAGCCCGCCAGCAGCAGGACGCCAGTCACGGCGCCGAGCGGGAAAATGACAATAAGTTTTTTCATAGGATTTTTAGGATTTCTTCAAGCGATTCATTCAACCACCCTGTACAGAGGAAAAATTGGCGAATGGTTGCACGTATTTCATTTTTCTTCGCGATTCGTTGAATTCATAACGCCGGCTTCGGTTTCGGTTTTTCAAGCTCGTATAAAAGTGGCCAATCCGACCGGAAAGGTGACAGGCAAACCAGGAAGTTCGGCTGGAGATTCATGGCGTTCGTCTCCATGACGCGCTGATTCAGGAGATTTGTCCAGTGTTAATTTGTTAAATTAATGTTTCACCGCGCGAACATAATATTTCCACACGTTGCAGGTCATACGGCGGGAGCGTGGACGGCCGGTCCGCGTGATTTCAATTGGCGACCGCAGCCTCGGGCCGGAGATTCGCACTCCGTTGGAAAACAGGCGGACTCAGCATCCGCGCTTTGCCGCAATCCCGAGCGGTTCGATGTGGACGAGCACGTCGTTGACCGCGGGCAGGGTGTCGCGGATTTTGTTCTTCACTTCATGGGCGATTTCGTGCGAGTGCAGCACGGTCATTTGTGGGTCCACCTCCACGTGCATGTCCACGTAAAATTGATAGCCCATCTTGCGGACAAAACATTTCTCCACGCGCGCGACCCCGGGAATGGTTTCCGCCAGCCGCCGGATCTGGTCGCGGATTTTGCGGTCGGGCGCGGTGTCCATCAATTCGTTCAACGCCGGGCGCAGCAATTTCAAGCCGTTCCACGCGATGACGCACGCCGCCGTCATCGCCGCCCAATCGTCCGCCGCTTCGAAGCCCGGACCGCCGAGGAGCGCCACGCTGATACCGATGCCTGCCGCAAACGAGGTGATGGCGTCGCTGCGATGATGCCGGGCATCGGCGCGCACGGCCAGATTGTCCACCGCCCGCCCTTCCCGCCGGACGAAGCGGAACAGGATTTCCTTCACGATGACGACCACGATCAAAACCGCCAGGGTGAATGGCGCGGGCGAGGGGTGCGGCTGGGCCACTTCGTCAAGCGCCTTGGTGACAATCCAGCCCGCGGCGAACAAAAGCATCCCCGAAACAATCGCCGCCGCGATGGGCTCGGCCTTGCCGTGGCCGTAGGGATGGTCCTCGTCCGCGGGCGCCGCCGCCACCACCACGCCGCGCCAGACGATGAGCGAACTGAAAACGTCGGCGAAGGACTCGACGGCGTCGGCGACCAGCGCGTGCGAATGGCCGGCGATACCCGCGGTCAGCTTGACTGCCGACAAAACAGCATTCGTCGCCATTCCGAGGAAGGTGGCGCGCAGGCTGCGTTGGAGCCGGTTCGAGGGCACCGGGGGATTGTAGCGGCGGTTTACGACCGCCGCAAATTCAAGTGACGCTCATCGAGCGCCGCTACCGCTAAATCAAATGACAGAACATCCCGTCGCGGAGTTTCGGCTCGAACCAAGTGCTCTTCGGCGGCATGACACCGCCCGCGTCGCTGATGGCCATCAACGTCTCGACGCCCAGCGGAAACAATGAAAAGGCACAGGCAAATTCGCCGCTACCCACGAGCTTTTCCAGTTCGGCCGTGCCACGGATGCCACCGACAAACTGGATGCGTTGGTTCGTACGCGGATCCTCGATGCCGAAGATCGGACCGAGCACATGTTCTTGCAGCAAGGCCACGTCGAGCAACTCCGTGTTGCCGCGCGCCTCCAGCAACTGACGGCGGAACATCAGAGTATGCCATCGTCCGGCCAGATAAAGACCAAGTTCGTGTTCGCGGCCCGGCACCGCCGCGCCATGACGGTCAATGGCAAAAATCGCGCCGAGAATTTCCAGCATCTGCTCCGGCGTCCAGCCGTTCAAATCCTTCAACACGCGGTGGTAGGGCAGGATCCGCACCTGATTGTGCGGAAAAATGACGGCGAGGAACCTGCCGCTTTCACCCGCGCCCTGGCGCGTTTGATAAATCCGTGCCGCCGCCGCGCTGCGATGATGACCGTCGGCGATGTACAGGTGGGGAACCCGCACAAATTGCGTTTCGATGAATTTGAGATCGTGCGGCTGCTGAATGGTCCAGGACAAATGCCGCACGCCATCCCCGGCCGTAAAATCAATCTCCGGCCGGCCGGAGGTCTTTTCCGCGATGAAGGCGTCCAGGGCGCGGACGGCGGGATAGGCCAGGAAGACCGGGCTGGTTTGCGCGTTCAGAGTCTCGATGTGCCGCACGCGGTCGTTCTCCTTGTCCACGCGCGTCTGTTCGTGTTTCCGGATGATGCCGCGCTGGTATTCCTCGCAACTGGCGGCGGCGACGAGGCCGGTTTGCACGTGCGAACCCATGACCTGGCGATACAGGTAGAAACACGGTTGCGTATCCGGCTTGAGCGCGCCGTCATGCACGAGTTTTTGAAAATTTTCGCGGCCCCGGACATAGACTTCCGGCGCATGCACATCCGTTTCGGGCGGCAGATCAATCTCCGGTTTGCTGACGTGCAGAAAACTGAACCGATTGCCGTCGGCGATCGCGCGCGCCTCGTCCGACGACATGACGTCGTAGGGCAATTCGCAGATTTGCGAAGCGAGTTCGGGTTTTGGCCGCACCGCGGCAAAGGGTTTTACCATCGCCATAAAAGCGACGCGAAGATATGGGCAATCAGGATTTGAGGCACGCCGAAATTCTCGGCGGCTGAGTCTCCTTGCTCATCTAGAAGACCATGCGATCAATTAACTGGTTCCCGTGGCGGGTTCTTCTCCGAGCCGCCGGCGGACCCGCGAACGAGAAGGGTCACGCACCCACTGTCCCCGTCCACCTGCACCAGGTCGCCGGTCTGGATGACCCGCGTAGCCGATTGCACGTTCGTGACGGTCGGCAGGCCGTATTCGCGCGCAACAATGCTGCCGTGCGAAAGAATTCCGCCCTGCTCCACGACCAGGCCGGCGGCGGTGATGAAATACGGGGACCATGCCGGATCGGTGAAGGGGGCAACAAGGATTTCGCCGGGGAGAATCTGCTCGTGATTGTTGGCGCGCAGAATGACGCGCGCGTGCCCCGTGACGATGCCGGGAGAGACAGAAACGCCTTCCAGACGTTTCGCATCCGCATTTGCCGCCGGCCAGGCGGGTGCGTTGGGATCGAACCGGCCGATAACGAGTGGCGGCGGGGAAAGCTTCAGGTTTTTCTCATACTCCTGTCGTCGCGATTCAACGCGTTCGCGCCAATTGAACGAAGCGTTACCGGTTGCCGCCGGCTCAATCTCGGCAATTTCCAGGAAGAAGATATCATCGCAGCCGGACAGGATCCCCTGTTTATGAAGTTGCCGGCCGAGGGTCAAAAGAACGCAACGCGCGAAAGCAAGCTGCCGGACGCCCAGGCTCTTGGCTTCCTCGCGGAAGACGACGAGTTTTTGCGCGCGGCGCAGCGACCAGGAAAAAATCCAGCGTTTGATCGGGTTTTTCAGGCGCCGACGGCATTGTTCCGTCAACCGTTCCCGTTCACCGGCGAGTTGCCGCCGATTCTCCAGTGGATCGGACCGGCCGATGGAGCGAAGGTAACCGCGCACGACTCCGAGAACGTAATCCGGGGTTTCCGACCAGCGCGCGTTGAATAATTCGAGCTCACCGCGGCAATGGTGTCCGTGTTCGGCGATAAAAGCATTCCAGGCCGCCAGGAATTTCCGGCCGGGTTCAGTGAGTTGAAGTCTGGCGCAAACCTGCGGCCACTCATTTTCGGAACTCAAAGCCGTTTCGGTGTCGCGGTCGGTGTGGGCCAGTGCCGCCAGGCGCCAGAGTGCCAGGCCTGCTTCCGCCGTCGGCATGCCTCCCAGGGCGGCAAACAACCGATGGCCGAAGGCCGTCTCTTGCTCGCGCAGCCAGTCGCGGCAGGCTTTATGTAACACTGGCAGCGCCGCCGCCGGCGTCGCCAGGTAAAACAGATCCAGGCCTTTGAACGGTTCCCGGAGGAGCTGGACGCAAAAATGAGCCAGTTCCGGCGTGGGCATGGTTTCAATGTCCGTGCGGACCAGTTCAGCGATGTGAGTTTTGAGGCAGTTCAGCCACGTTTCGCCTTGGCGCGGCAAATGGGTGATCAAGTCGAAGAAGATGCGGGGCCAGGAAAGAATGTACTTCGGCCAGTGGAAACCCAGGTCGGGCAGATTTTCGGGGGGGATGGCCAGCGTTTGGCGATAGGCTTCGGCTGGTCCTCCTCCAATCGCCTGGAACAGGTCGGTGGTCCCCTTCAGCAGGAAAGGAAATGGTTCGAGCGCCGCCATGGCGGTGTTGGCGTTGAAGTACAGTCTGCCCGCAACCAGACCAAGCAACGGAGCGCGTCGGACATCGGCCCCCAGCAGGCGAAAGAGGGAACGGAACGCGGTGCCCTGCGACAGCGATTGTATGAACGACCAGGTGATGGGCGTCATCACGTCTGGCGCGATTTCGCCGGTGTTGAAATTGCTCCAGACCTGCCGGTCCTCCCACGTTTTGACAGGAGGTATGCCCGTGAGGGGGCGAGATTGCAAAAGGAACACCTTGCCATCATGCTGGGCCCACTCAATGTCCTGCGGCCCTCCGAAGAGCTGTTCCGCTTTCAACCCCAGTTCCGCCAGCCGCGCCGCCGACTCATCGTCCAGTGCCGGCGCGTTCGTTTTTCCGGCCGGAAGCAATTCTTCGCGGACACCATTCTCGTCGGCGATGATTTGCGCCCCTTTCCACCCGGTTTTGCGACGAACAATCTTCAATCCCGAACGCGCCACTTCCACGCGGTCGGGCGTCACCCAGCCTTGCACCACTGCTTCGCCCAGGCCAAATGTGGCTTCGATGAGGATGGCATCGGCAGGGCCGCCGGCGGGATTGGCGGTGAACATCACGCCGGCGGCATCGGCAGGAATGAATCGCTGGACAATCACGGCCATTTGCGCGCGACTGGCGGCGATGCCCTTTCGCATTCGGTAGGAAATGGCGCGCTCGGAGAACAACGAAAGCCAGCAACGTTTCGCCGCGGCGATTACGGCGTCGCTTCCGCGTACATTGAGGAACGAATCGTGTTGACCGGCGAACGACGCCGCCGGCAGATCTTCGACGGTTGCGCTCGAACGCACCGCCCAGGCGACGTCTGATGCTTCCGCCAGGGCTGACCTGATCGCGTTGGTCACGTCGTCCGGCACCGGGATGGCGCCTAACTTTGCCCTGATCTTTTCCACGGCTGCACGCAAGGCCGGCGGATCTCGAGAATCACACTTCGCCAGACTCACCAACCCATCCGTCGTTCCTAGGTCGGATTGCATGAATTGCCGGCAAGCCTCGGTCGTGATCACAAAGCCAGAAGGGACCGGCAGTCCGGCGGCGACCATTTCCCCGAGATGCGCCGCCTTGCCGCCAATGCGGGGCAAATCCTGGAGACGAATTGCACCCAGCGGCATCGTAAATCTGCCGACCCGGTCCGTCTGTTCCAAAGTCTTCATCCGACTTCATTCGGCAGGTTGAGCTGCCCGTTCGACCTGTCTGCATTGACCACAGAACCCCATACCTTGCGTTGACTGACTTGTGTCCTTATCCGGCGTCGGAGCGAAAGGGGATGACATTCATGCGGGCCAAAGACAACGGCAATCGTCCGCGAAAGCCAAGCCCATTTTCGGGCATTATGGGCGGATGGCATAAATAATCGCTTCAGAAATAGAGCTTGCTATCTGGCCGTTTGTGACTATGCTCCGGGTCCCTTTACTCAATAAAATTTATGGCACGCATTTGTGAATTGACCGGCAAACGTCCGATAAAAGGCAGCATCATCTGGCGCAGTGGCAAGCCCAAGAAACAGGGCGGCATCGGCACGCACATCACCGCCATCACCAAACGCCGGTTCCTGCCGAATTTGCAGCGGGTCAAGGCGCAATTGCCCAATGGCGAGGTGCGGTATATCCGTGTCTCCGCCAGCGCCATCAAAAGAGGCCTCGTCCTCAAGGCGCCCAAACGGAATTGGAAGAAGCCCGAAGCGGTCAAGGCCTGACGGAACGACCATGAACGCCGCCACGGGGCGGATGGGAAGTCGGGATGGCGCGGTGACACAGGTTATGCGGTATCGTTCACCACTGAGATTGTTTTTTGCCGCGTTTGCGGTTTCGTTGCTGGTTTTCTTTCTGGCAGGTACCGATCGTGCGTCGGCCAAACCTTTTTTCGTCTATTTCGGCACCTACACCGGAGGCGAAAGCAAAGGCATCTACGTTTCCCGCTTTGACAATGCCACCGGCAAATTGAGCGCACCGGCGCTGGCGGCCGAATCAGTCAATCCTTCGTTTATCGCGATTGCGCCCGATCACCGGTCTCTGTTCACCGTGAACGAGACGGAACAATTCAACGGCCAGGCCGGCGGCGCGGTTTCGGCGTTCACGCTGGACAGTGCCACGGGCAAATTGGCGTTTTTGAACCAGCAACCTTCCGGCGGTACCGATCCCTGCCATATCATTGCCGATCCCAGTGGCAAATATGTCCTCGTGGCCAACTACACCAGCGGCAGCGTGGCGGTCTTTCCGGTGGAAACCAATGGTTCTCTGGGCTCAGCAACCTCTGTGATTCAGCATCACGGTTCCAGCGTCAACCGCGAACGGCAGGCCGGACCGCACGCCCATTGTGTCGCCATGGACGCAGCCAATCATCGCGTTTTCATCTGCGACCTCGGCCTGGACAAAGTCATGATTTACCATCTCGATGAAACCAGCGGCACGCTCGCACCGGATGAGGTTCCCTGGGCCGGATTAAAGCCCGGCTCCGGACCGCGTCATATCACCTTCAGCCCCGACGGACGGTTCGCTTATGTGCTCAGTGAAATGGGCGGCACGCTGACGGCTTTTGCCTATAATCCGGAACACGGCGCGTTGAACGAATTCCAAACTGTTTCTCTGCTGCCAAAGGATTTTCATGGGAAAAATACGTCGGCCGAGGTGGCCCTGCTTCCATCCGGCAGGTTTATTTACGCCTCAAACCGCGGTGATGACAGCATCGCCGTGTTTGCGGTGGACGAAGCAAGTGGCCGGCTCGGCTTGGTCGAACGCGAATCCAGCCATGGCCAAACTCCGCGCTGCTTCGCCATTGATCCCACTGGCCAATACCTGATTGCCGCCAATCAAAACTCCGACAATGTGGTCGTCTTCCGCATCAATGCGCAAACCGGCAAACTGACCTGGACCGGGCAAAGCATTGAAGTCGGCAAGCCGGTGTCAGTTGCTTTCGTTCCGATTGACGCGGCAACGCCTTGACCCCGGGTGCAGGGCGTCTGGAGAGTTGCCGGAACTATTTCCCCTTGAACCGGTGCATCGTCGCGCGTTTGAGTTCGCGCGTGGACTCGCGCCGTTTCAAGTCCTCGCGTTTGTCGAACTGCTGTTTGCCTTTGCCCACGGCAAGCGAGACCTTCACCTTGCCGTTCTTCCAATAAAACGCCAGCGGCACGAGCGCATTGCCTTTGACCGCGGCCAGACCGAACAATTTCCGGATCTCCGATTTGTGCAAAAGCAATTTGCGCGGCGCCTTGGGCTGATGGTTCTGGAGGTTGCCGTGCGAATATTCGTCAATGTGCGCGTTGTAAAGCCAGACCTCGTCCTTCTCCGCGCGCGCAAAGGCATCGGCGATCTGTCCCTTGCCGGCCCGCAGGGATTTGACCTCCGTGCCGCGCAACACGATGCCCGCCTCAAAGGTCTCGAGGATGTGGTAATCGCGCCGCGCTTTGTGGTTGGTCACGATGTCGGCCATGACCGTTCGGGATTTATGATTTTTGATTTATGATTTACAACCGGTGATCGAGCCCAAGCGTCACAACGGCGCTTTTAAAAATCGCAAATCATCAATCGTAAATCGTAAATGGATTAGCGCTTGCGGCGTTTCTTGGCCTGGGGACGGACCAGTTCGACCGGTTCGGGAAGTTCCCAGCCGATTTTGTCCTCGAGAATTTCGCGCAGGGCGATGTCGGCCGCGCCGAGGTTGGTGGTGTTGGCCACGAGCGGGCGGCTCAACCCGCCGCCGCCGGAATTGAGCTGGCGCACACGGCGGGAAATGAGGTTCACCAACACATTAGGGTTGCCGACCTTCTCGGTGGCCTTCTTGCAAAGTTCAGCGTTCACAATGTCAGGTCGAAAAAGAGCGCGAGATTATAGCGGGTCCACCGATTTGAGCAATAAGAAATTCACCGGGTTGGCAAAAAAGAATTTGATGCTAATTTGCGGGCAAATCGCTTAAAAAAGGAGCAAATCATGAAAACTCGTCAATTGGGAAGGCAGGGGCCGGTGGTTTCCATCCTGGGCCTGGGTTGCATGGGTATGTCGGAATTTTATGGTCCACGCGACGACCGGGAATCCATCGCCACCATTCATCGTGCCCTGGATTTGGGTGTGACCCTCCTCGACACGGCGGATGCGTACGGCCCGTATCTGAACGAGGAATTGGTGGGTCGCGCCATTCAGGGCCGGCGCGAAGGAGTGGTGATTGCCACCAAATTCGGCATCGTGCGGGACGCTAACAGGCCCAACGTACGCAGTGTCAGCGGAAAACCCGATTATGTCCGCTCCTCGTGCGAAGGCAGTCTGCGCCGGTTAAAAGTGGAAACGATTGATTTGTATTACCAGCATCGGGTGGACCCGAACACACCCATCGAAGACACCATCGGCGCGATGGCCCAACTGGTCAAGGAAGGCAAGGTGCGTTACCTCGGCCTGTCCGAGGCTGGCGCCCGGACCCTTCGCCGCGCCCACGCTGTCCATCCCATTACCGCGCTGCAAAACGAATATTCTCTGTGGACACGCGATCCCGAGGACGAAATGCTGCCCCTCTGCCGCGCATTGGGAGTTGGCCTCGTGGCTTACAGTCCATTGGGCCGGGGGTTCCTCACCGGACGATTCAAAACATTTGACAACCTGCCCGCCGACGATTACCGCCGGCACTCGCCGCGATTTCAGGGCGAAAACTTCCAACGCAATCTCAATCTCCTCAAATGCATTGAACAACTCGCGGCCAAAAAACATTGCACGCCGTCGCAACTCGCCCTCGCGTGGGTGCTGGCCCAGGGCGACGACATCGTTCCCATCCCCGGCACCAAGCAGCGGAAGTATCTCGAGGAAAATGTTGCGGCTATAAATATTAAACTGACCGGCGACGATTTGAAACATGTCGCCGAAGTCGCCCCGGTCGGCGTCGCTGCCGGTCCGCGCTATCCCGAGCACATGATGCAATTGATCGGCCGGTGAAAGAACGTAGCGGCTTTCGGTGGAAAGTCGCATTTTCAAATCCCCTGAAGAAGTGCGGCGGTCTACTGACCACCGCTACGGTGTTGCTTGCCCGCACTGGATTTTTTCTTAAAATAACGGCGCATGTCTGCATCAACCCAATTTGATTTACAGGGATTCCTCATCACGCGCACCGAAGCCGTCAATCGGGCCCTGAGCAAATTTCTGCCGTCCGAAAAAACCAGGCCGGCGACCATCCACAAGGCAATGCGTTATTCGCTGTTTGCCGGCGGCAAACGGATGCGCCCGGCGCTCTGCCTCGCCGCCGCCGAAGCGTGCGGTGGACGCGAAGCCGACGCCCTGCCGCTCGCGTGCGCCGTCGAGTGCATCCATACCTACTCGCTCATCCACGACGATTTGCCGGCGATGGACAACGACGATTTCCGGCGGGGCAAGCCGACCAACCACAAGGTGTTCGGCGACGGCATCGCCGTGCTGGCGGGCGACGCCCTGCTGACGCAGGCGTTTGAAATCGCCGCGCAGGCCGAAGGTTGGCCGCGGTATCCGCACCGGACCCTCATTCTGGAACTTGCGACGGCGTCCGGCTCGCTGCAACTCGTCGCCGGGCAGGTGGCCGATTTGGAAGGTGAACGCAAAAAAATTTCCGCCAGTGAACTCCGCTACATCCACGAACGCAAAACCTCCGCGCTGTTGTGCTGCTCCGTCCGGCTCGGCGGCATGAGCGCCAATTGTTCGCCCGCCCGACTCAAGGCATTGACGGACTTCGGTTATCACGTCGGCCTTGCCTTCCAGGTGATTGACGACATCCTCGACGTGACCCAAACCAGCGAACAACTCGGCAAGACAGCAGGCAAGGACACGGCGGCGCAAAAAGCCACTTATCCGGCAATTGTTGGGTTGGAGAAATCCCGAAAGATTGCCGAACAATTGACGGCCAAAGCCTTTGCCGCCTTAAAACCATTCAAAGGCCGCGCCGTTGCCCTCGAAGCGTTGGCGCAGTTTCTGCTAAAGCGGGATAGGTAGCCATTTGGGAGTGCGCGGACATGTCCGCGCTTTGAAAGCGGCGACATGTCGCCGCAGTCCAAGGTATCATTCGTTCCGATCGCTGGTTTGCATTCTGCGGTCGTGCCACCTAAAATCTTGTCAACTTCTCCAGTTCTTTGACGCGCCGGTCAATCTGGGCGCGCCTGGTTTTGGCGGTTTGCGTCAGGCCGAAACCTTCGCAACAGAACGACGCCACGACGCTGCCATGAACCATGCCGCGCCGGAAATTATCATCAATCGAACCGCGGGCCGCCGCCAGCCAGCCCATCATGCCGCCCACAAACGAATCGCCGGCGCCGGTCGGGTCCACGACCCTGGACAACGGATACGCCGGGCAAATGAAATAGCCGCGCGGTCCGGACAAAATCGAACCATGCGAGCCTTTCTTGATGACGACGTATTTCGGACCCAGCTTGTGGATTTTCTTCATCGCGCCAAAAACGTTGTCCTCCTTGGTCAACTGGTGCGCCTCGCTGTCGTTGAGCACGAAGCCGTCAATCCGCTTGAGCAGCTTCAACAGATCCGGCAACGCGATGTTCAGCCACAGGTCCATCGTGTCGGCCACGACGAATTTCGGGTGGCGCATCTGGTCGAGCACGTGGTGTTGGAGCGACGGCGCGATGTTCGCCAGCAGAACGAATTTAGCGTCCCGGTGCGACTCCGGCAAGGTGGGCGTGAAAGTCTCGAAAACGCCAAGCTCGGTCAACAGCGTCCGCCGGTTGTTCATGTTCACTTCGTATTCCCCCGACCAATGGAAGGTTTTCCCCGGGAGAATCTGCAAGCCTGCGAGGTCAATTTTATGCCGGTGATACAACTGGAGGTATTTTTTGGGGAAATCTTTGCCGACCACGCCGACAAGTTTGACCGGGCTGAAAAAGCTCGCGGCCACGGCGGCGTGACTGGCCGAACCCCCTAGCAGACATGGGTTCTCGACTTTGGGTGTTTTGATGGAATCCAGCGCGGTGGAACCGACAATAAGTACGCTCATTTATTTTAAATTGTAGCGGCGCTCTGTGAGCGCCGGTGTTCGATGTTCCTTCTAAATGCGGCGGTCACAGACCGCCGCTACATTTTTCAATACCCGCCTTTGCCTTTCTGAATCAATTCAATCTCATAACCTTCCGGCGCGTCAATAAAGGCAAAGGTCGTGCCGCTCGAGCTGGTGGTCGGGCCATCGGAATATTTCAGGCCGTGTTTGGCCAGGTGCTTCGCAAATTCATCCAGGCTGTCCACCTCGAACGCCAGATGCGTCAAATCCGGTTGCACCTGGACCGAAGTGCTTCCCGGGAAATGGCAGATTTCAATTTCCTCGGCGCTCCCCGATGCCTTGAGAAAAACCAGTTCCGAACCACGCGGTGATTTGTGCCGCTTGATTTCCTGGAGCCCGAGGATTTCGAGGTAAAATTTTACCGTCCGTTCCAAATCGTTTACGCGGTAACGCGTGTGCAGGAGTTTGTTGACCTTGCTCATGCGCGGAATTTACCAATCCAAAGGCCAAAGTCCATCCCGACAATCTGCAGGGATTCACTTTCAAAGGGGGCGGCACCGGCGCTTTGTTTGACTTTGAGCTTTAGCCGTTAGCGTTTAGCCTTTAGAATTTGATTCATGGGTAAACGCCGTGAAGCACGTGAACGCGCCGTCCAGTTTCTGTTTCAGCACGACCTGAATCCGCCGGAGGATTTGGACCAGGCGCTGGAGGAATTCTGGCAGACGCAGCGCGCCGCCGCCATCGCCGAGGAAAAAGGCCCGGCGACCTGGGGCCAACCCCACGAACTGCCGCCGCCGACCGCCGAGGAGGCCGAGACGCGCCTGTTCGCCGACCCGCTCATCCGCGGCGTCCTCGAACACCGCGACGCGATTGATGAGCGCATCAAGAGCCACGCGAAGAACTGGGAGTTTCACCGCATCGCCACGGTGGACCGCAACATCATGCGGCTGGCCATCTATGAGATGCTGTACCGCGAGGACATTCCGCCCGTGGTCAGCATCAACGAAGCGGTGGACGTCGCCAAAAAATTCTCCACCCAGGACAGCGGCAAGTTTGTCAACGGCATTTTGGACAAGATCAAAGGCGAAGTGATGCGACCGGCGAGGGTGGTAAAATGAAATTTGCGGACTTGCATCTGCATACCTATTTTTCCGACGGGACGTTCTCGCCGGAGGAACTGGTCGGCTACGGTCACCGGCTCGGTTTCGCGGTGCTCGCCCTGACGGACCATGATTCGGTGGAGGGCTGCGCGCGCATGACGGCGGCGTGCGCGGCGGCGGGCATAGATTTCATTCCCGGCACGGAACTGACCGCCGAGTATAACGACACCGAAATTCATTTGCTCGGCTATTACCTGGACACGGAGAACCAGACGTTGCTATTGGAAATCGCCAAGTTTCAGGCCGTCCGGCAGAACCGCATCCACGAAATGGTGGCACGGCTGAATGGCTTAAACGTGCCGCTGAAGGTTGAATCTGTTTTTGCGCTGGCCAATTGCAAATCACCGGGCCGGCCGCATGTCGCCCGCGCCCTGGTCAAGGCCGGGCTGGCGAGGAGCCTGGACGAAGCCTTCGAACGTTTCTTGAAAAAGAACCGGCCGGCGTGGGTGCCCAAGGCTAAAATGTCCGCGCTCGAAGCCATTGAACTCATCCACCAGGCCGGCGGACTCGCCGTCATGGCGCATCCGGGGCTGAACCGCACCGATGACGTGATCCCGGTTCTGGTCGAAGCGGGTCTGGATGGCATTGAATGTTTTCATACGAAACACTCGACCCTCACTGCCGAGCGTTATTTGGAAATCGCCGACAGGTTCCATCTGCTCATCACCGGCGGCTCGGATTGCCACGGTTTCAGCAAAGGCAAACCGCTCATCGGCACCGTCAAGCTGCCCTGCGAACACGTCGAGAGATTGAAGCAGAAACACGATGAAGCGTTAAAGAGCTTAGGCGTCAAATCGTAACCGCCGTTGCAACCCTTGAACGCTTCAACGAATGAACTTGTTTCAAAAATTCAAGGCTGGCCTCCAAAAAACACACAGCAAGCTGGCGCACGAAATCAAACGCATCGTCACGCGCTCGCCCAGACTCGACCCGGCCGCGCTCGAGGAACTGGAGGCCGCCCTCATCGCGGCCGACCTCGGCCTAGCCATGACCGCGCAAATCGTGGATGCTGTAAAGAAGGCCTACGAATCCCAGGGCGGCGCGGGCCTGGACGTGTTTGCTGTGGCCCGGGCTGAAGTGGAGAAGAGTCTGAGCGCCAATACGGCTGAATTGCACAAGGCGGCACGCGGCCCGACGGTGGTTTCCATTGTCGGCGTCAATGGCACGGGTAAAACCACCACCTCCGCCAAACTCGCGCATTTGATTCAATCACACAAAAGGACCGCGTTGCTCGCCGCGTGCGACACGTTTCGCGCCGCCGCCATCGAACAAATCAAATTGTGGGGACAAAAATTGAAGGTGGAAGTCATCGCCGGCGCTTACGGCGCGGACGCGGCATCCGTGGCGCATGATGCCGTCACCGCCGCACAGGCGCGCCAGGCGGATTATCTCTTCATTGACACGGCCGGCCGGCTGCACACGAAGCACAACCTGATGCAGGAATTACAGAAGCTGCACCGGGTCATCGGCAAGCAACTGTCTGGGGCACCGCACGAAATCCTGCTGGTGCTCGACGCCACGACTGGCATGAACGCGCTGAACCAGGCGCGCGAGTTCAACAAGGCCGTGTCGCTCACCGGCCTGGTGGTGACCAAGCTCGACGGCACCAGCAAAGGCGGTATGGTGGTGGCCATCCAGAAAGAGCTTGGCTTGCCTGTCAAATTCGTCGGCCTCGGCGAGCAGGCGGACGACCTGCAGCCGTTCAACGCCAAGCAGTTTGCGCAGGCGCTGTTTGAGGAATAGCAGCGTAGCGGCGCCTCGACAGTGCGCCGCAGTTCTCCAATTTTCAGATGGCGGCTTGCGGCCGAAAGCCACAACGTCAAAACAGCGCGATTTCCTCGACGAACGCTAACTGATTCCGCAGATTGTACTGCCATGAACACGAACCCTCTCTCAGCGCTCACTGCAATCATAATCACGAGTTTGATGTTGCCCCTGGGTTCGATTCGCGCCGAAGACACCAATGCCGTCTTCCGCGTCGTCAGCACTGCTGACGAACCGATGGTCCCGGGCCGGTTTGCGCCGACCTGGGAATCGCTCAAGCAGTACCAGTGTCCCGCGTGGTTCCGCAACGCCAAGTTCGGCATCTGGGCACACTGGGGGCCGCAATGCGAGCCGGAAGACGGCGATTGGTACGCGCGGTTGATGTATTTCACCAACACCGCACAATACAAATTTCACCTGGCCCACTATGGTTCGCCGAAGGATTTCGGGTTCAAGGACGTCATCCACGAGTGGAAGGCGCAAAATTGGGATCCGGACAAACTGCTGGCGCTCTACAAGCGCGCCGGGGCGCAATACTTCATGGCCCTGGCCAATCACCATGACAACTTCGACAACTGGGATTCCAAGTATCAGCCGTGGAATTCCGTGAAGGTTGGTCCGCATAAGGACATTATCGGCGGCTGGGCCGCGGCGGCGCGCAAATACGGCCTGTATTTTGGCGTAAGCGTTCATGCATCCCACGCCTGGACGTGGTATGAGCCGGCCCAGGACTTCGACGGCAAACTCACCAAAGCCGATGGTCAGGGAAAATGGTGGGAAGGCCTGGACCCGCAGGATTTGTACGCCCAAAACCACACGCCCAGCCCCAATTATCAAAAATTCCAATCGCTGTTCAACCGCTG
Source organism: Candidatus Sulfopaludibacter sp. (assembly GCA_035508155.1). Lineage (GTDB taxonomy): Bacteria > Verrucomicrobiota > Verrucomicrobiia > Limisphaerales > UBA11358 > UBA11358. The sequence continues at coordinate 55,429 of DATJNM010000043.1, read as the reverse complement.
GGACTGGAATAACGGCGCGAGCATCCCGGACGAGGCTTACTGCACCAGGTATTACAACCGCACGATGGACCTCGTCGAGAAATATCATCCCGACCTGATTTACTTTGATGACACGGCGCTCCCGTTGTGGCCGATCAGCGACGCAGGTCTGAAGCTGGCCGCGAATTTTTACAACCTCAACAATGAATGGCACGGGACGAATGACGACGGCGTGCTGTTCGGGAAAGTCCTGACGCCGGACCAGCGCCGGTGCATGGTCTGGGACATCGAACGCGGTGAGGCGAATGAAATCGAGCCGCTGCCTTGGCAGACGGACACCTGCCTGGGCAACTGGCATTACGACCGGAAAATCTACGAACGGCACGGCTATAAGACCACCCGGACCGTCATCCAGACCCTGGCGGACGTCGTCAGCAAGAACGGCAACCTGCTGCTCAGCGTCCCCGTGCGCGGGGACGGAACCATTGACGACGAGGAAGTGGAAATCGTCCAAGGCATCGCCGACTGGATGGCGGTGAACCGGGAATGCATTTTTGATACGCAACCGTGGAAAGTGTTCGGCGAAGGCCCGGCATCGGCCGGCGCGAAATTGCGAGTGGAGGGATTCAATGAAGGCAAGGGCAAGCCGTTCACCACCGCCGATTTCCGGTTTACAGTCAAAAGCAACACGCTTTATGCGATTGAACTGGGCTGGCCAACGAACGGCGCGCGCGTCCAATCGCTTGGCAAATCGGCTGGCTTGCTCGATGGCCATATCCGCAAAATCGAACTGCTCGGCAGCCGGGAAAAAATCAAATGGAAGCAAACCGCTGATGCTTTGGTCATATCCCAGCCGAAAAATGAGCCGAACAATTTTGCCGTCGTTTACAAAATTACGGTCAGGTGAATGTAGTCGGCGGAACCTTCCGCCCGGCAATATCCGAGACAACGACGAATTGGCGTCTGGTGGGCCAAAACCGGAAATTCAGGCGGAGCCCGGTCGTCCCAGCCGCAGCAAACCCAATAGTTTGAGAGTCCTGGAATTTTCCGTGCAGCGAACACCGCTGCAGTTTTTCAGATGGCGGCTTTCTGCCGAAAGCCGCTACGATGCGGGCGATGTCCGACGCCCAATTCATGCGGCTCGCCTTGCGCCTGGCCCGACGCGGTTATGGTCTGACTTCGCCCAACCCCATGGTGGGCGCAGTGCTGGTGAAAGGCGGCAAAATCATCGGGCGCGGTTGGCACCGGCGCGCGGGCTTGCCGCATGCGGAAATCGAGGCGCTCCAGGACGCGCAAAAACGCGGCCACCATCCCGGAGGAGCGGTCCTTTATGTGACGCTTGAGCCGTGCAGCACATATGGCCGCACGCCGCCCTGCACGGACGCCATCATCGGCGCCGGCATCAAACGCGTCGTCGTTGGCACGACGGATCCCAATCCCAAACATTCCGGGCGGGCGTTCAAGATATTGCGGCGGGCCGGCATCACGGTAATGCGGTGGGGCGAGGCTGCTGACGAGCAGCGGCCCGGCTCGCCCGGACGCCCGCCCCACCAAAGACTTGCGAACGAGTGCGCGCAACTCAACGAAGCCTTCAATCATTGGATGGTTCATCACACGCCATTCGTGACAGTGAAGGCCGCCATGACTCTGGACGGCAAGATGGCAACGGCCAATGGTGAATCGAAATGGATCACCGGCGAAAAGGCGCGAGCTTATGGCATGAACTTGCGACAGGGAGTGGATGCAATCCTGGTCGGCATCAATACGATTTTGGCGGATGACCCAAAACTTACGTTTCGGCCGGTTCAAAGTTCGAAGTCCAAAGTTCAAGGCTCAAAACAGCTTCGGCGAATAATTCTCGATTCGACGGCGCGGACGCCGTTAAACGCCAAAGTCGTGACTGACAGATTCGCCGCTTTGACGACGATCGTCGTCGGCCGACGCGCGCCGAAAAATCGCGTTTCGGCCCTCGCGAAACGCGTGAAAGTTTTGATCGCCCCGACGCGAAAGGCAGGGTGGTCAGTCCTCTGCCCGCCGCGGCGCGCACGGAGTGACGCGTCCTACCGGGTTGATTTGGTCTGGTTACTTAAGAAGCTCGGCTCGGAACAAGTCGGCAGCCTGCTCGTGGAGGGCGGTGGCGAGGTGAATGCGTCGTTCCTGCTCGGCGGCTTGACTCAACGCGTGGCATTTTTCTATGCGCCGAAGATCCTCGGCGGACGCAATTCGCTCAAGGCGGTGGCGGGTGAAGGGGCCAGGAGTCTCACGGAAGCGCTTCAGCTCCACGAAGTCGAATGGAGACGGCTCGGCGAGGACCTGTTGCTGACCGCACGGGTCGCCCTGCAACCGGGTTCGTGAGGACGCGGATTTGCCGCTGTCCTTCCCCATTTTAACCAGCGTGGCGGCCCATGACCCAGGCGCTTCATCCATCAACCATGGCTCGACGGCGTCCCGCCCCACCGTTAAGTTGTTGGAAATGTTCACCGGCATTGTCGAAGAAACGGGCGTGGTCGAAAAAATCAAGCCGACCGCCAAGTCCATCCAATTGACCGTGCGCGCCGGGACTACCGGCAGCAGCCTCAAAGTCGGCGGCAGCCTGGCAGTCAATGGCTGCTGTTTGACAGCGGTGAACGTTTCGGCGCGCGGCAAGTCCAAACTGGTTCAGTTTGATCTGCTTCGGGAAACCTGGCATCTCACCAACCTCCAATTCGCCAAACCCGGCTCGCTCGTGAATCTGGAGCGGCCGTTGCGCGCCGACGGCGAGTTCGGCGGGCATTTCGTTACGGGTCACATTGATGGTCCGGGCAAAATCATCCGTTGGGAACGGGCGGGACAAGATCACGTGCTCGACGTGACCGCGCCGCCGGCGGTGATGCGTTATGTCATTCATAAAGGCTCGATTGCCGTGGACGGCATCAGCCTGACGGTGGCGGGCGTGCAGAAGAAGAGTTTCCGCATCTGGATCATCCCGCACACGTTTGAAGTGACGGCGTTACGCGAACGAAAAGTCGGCGATTCGGTCAATCTGGAGTCGGACTTGCTCGGGAAATACGCGGAAAAATTTATTTCAGCCCGGCGCCAAAAATGACGCGGTCACGCGCAGAAATTTCCGGTCCGCGAACATTTTCTCAGTTGACCGGCACTGCCATTGTGTTTGAAATCCGCGCGTGAAGGGATTCCGCCGCCATCCGCTCCGCGTCATCGCGCGGCTGATCCGGCTGGCCGTGGCGATCTCCCTTTCCCTGCCGGATTATTTGTTCCGTTGCGCCTTCCGTCGGCCGGAGGCCAGGCGGGCCGCGCGCGCGGCGTGGCTGCATCGCGCCACGGAACGCACTCTGCGGTTCTTCCAAATCAAAGCGCAGGCGACCGGTCCAATTCCCGCGCGCGGATTACTGATCAGCAACCATCTGAGCTATCTCGACATTCTGGTGCTTTCCTCGCTCATGCCGGCCGTGTTCGTCTCCAAGCACGACGTCAAATACTGGCCGGTCTTCGGCCAGTTTGCCGTTCTGGCCGGGACGGTGTTCGTTGACCGCCGGCGGCGATTCCAAGTCGGCCAGGTGAACAACGAAATTACGGATGCCCTGAACGAGAGTGCCTTGGTGGTTTTGTTCCCGGAAGGAACCAGCTCGAACGGACGCGACATCCTGCCGTTCAAGACGTCTTTGTTGGAACCGGCCACGGACCCGGCGTGGCCGCTGGCCATCGGGTGGATTCATTACGACATTGACGACGGCGATGCCAGCGAGGAGGTTTGCTACTGGGGTGATCACACCTTTTTCCCGCATATGTTGAACCTGTTGAGCAAACGCCATGTGCGGGCGATGGTCCGCTTCGGACAATGTCCGGAACGCAGCAGCGACCGCAAGGAACTCGCGCAGCAATTGCGCGCAGAGATTCTGGCTTTGAAGGAGATGAGAACTGAACCGGCCGAATAACGGGATTTGAGCTTGCTTTTTGCAAAAAATATACTATGGTTCAAATCGTATTATCATGTTTAATACGACATCTGTTGTAATACCCAATGTTCCCCGGCTCAATTCTTTGAATTTCAAAAATAACTTCCGGCGGTTCGTTTCCAGGATTCGCATGGTCCTGCGAAATCCCGATTCGGTAAGGCAGCCATTCTCAATGCGCGGACGGCTGGCTTCGCGTGCGGCGCTCCTGCTGTTGGCGCTGGTTGTGGTGAACGATGTAGCCGCTCAGGTTCAAATTGTGAACTGTGACGCGCCGGTGCAAAGCCGGAAACGAGGCATCGCTGTCAATTCCAACATGTCGGCCGCCGACTTCCAGGCTTTGGCCCCCGGCGTATCGTGGTTTTACGATTGGGGTATAAACAACTGGACCGTGCCATCTGGTGGGATGACCTACATCCCCATGGTTTGGAGTGCTTATGCAGGCTATCAAGATGCCATTAGCAATTATCTCGCGGCCGGAAACCGGCCGTGGCGGGTGTTTGCCATCAATGAGCCAAATCTTGCAGGACAAGCCTTCATGACACCATCCAATACCGCCGTGGCCTTTGAACAGGTCCAGGCGATTTGCGTTCCCTACAACATTCCCGTGATTTGTCCCCACATGGCGGAAGGTACCGCCGCAAACCAAAGCATCACCGCGTATGACCCGATTCAAGGATCAAACGTCACCTATACTACCGAGACGCCGTTCCTGCAGGCGTTCATGTATTACTGCGGCTCGTCACCGCCGCCGGGCATGTCAGATCACAGCTATGGCGGCTACGGTGACCTTACCTATTGGACCGGTCTCATGCACACTGATTACCCCACTCAAACCGTTTGGGTGACCGAGCTCAATCCGAGCGGCATGAGCGGCGGTATATCCAGCTCTGCCCAGGTTCTCGCCCAACTGATACCGTCAGTGGATTATTGCGAACGCACGCCCTGGATTGAAGGCTACTCCTGGTTTATGTCGCGGATCAGCGGAGATGCCTATGACAGCATCTTGACCAGCACTTCCGGCGTGCTGACGGCGGCGGGCCAGGCCTACGTGCAAATGCCGGTGCATCTGACAAACCTCTACTATCGGATTCCCGGCCAGCTTCAGGCAGCGCGATACGTCACGATGAACCAGATGACCATTGCGCCGACGACGGACACCAACGGACTGGCCGACATGATATCCTCCACCGGCGGAGCCAGCCTGAATTATAATCTCCAGGTTGACACCGCCGGAAGTTATCCGTTGAACTTTCGCGTTGGCGGCGCCGCAGGGCCAATCAGCGTCTATGAAAATGGCGCATTGCTGGGAACGGCCAATGTTCCGCAAGCTGGTTGGCAAACGGTTTCGACCACCGTAACCCTTCCAGCCGGCACGCAGACACTGGAGGCGGTTCTTTCCGCCAACGGCCAGCATTTGAACTGGATGCAGTTCCAGCCGGTCAACGGCCCTGTCGCCGTTCCGACCGGCATCAGCGCAACGGCGGGTAACGCGCAGGTGGTTTTGAATTGGTCGCCATCCGCTGGCGCGAGCAGTTACACTGTCCAAAGCTCGACGACTTCCGGCGGACCGTACAACACCATCGCGACGACGTCGGCGACCAGTTACACCAACACGAGCCTGGTCAACGGCACGACCTATTATTACGTGGTGTCGGCGACGGATGGCGTCAACGTGAGTTCCAATTCCATTGAAGTCAGCGCCACGCCCGTGGCGTCGCACGTGAATCTGGCCCTGAACCAGCCGGTCACGGCGAGTTCATACCAGGCCAGCAGCCCCTACTGTCCCGCAAGCTATGCAGTGGACGGCAGCCTCTCCACGCGCTGGGCCTCCGCCTGGAGTGATCCGCAATGGATTTATGTGGACTTGGGCGCAACCTACAACATCAACGAAGTTGACCTCTACTGGGAAAACGCCTACGCGACGGCTTTTCAAATCCAGGTTTCTTCCAATGCCGCGACTTGGACGCCGATTTACAGCACCACCACCGGCCCGGGCGGCAATCAGTTTTTAACCGGGCTTTCCGGACAAGGTCGTTACGTGAGGATGTATGGAACGGCGCGCGGCACGTCCTACGGTTATTCGCTCTGGGAGTTTCAAGTCTATGGAACCGCCGTGCCGACTAATCAGCCCCCCGTCCTGGCGGCGATTCCGAACCAGACCATTCTCGCCGGCCAGACGCTGGTGATCACCAATCTGGCGAGCGACCCGAACGTGCCGCCGCTGCCGCTCTCGTTCAGCTTGTCCAATGCGCCCGCCGGCGCCTTCATCAACACGAACAGTGGCGTGTTCGCCTGGCGGCCGGCCATCGCGCAGTCACCTTCCGTGCAAACGGTCACTGTGGTGGCTTCCGATAATGAAACGCCGCCGCTCTCGGCCACGCAAAGTTTTAGCGTGACGGTGAATCAACCTGCTTCTCCCACGCTGACCGCCGCGTCCCTCACCAACGGCCAGCTCGGATTCTGGATCAACGGCAATACCGGACCGGATTACACCATCCTGGCTTCCACCAACCTGACGACGTGGAATTCAATATTCACGAATTATTCGCCGCTGTTGCCTTTCTATTGGGTTGACACCAATTCGGTTGCCTACCCGTCGCGCTACTACCGAACCGTGCTGGGGCCTTGAGCCGCTGATTTCCAGACGATGTCCTGACAGAACTCAGCAAAGAAAAGAAATTCGGCACGCAGAGCGGGACGTGAACCGGTACGACTGGCGCTTTCGTCATTGCCCATAATCGCCTATCCCGATGTGTACCTGCCATTGAGCCTGCGTCACTGGCAGTGACCCATCGCGCCGACGTTTGTGCTGAAAATGTCGCCCCACACGGCAGCTTGTGAAAATGTGGATACTGAAAAAAGAGGCTGCTGACTGGTGACATTTTCCCGTCAACCGAATTAGCAGCGGCTGCCCTGGACATTCCCTGATCGTGTGCCGGTTCCAGTTCACCCTTTACAGCGGCTGTTTATGTGCTAAACTAATCGCTACGGTAAGGAACATCTGGAATCTATTTGTGAATTCTATTCTTCTGGCCCTCGCTCGGGGGGTGGCAAAACGAGTCGTGATTTCCGGTCTTGTCCTGTCGTTCTTAAGCGGGATGACGGCTCAAGCGAGCGGGCTGGTGATTTCGTCCATCGCGAACGCCGGTTCCAATCTGATTGTAACGGGTTCGGGCGGCTTGCCCGGAGTCACTTATTACGTCATGGTTTCGACTAATCTGGGCCAGGCACCGCTGGCGCTGGGGCAGCGGGTCGCGACCAACATTTTTTCTGGAGACAGCCAATTTACCAACACTATTCCCATCAACCCATCGGTTCCCGAGGCATTTATGATTGTTGCCACCACTTTGCCGGCGAAAGTACCCGGTCTGGTCGCGGCGTATTCCTTTGACGAAGGCGCAGGCACCAACGTGATGGATTCATCGGGAAACACAAACAATGGAACCATCGGCACCGCGACCTGGACGCCTTATGGCAAGTACGGAGGCGCATTGGCCTTTAATGGATCCTCTTCATTCGTTAGTGTAACAGATTCAGCGTCATTGCATCTGACCACGGGGATGACCCTGGAAGCCTGGGTGAATCCTGTGAATAACGGCAATTCTGCCGGCGGTAATTATGCCGACGTTATTTACAAAGGAGGCGACAATTATTACCTGGAGGGATCGTCGCCCGACAATTATGCGCCGGCCGGCGGCGGCACATTTGGAGGTACGGACATCGCAAACTATGGGCCCTCTGGATTGCCTGACAACCAGTGGTCGCATGTGGCGATGACCTACAATGGATCGGTGGTGCTGTTGTATGTGAATGGAGTGCAGGTATCAAGCCTGGCACAGACCGGAAATATCCTGACTTCCACCGGCGCGCTGCAAATCGGCGGGGACTCCACCTATGGCCAGTATTTCCGGGGCATCATTGACGATGTCCGCGTTTATAACCTCGCCCTCACGGCGGCACAGATCCAGGCCGACATGAACCTGCCGGTAGGAAACACCCCGACCGCTCCGGCCAATCTGGCCGCCACGACGGTAAGCAGCAGCCAGATCAATTTAAGCTGGACACCCTCCACCGCCGTGCTGGGCATCGGAGCGTACCTGGTGGAGCGACAGGGAGTAAGCGACACAAATTTTGTGCAGGTCGGTTGGTCGCGGGGCACGAACTATGTTGATACCAGTTTGCCTATCGGCACGAACTTCAGTTATCGCGTCCGCGCCGTTGATGCCGCCGGGGATGACGGACCCTATTCAGGTGTGGCCCAGGCATACACCAGCTTTGCGGTCAAACCAAGGGCGGTGGCGTTGACTCCTACCGAACCGCAACAATTCGTGGTCAACCTGACCAACCTCGCCGTGACCTGGTCGGTAGATGGACTGGCCGGTGGATCAATCGCTTCGGGCACTATCTCCGCCACGGGACTTTATTCACCCCCCAACAACATCGGTGCCCACACCGTAACGGCGACAACATCGGATTTGTCACAAACTGCCAGTGCAACGGTGTATATCACCGCCAATCCGGGCGCCTTTACCCATCACAATGACAATCTGCGAACCGGCCAGAATCTGAATGAAACCGTATTGAATCCAACCAACGTCAACCAGGCGACGTTCGGAGAGCTTTTCTCGTACCCAATTGATGGGATTTCCTTCGCCTCGCCGCTCTATGTCGCCGGCGTGAACGTCCCCGGCAGCGGTTACCACAATCTCGTGTTTGTGGTCACTGAACATGACAGTGTTTATGCCTTCGACGCGGACGGATTGACGAACAACCCCATCTGGCACGACAGTTTCATCAATCCGGGCGCGGGGGTTACGACCATTCCTTCACCGGAGACCACCGAACCATTGGATATCCCCGGCGAGGTCGGCATTACCGGCACTCCGGTGATTGACCCGACGAATGGCACATTGTATGTGGTCGCCGCGACCAAGGAGGTTTCCGGCGGCACGCCCAGTTATGTGAACCGGCTCCATGCGCTGGATATCGCGACCGGGGCCGAGAAATTTGGCGGTCCTGTGATGATTCAGGCGAGCGTGTCCGGGACGGGATTGGGGGCAAAGGGCGGCATGGTTTCCCTCAGCACGCTGACCAATAATCAACGCCCGGGGCTCCTGCTGCTTTCCAACGTGGTTTATATCGGGTTCGCCGATCATGGCGATTCGCCAATCTACCACGGCTGGGTGTTGGGTTACAACTCAACCAATTTGCAACAGGTGATGACCTTCTGTACCACACCCAATGAAGGAAAGGGAGGCGTATGGCACGGCGGTGGCGGCATTGCCGCCGATGCTTCTGGAAATCTGTTCTTTTCAACCGGCAACGGGGACTTTAACGCCAATACCACCGATTATGGAGACAGCGTGCTGAAACTCAGCCCCGGTGGCGCGGTTTTGGATTACTTCACACCTTTCAACCAGGCAACTTTGAATTCGCAGGACCTCGATTTAAGCCCTGGTGGCGTCTTGCTGTTGCCGGATCAAACTGGTCCTTACCCGCACCTGATGATCGCGGCGGGCAAATTCGGTTCGATTCATCTTATCAACCGCGACCACATGGGAGGTTACAGTGCCAGCGGCGACACCAACATCGTACAGGAATTGCCCAGCGTCCTGGGTACCCCGCCCAATACCTATGCGACGGGCGACCGCATCCCACCGGTCTATTTCAATGAAACCGTCTATTTCAGCGCGGACGCCGACTATATCAAGGCCTACCATTTGACCAACGGGGTTTTGACGACCACGCCGACCTCCCAATCGGCGGAGGTCTACCAGTACCCGGGCGCACCAATGGCCATCTCCGCCAATGGCAGCACCAACGGGATATTGTGGGTTGTGGAACGGTTCGGTAATCTATCCACCGTTACGGCCCCGGGAATCCTTCGCGCCTATGACCCCGCCAACCTGACAAACATTTTCTATGACAGCAGCCAGGCCGGCACGCGGGACACGCTGGATTTTGCGGCCAAGTTCAGTGCACCGTTGGTGGTCAATGGAAAGGTTTTTGTCGCCTCCATGAGCCAGTTGACGGTGTATGGGTTGTTGCCGTGAGTCATTGCTCCCAAAAAGAATGGCGGGGCCAAGTCCTTTGGGTTGCCATAAATTGAGGAGCGAACGCGGCCACCGGGTTTGATCCGTTCCGGGAACATCCTTGTCGCGCTTTTGGCTTCAGCCGTTTGTTGTGTCGTGGCTGTATCAGGAGTACAAAAAATCGCAATTCACCGAGAAAATTGGTGCGCATAGCAGGACTTGAACCTGCACGGGTTGCCCCACTACCACCTCAAAGTAGCGTGTCTGCCAATTCCACCATATGCGCCAGACAAGACGTTCGACCACAGAATCCTCGCGGCCTGACCACCGCGCATTGTCAACCGCATAAGTACAAAGTCAAGTATTTCCCTCCTCGCCCGGGTTGAACGACACTTTAAAATCCAAAATCCTTCCCCCCAAACAGGCTGCCGACGACGTGAGTCGGCACAAATCGAATAAAGGGTGACGAAATGGCACGAACGGATCACGCAACGCGGGACAGTGGCGAGTTTAATAGAATTGCTCCCATTCAACAAATCCAAACCCCGACGGCCGTCGACCTCACTGTGCAGTCGGAGGATCCTGACGTTTTGACGCGCGAATTTCTGCCAGGTATTGCCCGGCCAGTTGGTTTGACGGATCAAGCTGCAAGGTGATTTGAAACTGGGTAAGCGCGGCGTCCAGCCTTTGCTGTTTCATCAGCATAATGCCGAGATTCAAATGGGACCCGGCAAAATCCGGACGATAAATGATGGCGTCCCAAAACTGCGCCCCGGCCTCGCCCACCCTCCCCTCGTCCGCCAGTTGAAGGCCGAGCAGATAGTGGGCCTGCCAGAACTCCGGTTTGAGTTCAACAGCCTTTCCAAAGGATTCAATCGCACTGGCGGATTGTCCCAGCGCGGCGGCCGCAATGGCCTGGTTAAAATAATCGGCCGGGCCTTGCGGCTGAAGACCAGCCGCGCGCTGGTAATAGACTGCGGCCTCTTTCAAATCTCCCCGGTTCTGTTCCAGAAACCCGAGATTGATGCAAGTTTCGGCGTCGTTGGAATCCGTCCGAAGCGCCCGCCGGAAAAAGGCAAGTGCTGCGTCTGTTTTTTGTTGATTTTCCAGGATCAGACCCAGTCCGTTCAATGCGGGTGCAAAATCGCCGCGGATGGCCAGTGCCCGTGAAAAATATTCCGCGGCTTCGTCAATTTTCGCCTGAAGAATCAACAGATTACCAACGTCAGAAAATTCGCCGGGCACCTGCGGCAGCAATTCGCAAACGCGCTTGGCCTCCCCGGTGGCTTGCGCCAAATCCCCTTTTGCCCCCAAGTATTGGGCATAATTGAAATGCAAAAAACCGTCGGTCGGAGCCGCCACCAGCGCTCGTTCGTAGAGTTGCCGCGTTTGCCCGGCGGGTTCGGAATCCGCGCTGGATTTCCACTCGCTGATTTGTTCGTCGCACCGTTTGACACTGGCGGCGTGGGTCAACTGTGCGGTATAGGGCGGGCCGGAGAGGCGGTTCCAGATTTCCTGCCAGACTCGAAGCCGGTCCCACGACGAAACCGCCAAGCGGCGATCGCAAAATTCCTCGGACACCCATTGGCCCTGGTCGTGCGCGGCAATGGAATTCGGAAGTACTTTTGCGGCTTGTTCGGCAAAGGCCCGGGCCAATAAATAGTTGCCTTCCAGGTTCAGATGGACGTGCTCGTAGAACAGCTCGTTGCCGGGGATGTTCTCCGGAGAGTTCCGGGCCAACCATTCGGCGGCATCCAAAAAATCAACGCCCCGACCGGCATGGGCGCTCGCAGCATCCTTGATGATCTGATTGATACGGCTGTCCGCGCGAAAGGCTAACGCGTCATCATCACGCGCCAGTTCAAACTCGCGCCGGGCCGAGCTGATATTCGTCATGGCCAGTTGGCAACGGCCGACGCGAAAATGCAATTCAGCGTAGTAGGGATCCAGGGTGTCAGCCTGGGCATATTTTCCCAGCGCTTCCGGGAATTTTCCAGCCGATTCCAGGGTGCTTCCCTCCTGATAAATGTTATTCCAATCCGCTTTCTGAATTTCATTGAGGGTTGCGGCATGAAGTGACGCAAAGGGCGAGCAGTCCTTCAAATTGCAGCCGACGGTGCTCAGAATAATCGGCACTCCAGCCTGGCGCCCTGCGCGCAGGATATCTTCCAGGTTCTCTTTGAAATTATTATAAGCGCGCAATCGGTTCGGATCATCATACCGAAGCTGGTGGCTTTTGAACATTTCCAGCCCCCGCCACGTTTTCAAGGCGGGTGAACGCCATTCCCATCGTTGCATCAGACTGTCCAACCATTGTCCGATCCGCGTGCTTTTTACCGCCAGATCGGCCCGGATCAAATCCACTCCCGGCGCGCGCGAGCCAAAAACCGTGCCCCCGCCAAACGGCCCGACCATTTCGTTGTTGCCCATGTAAATAATCCACAAATTGCCGTCGCGCCGGGCGCACTCGCGCGCGATGGGCAAAATCACGTCCGAATCAATGGCCGTCATCGCCACGCAAATCACCTCAAATTTCGTCCCGGGAAAACGTTCGCGCAGCAGCACCTGCAAATAACGCCAGGCGCCAAAACTCGGATCCGGATCGCCCATCGCCGCCGATTCGCCGAATACAAAAATACGATATGTATCCGGAGATTTTTTTACCGCCATCCGCTGAGGCGCGGGCGTACGGGCCAGGGAGCGGGGGAAAAATCTATAACCAAATTCGCCATTGGGAACGTAATAAGCCTGGCCGTCGATTCTAGATTGCAGAAAAAAACTTGTCGGATAACCGCAACCGCACAAACGCAAGCCAAGTTCCAGTCCGCCAAAAATCGCTGACGGCATTAAAACTGCCGCGCAAAATCGAAACCACCACAGGCGACGCCGTGGAATTGAGGGCGTCGGTTTTCCCGGCGAGGTTTTTTTCCCATTCGTTGAATGCATATCCGCAGCCGACTGAATAATGAAGCAGGCCCGAACCGCTTCGGGCAAGGCGATTTTAACTGCCGAAGAACCACTGCCAGCCGCGCCAATGTTGTTGTTGCGGCGCGTTGAACGTCCGGCTGGGCGCACGGCCCAAATCCAACTGGATCAAAATGCCGACGCTGTTGGCGCCGCGACCCTGCGAACGAATCGCGTCAATCCCGTATCCGTAAGTGGCCATGATTTTCAGCCGGTCGGACGGCGAACGGTATAAAAGGCCGCCACCCACGCCGCTGAGCCAGTTGCCGGGCTGGCTCTCGCCGGGCAGATAATCCACGAAGGCGCTGGACGCATTCAAGTCCAGGTCCCAGCGTTTTTTCGGGTCCAGCGGCAATAAATAATTCGCGTTGAGCAGCGCGAAGTTCCGGGCGCTGATTTCCTGAAAATAATAGCCGGGCAACGAGAGCGGGAATTCCGACACCAAAGGTAGAAATCCGCCGAGCCGGTAGGCGCTGAAGCGATCGGCATCCAAACTCGCGCCGGCGGTCAGCCGCACATAAAAGTTCTGCTGGCTCTTGGGCAAGGTGTACGCCAGCGCGGCTTCGGCCCAAAACAAATGGGACTGCCGGTTGAGTTCGCGGTCTCCGTTAAAACCGTAATACCCGGAATCGGTGCGGTACTGGCCTTCATACCAGACGGATAATTCCATCGCCAGGGGCGGGAAAAGGGTCGGCTCGACGCCCCCCCAGCGCAAACCGGTGCGCGCGCTGAAGGTGCCGTGGTCGTCAGGCGTCTGGAAATTCGGCGCGGTGCCATCGTTGGCATCGTAAATCGAGTAATGGGCCGTGCCGCGCAGGATGAAGTTCAGCGGAATTTCGCTGGCGGGATTGAACAGATGATAAATGCTGGCGGAGATTTCGGCACTGTGCCCATCGAAGGATTCGCCCGGATAATATTTGCCGCCGCGGATTTCATAGTAGCTGTCGCCAAATCCACCGCCGGCCAAGCCGAGGGCAAAATCGGTATCGGGCCCGAGGCCATGGACGAAGCCAAGTTCGGAATCCAGGTACACCGGTGCGACCGCCAGCCGCAATGTAAGATTGGTGCGCAGAAAATCCGGCTGGTTATGATAGTAAAAGGCGTAGCCGGCAAACGGCGCGTGGCCCTCGAATGCCTGGTTGTAGCCGAGCTGAATCAGGTCGCGCCGAACGGGGTCAATCTGGGCAAAAACAAAGCGCGGGGCGAACAAGAATACACCCAGCAACAACCACCCGGCTCGTTTCATTGACGTTTTCGTATCGCAAAGCGTGTCCGGCAGCAAGCGGATTTGGTCACTCGCCGCTCGACACCCGGGATTTTTTGCGGCTTACTGTCTGCCCCGATGCCGCCGCTAAATTCTGAATTGCTGGCCAGAGCCAAATCGCTCGGATTTTCCGACCGGCAAATCGCCCATTTGACCGGCCAGACCGAAGACAAAATCCGCGCGCTGCGGAAGAAGGCAAAACTCTTCCCGAGTTATCGGCTGGTGGACACCTGCGCCGCCGAATTCGAAGCCTACACCCCCTACTATTATTCCACGTACGACCGCGGCGACGACGAGGTCAAACCGACCCCGAAGAAAAAAGTGATGATTCTCGGTGGCGGTCCCAACCGCATCGGACAGGGCATTGAATTCGATTATTGCTGCGTCCATGCCGCCTTCGCGCTCAAGGAGGACGGCTTCGAAACCATCATGGTCAACTCGAATCCGGAAACGGTTTCGACCGATTACGACACGAGCGACAAGCTTTTCTTCGAACCGCTCACACTGGAGGACGTGCTGCACATCTACGAACGCGAAGAGTGCTGGGGTGCCATCGCCCAATTTGGCGGTCAGACGCCGCTGAATCTCGCGCTCGGCCTCCAGAAAAACGGCGTCAACATCATTGGCACCTCGCCGCAAAGCATCGAAATTGCCGAAGACCGCAAGCTCTTTGCCGCGATGCTCGACAAGCTTAAGATCTCCCAGCCGCCCAACGGCCTGGCTACCAATGTCGAGGAGGCGCTCGCCGCCTCCCGGAAACTGGGCTACCCAATCCTGGTTCGCCCGTCGTTTGTGCTCGGTGGACGCGCGATGCAGATTGTTTATGCCGACGCCGAGTTGCAGCATTACATGCGCTTTGCGGTCGAAGCCTCGCCCGAACGCCCGGTGCTCGTGGACAAATTTTTGGAAGACGCCACCGAAGTGGACGTGGATTGCATCGCCGACGTCGGCCATTTCAAGAAGACAGGCGACGGGACCATTGTCATCGGCGGCATTCTGGAACACATCGAATTCGCCGGCGTCCATTCCGGCGATGCGGCGATGGTCCTGCCGCCGCACACGCTTTCCAAAAAAGTAATCGAGACCATCCGCGAATACACGCACGCCATGGCGCGTGAATTGAGGGTCGTCGGCCTGATGAACGTGCAATACGCCGTGAAGGATGAAAAAGTGTTTGTGCTGGAGGTGAACCCGCGCGCGTCGCGCACCGTGCCGTTCGTGAGCAAAGCCATCGGCGTGCCGCTGGCAAAACTGGCGGCGAAAGTCATGACCGGCAAAAACCTGAAGGAATTGGGCTTCACGAAGGAAATCCGGCCGGAGTATTGGGCCATCAAGGAATCCGTCTTCCCGTTCAACCGTTTTCACGGGCAGGACATTCTGCTCTCGCCGGAAATGCGCTCGACGGGCGAGGTCATGGGCCTCGACGCCGACCGCGGCATCGCCTATGCGAAATCGCAGATGGCCGCCGGCTCGCCGCTGCCATTGGGCGGAAAGGTTTTCGTCAGCGTGAGCGACGCACACAAGAAACGTGTGACGCCGGTGGCCAGACAATTTGCCGACCTGGGGTTCGAACTCGTGGCCACCAGCGGCACGGCGGCGGTTTTGGAGAAAGCGGGGCTGAAGGTTCAACGGGTGATGAAACTGCTGGAAGGCCGGCCGAACGTGATTGACCTGCTCAAGAACAAGGAAATCCAGCTCGTCATCAACACGCCCAGCGGTGCCGCACCGCGGGCCGATGAAATCAGAATCCGCACGACTGCGGTTTACACCGGAACACCGATCATGACCACGTTAAGCGGGGCCAAGGCAGCGGTTCTGGGCATCGCCGCACTCAAGAAATCGGGCTACGGCGTGAAGACGTTACAGGAGTACCACTAGAGCCGTTTCAAAAAACATGTGGCCGCCGACGTGAGTCGGCGCAAATCGAATCAAGGGTATTGAGAGCGCCAACCAGTCTGGATCGGATTTGCGCGCGGCGTCATGGCTTCGCTTCCTTTGCTGTCGCGCGCAATACACGATAACGGTGCGTCCACGGATCAATCCGGCAGACGGCCCGGTAATCGCAAAACTCGCACGCCGTTTTGCCACCCTTGCGATACGGGTCCACGGACGCCGCCCCGGCAAAAATCGCGCGGCCCATTTCGGTCAATCGTGTTTCCACTTGATCCAGCAGCGCTTCAAATTCCGGGCGCGGCAACGCCTCGACCGAAGCCTTGTTCAACGAACCATCCCTGTTCCGGCGGTAATTGAATTGATCCCCGGCCTTCGCCTCGGACCGGCTGTCAAGCTTCGGCAAGGCATCCACGCTGAAACGTCCGGTGTGGCGATAAGCCAGACGCCGCGATTCCTCCGCTTCGGCCAGCGCCTCGGCCCGTGTGTTGCTGCCGCTGTATTTGCCGCGCAGGTTCACGTAAAAAGCACCGGCGGGAACCAGGCGTTCGACGCCAGGCAGTGCGCGCAGATTGGACCAGCGCCGCAGCGCCGCCAGATAACCGGGTAGTTGCAACTGGGCACCGTGTTCGACCAGTACCGGGTCGAGCTTTTGTTGGGCGGATTTGTAATCCATCACCACACACCATGCGCGGTCTGCGCTTTCGCGGTACAAATCAATCCGGTCAATCCGTCCGCGCAGCGCCAGTTGATGGCCGCCACCCAGATCCATTTCCCAGGCCGGCGCGCCATCCGCCCCAAACCCGAATTCAAGCTCGGCCGTCACCGGGTCAAATTCGTACTGTCCGCGCATCCAGGTCACCAGGGTTTCGACAAAGTTTTGCAACGACTCCGCCAGGACGCGCGTCGTGAACCGCCCCTGGTCATCGGCTCGCAACAAACCGTCGCGATAGCCGGGTGCGAGGTCGGCGGCAATTTGGCCGATGCGCTCGCGCGCCAGCGCCGGCGTGAGATCGCGCCAGCGCCGGCCTTCGGCCGTCACTTGTTCGTGAAACCGCCTGAGGACTTCGTGCTGGAAACTGCCGCGTTCACGCGCGTCCAGTTCAAAGACCTTGCGTTCCTCGGCGTGCAGGCCGGAATGGACAAAGAACCGGAACGGGCACTGGGCGAATTCCTCGAGCCGGCTTACCGAGCTTTGCAACCTGGGACCGTAAAGGGCCTCCGCCAACTCGGATGACAGGTTTTCAGCCGGATCCGGCTCGTGTAATTGACGCAAATTTTCGAAGAGTGATTTGAGCGCGGGAAACTGGAGCAATTTGAACCAATCTTGATCGCGCCCCCCGCCCCGACCCTCTCCCCGCCGGGCTGGGAGAGGGTGGCCGAAGGTCGAGTGGGGAGTGTTTAATTCCACCAGCGGCGCAATCAATTCATTCACATGCTCCGCTTCACGCCCATCCGCCTCCAGATGAAATTCTTCGACCGCCGATTCGGGGAACAGCGTCCGGACGCGGGAGACCAGTGACGAGGGGTTCAACAGTCTGCCATCCGCCGCATGCCGCGAAAAAGTCACGCAGAGTTTTTCACCGGCGCGGGTGCAGGCGATGTAACCGAGGTATCGTTCGCGCGCCAGTTGGTCGCGCAGATTCGGCCCGAGGACAAGCTGGTGCTGTTCCAGTCCATCGCGGTCGGCTTGAGTCAGAAGCGGCGGTGCGGCCGGCGCAGCGGGGAAAATTCCCTCGTTCGCGCCCAGCACCAGCGCGAATTTCAAATCCGGATTGCGCGCGCGGTCCACGGCGCCGATGAGGACCTGGTCGAGCGCGGGGGGAACCACCCCAACGGTCAGGTTCATCAACCCCGTTTCCAAAATCGGCAACCAGTCGCCCAACGACAGTGATTCGCCGGAGAACGCGAGGGCGACGTTGTTGAGCCAGGCATTCATTTGCTCCCAAACGGTTGAATGGATCGCGGATGATTCCGATTCGGCGAAGCTCCAGCGTTCCAAAGTGCTTTGGACCTCCAGTTCACTCCACAACTCACGCACGGCTTCGGCGAGTGGGGGACCGGCCGGCCGGCCGGCAAGTAGCGCCATTTGCCCGGCGAAATTTTCAAATGGCGGTATAATTTTTTGCCGCAACCGTTCGAGCGACCGGGCCAGTTCCGGATTGCCGGTGATTTGAATCGGGTCACGCCAGCTTTTGCCATGCCAGCCGAATTCGAGCGCGGCATTTTCGAGCCGGTCAATTTCCGCCTCGGGCACAGGTAAAAACCCGGCCTTGAGCGCGGCAAACCAGTCATCGTGGAGCCAACCGAACGCCACCGTGCGGAGGATGCTGCGTGTCAATTCCGCGAGCGGGTGATGGGCAACGGACTCGCGCCGATCGAGGAAGAAAGGAATTTGATACCGGCGGAAAACACGCGCCAGCGGGTTGTGATAATCGTCAAGCTTCCGCACCAGCACGGCACAGTCGCGGAAGCGGTTTCCGGTGCGGATGAAGCGCAAAATGTTCCGCGCGGCGAATATCGCTTCGGCCTCGGGATTGGCGCAAGCCGCCAGGGAAATTCCGGAGTTCGGAGTTCGCAATTCGGAGTTCGGAACAGATGAGGACGCCCAATTCTTTTCAAGCTGCGCGAGCCCGGAATTTTTCGCAAAGCGGCTATTTTTTGCGTCCCGACTGAGCCGTTCGACGGTGATTTTACAACCGGACAAATTTTCCATTCGTCGCCGGCATTGCTGATATGTGTTGGCGATGCCCGACCAGATCGAAAGCCAGGAATGTCCGGCGCCGGTTTCCGGTGGGGTTGCAAGACAGAACGCGAGGGTCACCCGGCTGCCACACGACAAGATGACCGTGAGCAGGTCCAGCTCCTGCGGTGTCATTTCGGCGAAACCATCGAGCCACAAGCCGCCAAACTGGAAGTCGGAAGCCCGAGTCCGGAGTCCGGATTGGAGGGCTTCCGTTGCAAAATTCAATAGGCAATTGCCGTCCTGTAGTTCATGCTCGCCCAGCCAGCGGGCGTAGGCATCACCGAGCAGGGCAAGGTCGAGGAGTTTGCCTTGAAGCTCGCGATCTTCCGTAAAACAACCCGCGAGCGCTTTAAGTTTACCGGGCGTAAATTGATGCTGTTGCAATTCTCCAAGCAACTGGCCGAGTTGCTGCGCGAAACCCGGTCGGCGGCAACTCGGCCGGAATAATTTCAATTCCTTTTCATGCCGGAGCAGCAGCGCGCGCAGCACCATGACGCGGCCTTCATCGTTCAATTGGTCGGGCGACGGGACCGACAGTTTCTCCAGGACAAAGCGGGCCAGCCGGTCGAACGAGAAAATATGCAGTCGCGTGTAGCCAGCCAATTCCCGGTCGGCGAGCAATTGGCGTTCGAGCTGGAACGTCGCCTGTTTGGGCACCAGCAAAATGAGCGGCGGGCCATCGGCATTTTCCCGCAACGCGGCGCGGATTTCGGCGAGGCAGCGGAACGTCTTGCCGCTGCCGGCGGGACCCAGGAGAAAGCGCGCTTGCACACCGGATTTTTCGCGCAAAGCCACGGTCGGGCAAAGCAATTTATTCGAGCCCGAATGCATTTTTTGCATCATATTTTTTATTTCCTTTCAAGCTGTTTTGTTTATGCTTGCGCGTGGTTGGGAAAATTCGAATTCAATCCAAAGACGGAAAAAGCGAAATCGTATGCCACTGACACATACTAGGGAACTTTTTGCGAAGGCGTTGAAGGGCAAATACGCGCTGGGCGCGTTCAACGTCAACAACATGGAACTGCTTCAGGCCATTATTGAGGCGTGCGAGGAGGAGAAGGCGCCGGTGATGCTCCAGATTTCCAAGGGGGCGCGCCAATATGCCAATCCGGTCTATCTCAAAAAGCTCATTGAAGCGGCCGTCACGCTGTCCACCATCCCGATCGCGGTGCATCTGGATCACGGCGATACGTTCGAACTCTGCAAGGAGTGCATTGATGAAGGTTTCACCAGCGTAATGATTGATGCCAGCCACGAACCCTTCGAGAAAAATGTTGAAATCACCCGGAAAGTCGTGGAATACGCCCATAAATACAACTGCGTGGTGGAATCCGAACTCGGCCACCTGGTGGGCGCACAGTTTGATGAAGGCGAAGAAGGCGGTGCTCATTCCGTCAGCGGTCATTACACGGTTCCGGAAGAAGCGGTCAAATTCGTAAAGGAGTCGGGCTGCGATTCCCTGGCCGTCGCCATCGGCAACTCGCACGGCGCTTACAAGTTCAAGGGCACGCAGCACCTTGACCTGGAACGCCTCAAGCTGATTAAAAAGGCGTTGATGGATGCCGGTCTGGGTGATTATCCGCTTGTGCTACACGGGGCGTCGTCCGTACCGAAAGAACTCGCCGAGGAAATCAACAAATACGGCGGCAAACTGGGCACCGACACCGCCGGTGTGCCGGAAGCGGACATCGAAGTGGCGCGCCGTACGGGTTGCACCAAAGTGAACATTGACACCGACCTGCGTTTGGCCATGACCGCCGCCATCCGCAAGATCATGACGGAAAACCCAAAAGAATTCGACCCGCGCAAATATCTCGGCCCTGCCCGCAACAAGGTTAAAGACCTCGTTCGTCACAAAATCAAAGATGTCCTTTGCTGCGCCGGCCATGCATTTGATTAAACACTGAATCCCTGACGTAATTCCCAACGAACAGACTTCCATCAATTCTGGTGGAAGTCTTTTTTATTATCTTCGTCCCATTTACCAGCAGATCATGCAATGCCATTATGGCACATACTAACAAATGCACAGCTCATATTGTGCCACAATATCTCTATATTCAGACCACCACAAACCTTGCAATAGTTTATCAATATACTTACCATAAACTACTTATACAATTTTACTCAGCTTGGCATCTTCAAAGCTGTTGGGTTACTTATAAGAATAAAAAACTTAACTGAAAGGAAAAATATGAAATTAGTACGATATGAAAACCCAGGGTTGGTGTGGCCGGGCCTTGGACGGCTGTCGTTCTTGCAGGACGAGTTGGAGCGGTTGTTTGATTCGCCGCTGACAAATTGGACGCCCGCGCTCGACGTGTACGAGGACAAGGATAACTTTGTGGTTCACACCGAGTTGCCCGGTTTGAAGCGGGAGGACATTGATGTTTCGTTGCAGGATGGCGTGCTGGCCATTTCCGGCGAACGCAAGACCGAGGAGAAGCGGGACGAAGGCGAAATTCGCCGGCAGGAGCGTTTCTACGGAAAGTTCCAACGCACTCTGTCGCTGCCCACGCCTGTGGTGGCAGACAAGGTCAAAGCGCAATACAAAGATGGCGTCTTGACCGTAACGGTTCCCAAGGGTGAAGAGGCCAGGGCAAAAAAAATTGACGTGAGCGTCAATTGAACGATGCAAAGTTAACCCCGGCGGATGCATCAGTCCGCAGGGGTTTTATTGACCCGGGGTCAGTAAATCGCCCGCCTTAAAAATAAAAACGGCGGGCGACGCGATGACACACGAGTTTACATCGCCAACGCCCGCCGAAGCGCCCAGTTCTCATTGGGAGCAGGTGAAACCTAGCCCATCGCACCGCACTGGCAAGTGGTTTTTTGTATAAATTTTGCCGCCATTTCAGCCTCGCCTTCCCGCCGCAAACAGCTTTACATCCGGCCGGATAGTTCGGAAAAATCAAACATGCCGAAGAAATGCTGGCTGCTTCAAAACGCAGGGCGCTTGCTTTGCGTTTTTGCCCCCTTCTTTTCCGGAACGGCGGGCGCAGCGAACCCGCCTAATTCACCTTTCATCGTGGATGCCTGGGGCACGGAGCAGGGGCTTCCAGGCAGCGCGGTCATTTCCGTGACTCAAACCCGGGATGGTTACCTCTGGCTGGGAACCCTCAACGGCTTGGTGCGCTTTGACGGAATCCATTTCACGGTTTTTGATGAAAACAACACACCTGGCCTGGGCAACGACCGGATTGTCTGTCTGTTCGAAGACAGCCATACGAATCTTTGGATCGGAACGGATTCGGGCACTGTCGCAATGGAACAAGGCGGCGGGATAAGAAATTTCTCCATCGGACGCAACAACCATGACGGGCGGCTGGTGTCGGCCTGTGAAGATGCGAGTGGAACGGTGTGGCTTTACACGGCCGACGCCCACCTGGCCCGCTATCAAAACGGGAAAATGGATGTCCTGGATTTTAATTTCAAGACGCCGGCGGTCTGCCGGATGATTGCCGCGGAAAAATCAGGCCTGGTCTGGGTCGGCGAAGACTGGGGGCTGTTTTCCTTTCGCCCCTCCAATTTCAATCCCCCGGCATTCGCCATTGAGCAATGGAACCCCGTTCAGCAGTTCAACTACCTTCTGGCCAGCCAGCACGGAGGGACTTGGCGCCTGATGGAGGGTCATGTCCAAAAATGGGGTTCCACCCGACTCGAAAAGGATTTCGGACCGTACCCCTGGGGTAATGCCATCATCAAAGACGCCTGTGAGGACAAAAACGGGAACCTGGTGGTGGGCACGCTCGGCGCGGGTGTTTTTTGGTATGACCCGAATGGAAATTACCGGCAAATTTCCACGGAACAGGGGTTATCATCCGCGTATGCCCTTTCGTTGTGCCTCGATCAGGAGGGCAATCTTTGGGTGGGCACCGACGGCGGAGGCCTGGATCGGATTAAACGAAAAATATTCAACACGCCGGAGGGCCTTCACCCTTGGAATGTGCAATCTCTGTCCGAGGATGCGCATGAGGGTTTGTGGATTGCCTTTGGCGCCTTGGGAGCCGCCTATTGGAAAACAAACTCCGTTCAATATTTCCAGGTGGGCCCGCTGCAAGACGCCTGGACCATGCTGGCGGACCATCGACAGCGCGTTTGGGCGGGAACGCGGGACGAAGGACTGTTTCAGTTTGAAACCAACCAATTTCACTTTGCTCCCAAGGCGGAAATTCTCGGCCCGCAAATTTCGGCTTTGTTTGAAGACCCCGACGGGCAATTGTGGGTGGGCACGCCCAATGGTTTGGGATGCTGGAACGGACAAGCCTGGAAAATGTACACGTTCCGGGATGGCCTGTCGGGAAATGCCGTTTCGGCGATTACCAAAGATACCCAAGGTAACCTTTGGATCGGGACCCAAGATGGCGGCTTGAGTTGTTTCAAGGACGGCAAGTTCATTTCCTACCCGGCGTCGGAGAACGGCCTGCCGGGCAACGACATTTCGTGCCTTTATGTGGACACCGATGGCGCCTTGTGGATTGGCACGTCCGGCCACGGCCTGGCCCGATTTCATGGTGGAAAATGGACGCGCTTTTCAAAGCGCGACGGCCTCGTCAGCAACAGCATCAGTTACATCATCGGGGATGCTGAAGGTGATTTATGGATTGGCTCCAATCTGGGGTTGATGCGCATTCCGGAAACACTCGTGAACGATTCCGCCGGGGGAACGGTGACCTTTTCTTCCTGCCGGGTTTACGGACAGGCCGACGGCCTGCCGACGCGGGAATGTTCCAGCGGTTCGCAACCGGCGGCCGGCCGGACGAGCGACGGCCGATTGTGGTTCCCCACCACCAGGGGGTTGGTGGACGTTAACCCGGTGGAGCTTAAGCCCAATTTGCAGCCACCATTGGTCAAGATTGAATCCGTGCTGGTGAACGGTCGGGAGCAAAAAACCAATCGCTTTGATCCGACCTGGCCACAAGCCATCGTGATCCCGCCCGGTCACAATCAGCTGAATATCAGTTACACGGCTTTAAATTATTCCGCGCCGAACGAGGTGCGATTCAAGTATTGGTTGGAAGGCCGCGACAATGGCTGGACGGACGCCCGTGACACACGGGTGGCTTTTTATAATGAGTTGCCGCCCGGCAATTACCAGTTCCAGGTCCAGGCCTGCAATGAAGACGGCGTCTGGAACAAAACCGGCAGCGTGCTGGCCGTGACCGTGCGGCCGCACTTCTGGCAGACCGGATGGTTTCGCGCGTTCGTCGTCCTGGGCTTTCTCGGCGCCGTGGCCGCCGTGGTGCGGTATCTTTCCACGCAAAAATTGCACCGCCAGTTGCAGGCGCTCCAGCAACGGGAGGCGCTCGAAAAAGAGCGTTCCCGCATCGCCCGCGACCTCCACGACCAGCTGGGCGCCAATCTCACTCAGGTGGCGCTTTTGGGCGAAATGGCGGAAGCCGATAAAAATTCTCCGGAGGATATCGCGTCCCACGCACAGCAAATATCCCAGACCGCGCGCGAGACAACTCATTCACTCGACGAAATTGTCTGGGCGGTCAATCCTTCCAATGACACCCTGGACGGACTGATCACCTATGTCTGCAAATACGCGCAGGAATATCTCACCCTGGCCGGGCTGCATTATCGCGCGGAGGTGCCGGCTCAATTGCCGTCGGTCGTCATTCCCCCCGAAGTCCGCCACAACGTGTTTCTCGCCCTGAAGGAAGCAGTCAACAATGTCGTCAAACACGCCCGGGCCACAGAAGCCCGGATCCGGTTGCGGATGAACCCTGACGAGTTCACTTTGGAAATTGAAGACGACGGACGCGGGATCGGCCAGCAGGATGCCGCGGCGACCCGAACTCGAAATGGTCTGCGTAACATGCGCAAACGCATGGAAGACATTCACGGCGGATTCACCATTGTCGGCGGGGCCAGGGGCGGAACCGTCGTGCGCCTCGTGGTGCCCGTTACAAAGAAATGAAGAAGGCGGCATGAAGAATGAAGAAAAAATATCGCGACGGTTCAATTCTTGTTTCTTCATGCTGCCTTCTTCATTCTGCATTTAAGCAATGCCCATTTCCGTTTCCATCGTCGAAGACAACGACAAGCTGCGCGGCACACTGGCGCGGGTGATTAACCGCGCTGACGGCTTTCGCTGCGTCAGCGACTACGCGACGGCGGAGGATGCGCTGAAAGACTTGCCGCAGACGCGTCCCGACGTGGTGCTGATGGACATCAACCTGCCCGGCATGAACGGCGTGGAATGCGTGCGCCAATTAAAACAGCTCCTGCCACAAACTCAGGTGATGATGCTGACGGTCTATGAGGACACCGAAAACATCTTCAACGCGCTGGCGGCCGGCGCCAACGGTTATATGCTCAAGCGCACCTCCAGCAAGGAACTCGTGGAAGCCATTCACGATGTGCATCGCGGCGGTTCGCCCATGACGATGCACATCGCGCGCAAGGTGGTGTCATCCTTCCAAAAAACTGCGGCCACGGCTCAACCCACCGAAAATCTTTCGGAACGCGAACAACAGGTGCTCGACCTGTTGAGCCAGGGACTGATGTACAAGGAAATCGCCGACAAACTGGTCATCAGCTACGAAACCGTCCACACCTACATCCGCCGCATTTACGAAAAATTACAGGTCCGTACGCGGACCGAGGCCGTTGCCAAATTTCTCCGCCGTTAACCGGGCACCCGAATTTCCAGTTTATTTTCAACAAGGTGTAACTAAATACACTTTTGAAGTATATAGTCCCGGCCCCTCACGGGACTATCAGCTTCACAAACCCAACTCCGGCTTTGATTTTAAGGACATTTTGCACGGTGATTTTTAGGCGCGGCGAGCGGCGGAAACGATTTTCGTTCTAAGCCATTTGCTCTTACGCATACCGGACTCTTTTATGGCTCGCATGATCTCCTGATGTTCCAAAGGTGAAACCCGCGTCGTGAAATACAAAGCGCGTTTCTCCTTTTTCGGGAGCATCGGCCTGCCGATTTTGGAGGTTTCGCTCATGTTTTAAATTTAGAAAAGTTTTACGAGCAACCAAACCAGTAGAATGCTTCCGAAAGCCACGATGCACAGAGTCCACAAGAATCTCGGCTGCTCGTTCATTTTATGGCCTTCTTTTTAGGCGGCGGTGGTGTTTTAATCAAAGCCTTCAAAGCATCCTTGAACGAGACGCCGCTCAGGTTGGGCAACATCGTTTCCGCCAGTTTCTTTTTCAGTTTTGCTCGTTTTGATTTTGCCACGATTTCTCTTTCTTCCCCACGGGATGTGCGGTGGTTTTGGTTTCACAAGGCAATCCAGTTGCCTCAATGTCCTGTTCCCTCAAATCACCTGCCGATAGGTTAAACGCTTTCCGCTTGCCAATCCAACTGCCGTTTCCATCCGTTCGCCGTCGGTAAGCTCGCGGGTGTTCCAACGGAACGCAAACTCGTTGGCGTAACGGTGCAGATGTTCACGGCTGACACAGTGCCATGCGCCGTGAACTCCGCGCTTTAGCAAACTGAAAAACGATTCGCAACGATTGGTGCCAGCAGAAATACCATCCGGCGTTTTTAGGATATATTCGTATTTGCTGTGAACCACCGTATGATGCGCTTTGAACTGTTTCCCGGGCCTGCGATAGCCAAGGTGCTCATCCGTGCAAAGAACGGCATCCTTGGAAACGCAGTCACGCAAGGCGTTGCCAATGTTTCGCTGGCTCACGTTGGGAAGAATGCGAGTTCTCATCTGGCCGCCCTGCTCAATCAAAGCCATCACTGGCGTTTGTCGGAAAAATTTGGTGTTGCGACGACCTTTCCCGCCGACGAAAGTTTCATCCGCTTCGACAACACCTTTCAAAAGCCGGTACAGCGGCATTTCCTGCCCCACTGCGAATCGGATTCTGTGCGCCATAAACCACGCGGCCTGATAGCCGAGTTTTAACATGCGGCTCAACTGCAATGCGCTGATGGATTTCTTGGACGAGCACAGAATAAAAAACGCCATCAGCCACTTACTGATTTTGATATGCGAGTCCTCCAAAATCGTGCCAACGGTCACGGTGAATTGCTTGCGGCAAGCACCGCATTTATACACGCCCTTTCGTGTTTTGCTGCCCGCTTTGGGATTCAGCTTGTAAATGGCCTTCTCCTTGTGGTTTTGGCAATGCGGGCAAACTGGGCCATCTGGCCAAAGCAGGGATTCAAGCAGTCCGCGAGCCTTGTCCTCGTCGGCATATTCCTGTGCCAGTGAAATCAGGTTCAACTCGTCTCTTGCTTCCATCTTCTCTTTCATGTACTAATTGTTGCACATTTACTCATCATTGTCAAGTGTTTTTGTTGCACTTTTATTGTCTCGTAAATGCCTTGATTTCCTTGAAAATTTAACCACTCTGGAAATGAGAATTAGTAAAACGGCAATTTGAAATGAACATAAAGCCACAATTTGGTCGCGGAGGCTTTCTGCTGTGATATTTACGGCGGCGCTATCTTGGATTTTGCATTGGCTTTGGCTGATGGGCGGGAGCGTGCTAATTGTAATTGGACTGCTGGTTGAAGGAAGGCTTGCTGAGTGGCTGGAAATCGGCAAACGGTCTCCCAAATTCCATCGCCTAGAAATTATTGGTACATGGCTGATTGTGGTTGGCGTTGCATGGGAATTAGCTGTGACAATAAACGCCGAATTTGAAGTGGCAAAAGCGACGCAATATGCAGCCACGGCAAATCTTGAAGCCAAACGGGCTGAGAATGAAGCCGCACAAGCAAAAGAGCATGTTTCTTCAAACGCATTGGAAGTTGCAACGTTAAATAAAGAGATAGCAGACGAGAGATTGATTGCCGATGAAGTGGAAACAGAAGCCGCACCTAGGACTTTAACACCTTTGCAATCGTCAAAGTTGACAACCATATTAAATGGGGTTTCAAACTCTCCTACCGTTTGGATTGTGTGTCCGCCTAATGATGAAGAGTGCTCTGGTTTCGCAGATGATTTCGAGGTTGCCTTAGAACATGCCCACTGGAAAACCATTAGAATTGAGCGTGAACCTATAAAAACCCCAGAACCCATGCTCACTTCTACCAATTGGAACAATAGATGGCTACATGGTTTAGCCGTTGTCCACAACACAAAACAATTTCCCGCCTCTGCCAATACTTTGTATCTCGCAATTTCACAAATAAACTGTGTTCCACATGGTAGTCTTGTTGATTTCGCTGTGGGCGATTTCCCAACGGACGAGGTGTGGCTGGTTATTGCCCCGCGACCGCCAATTGGAATGGAAAATACTTTAGTTCCAAGAGATTTTGAGCCGACACAATCCGATTTAACTGCACTTTCTAAATTCTCATGGACGAATACTGTTGTCGTTAGCGACTCAAAAGATAATTTCGATGCTTCCAGGCTCGCGTCACAAATAAAATCCGCCATCGGAAAAAATGCGGAGACAAATTTCTTGTTCTGGCGCAACGTGAATTGGTTTCGAGATGGCGTTGAGATTTGGGTCTCTCGCGGCAGTAGTTCCTTGGTGGATGAACAAGCCGATGCACTCCAATCTGCGCTGAATAATGCAAAGATCAACACAGTTAAGTATGCCACAAGCACTATACCGTCAGGCTGGCTGCTGATTCGAGTCGGCCCAATGCCTACAAGGCTGGAAACGAAAGAGAACGGGCAGATTGATTTCTTAGAGAAAAGCATAGGCCAATAGTAATTTTCCCCTTTATCCACGGGGTTTTCTTATGGGTTTGTGAAGCTGATAGTCCCGGCCCCTCATGTAACCAGAACTGGTGACTGGCGGCGAACGCGGGGCCGGGTAGATTGGTCGCGTCGTTGATGCAGAAATGCGGTTTACCGTGTGTGAAGCAAGGCGTGGTCCGCAGCGCCGCCTCCGACAAAAGTTTGTGGTAGCGCGGCCATGAACGACGATTTAAGCGCTTAGTTCTCATTGGGAGGCCGGAGCAATCCGGCCTCACTCTTTTCAACCTGATGCACCCTTCCAGGATCCCCTCCAACGACGATAGAAACTCACTCTCCCGCACACGCCGACCGGCTTCGATTTTGGTTATTCACCGGCAGTATCCGCGATCATTTCCTTGCGGCGCGGATGCAGACAGAAAGGCCCGAGATTGAGAGGGCTGGCCCGATAACCGCAAATTATATTCACATCCACGAGACACCGGGAATACCCTCCCACACCAGCAATCGGCTCCACCCGACAGGTCGCCGCAAAAGGCGGGATCCTTTCCGCAACCGACCCCACGAGCCTGTCTTTTGTTTTTTGCATTCTTGGCGCCATTGTATCAGGTAAATGCCGGTCCTGACACCTCCCCTTTGGGGAAGGCTGGCATGTGTCCGGATCCCACATCAGACCACGCGAAGGCGGCGGGCGAGGATTGGGGAGGCGGGACTTGACACACTTTGCCATTCAGTGAGTGGGAGTCTTGATTCCGGCGGAACATTTGACTTCGGCAGGCCGTTTCTTTGATGTCGCCGATCCGCCCCGGCTTGTTTATTTTGGCGCGCCGGAGGGGATGAGTTTATTTGTAACTAAATAGTTACTCATGCCGTCCCAAAGAAAAAGACGAAGTTTTGGAAGAAATCCTGTGCTGAACGACCTTGAAAAATTACAACAATCGCCACGCCACGCCATCCGCTGGCAGAAGGCACAGCAGGCGTTGCTGAACGGCCGGCCCGAAGCGGCCCTGGAAGCCTACCGCGACCTGCTGAAACGATTCCCCGGCGTGGCGGGTTTGTGGTTCGAACTGGGGTTGGCGGCGGCCAAGCAACTGGATTTCGACCTGGCGGACCGGGCTTTTCAACGGACCACCGAACTTGCGGCAAAGGATGTTTCGATGTTGATTCTGCTCGGCCAGCAGTACCACCAGTTGCGGCGGGTCGACCAGGCGCGCGCCTGTTTTGAACGCGCGGTGGCCGTGGACGCTTCCTCCATTCCGGCGCAGCTTAGCCTCGCCGACTGGTTCGAACGCGAACGCCGGCTGGACGATGCCTGGGCCTGCGTCGAGGCTTGCGCGACGCGGCATCCGCGAAATGCAGAAGTCCTGTGCGTCAAGGCGCTGCTCCTGCATCGTCAGGGCCGGAGCGCGGAGGCGGAAACCCTGTTGCGCGATTTGCTCAAAACCGACTTGCGAGATCTGAACGCGGCCTATGCCATTCGTCACCAGCTGGCCGTCGTACTGGATGCGCTCGGGCAATATGCCGAGGCGATTCAGCAGTTGCGCGAAGCCAAGGCCTTCCTCCGCCGAACGGCCGACGTCGCCAAAATGGAACAAGACTACGACCGCGCCGATCAGCGGCGACGCGAGTTATTGGCAGCGTTGAAACCGGAAACCATCGCGCGCTGGCGCCGGGAAAGAGCCCATTCGCCGGCCCGCCCCCGGCTGGCGTTTTTAGGCGGGCATCCGCGCAGCGGCACGACGTTGCTGGAACAAATCCTCGGAGCACATCCAGCCATCGCGGCCTTCGACGAGCCACCGGCCTTTGTGCATGAGATTCTTGAAAGACTCGCGCCTCTGAACTCAGGGGCTCCGTTGACGGTGAACGCGCTGGACGCCCTCACCGCCACCCAGCGCGCCCATTACCAGCAGCGCTACCTGAAAAGCCTTCTCCGCGAAAACGCGAGCCGGCCGGAGGTGGAGGTGTTATTGGACAAAAACCCGTCGCCAACGGCGGCCTTGCACCTCTGGTTGCGGCTTTTCCCCGATTTGAAGGTGCTCATCGCCCTGCGCGACCCGCGCGACGTGATCGTCAGTTGTTTTTTTCAGAAACAGATGTTGAATGCGACGAACGCAAATTTTTTGAGCCTGGAGCGGACGGCCAAACACTTCGCCGACCTCATGGACGTCTGGTTGCAGCTGCGGGAACTGGGCGGCTTCGACTGGCTGGAGTCACGCTACGAGGACGTGGTGAGCAATCTGGAATCCGAGGGACAACGAGTCACGGAATTTCTGGGTTTAACCTGGCATGAACGCCAGGCGAATTATTACGAGGACGCCCGCAAAAAATTTGTCTTCGCCCCGACCTACAACGAGGTCACCCGGCCGGTTCATGGCCGGGCGGTGGGCCGCTGGCGGCATTACGCCGAGGCGCTGGCGCCGATCGAACAACGACTGGCTCCGTATTGCCGCGCGTTTGGTTATTCCTGATGAGCCCGGGCGCCTGATCAGAGACTTTGGCCGGCAGCACTCCGGTTAATCGAGGGCAGGGCGGCGCAGTTTGGGAAAAATGAAGCCGGTGTGTTTCATGTATGCGCGGTATTCCGCGCTGTATTCGGAAAGCCGCGCTTCCTCCAGGCGCGCCCGGTAAAGCAACAAGGCAGCATGGATCGGAACCAGAATGAAGTAAGCTGCCGAAAAATTTACAAGCACGAGACCGGCCAACATGCAGAGATAACCCAGGTAGATCGGATGGCGTACCCGTTGGTAAGGTCCGTCCAGAATCACTTTCCGGACCACGACAAAGACGCCAAAAGAACGTCCGAGATACAGGACCGCCCAGGTTGCCACCGCCGGCCCCAGGAGACCGAGAAACAAGCCGGCGACGCTGAGCGGCGTTTGCCAGTCAGGCGGACCAAGATTTTTTCGCAACAACGGCGGCAGCCAGGCAGTGGTATTGTAAGTGAGGTTAAAAAAAGATGCGGCCAAAGGAATGAGAATGTCCTTGAGCTTTTGCGGTGGCACATCTGCACGACGTCCCAGCAGCAACAGGATGCCCACAAAAAAATTCAGCATCAGCGCGACGACGTGACGAGCGGCTGCCACGGCCGCGGCGCCGGAGGCGCTGGCAGGTCCGAGCCAGACGAGCCGGAGTTGATCAAATTCGTGCCCGGCAAAGCCCAGATAGACGAGCGACAACCCGTATCTCTCGGCGTACACCGCCGTCAACGCGGCTCTGCGGCTGAGGGTCTTCATCATAAACGTGCCCTTTGAGCACCGGCGCGCGAAGGTGGTGGTAGGTGATGGATTCGAACCATCGAAGGCGTAAGCCAGCAGATTTACAGTCTGCCCCCGTTGGCCACTTGGGTAACCTACCGACCTTCCCGAACGTGGGGAACGCAGATTAAGCCAAAACACCTCGCTTCTCTCAAGTTCAAAGTTCGGGCCGAACCGGCAACTTTGAACTTTGAACCCGGAACCCGGAACGTTTAAACTGGTACCATGTTCGATTCGTTAAGCAGCAAGCTCCAGAACGCCTTCCGCAACCTGCGCGGCCTCGGGAAAATTTCCGAAGCCAATGTCGCTGATTCCCTGCGCGAAGTCCGCATGGCGCTGCTGGAGGCTGACGTGAATTTCAAGGTTGCCCGCGACTTTATCGAGCGCGTCAAAACCAAGGCCATCGGCGCGGAAGTCGTCCAAAGCATCCAGCCCGGCCAGCAAATCATCAAAATCATCCACGACGAGCTGGTGGACCTGCTCGGCTCGCAGAACGCGGCATTGAATGTGAGCGCCAATCCGAGTTGCCTGCTGATGGTCGGTTTGCACGGCTCTGGCAAGACCACCTCCAGCGGCAAACTCGCGCGCCTCCTCCAGAAACAAGGACGCCAGCCGTTGCTCGTGGCCGCGGACGTTTATCGCCCGGCAGCCATGGACCAGTTGGACACGCTCGGTAAACAGCTTGAAGTGCCGGTTTTTGTGAAACGCGGCGAGACGGATGTGCTGAGGATCGCCCGCGAAGCGCTGGATTTTGCGAAGGCCAATAACCGCAACGTTCTCATCTTCGATACCGCGGGCCGGTTGCAGATAGACGAGCCGCTGGTGCAGGAACTGGTCCGCCTGCGCGACCTGGTGAAGCCGCAGGAAATCCTGCTCGTGCTCGACGCCGCCACCGGCCAGGAAGCCGTCAACGTCGCCACGCATTTCGATCAGGCGCTGTACATCACCGGCTCCATTCTGACCAAGCTGGACGGCGACGCACGCGGCGGAGCGGCCTTGAGCCTAAAGTCGGTCACCGGCAAGCCCATCAAGTTCGCCGGTACGGGCGAGAAGCTGGATGAGTTCGAGCCGTTCCATCCCGAACGCATGGCGTCGCGGATTCTCGGCATGGGCGACGTTGTCAGCCTGGTCGAGAAGGCGGCCGAGGCGGTGGATTTGGAGGATGCCAGGCGGCTCGAAGAAAAGATGCGCAAAGGCCAGTTCACACTGGAGGATTTTCTGGAGCAGTTGCGCGCAATGAAAAAACTCGGCTCGCTCGAAAGCGTCGTCGGGATGCTGCCGGGCGGGGCCGAGATGCTGAAGCGACAGGGTGATTTGTCGAAACAGGAAAAGGAATTCCGGCGCATGGAAGCGATGATTTGCGGCATGACCCTGCAAGAACGCAAAAACCCGGCCATCCTGAACGCCAAGCGCCGCATCCGCATCGCCAAGGGCAGCGGCGTGAGTGTGACCGAACTGAACACGATGCTGAACAAGTTCGGCCAGATGCAACAGATGATGAAGAAGATGGGCAAGTTCCAGCGCATGATGGCCAAAATGGGCGGCGGTTTGCCGGGGATGCTCCGAAGGTAAAGCCGACTCAAAATTCCGCCGCGAATTGCACGAATTTGCACGCACGCGTCGGAGACGGATATGAATTCCCCGATGCGTAAAACCTGTGTTGGAAATTTCCGTTTATTCAGCTCGGCAGCGGCCTGCCGACGTTGATTCCATGTTTCAGGCAATACGCGGCGTTATCCACGTATTTTTCCGCCCACCATTTCAGGCCGGCGCGTTCCTTCGGCGTCAATTTCCGCACTATTTTTGCCGGCGCGCCAAACACCAGCGAGCCGGGCGGGATTTTCATTCCCTGCGTCACCAGCGCCTTCGCGCCGATGATCGTCTGTTTGCCAATGACCACGCCGTCCAAAATCACCGCGCCCATGCCCACGAGCACTTCGTCACCGACGGTGCACGCGTGGACAATCGCGCCGTGCCCGACCGTGACCCAATTGCCGACGATGCAGGCGTAATCGTCGGCAAGATGTAGCACCGCGTTGTCCTGGATGTTCGAGTGGTGGCCGACGATGATGCGGTTGATGTCGCCGCGCAACACCGCGCCATACCAAACACTCGAATGCGAACCAATCGACACATCTCCGAGCACGACGGCAGTTTTGGCGAGGTAAACGCCCTTGCCGAGCTTTGGCATTCGGCGCAGGAACGTGTCGAGCTGTTTGCGGACGGTCGTCACGCGGGAACTTTAATCCCACCACGCGGGAATGTCGCGGATATTTCAGCCGAAGCCCGTCGCGGCTTTCGGCAGAAAGCCGGAAACCTCTCTGATCAAAAATGCGGCGCTCTTCCGAGCCGCCGCTACGATTGCGGCTTCGGCAGCAGCCGCGAAATAATGATAAGTAACACCGCCACCACGACGGCCAGAATGCCCCAAAACAGCACGCCACCTTTCCCCGGCACCTGGTATTCCTGCCATGATGGTTTCCGGAGCTGTTGCCCGGCGGACACCGATGCGTTTTTCTTGTCGGCAGCCAGCAATTGGCCGGCGACAAGGCTCAAATCGTAACGCGGCGGCGACACGCGCGGATTGCCGTAGTAAAGGAAAAGGTCATCGTCCGATTTCGCCTTAAACAACACTCGCGTCACGGGATAAGCCGCGGTAAAATTATCCAGCTCAATCGGCGGATTATCGCCGTTTTCGGTCTCCAGAAACAACGTATCGCTTTGTGGCACGTTAGCAAAAGTCAGTACGAATTCCTTTGATTTGCGGTCCGGCATCTGGGTCCACGTCACGTTACTGAGTGGATACCGGTACTTGTCCCCGCGCTCGTCAGTGAGCTCCTCGTAAAGCGACAATGACCGTTCAAAGAGCGGCGTTGGTGAAGTACATGTCAATCGGGTCAACGGCAGATTGGCTTGCGGCAACTTGATGAGCCAGCGGCTCAATTTAGGATTGTTCGCGTCGTTCGTCGTTGTAACCGTCAACGCCAGTGAACGGCTGATGGACGTGCGCTGGATGATATAAGGCACCTGATTGGTGCCGCGCATCACGCGCAAATCGCCCAGACCCGGCTGCGCATGCGCGAGCACGTCGAGGTCGAGTTCCAGTTGCTGGGCGCCGCCGCCGAAGATTTGAACCGGCTTGCGGAATTTCCATTCCGAAGTGTTGAGCGCCGCTCCGGCGACGGCGAGGCCGGGCAGGACTTCAGGCGGCTGAAAATCCGGGTTGTCCGCCGGCGGCGGGATTTGAATCGTCGCGACCGGGACAGATTTCAGATTCATCCCGAGGGCCGCCAGATCGTAGCGCGGCGCGGCGCACCGGGCATTGCCGGTGAGTAAATAGAACACGCCCGGTTGACGTGCCAGAAACAGGACATAGATCGGCCGCCGTTCGGCGCGCACGGCTTTGAGGGCCAGCGGCGGGCTGTCGCCGTTTTTGATGAACAAAATCAGTTCGCGCGAGCGGATCTGATTTTCCAGCGGCAGGGAAAGATTTTCCGACGCGGACTGCCCTTCGATGGCGACGCGGTAAATCACACCTTGCCCGATCGTCTGCTCACGAATGGCGTCCTCGGAAATTTGCGGGACGGCGATAGAAACCTGTCGCGTGAAAAGCGGTTCGGCGGTTTCAAATTGCAAACTGGCGATGTCCAGATTCACCGCGCCGAGATCCAGCGCCAGCCGGGTTTCGCCGGGATTTTCTTCACGTTCAGTAATCGTCACCGGAATGGTTTCGACCGGCGCCGCTTCGCCCGTTGCAGCGTAAACCAAGGCGCCGGTAAAGGGGACTGGCTGCGAACGCTGGTCATCCACGGTCAGCCGCAACCATTTCGTCGTGGTTGGCGGAAATGAAATTTTCGAATTCGCCGCGCCATAAGGTTGGCGGAAAATGGGACGGCCTTGCGCCAGCTCCCGCCAGTTCTTGCCGTCATTGGAACTTTCCACACGCGCCGCCTTGATAAAATTCATCGCCGGCGTGTCCAGGGTCACGGCCTCGAGCGGCCGCGCCAGCCCGGTTTCCAACGTGATGACGGTGCTGTTGGCGTTGAGCAAAACCTGGAACGACTCTGCGTTTTGAACGATTTTCGGCGATGGGACGGGTCGGGCCAGCACGTAAGGAATCTCATTGCCCGCGTCGTCGTAAAGACGCAGGTCCTCAAGCGCCGGGCGCGCGGCATCAAGCGTTTCAACCGGCAAGTTAATTTTCACGAGGCCGGTCGTGGGGACATTGAATGTCTGCTCGTGCTGCCAATCGGCAGGCAAATTGACGGCGATAGCGGAGAAACCCGCCAGCAGCAGACATCCGCAAATCCCGTTCGCGAGAGAACTATTGAGTCGTTTCATTTTTCGGTTCCCTGTTCCTTGCGCCGGCGGCGAAAAATTTCTGGTAGGCAAATGAGGCCAGCATGGCGATGATGGCCACGCCGACGAAGGCGCCGATGCGGTAAAGCTGGCCCAGCCGCGCCAGATCGTGAAAGAAAAGCTTGAGCAGGGTGACGCACAACAGACCCATCGCCGCATAACGCGCAGCAGAGGCATTCTTCAGGATGCCATAAACGAGCAATCCCAACGCGAAGAGCGCCCAGGCGATGGAATAGGTCATGTCCCGCGCGAAATTGCCGCTGAACTGGAACGTGAGCGTCGAGCCGGGTTCGCTGAAGTAATCCGCGATTTCGATATTCAACAGGAGAAATGCCAGTACGATGCCCAGTCCGGCGAGGATGGGCGGAGTGTTGATGGTTGAAATTTGATTTCGCGGCGGCGCGAGCAATTTTGCGCCGGCCAACAGTGCCACCGTCACGATGCCGTAGGCGTACAGGCACCAGTTGAAAATGGGCGTGGCCGATCGCGGATGATATTCGAGCACGGCGGGATTGAGCGCGAGCCGGACAAACGCAACGGCAAGCAGGCCAACGCCCACCAGCCGCAGCCCCGGATGCGGCACGCGATGGAAAAGCCATAACAGAGCGGCGCCTTCCAGCGCCCAACCGATGGTGATCCATTGACGGTCGAACTGGATCGGGAAAATGAGCGTGATAAAAAAGAGCGCCACGCCGCCAAACCAGGCGAGCTGGGTCAGGCGCGCTTTGTTTTCGGCGGAAAAGGTTTTAAGCACAACGACGAGGCTTAATAGTCCGGGAATGGCGAAAGCGGCGGGCAATAGTCCCATGAAATGGTTCGGATAAACGGCGGCTACGAACCGGTGAACAAGCAAGAATTGCGGCGGACCGGCCATGGCCGCGGCGGCCCACGGAACGATTCTACCTTCAAATTGGCGCAGGAATAAAAAGGGAAACACGGCGAACACGGCGAAGAAGATCAAGTACCATGCCAGCACGAGATTGAGCGGCTGGTCCAGGTTGGCGGGATTGAAACGGTTGAAATGCCAAGCGCATTCAAGCGCGGTCACCGCAACAAGGCCGATGGCAGGCATCCAGTCGAAGGAAAACAATTTGGTCACGCCCAACAGCAGCACGACCAGCAGCAGCGCCAGGCCGAACACCGGCGAAGGATTGAGCAATGGCAGCCGCAAGGTGGCCATGATGAGCAACAGAAACGGCAATACCACGGAAAACGCCGGCAGAACGGCGGCCAAATCACCGGGTGCCGCAAGGTCATCCCCAAATTTAATTCTGGTTTTCAAAGCGTCCGGTTTGAATTTTCGGACCAGCCAGATTCCCGCCACGACAAAAAACACGACGAAAGCACCGAGCAGGAAAAAGGAGGTCGGCAGGCCGGCGAGGTCCGCGGGGATTTTAAAAATGAGCGCGCCGGTGGCGGCGAGGGTCAATCCCAGCACGGCCAGCACCGGCAACAGTGTGGCGGTCAGCGCCGCAAGCGCGATGGCCAGCAAATCCACGAGCAGGATGAATGGCCAGACGATGAACGAAACTCCGGCGAGTTTGAAAACGGGTACCAACACCAGCGCGAGCGCGAGAATGGGGAAGAGATGATTGACCCAATTTTGCCCGGTCGCGCCGCGCCGGCGCTGAACCCACGCCGGCAAGGCCGAATGCAGAACTGCGAAGACGAAATAAAACACCAGACCGGCCTTGAGCAATTCATCCGACAAGGAGTTCGCGGTCCAGAAAGTGAGCAAGCCGAACACGGCGAAGCCGGAAACAGATTGGGCCGGAGAAACGATTTCGTCGAGCCAGACAACAGCGATGGCGACCAGATCAATCAGGAAAATGAAACTGAACATGAGCCAGGGACGCTGGGCGAGCGGCGGAAAATCCAGAAACCACGCGGTGAAGGCCAGGGCAACGGCGATCAGGCCGAGCGACGAGCCCGAATGCCATTGATTGACCTGGCCGCGGCTTTTTGCGAGCCCATTGGCCGCGAGCCAGAGGACGTTGAATCCCAGCAACACGGCGAGGGCAACGAAAATTTTGCCGCCGGCGAAGTATTGTCCGCTGACGAAAAATTTTCCTGCCCAGCCGATTTGCAGGATGGCGGTTCCGAGCGCCGCCAGCGCGGTAAGAAAATGCCAGCGGCGAGCCAGCGCCACCACGATCAGGCCAAGGTCGAGGATGGCGATGTAGCCGAACAAACCCAGCGGATTGTCCTGGCCCGTCGAAAGCAGAATCGGCGTGAGAAAACCGCCCAACATGCCGAGGATGGCGACGACCAGCGCATCCAGCCGCACCGCCAGCAGGAAAGCCGCCGTCGTAATGAGCGCCATCAGCAAAAAGGTCGGCCATGGCCCAAAAAATTCAAAATGGTAGATTGAGCGGCAGGCAAAAGTGACGGCATAAAGGATGACCACGCCTGTGGCGCACAACGTTTGTGAAAGCGCCGGGAAATTCTTCCGCGACATCACCACGCCGCCGACGAGCAGACCGAGACCGACGAGAAAACCGATGGCCACGCGCAGTTCCGGAGAAATGAGATTGTTGTCGAACGAGTATTTGACAAAGAACGCGACGCCGAGGAACAGCGCGAAGCCGCCGAGCCAGGCAAACCCTTTGACGCCCATGAACTGTTCCCAGTTGATTCCCGGCACAGGCTGGCGCAGGGGTTCCGGCACGCCCGCAAGAGGCGGCAACCTTTGAGAAAGAACCGGCTCCGGCTTCGGCGTTGCGGGAAGTGGCGGTGGGGAAACCGATGGTGGGGAAATTGGCAGCCCAACAGCGATTGGTTCGGGCGGGGAAGCTTTCGGTGGAAGAAGAGACGGCGGAACGACCACAGTTTCGGGCGGCGCAGCCGGAACCGGCGCGCCAGGCGTTGTTTCCAGCGCAGACATGGCCGCCCCTTTTGTCATTTCGGGCTCGCGGGCCTGCCGCAGTCGAGAAAGCTCCGATTCGATTGTGTCGATGCGCCGGGAAAGCCCCTCAATGCGGTTTTGGGCGCTGATGGCGCGGACAATGAGCCAAACAGCCAGGGCGAGCGGGATTCCGAAGACGACCAAGACGACCAGAGCAATGACGGGTTCCATAAATTTTGCCTTTCAACCGGCGATGCGACTTGGTTGACGGCAATGTGCGCCCAGCCGCCAATCACTGGCAAGCCACAAATGCACGGACCGAAGCCGGTGGCGGTTCATTTGCCGACAAGATAACGCCGCCGGCAAGCGGGGAATGAATTGAAAAAACTGGCGGGACGCTCAAAAAAATTGATGCGGCAATTTCCATTTCATTCACGGGACAATCGCAGTAAAATACAGTGGTTGTATGACGAAGCCATTTTCGCAGCGTCCGACGTTGCCAGCGCGGCGGCTGCCGCGCTCATTCAAGGATTTGACGCCGTCGAAGCATTTCAATCCCCGCACGTTTTTTCAGGAACTGGTCTGGAAGGCCCTGCTGACGCCGCGCACCGGGTACCATCGGCGCCCGGTCTTTCCCAAATTGTCGCGCGGCCAGGTCGCCATCACCTGGATCGGTCACGCATCATTTTTGGTTCAATTCACGGATTTGAATGTGCTGATTGACCCGAATTTTGCCAACTGGCTGTTCCTGCTCAAACGCATCAAGCGTTCCGGCCTGAAAATCCGCGACCTGCCGCCGATCGACCTGGTGCTGTTGACGCATGCGCATTTTGACCACTTCCACAAGCCCACGTTGCGCCGGCTGCCACACCCGAAGATCGGCCTGATGCCCTGGGGCGTCGGCGACCTGGCGTTTGACCTGGGCTTTTCGCGTGTAATTGAACTGGTATGGTGGGAGAGTTTTTCGCACCGCGACTGGAGGGTTACGTTCACTCCCAGCCGGCATTGGGGCGCACGCACACTGGCCGACCATCATCGCGGCTATGGCGGATTCGTCCTGGAATATCAGGGCCGGAAGATCTATCACGCGGGCGACAGCGCGTATTTTGATGGTTTCAAACAGATCGGTGAAAAATTTTCGCCGGAAATCGCATTGCTGCCCATCGGCGCTTATCATCCTGAATCGTTCCGCCGCGTGCACATGGGTCCGGACGAGGCGGTGAAGGCGTTCAAGGACCTGCGATCGCGCTGGCTGGTGCCGATGCACTACGGCACGTTCAAATTATCGTTCGAGGCGCTGGACGAGCCGCCGCGCTGGTTGCGGCAGATCGTCGAGAAGGAGGGACTCACCTCCCAGACGCGGATATTGGACGAAGGCGTGCCGGCAATTTTTTAACCCGGCCAGTCCGGCAATCGGTCGAATTTTTGCGCCAGAACAAAATCCTTTTTCGTCAGGCCGCCCGCGTCATGCGTCGTGAGGGTGAGCGTGACTTTGTTCCAGCGAATGTCAATGTCAGGATGATGCCAGGCGGCTTCGGCGAGCTCGGCCACGGCGTTCACGAATCGGACGGCGGCGGGAAAATCCTTGAACTGAAAGGTTCGCGAAAGGGTCATGCCTTTGCGGTTCCATTCCGGCACGGCGGCCAGCAAAGGCTTAATCTTGGCAGGACTCAGCTTTTCCATAAGCAACCGTTGCACAAATCGGATGAACTGCCAAGGGTGTTCGGGAGGTAAATCGTGACAGGTCAAATGAGGACGCCGTTTTGCTCCCTTTAACCGGTTTAACAAATTTAACCCATCGCCGCCCCCTCAAAACCATTCCTTGCGCCCGTCCACATAAACGCGCACGAACTCATCATCGGGCTTGCACAGGTAAATGATGCCTTCGATGAGGCCGATCAGGTGCATGACCGGCCAAAGGGTGAGGCAGGAGAGCAAGGACACCAGCAACATGACCAAACCCGCCCCGGTGTAGCCCAGAATGAATTTGTGAATGCCGAGTGCGCCGAGCAGAATGCCGCAAATGCCCGCCGGGATTTTGTTGGAAGCGCGGGCGGCCAGGGTGGGAAGCGGCGCGATGGGTGGCGGGACTGGCTTCAATTCCGACGCGAATTCCGGAATGGCACACAACGGTTTCCAGTCGGGCGCGCCTTCGGTCTGAACCAGGGTTTGCGCGTTGACCCGGTTCTCGGCCAGCCAGCGCCGGAGTTGTTCGGCATTGACGGGGCCATAGGGCTGGCCGTCGGCTCCTATGATTTTATACATAACAGGCCTTTCTGAGTTTGATTGTCATTCGGTCAGTTTCGGCGGTACGGCGGGCGGATTGGCCGGTGGCGACGAACCCGTTTGGGGCAAGGGCGGTTCTTCTGGTTTTGACCTCAACGTCAGGCTGAGGCTCGTAATCAAAGCCCAAAACCAGGCGATGATGAACAAGGCAGCGCCGATTTCGCCCGTCCGCCCGACGGGATACGAAGCAGGATTTCCGTCGATTTGGTCATACAACTGGATCATTGTTTCAAAGAACCACCTTACAACAAGGACAAAACCCGCCACCGCGAGAAGCAACTGTCCCGTTCCCGCCATCCAACGCCCGGCCATCAGCGAGCCCAGACCTGGAGTGGCGAATTGATTGACCAACGCGGCGTTTCGGGCGGCGGTGCGGCTAACCGCCTTGCGTTTCGGCCTGGGCAAAGATGGTTTCATAGGCATACATCAGCGCCCCCAAGCCGATGGGAAGGGTAAACAATATGCCCACGCAACACAACAGCAGTCCGCCCATATTGATCAGGCCCACGAGCACCGCCACCCCAAACACCTGCCACCAGTGCTTGTTGACCTGCTTCCAACTCGCTTTCATGGCGGACCAGAAGCCCATTCGCTTGTCAATGATCAGCGGCAGCGTAAACAACCAGCTGATCTGCAGATAAATCATCGGAATCAGGCAAATCAACAACACCGGCAGACAGGTTATCACGGCCCCTTTGACAACCGGGATCAGGTTTTGAATTTGGGCGCTGTCCGGCATGGTGGGATTGAGGTGACCCACCACCGGCATGAGTTTCACCAACAAAACAATGAAGCCGGGGATCAGACACAGCCCAGCCAGCAAAGCCGGCACCAGATAACCAAGGAAAAGTTGTCCAAAGGCCAGCCTGAACCCGGCAAACACATTGCCAGCTGACGCCGGCTGACCACGGATTGCCTGGAGAAAAAGATAAAAGACCCCGCCCATCAATGGCCCGGTAATGATGAGGTTTACAATCGAAAACAGCGGCCCGACGAACGGAATCTGCGCAAACACGGTAAAGGCGCCTTCAATCAACAGATAGAGGAGTGTCCCCGCGAAGAGCAACCCGGAATTGTTTTTGAACAAATCCCAACCACGAC
Organism: Candidatus Sulfopaludibacter sp.; assembly: GCA_035508155.1. Lineage (GTDB taxonomy): Bacteria > Verrucomicrobiota > Verrucomicrobiia > Limisphaerales > UBA11358 > UBA11358. Next base: position 13,121 of record DATJNM010000043.1, on the reverse strand, counting down.
TGATGCACCCACCGATATCCAGTTCATACTCACGTTCCAGCCAGTTCGTTGGAGGCGCCACGGACAACGACGCGCTCAAGGTCATCGGCTTGCCGGCGAACGCATCGGCAAACTCGGGTAACGTGGAGAGTTGCTTCCACTCGATGTCACCGTACAACTGAACGAGCGACTGCGCGTTCAGCCGGCCTTCGACAATCCACTTGCGCAGGTCCTCAGCCGAAACCGGCCCGTACTGTTTCAGGTCACCCCCGATGACTTTATAGTTGGCCATAATCGTGCTGACTCCCCTCGGGTTTTAATCGGTCGGTCACCTTTACGCAAGCTCCGGTTTGCAAATTATCTGTCTCAGGAGCGAACCATTTGCCGGGCAAAGGTTTGACGCCCCCAATGATGAAACCCGCAAGCGCCCGCCCCGGCGTCTCCGAATTCGGCTAAGGATCCCAACGCAATGTGCCAATCTGGGATTCGGGCACTTCCCGGACGCTGCCGTCGGCGAAAGCCACGATAAATATCCGCCCGCGTTCGTGACGCGCGCGGGAAATCATCAATTCACGGCCGCCGCTGGCATTCCAGCCGGCGTCCGACTCGAAAATCATCACGGTCTGCGGATCCATTTTATTTTCGTCCAGGCCATCGAGTTTGGCGTTGAAGGCATAATCGCACCGGCTCAAGGAATGGGCGGCCGGACATTTGAAAACGGTTTCCGAGCCGACGTTGGTTTTGATCGCGTCGCACCACATCGCGGCGGGAGGAAAATGATTTGTGTTGTCGTTGGAATAGATTCTGACCGCCAGGGCCAGTTGTTTCTCATTGCTAATGCAAGTGATTTCCTGCGCCTTTTGTTTGGCCGCCGCGAGCGCCGGCAGCAGCATCGCGGCAAAAATCGGTATCAGCAAAAACGTGACGCTGCTCATGATGATACCCGCCAGCGCCAATCCTTTGCCGCGGAGCTGCGCGCTCTTGCCAATCCGGTTCATCGCGACGATTCCCAGAATCAAGCCGACCGGCGCGGAAAGGAGCACGGTGAGGCCACAGGTGACAATGCCGAGTATTCCCAACACCAACGAGGCAATGGCCATGCCGCTGGTTCTTGCCGGCCCGGCGGCCTCGCCCGCCGGCAATGGCGGCGGCGGGGAAGCCGGGAACGTGCCGGCAAATTCGGGAAGTTCAGAGAGTGTTTTCCAACCGGTCGCGCCTTCGGCTTGGACCCGGGTTTGCGCGTTGACCCGGCGCTCCCCAATCCATTGGCGCAATTGCCCTTCCGAAACCGGGCTGTATTCCTTTTGGTCAACACCGATGACTTTGTAGTTTGCCATAAATGTGCTGGGTTTACGTGGTTCTAGTCGTTTGGCCGCTTTTGTGCAAGCTCCGCCTCGCAAATTATGTATTCCGCACGAATAATTTCCCGGGCAGTTGCCTGACCGCCCGCTTCATTTCCAGGCTGAGCAACGCCACCGAAACCGCCGAACTGGGCAACCCGCTCCGGCGGATGACTTCGTCAATGGCTGATTCCTCCTGGTCCAGTGAATCGTACACGCGCTTTTCATTTTCGGACAATTCCAGCGCCGGCAACATGCCGGTCCCACCGGGCGCTGGCGGCCGGTTACTTCCCGGAAACAGATACTCGAATTCGCTTAAAATATCCTCGGCGCCTTCACACAGCTTGGCACCCTTTTTGATCAGGTCATGGCAGCCTTTGCTGCGCGGCGAATCAATCCGGCCAGGCACGGCGAAGATCTGCCGGCCGTATTCGATCGCAAAATTCGACGTGATGAGCGCGCCGCTGTTCAGGCCCGCCTCCACGACTGCCGTGCCCAGTGTCATGCCGGCGATGATCCGGTTGCGGATGGCAAAGGATTGCTTGTCACCATTGCGGTTGAAGGGGAACTGGGTGATTACCGCGCCGCTGCCCGCCGCCCGTTCGAACAAATCCCTGTTCTCCGGCGGAAACACAACATTGATGCCGGTCCCGAGCACCACGACCGTCCGGCCTTTGGCCGCCAGCGCGCCCTGGTGCGCCGCCGTGTCAATCCCCCGCGCGCCGCCACTGACCACCGTGACGCCGACATAGGCCAGTTGGTACGCGAGTTTGCGCGCGACCTCGATGCCGTAATGCGTCGTCATCCGCGAACCGACCATCGCCACTGCGTTTTTGTCCTTTGCCGTCAACTGGCCTTTGACGTAAAGCACCAACGGCGGGTCATAAATTTCGCGCAGCAAGGGAGGATATTCGCCATCGCCTTGAACCAAAACGCGACAGCCGGATTCCGAAATGCGTTTCAATTCGCCGGCGAAATCAATGGTTTTTTCCCAATGACAGATCGCCTCGGCCGTCTCGTCGCCAACATTGCGGACGCGAAGCAGGGCGGATTTGGAGGCGGTCAGGATTTTGGCGGCATCCCCGAAGTGTTCGAGCAACGAACGGGCGCGCACCGGGCCGACGTGTTCGATCAGGTTCAGCGCGATTAGGGCTTCGCCGGAATCCATGCAATCTGGATAACGGTTTATGATGGTCGCTGCAAGCGAAAGGTGCGGGCAACGTTGCAATTTTGAAATTCTTTGCTACTTAATACTGCGCGTGCCTGATCCCAGTTTGTTGCTCCTGATCCCGGCTTATAACGAAGAGCGCCGCATCGAACCGGTGCTGCGCGACTACGCCCGCTTTTTCCAGGAGCAGTACCGCGGCAAATTCCAGATGGTCGTCGTCCTCAACGGCTGCACGGACAACACACTCGGCGTTGTTCAAAAGGTCGCGAAGGAATTCGCCAGCGTCAGTTACTTGAATTTTCCCGAGCCCATCGGCAAAGGCGGCGCGCTCATCGAGGGCCTCAAACTGGCACCGTTTGGCGATTTGATCGGCTACACGGACGCCGATGGCGCAACGCCGCCGCACGCGTTTCTCAATTTGGTCAGGCACATCAGCGCCGCGGACTGTGTCATCGGCTCACGCTGGCTGCCGGGTGCGGTCATCCATCAATCGCAGGCCAGCCGGCGGCAATTTGCCAGCCGGGCGTTTCATCTGATTGTACAACTGTTGTTCTGGCTGAACATCCGCGACACGCAATGCGGCGCGAAGGTGATGAAGCGCGAGGCCGTCGAAAAAATTCATTCTTACCTGCGCATCGCCGACATGGCGTTCGATATCAATTTACTGGTGGCCTTGCACCGCGCGGGTTTCCGGATCCTGGAAGTCCCGACCGAATGGACGGACCAGGCCGGTTCCAAGGTGGTGCTGTTCCATTCCTCGCTGACCATGTTTCTGTCCGCCGTCCGGGTGCGGCTGATCTACTCGCCATTCTATAAATGGCTGCGACCGCTCCGTCCGTTGGAAGGGTGGATTTATGGAAAGCTCCGCGCGCCGCAGCCGCTATCGGAGTCGCAGGCCCAAAGTCCCAGATCCAAAGCCGGGTGAGTTGGAGACTTTAAACTGCAGCTTCAGATTTTGAGCCGCGGAAATTGAACCACGCGCACACACCCAGCAACAACAGATTGAAAACGCCGAGCGTCTTGAGCACCAGGATCAGGTTGTCGTGGAACCGGGTCAGCGCGATGCCGTAGGCCGCCGCCAAAATGACCAGCACCGGCACGACCCGGAATTGCGAGCGCGCCATGAGGTTATTGACCAACGCGTAGGCCAGCGACAACGGCACCATCGCCCAGGCATACCACGGCAGCACCCTTGCCGCGACGGAGACATACTGATTCGAGTACGCCAGCTTGACGACCCAGGGTCCCAGAATCGTCAGCCCCACCGCGCCACCCGCCGCCAGAATGCCGGTGCCCAGCAAGACCACGCCCAGCAGGTTGCTTTTCTCCGAACGCGCCACGCTGTGGACAATTTTCGGGAACATCACCGTGGCCAACGGCACTACCAGCCACATGAGTCCGCGCGACAGCGTTCCCGCGCTTACATAAAACGCCGCGTCATCGCCGGAAAAATATGCTTTGACGAACATCGTGTCCGCGGTGAAAAAAAACTGGATGGCGGCGAACCCCAGCAGCAACGGACCGATTTGCTTCAGCAGGGTGCGCCAGGCGAACGGCTGCGCGGGCAGCCGCCACAGCGACCGCGTTTGCCAGACAGCCACGCCGACTGCCGCGGCCAGTCCCAGCAGAACGCCCAGCATCATGCCCCCGGCGTAAGCGCCCAGCGCCAGCACCAGCAACGACGCAATGCCCAGTCGTCCGATTCCATTGATAATGTAGGTCCAGCCAAACCAGAGAAAATTCTGCTGTCCTTGAAGCACGCCCCAAAACATCGGGAGCCAGAAGGAAAACAGCACCGCGAGCACGGTGATCCACAAATCGGCCGGGTTGGTAATCTGCCAGCCCGCCAGAATGTCTTTCTGCCAGATGAATACGCCCAGTGCCAGCAGCAAACACAAACCGAACGTCCCCAGCCACGCCAGCCGGATGATTCCCGCCAGCTCGCGTTTGCGGTTGGTCGCCAGCGCCTGCGCCGTTTGCTGCGCCAACACCATTTGCAACGGCATGCTGGGCACGAACATGGCCACGGCCAGGAGCACTCCGAAGACGCCGTATTGCTCCGGCGGAATTTTTTTGTTCAGCAGGTGAACCGCGTACATCATCACGCCGCTGCTCACGTTCGCCATCATCAGCCAGCCGCTCTGTCGGAAAAAGGCGGCGTGCGGTTTGGTTTCGGCCGCCACGGGCACGGGTTCAGTTGTCTCAACGGACATGAGCGGAAAGATTGCCGGATGCGTTCAACGGAGAAAAGACGTTTTCACCACGAACTGCGCAAATATGGCGGGAAACCGGCCTGCCTTCAGATGATTTAGCGTGTCGGCGGCTCAAAACTACGGCAGCGACTTCAAAAAATTTAAAAGCAGATTTTTCCCGCGCTCGAGTTCCGCCAGCGAAATCCATTCATCCGTCGTGTGCGCCTGCGCGAGGTTGCCCGGACCGAAAACAACACTGGGCAGGCCGCCCGCCGACAACACCGCCGCGTCGCAAAAGAAATCAACGCCCGCCGGACACGTCTGGCCGCAGCTCCGCAGAAATTGCCGGACCAGCGGGAGGTCCGGATCGGTCGCCAATGGCAGCGCCGGCGCCAGTTTGACGCTGGAAATTTTCGGGCGCAGCTTTCGGGAATTGAGGAACGCCGTCATTTCCTGTTGCACACCGGAATCGGTTTCACCCGGCAACGTGCGCCGGTCAACCGTGACGGCGCAATGGTCGGGCACGATGTTCGGCTGCGTGCCGCTACAGATGGTGCCGACGTTCACTGTCGCCGCGCCGAGCAGTGGATGGCGGCGTTTTCGCAACCGTGCTGCGTAATCCGTCTCCAGGATTTTCACGATGCGGGCCATTTCGTGGATGGCATTCCGGCCGAGTTGGGGCGTTGCGCCGTGGGCGGCCTTGCCGTGCGTATCGAGTTGCAACCACAGGCTGCCTTTGTGGGCGGTGACCACCTGCAATCGCGTCGGCTCGCCGACGATGGCTAAAGCTGTTTGGAGTCCCGCCTTCAAGCGGTCCGGCGAATTCCCAAGCCGCCTGAAGGCGGAACTCCGAACCAATGCCCGCGAACCGGCCTGTGCGTGCTCTTCGTCCACCAGGCCGACGAAAATAATTTCCGTTTCCTGCGGCCGTGATTTTGATTCCGCCAGTTCGCCAAGCGCAGTGAGCATGGCGGCGACGGCACCTTTTGTGTCGCAGGCGCCACGCCCGTGCAGGCGGCCGCCTTTCTGCCGGGGAATGAATTGCGAATCATCAGCGTTGACGGTATCGAGGTGCGGCGCCAGCAGGATCGTCCGGCGGGCTTTATTTCGTGGCCGCAGGCGTGCCACCAGATTGGAGCGCCCGGGCAACACCTTTTGAAATTCGACTTCGAGCCCGGACCGCGTGGCGACCAATGCCAGGAAATTCGCAACGCGCTGTTCACCGGCAAGCCGGTCGCGCCGCCACACTGACGTTCCGTTCTGCGAAACGAAGGCAGGATTGACGCTCGGCAGGGCGATGAGCTCGGCGAGCAGTTTTCCGGTGCGCGTCACGCGCAAAAGCTTAACGGCCGGGCGCCTCGATGTCGAGGGCGGGGGGAGAAAAGCGCAGCGGGGTTGAGCAACATACAAAAGACACAAACGGCTTGTATCCAACGCCCGCCGCTTAAACCTAAGCTACAATGTCACGTTAATCCCGTTCATCGCTTTGGCAAGTGACGTTTTGGTTCCGAATGCGTGACGGTTCAAACGATTAACGCGAACCGGCAGCCCTTCCTGGCGCACGCAGCCCCGGTGCCGAACCCGACACGGCTTTTTCTGGACAAATGATGCCGGCGCAAGCACAGTAAAATTTATGAAACAAGTTAAGGGAAAATCGGATACGATCCTTTGGATTGAAGCGTTCGGCTTCTCGTTGATCATTGCGCTTTCCTGGCTGACGGAAATCATGCGGATCCCTCATTTCATTTTCGGCGAGCCATTTATCCCCAACTGGGACCGGGCAATCCTCCGAACCATTGTAGTTTCATTGATCTGGGTCTGGGTCCATCTGGCGACCCGGCGGTTGCTGAAACGTCTGCATTACCTGGAGGAATTCCTGCGAATTTGCAGTTGGTGCCGCAAGGTGTGCCATGAAGGGGAATGGCTCACCATGGAAGCGTATTTCAACTCCAAATTTGCCACGCAAACTTCCCACGGCATGTGCCCCGAATGCCTGCAAAAGGGGAAACAAGACCTGCAATCGCGAGAAAATCCGGTTTGAATTCCCGAACGATGGATACAAATCAAAATGATCCACCGGTTGCCGGTCACGCGTTTGTTTCCGGCCACCGCTCATACTTATGAAGAAATTCGCTCTGCTCATCATCGGCCTGATGGCCCTTGGGCTTGCCCGGGTCAACGCAGCCCAAACCAACCCGCCGCCGGTGCAGCTGGCCATCTATGGTCTGGTTCACGACCACGTGAAAGGTTTCCTGCCCAACGTGCTCAAAAGCCAGGAGGTCCACCTGGTCGGCATCGTTGAGCCCAATCACGACCTGGCCATGCGCATCGCGGCTTCCTTCCATCTGGACCCGAATCTGTTCCACGCCACGCTGGACGAGTTGCTGGCCGACACCAATGTGGATGCCGTGGCGACTTTCACCAGCACGTACGACCACCGGCGTGTCGTCGAGGAATGCGCCCCGCATCATTTGACCGTGATGATGGAAAAACCGCTGGCAGTGAATTTGAACGCCGGCCGCGCCATCGCCGCCGCAGCGAAGAAATACGACATCCCGATTATCGTGAATTATGAAACGACCTGGTACCCGGGAAATCAGGAGGCTTATGACCTGATTTGCAACCAACATGCCATCGGCGACATCCGCAAAATCGAGGTAAACGACGGGCACTGGGGCCCGAAGGAAATCGGCTGCTCCCAGGATTTTCTGGCCTGGCTCACGGATCCCAAACTGGATGGCGGCGGCGCGTTGATGGATTTCGGCTGTTACGGCGCGGATTTGATGACCTGGCTGATGCGGGGCCAAAGACCGACCTCGGTATTCGCCGTGGCGCAACACTTCAAGCCCGACGTGTATCCGAAGGTGGAAGATGAAGCGACGATTGTGGTGACTTATCCCAAAGCGCAGGGAATCATCCAGGCGTCCTGGAACTGGCCGTATAACCGTAAAGACATGGAAATTTACGGCACACACGGTTATGTGTTAGTGCCTCAAAGCAACGTGTTGCGAGTGATGAAAGACAACGGCGCGGAAACTCAATCCACGGTTCCTCCGTTGACCGGCACGCAGGCCGATTATCTGTCATATCTCGCGGCCGTGGTCCGCAAGCAAATCCAGCCCTCCGGCCTTTCTTCGCTGGCCATGAACCTGACCGTCATGGAAATTCTCGATGCCGCCCGCGAGTCCGCCGAGACTGGAAAGCGAATTTATTTGCCGAAGGATTGAAAACGGGGCGGGTGGTACCGGGCCGCGCAGGCTCAATTCGATGCCGAAACAGTATCTGCGGCAACCTAGCCTGGCTGATTGTGAATTTCGGCCATTGCCTGCCGCGGTTGGGTATGGGGTAATTCAACTTTTTTCCGTGGCAGCCGACGTGCGTTGGCTCATTTTTCGGAGTAAAGTTTTAGACGGAGCAAACTGACGTTTGCTGCTGGGCAATCTGGGCGGTTGGATGCGCGCGCGCAGGACAGGCTTCCAGCCTGTCTCCATTTTAAGAAAGTCAAAGACAGGCAAGATGCTGCCCTACGCTTTCTTCTCGACACGGAATTGTTCAGGCGTAAAAAACACCGCGAATGAAGAGATGCGAGTATTGCGGAAAAGAATACCCGGACGAAGCTTCCGAGTGTGCGATTGACGGCGAACCACTCGAACCTTTTCCGCCTGAACCCAAACCAACTGGCGACAGTCCTGGCGATGAAGTCAAAACCGTGGTCATTCGCACTTTCAACAGCCATGAGGCCGCGCAACTGGCAGCGTCGAACCTGGAAGCACATGGCATCAAATGCTGGATAACCGCCGACGATGGCGGCGGCATGTATCCCAATTTGACGGTTGCCGGCGGGGTACGTTTGTCGGTTGCCGTTTCCGACGCCGAAGCGGCCGACGCTTTGCTGAACGCACGGGTGTCACCCGCAGAAATCAGTCAAATCGAAGCCGAAGCCGTTGCTTCGGCTTCTCCAGAACCCGTTTCGCCAGGCAAACCGGCTCCGGGTCAGCTGTTGGTTGGCATGGTTATCGGTGCCATCCTCGGAATTCTCCTTTGTCTGTTTTACCAGTGGGCCAACCAGCTCGGCACCAAATCCCTCTATCATTATCGTCAAGGTCTGGCTGATGAGGAGTGGATTTATCGTAATGGGAAACTGGTCGAATTCCTTGAAGATCGAAACTTGGACGGGAAATGGGATCGCTGGGATCATTATGAACATGGGCATCTCGTACGCGCCGAGTACGACAATAATTTCGACGGCAAACCAGATGTGTGGTGGACCTTTTCCGAGGATGGCACGGACACCGTACAAAGAGATACTGATTTTAATGGCATTCCAGATGTGTTCTGTAACTACAAGAACCACATCATTCAGCAAGTCGATACCAAGCCCAATGGTTCAACACTCAGTACGGAACGCGAATTGTATCAGAATGGTGTGTTGACAGAAATTGAACGAGGAGAAGACATCGACGGTCATTTCAAGGAAATTGTGCGCTACGATCCCTTTTTCAATCCCATCGGTACCCAACCCATCAATTCCAATAGTGCGGCCGGGTTCAATTTGTCATTACCGGTTTCCAGGTAGGATTCTAAACAATCTCCACCGGACATTTTGGCAGGGCGTCGAGGAAGAATCGGCCGTATTGCTTCGTCAAAATCCGGTTGTCCAGGACCACGATAATGCCGGTGTCGGTTTTGGTGCGGATGAGCCGGCCGACGCCCTGGCGGAATTTCAGGATCGCCTCCGGCAGGGAAAATTCACCGAAGGAATTGCCGCCGCGCGTCTCAATCGCCTCGATGCGCGCCTCGATAAGCGGATGGTCCGGCACTGCAAACGGCAGCCGCGTGATGATGACGTTGCTTAGCGCCTCGCCCGGCACGTCCACGCCCTGCCAGAAACTGTCCGTGCCGAACAACACCGAGTCCACGTCGTCCTTGAACTTCTCCAGCATGGTGGAGCGCGGTGTGCCGGTGCCCTGCACGAAACAGGCGACGCCGAGTTTGTCGAAGAACGGCGCCATCCGCTCGCCCAACTCCTGCATGAGCTTGTAATTGGTGAACAGCACAAACGCCTTGCCGTGGGTTTGCCTTACGAAATGCTCGATCCAATGTTCGAGCGCATCGGCATAACCGGCTTCGCGCGGGTCGGGCATTTTTCCGGCGACAAAGATTTTCATCTGCCGCTCGTAATCGAACGGAGTGCCGAGTTGTAACTTTGTCGCAGCCTCCGCGCCAACACGGCGGGTGAAATAATTAAGACCGAGCGTGGAATTCTTGGCGGAGTCAGTAGTTTTTGGCTTCGGCGGTTTTGCTACTGACTGCTGACTGCTGACTACTGACTGCGTTGCTAGCGTCGCGCTGGTCAGGATGATGCTCGTGTCGCTCGCAAACAGCCGGCGGCGCAGATACTCCGCCACGTCAATCGGCGCGGCGTTCAGCGCCAGGTTCTTCTGCGCCTTGCCGCTGCGTTCCACCCAGTAAACGTGGTCGGGCACCCCTTGTTCGAGAAACGCCTTTACCTCCACGCGCAACTCGTCCAACCGCCGGTTGCTTTCAATCAATTCCTGCCCAATGTCCTTGTCGTCGCTGGTCTTGATCAAATCGCTGACCGCCTCGCGCAAGCGCTGGATGGGCAGGGTGACGTTGTCTTTTACCAGCTCGGTCCGGCGGATGCGCAGCTCGGTCCATGAGCGGCGGCCTTGGTGGGGCGAGGACGGAGGCCGTCTGCCCATGCCCCGCGAGCCGTCTTCGCCGCCGCCAAACCGGTTTTTACCTACTGACTTCTGAATTTCTTCGCACGCGGCTTCGACATTTTCAAAAAAACTGTCGGCTTCCGCCAAAATATCGGCGACGAGCTTCACCGCGGCGCCCTTGCGCAAGGTGGCGAGCAAGCCTTTTTCCGTGCGGGGATTCCAAAGCCGATTCAAGGCGTAGCGCACCTGGCCGCTCGACACGCTCAACCCGATGTGCCGGGACGCCACGTGCTCCATCTGGTGCGCCTCGTCAAAGATGGCGAAGTCGTTCTTGAACAGGATTCCGCCTTCCTGTTCCTCGTCAATACCGCCGAGCAACGTGAAGAACAACGTGTGGTTCAACACCAGCACGTCCGAGGAAAGAAATCTGTTCCGCGCGCGCTGAAAAAAACAGACGTTATGGTCCTTGGCGAAATCGGATGGAAAACCGCACACCTTGGGCGAGCACAAGCCGCGCTCGGAACAAACCTGCGCCCAGACTTTCGGGTCAGGCTCGACATCGAAATCCGACAGGCTGCCGTCCCTGGTTTCCTTCGACCATTCGTAGATGCGCCGGAGTTCCTCAGCCTCGGACGAGGTGAACAGATTACCTGACTGCTGCATCGCCTTTTGCAGCCGGCGCGTGCAAAGATAATTCGCGCGGCCCTTGAGCATCGAGAAACTGAACTTCACCGGTTCGGGCAGCGCGCCGAGGACGCCGGCCAGCATCGGCAAATCTTTTTCCGTAAGTTGCTCCTGCAAATTGATGGTGTGCGTCGAAACGATGGCCTTCTTCTTTTCGGCCACGGCGAACAAAATCGCCGGCACCAGGTAGGCCAGCGATTTGCCGACGCCGGTGCCGGCTTCGACCGCGAGGTGTTCATGGTTTTGCAACGCCTGCGCCACCGCCACCGCCATTTCCTGCTGTTGCGGGCGGAATTCAAAATTCTTCGCGCGCGACAGCAAGCCCGTCGGCGAGAAGATCGCCTCGACCTGTTTCACCAGATCGGTGGCCGCCCCGGCGGGTTGATGTTCGAGGACGGAAATCATTCAATTAAAGCGGCTGACTGCTCAAAACCACCTTCAGGCTCGTGGTTTTGCCCGGCGCGAGCGACAGTTTGTTCTGTTTCACGTTGCCCGATTCCACGCAGACCATTTGCCGGTGTTCCGCCGGGTCAAAATCATCCGGCAATTTCTGCGTCGTCCACGGATTCCAGACCACGGTCGAGCGGGAGTTGAATTTCTCCACGCGGATCGTCCGTTTCAGGTTTTCGTCGCGGATTTCCACCGCGCCGTTGGCGGAGGGATAAACACGGTTGATTTCCCGTGTGACGAGCAACGGCGCCTTGCCGGCCGGCTTTTGGGCGCCGTTGGCGCCGAAGGCAAAGTCGTCATACGGCAAACCTTGCAGACCGGCGAGGGAAACCTGCGCGATATCGCCGACGCAAAAATAGGTGTGCAGACAATTCTCGATTTCCAGTGTTTCACCGCAGCTATCATTCGTTGTCATCAGTTCCATCGTTAGTGTATCGGCAATCGTCACGACAAATTCCGTGCGCAGATTTTTCCATGTCTCACGCCCCGGAATCTGCAGCAACGCGAACGTCAGGGTCACCGCCCCGTCCGGGGCGGCGGCCGTGGTGACGAGCTGCCATTCCGTGACGCGCGCGAACCCGTGTGCCGGCTGCCCATCACGATTGCCAAACCAGGGAAAACAAATGGGCACACCGCCGCGAATGGGCTGGCCCGGCGCAAAATGGCTTCGGACACTCAGGAACAACAGCGGCGGTTCGCCTGTTTTCTGAAATCCAGTGATGTGGGCACCGTGAAGATAAATTTCCGCCGTGCTTTGTCCGCTCGTGATTTTAATTTTCGGCAAACCCCCGTTGCCTTTGGCCAGAGTGACATGTCCTGGAATCTCAGATTTCCGCAACGATTCGGGAAACGTTTGCATTGACATAAGACGAGCAGAGTTTTAGCACAAACCGTCACAGCTCACAGTCTTTTGTTATCAGCGGAGGACCGAGAATTTGCCCCGCCCGAAAAACAAAACAGGCGCGTCCTGGAATCGAACGCGCCTGATGATTGGGCCGGTTTCGCCGGCCGAGGTTGTGTGATTAACTATCTATTTTCCGCCACCGCACTGCCCGCCCCGTGCGCCGGGGCAATCCGGTTGACCACGTTCACGCCATTTATGTCGTCGTAGCTGACGGTGAGGCTTTCGCCCGGCCTGAGGTCGGTCAATTTGCCGTTGGGTTTGCCGTTGATAACGACGGCACAGTCATCGCCCAGATTGAATTTCTTGGTGCCGAACATGGCCTTGGCCTTGATGGTTTTCTGGTCCAGGTCAATCGCCGTCAGATCACCCGTGAACGTCTCACTGGTCTGCGCGATTTGCCGCGCGGTGGGCTTCCCGTTAGGGACTTCATAGGTGATCAGCACATGACTGCCGGGCTGAATGTCGGCTACGGTGCCGGCCTTGTCACCGCGCAACGTGACCTCACAATCAGCCGGGAGTTGGAACTTCTTGTCCACCACCGCCAGGTGCAGTGTCAACGTTTGCGTCGTCGGATCAATGGCCTTGACCATGCCTTCATCCCGCATCGGCTGTTGCGTCACGCGGTCTGCCACCAGCACGCCGTGGGCATCCTGATAACCGACCACGACCTTCTGGCCCGGACGCAAGTCGCCAACCGTTCCCGTGTCCTGGCCCACGATG
>DATJNM010000042.1:0-30532 GCA_035508155.1 Candidatus Sulfopaludibacter sp. | reverse complement strand
GATCCACGGAAATTTCCCCCGGCAAACTTTTCGGGTCCACGGCGAAACCGTGGTTTTGCGACGTGATTTCGACCCGGCCCGATTCCAGGTCCTTGACCGGCTGGTTCGCGCCGCGATGGCCGAACTTCAATTTGAAGGTCTTCCCGCCAAAGGCGAGCCCCAGAACCTGGTGGCCAAGGCAAATCCCAAATATCGGCACACCGCTGTCCACGAGCGTCTTCACCTCGCGCACGATGTAACTGAGCGCTGCCGGATCCCCGGGGCCGTTGGAAAGGAAAATGCCCGCCGGTTTATGTCCGAGCGCCTCCGCCGCCGAAGCCGCGGCCGGCAAAACCTGAACGCCAAAACCATGTTGCCGCAATCGGCGCAAAATGTTGTATTTCAGGCCATAATCAAAAGCGACAAGCGGGATGTCTGCGGCTGGCAACGGTTCACGCAGGTCGCGGGCCCCCGGCAGGGCATTGCCGGAAACGAGCTTGAAATTCGCACTTTGCTCGTCTTTTTCGTCCCAGCGAAACGCCTTCCGATGCGAGACTTCCTTGACATAATCCACGCCGACGAAAACAAACTTTTTTGCGCGCCGCAAAGCTTCCTCATCCGAAACTTCCTCGGTGGAAATAAATCCGTTCATCGCGCCACGCACACGCAATTTCTTTGTCAACGCCCGCGTGTCAATGCCTTGAATGCCCGGGATGCCGTTCTTTTCCAGATATGCCGCCAGCGACAAATCCGCGCGCCAGTTGCTGACCACCGGCGAGAGTTCGCGGATGACAAATCCCGCCGCATGGGTACGCCACGATTCCACGTCCACGGCGTTGACGCCGTAGTTTCCGATGAGGGGATACGTCATCGTGACGATCTGGCCTTTGTAGGAGGGGTCGGTGAGAATTTCCTGGTAACCCGTCATGGAAGTGTTGAAACAGACTTCGCCACACGCGGACGCGCACGCACCGAAGCCTGCTCCATGAAAAACGGAACCGTCTTCGAGGGCCAGGATTGCTTTCATCATCAAAATCGCTGCGCGATGCTAGAGCGGTTGGCAAAACGGTCAAGCGTTAAGCCACTTTTCACGCCGCGACCGGTTCCGCATCCTCCGCCCAGACTTTTTTTCCGCCGACCAGGGTCGCCACAGCCTTGCCTCTGAGATTCCAACCGAAGAACGGACTGTTTTTCGATTTGCTCGCGGATTTCTGCGGAGTGAAAACCCATTCCGCCTCCGGATCAAAGACCGTCACATCCGCGTCCACGCCCACGCTTAGCGTGCCCTTGGGCAGACTGAGCAATTGCGCGGGCGCCACGGTGTATTTGGCGATCAGTTCGGACAAACCCAGCCGCTTGGCATGATAAAGCTGCATCAGTGACAGCGCCAGTTCGGTTTCCAATCCGATGATGCCAAACGGCGCGTAATCAAACTCAACTTCCTTCTCAAAATCGCAGTGCGGCGCATGGTCGCTGCACAAAATTTCGATCGTGCCGTCCGCCAGTCCGTCCAGAATCGCCTCCCGGTCGCGCGCGGAGCGCAACGGCGGGTTCATCTTGAAATTTGTGTTGTAGGCCGGCCATTCGGGAAGTTCATTCTGGTATCCCGCCAGGGTTTTCCCGTCGTTGGCCCAAAACCGGGCGCTGCCGGCCACCGCCGCGTCGGTGAGCGTGAAATGATGGGCGCAGGCCTCGCCGGAAACAGGCACACCGCGCTTTTTCGCTTCGCGCAGCAAGGCAACGCTCCCCGCGGCACTCAAATGCTGGCAATGGACCCGCGCCCCGGTGAGTTCGGCCAGCAGAATGTCGCGCGCGACCATCATTTCCTCGCCTGCCGACGGCCAGGCGCGCAAGCCGAGCGCTGTGCTCCAGTAGCCTTCGTGCATGACGCCGTCGGTCACGAGCGAATAATCCTGGCAATGATCCATCACCGGCAGGTTGAACATCCTGGCGTATTCGCACGCCCGGCGCATGAGTTCGTTGTTTTGCACACAATGCCCGTCGTCGGTGATGGCCACCACGCCGGCACGTTTGAGCGAACCGATGGGCGCGAGCTCCTCGCCGGCGATGTTTTTGGAGATGGCGCCGGCCACAAAAACGTTGACGATGCCCTGCCGAAGCGCGCGTTCGCGAATGAGCGCAACCGTGCCGGCGGTGTCGACTGCTGGCGCGGTATTGGGCATGCAAACGACCGACGTGAAACCGCCGCGGGCGGCGGCGGCCGTGCCCGTCGCGATATTTTCCTTTGCGGTTTGTCCGGGTTCGCGCAGATGGACATGCAAGTCAATCAGGCCGGGACAAACCACAAGGCCGCTCACGTCCATTGTCTCGGCGTCACGCGGAGCTTTGCGGGCCGCTTCGGCGCCGACCGCGGCGATTTTACCTTCGGAAATCAGGAGGTCCGCCCTGGTATCGAGGCGATTGGCCGGATCCAGAACACGCCCGCCGGTAAGAAGCAACGCTGCCATGCGCAGCGAGGGTACACGCGCGACATTGACAATGCAAGCGCGGGGATTACGATGGGAGCACCTCGGCAGGCTCGCAGGCTGGCGGGCTGGCCGCGCTGAAGCGCGGAGCGCGGAGGCGGGCGTAGTTCAATGGTAGAACGGAAGCCTTCCAAGCTTCACACGAGGGTTCGATTCCCTTCGCCCGCTCCAATATTGATTCTAACCAGTAGAATCAATATGCTTGTGAGTTTTTGACGGTTTCAAAGTGACTCACTGCTAACGTCCACTGCTAACAACTTCAAACCTGTTCAAAGCTGGCCGTTGCCGTCCATCCGTGTCACAAAAGTGTTGCCTAGAGGCTCCTGTGAGCGTAGCGCATGGCATAATAGCGCACATCGAACAAAGTGGTTGACCGTCATTAACAGGCCTGTCTGCGAGACGCTGCGAATTCAACGCGACTGTTCACGTACCGCAACCCCTACCGGATACCCCCAGAATCGAAATTGCATTCGCGTACTATGCCTGTCTCCCGACACAACAATTTCAGGATTTGATGTTTTGGTATAACCGTAGGCAAATTCGCCGGTCTTGCGAGGATTCATGTGCTGATTTGATCATTCTCACAGGCTAAATTAGACGTGCACTTCGGTTGACGTGTGATCTACCGTCTGATCTAATCAGCAGATCAAGAGCATCAGGGAATACCATGCTAATAACAAATAAAAAACGGTTCATCCAGGTTCCTTTCGACTCGGAAGAAGAAATTGAGACTGTCGTGGTGGAAAATGCAACGGACATTTTCGGTGCTAGTGCATTGTATTTTCCAAAAGCCCTTATAAAAACATCCGACGGCGCAGGCACAATCCCAGATG
Source organism: Candidatus Sulfopaludibacter sp. (assembly GCA_035508155.1). Lineage (GTDB taxonomy): Bacteria > Verrucomicrobiota > Verrucomicrobiia > Limisphaerales > UBA11358 > UBA11358. The sequence goes on along the minus strand of DATJNM010000042.1, from coordinate 27,234 downwards.
GTTTCGCCATTGATTTAGCTGAAAAGCGTTGGTTCATAGTGGAAGCCGAAACATCGAAACATAATGTTTGGGGGCATATTGCACCACAAGTTGCGAAACAAGTCGTTGCATCCATCCAAACCTCGACAAAGAAAATCCTTGTTGACCTCGCCGTTAAACGTGCCCAACAGAATCCAGAAGTTGGAGAAATGTTTGCGGAGGCGAATATACATCAAATGGATATACGCAAAGTTTTGGATGATATTATGTCTCAGAAGCCGATCATCGGAATGCCTATTGATGCTGTCTCAAAGGATTTGGAGGAATGGGCAAATACGCTAAACGTCAAGGTACGTCTTTGGCTTCTTAAGAAATATATTGAATTCGGCAATCCAAAATCTGTTCTTTACGAGATTCCAGATGATGCAAGGCCAATTCTCTCAACAATAGAAGACGAAAGTGACGCTAAAACCGCAATTGCTCAGTACGATATTTCCATTCGTGATTTAATTGTCGCAGGTTTGATCACACCCGGAGATAAATTGACCATGACGTATGGCCCTCGTAAGGGCGAAAAGAAGGTTTACGAAGGAGCTGTCGGTGAAGATGGTAGCATTACCGTTTTAGGCAAAACTTTTCCGTCATCCAGCTATGCTGGTGTGTACGTAATACAAAGTGCCGGTAGCAGTCGCAAAACTGTGAATGGATGGACAAGTTGGCGGAATTCCGACGGGTTGTTTTTAGCTGATTTAAGAGACGAATTCTTGAAAAGGCAAAGATAACATTTAGCTAATACGGGAGTTACAAGCCGATGGTGTTGAGGTATGGCAAACGCACAAACACAATGGGATTAAATGCGCAGAGAACCAAAGCCACTAACATTCGAGGAATTTGCCCACGGATTTATGGCCAGTGAGTTTCATCCGCACTTCCGATGCAACACCCTGATTCGCCAGTGCGCTTGTGAAGCTGTGCCGCAAGGCGTGAAACGTGCGCCGGGAAAGTTGACGGATACCCGCACTTTTCACTTTGCAGATGTCCAAGCCAGCATTCCGCATAATGCGTTTGAAGCCCTCTGACAAACCATGTCGTCCACCTGGCTTCAATCCAGCCATGTGAGGCATGATGAACACTTGTGGCTTGTCTGTACCTGCCAGTTTGCTCAAATGCGCGGACAAGTCATTGTAGTGATTTGCTTGGCTGATAACGTTCGACCTTTCGTGCGTGGCGGCTGTGAGCCGTCCGCGCTCGCGACGAACCGCCCCGTAGGTCGTGGCGATGGCGGTGGTTTCGGCGGCGGAGGGGGCTTGGTCGCCGGTTCCTCAACTTTCATTTTCAGCGTGTGGGACGGAGGCGCGGTCGCCCGGCGTTTGTTAACCGCATCCAACCGCTGATGCATCATCGGTTTGTTGACGCTTTAAAGCAGTGCGGTTTCCTCCGTAATCAAATCCTTTTCGTAGGCGTCAATCAGGGATTGTTCGAAGCTGTGCCAGCCATAGGTGTTGCCCGCCTCAATGATGTCCGAAAGCCGGCGGTTGTCATTTTCACCCAGCACGATGGCCTCGCGGGTGCGCAGGCTGCTGCCCATATAAAAAATGCCGCTAAGAAAAGCCGTTCCACAGCACCTACAGACTGATCAAGGAATAGAAATTGCTGGGGTTTATTGGTCAAAAATGTGGACAGAATTCCGCGCTGAGTGTATGCAATGGAAACCGGAGATATTTTAGAGAAGATCAAAAGACGATCGACACAAACCATGTCAACCGTTTCTTCAAGATTTTTGATACCCCAACTCATCATTATTGAATCAGCTTCATGTCCCACCGGCGGCGAGCGTTCGCAACTATCGCGCTGCAAAAAATTGGCCAGTATCTGTGGCATACGATGACATATTCAATTCAAGCTCAGGAAGGGAAGTTGGGCTGGCTGCGTGAACTCTGGCAGCGGGGTCGGCTCAAGGGATTGCTGCTGGTTGTCGCCGTCCTCTTCGCCTACCAGCCGCTCTGGCACGCCGGATTCATCTGGGATGATGATGATTATGTCGTCAATAACATCATGTTGCGTTCCCTAAAGGGGCTGTGGCTAATTTGGACTGAGCCTGGCGCAACACCACAATACTACCCGGTGGTGTTCACAGCTTTCTGGGTGGATTATCACTTGTGGAAGGTGGCCCCGTTTGGGTACCACCTGATCAACATCCTGTTGCACGCCTGCTCGGCCCTACTGTTGTGGAGAATCCTTCGGCGGTTGGAGGTTCCGGGAGCCTATTTGGCGGGGGCCATTTTTGCTCTACATCCCGTTTGTGTAGAGACGGTGGCATGGGTTTCGGAGCTCAAGAATACCCTGTCGGGGGCATTTTATCTGGGCGCGGTGTTGGTTTACTTGAGATTTGATCGAACCAGAAATTGGAAGTTTTACTGCTTTGCTTTGGGATTGTTCCTGCTGGGGTTGATGTGTAAGACAGTGATCTCCACCTTGCCAGCGGCCTTGCTGGTCGTTTTTTGGTGGCAACGCGGAAAGCTATTATGGAAACACGACGTGTTGCCGCTGATTCCATTCTTTGCCGCGGGCATTGGCGCGGGGCTTGTTACGGTGTGGGTGGAACGAAACTTGGTCGGTGCGCAGGGTTCGGAATTTAATTTTTCCCTCATCGAGCGGGTTCTCATTGCCGGGCGCGTGATCTGGTTCTACTTGGGCAAGCTGGTCTGGCCGGCGGATTTGATCTTTAACTATACTCGTTGGCACGTTAGCCAGACGGTATGGTGGCAATATTTCTTCCCAGCTGCGGCACTGCTGGTCTCGTTGGGGCTGTGGCTGTTGTCGCGCCGGAATCGTGGACCGCTGGCGGCGTTTCTCTTTTTCGTTGGAACTTTGTTCCCGGCGCTGGGCTTCTTCAATGTCTATCCGTTCCGCTTTTCGTTCGTTGCTGACCACTTTCAATATCTGGCCAGCATTGGTCCGATTACATTGGCAGCGGCGGGAATCGCCAAATTATTCAGTTCTCTGAAAAACAAGCCCCCGTTCTTGGAACCAGTATTTTGCGGAGCGCTGCTACTGGTGCTGGGCCTACTGAGTTGGCGACAATGTGGAATGTACAAAAACGTTGAAACCCTCTGGCGAACAACCATTGTCAGGAACCCTGACGCTTTCCTGGCCTACAACAACTTGGGCACCGCCTTGAACGATACAGGTCAGGTACAGGAGGCAATAGTGTATTTTCGGAAGACGTTGCAACTTAAACCTGACTATGCCTTAGCCCACAACAACTTGGGCGCCGCCCTGGCCCAGACAGGTCAAATCCAGGACGCAATCAAGGAGTACCAAGAAGCGTTGCGACTCCAACGCAACTATCCCGAGGCGCAGTACAACTTTGGTGACGCCCTGCTCCAAGCAGGCCAGCCACAGGAGGCCATAAAGCATTTTCGGGAGGCGTTGCGACTTCAACCGGACTATGCCTCGGCCCACGACATTCTTGGCAATGCCTTGATCCAAATGGGGCAACCACAGGAGGCAATAGAGCACTACCAAGAAGCGCTGCGACTCCAATCCGACTTCCCCGAGGCAGACTGCAACTTGGGCGCCGCCTTGGTCCAAACAGGCCACCCACAGGAGGCCATCACCCACTTTGAGCGGGCGCTGCAATCGAAGCCAAACTTCCCCCAAGACCATAACGGCCTGGGTGTGGCGCTACTCCAAAACGGGCAAGTGGAGGAAGGCATCGCTCAGTTCCGAACGGCCCTGCAACTTCAACCTGACTTTACCCAGGCGCGCAACAACCTTGGCAATGCACTTATCAACTTCGGCTATATTCTCTCCGAAAGAGGGCAGCCGAATCAGGCCATCGCTTATTTGCATGAAGGCCTGCAAATCCACCCGGACAGCACCGAGGCCTACAACTACCTGGGCTTAGTTTTTCTCAGTCAGGGGCAGGCTGGCGAGGCCGTGACCAATTTCCAGAAAGCCTTGGAACTGCAACCCGACAACGTGGAGACTCAGAATAACTTGGCTTGGGTTTGGGCGACCTGTCCGGACGCCTCGTGGCGCAATGGGGTCAAGGCGGTTCAGCTGGCTCAAAAGGCCAATCAGCTTTCCGGCGGCCAAAATCCAGCAATTCTTCGCACGCTAGCCGCCGCTTATGCCGAGGCCGGGCGTTTTCCCGAAGCCCTTACAACCGCCCAAAAGGCGCTGCGATTGGTTGAGTCCCAAACCAACGCCGCCCCGATGGCGAACGACCTGCAGATGCAAATCAAATGTTACCAGGCCGGAGCGCCATTCCACAGCCGCAGCCTGACGAATACGCCAGCGACAACTCGATAGGACGCCGTGAGCGAGGGACGTGGCGCGGTGCTGGTTGCAAATTTGACACGACCAGTCATTGCTGCGGTAAGTAACCGTCTTTGGGCGGCAAAATCGGCGGCACCGGCGCACCGGGCGGAGGATTAGCGATCAATGACGCCACAGATTCTCCCTTGTCAGGAGCGAACGCGGTAATGTAAACAAGGTCGGACACCTTCGGATGAGTGCCCGCTTCTGTAATTACCACGCCACCGTAGGAATGTCCCACAAGCACGACATTCCATAATCGTGATGCAGCATGTTGGTATATCTTGGCAGCCGTCAGTTCCGGGAAAAATCAACGCCTGATCCCCCAGCGCTGATGGTGAACCTTTTACCGCGTGCGGACAGATTCAGTAGTTTGCCTGTGAACGGGCGTGGCCTCTGCGGGTCGGCCAGAAGATTCTTTCCGTCCAGCGATGGTGCGAAGCCGAAAAAGGTGTTGATGATGACATCCGCAAACGCCGCGCCGCAGATGCATTCCTTCATGCAGCCTTCGCGCTCGGCGATTCGCACCGGCGCATCGTATTGCTTCCGGTTCGGCCCGTAAAATTCATGCGCCTGCGCGAACGGCCCTTCTTTGGTCACTTCAGCCGTGCGGCAGTAAAAATCAAACGCATCGTTTGGGAACCCCAGTCTCCACATCATGCCAACCGTCAGTGCCGGCCAGCCGTCATACGCACCCATCGGTCCATGGTCGGGCCGGTCGGAAATGGCGGCAGCGGCGTCTTTCAAGCTCATCGCGCGCATCCAATCGCGTGTGAGCAGTTCGCGTTTGACGAAATCGGTCATTTCACGGCGCATCTCAGGCGTGAGGTCGTTGGCGAGCGCGTCGCCGACATAGATGTAATCAACGCAATGCCGCAGTTCAACACGCTTGCCGTCGTCGTGTAAACCATACCAAACGCCATCGCCGGGCTTGTCAAGCGACAGCACGGCGGGCAAAAGTTTGTCCGCGTCGTCGCGCAGTTCCCTGGAGCGGTCCGCATGGCCTTTTAGCTCTTGAAGGGCGGCGTCTTGGCGCATCATCCAGACATCTTGCGCGTTGCAGGACGCGACGCGGCCGGTATAGGCCGGCGCACATTCAAGCAGGTTTTGGTTTCCTCCGTAGTCCGCCAGCGGACTGCCGGGGTGGACGAGCGTTTTCCAGTCCGTAGCCATTTCGTCCATCCGCCGAAGCACGGTTTTGCCGTCTTCCAGTTTTTCATCAAGAAAGCCCAGGTCGCCGGTGACACGAAGATAATCCTGCGCCGTTTTGAAAATTGTGCAGGCGTTGAACGCATAGCCGGTGATGTGGTTGTAAACATTTGTATCGTAGCCATTGGTGCGCGTAAGATAAATGAAAGATCCACTGCGCGGGTTTTGCACCAGCCATCGGCGCAAGGTGGCCTTCATGCCGGCGGGTTCGAGCAGCGCCCAGACGGTGCTTTGCATCGAGGCATCCCAATAGAACTGCGTGCCCGGCGCGCGCTCGCCGCTGGTGATGAAAGAGCGCGGGAACACCGGAAACTGTGTGCGCTCCAGTTCCAGCATCGTGACGATGCCCATGTAATAATTCCGCTTCAGCGCGGCGTTGTCCGTGACCAACACTGGCAGGCTCCCGGAAAAATATTTGTTGCCGGGCGTAAACGCATCCGCCCAGCGTTGCTCCCAACATCGTTTGAAGTTGTCGAATTCAGCCGAAAAATGTTTGCTCCAATGTGCTACGTCCGCGTGCACTTTCTGCGAATCCGCCGCATGGCCGTCACCGGCAACAAATCCAATCTCCCTTTTGCTACCAGCGGGCAACATGACTTTCCATAGCCATCGGACGACACCATTGTCGTTCGTCACTGAGTCGGGTTTTGTCGCGGGACAGATGGCCGTTACGCAGCCCTTCCGCTGTTTGGTGTTGAGCACGGATATGCCATCACCCTGCAAAGCTCCTGGAACCGAAAGCGTGAACTCGGCATTTGTTTCGGTCGGACCCGAATTGGTAATTTCAATGCGGACAAGGACGGCTCGCTGCTCGTTGATCATTCGCGTGTCCGTTTGCACTTCAAAACCCGCGCAATTGGTATTGCGGCGCAAGGCGCGATACGGATACCACCGGCATTCCGTCGCCGGATATTCCTTGCCCGCAATTGTCAGCATGACCAGTGGATAGCCGGCGCTCCACTTTCCATCTCCCCATCCCCACAACCAATCTCCCGGATTGCAGTAGAACGAGGTCAGGTCCCGGCCGATTATCAGCATGTCGTGAAAATTATTCACATCCGGCGGATTGGCCACGTCCTTCATCGGCAGCCAATCGCCGGCCACCTCATCGAGCGACGGCGCGCCGGCCGGCGTTTGCGCCAACGTTGGAAAGGTCAGAAAAACCAGGACCGTTGCGAGTCCTAAAACGAAGGATTGATTCGATTTCATTTGTTGTTTTGATTAAGGCTCTTTGATCAACACAACGCCGTGTGAAGTGCGTTTCAGCAAGTCCACGCCAAGTTCGTCCTCCAGATTCGCCACTTGACGGCTCAAAGCTGGTTGCGCCACACGCAGGCGCGTTGCTGCCTTGGTAAAGTTCAATGCCTCGGCAACGGCCACGAAGTATCGTATATGACGCAGTTTCATCACTGCCATTCAGCATGTCAGAAAAGTTTTGGACGGCAAGAATCCCCCTACTTCACTGCTTCGTTAAGAATCTGAACTGCGCGTGGCGGCAATCCGGCCATCCGCGCCAACCGCTTCTTGGTCGCTGGCTCGTAAAAAACGTGAATGGGAAGAACTGTTGAAACTACGTGGTCCGTTTTGTTGGTGGGATGACTTTGAGCATTTTCCAAGCGATGTAGAGCGGTAGCATCTCTCCGTCTCCGCTCCACTGTTTCCGCTTGCCGACCGCAGACCGAAGCCAGAGTCGAAACTAACCGCGGATCGAATTCCAAATTGCGCGGCTGTTTTCATTTTTATCTGTCACGAAAGCTGCCTAGTTTTTGTGACACAAACAAGCAGACACCACGACCGATATAATCGGGTTGAACAACGATTGCATCTACAGCGGTGGATTCGCGGACGCTTGTTGTCATGTGCGCGGCAAATTCAATCGAAGATTGTGTTGAATTTGTTTTCGCCAATTGTTCATCACCTGCGCTCGCTCCGCATAATCCGGCCATTTCGCCACGGCAGCACGAACCTCCTCGACGATGGCTTCGGCGCGACCGCGTTTCATCAGCGCGCTCTTGGCGCAGGCGCGAAAATCGGCCAGCGTGAATCCGTCACGTTTGCCGTTCATTGTCATCCGGTGACGGGCCGTCCAGTCACCGGTCGGGCTGTAACTGTAGGTCACGTCGAACGCGGGCGCGAGCGACCAGCGGCCAACCTTGTCCATCAGGAAGGCGATGTTCTTGACGTGATCGTCCTGATTGCAGGCGATGATGTAAAACGCCATCCGCCGGAACTCTTCCTCAACCGCTTCCATCGGCAGATTCAACTGACGGATGACCAGCAACGCCTGTTCGTAGGCATAAGCCCCCGCGTTGTTAAAATCAAAATGCGCCAGCGCACACAGCGATTGCATGTGCAATTTCTCCCCGCCGCCGGGCCGGTCAAAACGCCGCGTCATGAAATGCCGCCGTCCGTTTTCTTCCAACAAACGACATTCGCCCATGGCTTTGCCCGCCGCTTTTGCCATTAAGGAATATGCGTATTCAATCGCTCCATAGCCTTTCGGGTCTTCGAGTTCCTTGTCCTTGTTGCCTGTGACACCATCAAATTTCAGCAACCAGTACCCTAAATGGTTCATATCCTCTCACTCCCACCTTGAAAAAAGGTTCGAGCTTTGGTCAGGAAGCACCAGCCGATGGAGTAACGGGCTGCCATGGAAAAAAGTTCGAGCGGAGTTATAAAGAGACTTCAGCTCGAACCTTAGTAAATGATGGCGTAAGCCACGCGATCGGCATCGCTGATCGCCCACAAACTCAAAGGGTCCACCGCCTGGGGGAACTTGATAAACCGCGCGCTGCCGTCTGCCATGGCGTAATTGGATCCACCGATGCTCCCGGTGCCTTTGGCTTGGCTGCTGGTAACGCCATTATTGTCGTGCCGGCCTTGTTCAAGGATGCCGGTGAAGTCGTTGCCGCCGTTTTCCCTCAAATCCATGTAAAAGTCGCCGGCGTCGTGGCGCTTTTCCCCCAGCACAACCGTCTGGGACGGATGCACAATGGCACTTTGTCTCAAGCCACCGGGATAGGTTCCGTTCATGTAATTCGCAAAGTCGCTCGCGCTCAACGAATCGTAGAAATAATCGTTCCAGCCGTTGATGATGTAACTGCGGGGGGAGGCGTCGGCCACATTGTTGGACGAACTGCCGCCGCCGACCGTTGCGGGTTTTGAAATGCCGGTGGCCACATCGGTGGGGCAGAGCAATATTTTTACATTTTTGCCGTAGTTGGCATAAAACTGGTTCGGCCAGCGGTTGGTATTGCTGCGCGGCGGATAAAGGCCCTGATTATCGTCAACGTACATCTGGGCGGCCAGGCTCAATTGCCGCATATTATTCAGGCAGGCAATCCGGCGCCCGGCTTCCTTGGCGCTGCTCAAAGCGGGCATCAACATGGCAGCCAGGATGGCAATGATGGCAATGACGACGAGCAGTTCGATCAACGTAAACGCCCAAAGGCCCCCCCCGGGCCTTTCCGGGCTGGCCAACCAACCCCGACCTGCTATTTTCATAACCATTCGATTTGTCCGTGCGTCTGGTTGCATGGTTGGACGAGAACGGTGTCCTGAATACTCAATTTTTTCTTATGACAAAGCGGAAATGGATGTTCATTGTCGGCGCGCTTATACTGGCGTGTGTCTATGTTTATCATTTTACGGACTGGTTCAAAGCAAAAACCATCCAGATTTCCTATACCGAACGCTCTCTGTTTTCACGTTCCCGGAACGGTCCACCGATGGTCCTTTTCGGCTTTAACGGACAATTATATCGGCTCTCGGAAATAAAAGTCGTTCCCCTGGCTGCCTGGCAAACCAATCAAGCCGCCGCTCCCGTCTGGCATTTGATTTCCGAGTCGCGATCCGCGCCGTTGGATTTTTTCAGATATGGCCAAAACCTTTCCGGCATGAAATCCGACGATCTCCGCGCCCGCCCGGAACCCTTAGAGTCCAACGTCGTTTATCGCCTTTTTGTGCGGGCGGGTTCCCTCAAAGGCCAGTGCGATTTTCAACTGGGGGGCCGGCCAACCGCCGTGTCCACAAACCAATAACTGTCCAAGGTCAGACGGTTTCGCGCCGGGTTGGGTTACGGGCTGATTCAATTTTGGTTCCCGCAAAATGGCACGACGCCCGGTGGTCTTTCCGAACCTCGCGGAGTTCGGGGAATTCCTCTCCGCACCTGGGCAATTGCGCAATGGGACAACGCGGATGAAAGGGACAGCCGTTCGGGGGATGAATCGGCGACGGCACGTCGCCCGGCAGCACAATGCGCTGGCGTTTGGTTTCCGGGTCCACTTCCGGCACGGCGGAAATCAGCGCCTGCGTGTAGGGATGCTGCGGCGCGCGAATGATGGTTTTGGCGTCGGCCGTCTCCACAATTTTGCCCAGATACATCACCATCACCCGCCGGCTGATATGCTCGACCACCGCCAGGTCGTGCGCGATGAATAAATACGCAATGCCGCGTTCCTGCTGCAAATCGCGGAGCAGATTGATAATTTGTGCCTGCACCGAAACGTCCAGCGCGCTCACCGGCTCGTCGCAGATAATCAGCTTTGGCTCGACCGCCAGCGCGCGGGCGATGCCGATGCGCTGCCGCTGCCCGCCGCTGAATTCATGCGGATACCGCTGCGCGTAAATAGGGTCGAGACCGACGGCTTTCAGCAATTCCGCGATGCGCCTCTGACGCGCGGATTTGCTGTCGGTTAGTTTATGGATGTCCAGCGCCTCGCCGACAATTTGCGCGACCGTCAGGCGCGGATTGAGCGAGCCGTAGGGATCCTGAAAAATCATCTGGAACTTCCGCCGCCGCGCGCGCAACAACGAACCGCGCATTTGCGTGATGTTTTCGCCTTCGAGCAAGACGCTGCCCGCGGTCGGCTCGACCAGCCGGACGATGGCGCGACCCAGCGTCGTCTTGCCGCAACCGCTTTCGCCAACCAGCCCGACGGTTTCGCCCGGCGCGATGGTGAGGCTCACATCGTCCACCGCTTTGACAAATTCGTGGACGCGGCTGAACATCCCGTGCTTTACGGGAAAATGCACCCTTAGATTCTTGACTTCGAGCAGTGCGTTCATTCAATTGCCAAATTCAAAATGAAGCTCCGTACGAGCGCAATCTTTATAGCCGCAAATCGCCAAATGATAAAGCTCCGCAGCAGCGGCAAATACCTAGAAATGATTGGCGATGCCGCTCCTGCGGAGCCGGGAAATGCTTTGGGCTGAATGCCACAAAGATTTCGCTCCCCGCTGAAACCATTCTCTGAGCCGCCAGGAACGACGAGAGCCAACACACCTTCAACCACCAGGAAACGCGCTCGGTGACCGGCAAACAAATGAAAACCGGGTGGAGGCGCGAAGGCTTCAATGAAGAACAAAGACAGGATTTACAGGATTGACCGGATGGGAAATCCGGCGCAACCATTCAGTATCGTTTAACCCATTTATTTTGCAGTCCGGGCGACTCGTTTCGGGATAAACGGAAACCGGCGATTTCCGTTGTCTGTCCTGTTGTTTCTGAAAACCCGCCCTTCAGAAGGCTGAAGGCCGAACGCTGAATGCTGAAGCAGAACAGAAATTTGCGTTGCCGCGTTAAAATTTCATTTCCAAAACGGACAACGCACAAAACGCCCGGGTTCGACTTCGACCAAATCGGGATTTTTGTTCGAACATTCCGGCTTGGCGATGGGACAGCGCGGAGCGAAACGGCAGCCAGGCGGGAAATTGCCGATGCGCGGCACGTTGCCAGGAATGGCCTGCAGTCGGGTGGGCCGAGCGTCCTCGCGAGCCGGCTCGTCAGGAGCCCCGCCCCACCGTTTTATTCCACCCAGTTTTGGCACGCTCGCCATCAGCGCTCTGGTGTAAGGATGCAACGGCCGGCGGAGTAATTCCTTCGCGGACGCCAGTTCGACAATCTGTCCGGCATACATCACGGCCACGCGGTCAGCCATGTCGCCGACGATGCCGAGGTTGTGGGTGATGAGCAGGATCGCCATGCCCAGCCGCTGCTTGAGGTCGTGAAGCAGTTCAAGGATCTGCGCCTGAATGGTGACATCCAGCGCGGTGGTCGGCTCGTCGGCCACGAGCAGCTTCGGCTCACTGGCCAGCGCCATGGCAATCATCACGCGCTGCTGCATGCCCCCGGACAGCTCAAAAGGATAATTCCGGATGCGCGATTCCGGCGCAGGAATGCCGACGAGTTTCAGCAACCGGATGACTTCTCCGTTGGTTGCCTTTTCCGGGCGATGGAGTTTGAGCGATTCCCTGATTTGATTGCCGACGCGGAAGACCGGATTCAGCGCCGCGCCCGGTTCCTGAAAGATGTAGCTCACCACGCCGCCGCGGATGCTTCGCAACGCTTCGCCCGACATCTGCAAGACATCGGTTCCGTACAGCAGAATTTCGCCTCCGACATAATTGGCCGGCGGTGTCGGCACCAGCCGCGCGATGGACAAAGCCGTAACAGTTTTGCCGCAACCGCTTTCGCCGACGAGGCAGACGGTTTCGCCCGCCCCAATGGTCAACGACACGTCGTCAATGGCCCGCAGCGCGTCGGCGTTTTTGCCGAAGTCCATCTTCAGGTTATTGATTTCGAGCAGCGGCGTCATAAATCAGATTCGGAGGGACGAATTATACGAGTCCCGAGCGCGAAGGAGAATATGGGGACTTGCAGAGCTCGTCCCTCCGAAAACGGAAATGGAAAATCGGTCTTCATAACGCCTTCGTGTCCGCCGCGTCTCTTAATCCATCGCCAAGGAAGTTGAAAGCGAGAACGGTGACAAAAATCGCCGCGCCGGGCGCCAGCAGCCACGGATAATTTCGCAAATACTCGGTGTTTTGCGCGGCGGTGAGCATGTTGCCCCAACTCGCATTTGGCTCCTGAATGCCCACGCCCAGAAAACTCAATACCACTTCGCCGAGGATGTAATAGGGTACGCTCAATGTTGCCGCGACGATGACGTAGGAAAAGGTGTTCGGCAAAATGTGGCGCACAATGACGCGAAACGGCGTCGCGCCCGCGGCCCGTGCGGCGAGAACAAATTGTTGTTCGCGTAGCGAGAGTGCCATGCCGCGAATCACCCGCGCCATGCTCGCCCAGCCAATGAAGCTGAGGATGACGACAATCATCGCGTAAACCTCTGCCGAGCTCATGGTCGGCGGAAATGCGGCGCGCAGCGAGATGATGAGGTAAAGCGCCGGGACGGACATGATGAGTTCGCAGAGCCGCATGATGGCGTTGTCCGTGCCGCCGCCGAAATAGCCGGCGATGCCGCCAATCATCAGGCCGAACGCGAACGACAGCAAAATGCCGATGACGCCGATAGACAGCGAAATTTGCGAGCCATAAAGCAGCCGCGAAAAGACGTCACGACCGTATTGGTCCGCGCCAATCAGATAAACCGGATAGTTGTCGTCGCCGGTGCCGAACAGGTGAATCGAAGCCGGAATGAACCCAAACAACTGATATTTGTCGCCGCGAATAAAAAAATGGAGCGGCCTGGTGTCATTCAGGACTTCACGGTAGGTATAGATGCTGGAACCCACTTCACAGCGTGGCACGACCAGACGAAAGCCTTGCAATCGCGGCCAGGCCGGCGAATGGAAGTAATAGCCGTTGCTGTCAATGTGGTCATAGCTGTAAGGCGCGATGAAGCCGGCGAACAGCGCGACGAGATAAAGAAAAATCAGAATCACACCGCCGGTCATGGCGATTTTCCGCCGTTTGAGCCGCCGCCAAAACAGTTGCCATGGCGAAAGAGGAGCATTCACTTCGGCGTTTGGGATGGGTGTGACGGTTTCCATTTTCATTTCAATCGGATACGCGGATCGCTCCACGCGAGCAGCAGGTCGGCGATGAAATTTCCCACGACCAGCAACCCGGTGGCCATAACCACGCAGTCCACGACCAGATAGGAATCCTTGGCGAAAAATGCCTCCATCGTGAGCCGGCCAAGGCCGGGCCAGGCCATGATGTTTTCCACGATGAATGCGCCGCTTAACAAGTAAGCCAGCGAATAGCCGAACATCGTTAGCAGCGGATTGATGGCATTGCGGAGCGCGTGCTTGTAAATCACCCCGCCTTCACCGAGGCCGCGGGCACGGGCGGCGGTGACATATTCGGCGCGAAGCGTGTCGAGCAGATTGGAGCGCATCTGACGCATGATGCCCGCGAGGTCGGCGGCGGCGAGCACGATGGCGGGCAGGATGAGGTGATGCACCCGGTCCCAGAATTGCTGGAGCGGCGGCATGAAATCGTAGAGCGGGCTTTGCGCGCCGCCCACGGGAAACCAGCCGGTGGCGGCGGCGAACCAAAGCGCGAGCAGCGAGAGCAAAACGTCGGGAATGGACAAGCCGACGAACGCGATGAATGAGCAACTGTGATCAACCCAGGAGCCCTTTTTGACGGCGGCCCAGATCCCCAAAGGCATGGCGACGCCCCAGGCGATGACCAGCGCGAAGAAGGAAAGCAGAAAGGTGTTCCACAAACGCGCGACGATGAGCGAGGTAGCGGGAATTTTATAGGCCATGGAATAGCCGAAATCGCCGTGCAACACGACGCTCTTGAGCCAGAAGACGTATTGGACATACCACGGCTTATCGAGGTGGAATTGCGCTTGAAGCTGTCTGATGGTTTCCTGGGAAATCTGCGGATTTTGCTGGAGCGCGGTGAAAAAATTGCCGGGGGCCAGCGCCATGAGCAGGAAGGTGAGCAACGACACACCCAACAGCAGCGGGATCATGTGCAGCAACCGTTTAAGGACATAATTCAGCATCGCACCGGGCGCAAACGTGGCAAAAAGATCGGGGAGACGCGATGAAAAACTCGACTTTCGGCGGTCAAACCGGAATGTTTCTGCCGTTGAATGTTGCGACGATCATGAAAACGAGATTTGTTGAAACCGCCGGCGCCTTTGGCGCCATCGTCCTGGTGTTTGCCGGCTGCGGAAAGAACCCCGCGTCCACGCACGAAAAATCCGCCGCCGATTATCCATTGCCCGACCCGCCGGTGGTCGTGACCTGTCATGCAGGAACTCGCGGCGGAAAACTCATCATTGACGAAATCGGCGACCCGAAAACCTTCAATTATATCATGGCCAACGAGTCGTCGTCTTATGACATCTGCCGGATGATGTTTTGGAGCCTGCTGAATTTCGACGTGCCATCGCAAAGCGTTTTGCCGGGACTGGCGGAATCCTGGACGAATGAACCGGACGGCAAGACCTGGACGTTCAGGTTGCGGAAGAATCTCCGGTGGAGCGACGGCGCACCACTGACGGCGGACGACGTGGTGTTCACCTGGAACGACATCATTTACAACCCGAAAATCAACACGGTGGCGCGCGACCCGTTCATCATTGACGGCAAAAAATTCACGGTCACAAAAGTGGACGACCTGACGATTCGCGTGGTAACACCGGAAGTTTACGCGCCCTTTTTGGCGGGCTTCGGCGCCGGCGTGCCCATCATGCCACAACACATCCTGGCCAAATCAGTGGCGGATGGCTCATTCGAATCCGCGTACGGGGTCAATGCCGACCCATCACAAATCGTCGGCAGCGGGCCGTTTCGGCTCAAGGAATACAAAACGGCACAATACACCCTGCTGGAGCGCAATCCGTATTTTCTCGAAGTGGACACCAACGGCACGCGCCTGCCTTATTTTGACGACATTATTTTTGAGGTCGTGCCGGACATGAACGCGATGTCGCTGCGGTTTTTGAGCGGTGAGTGCGACGTGGACGATCTAATTTTCCCGTACGATTACGACCGATTCAAGGCCGAGTCGGCCAAGGGCAGATTTGTCCTGTTGGAACCGGGCATCGGCCTGGAAACGGTTGATTTCTTTTTTAACGAAAACACCAACGTGAACACCAAGACCGGCCAGCCTTACGTTGACCCTAAAAAACTGAAATGGTTCCGTAATACCAAGTTCCGCCAAGCCTGCTCCTACGCGATTGACCGCGAAGCCATCATCAAATCCATTTTTTCCGGACGCGCGATTCCCGAATACGGTTTTGAGACGCCCGGCAACAAAACCTGGTTCAACCCGAACATCACCACCTACCCGTACAACCCGGACAAGGCGCTGGCGCTGTTGAAGGAAATCGGCATCGAGAAACGCAACGGCAATGATTTCCTGACCGACGCGGACGGGAACAAGATCGAATTCGTCCTCAACACCAACACCGGCAACAACGCGCGCGAAAAAACCGCTGTGCTCATTGTGTCGGATTTGCAGAAGCTCGGTATGAACGTCATCTTCCAGCCGATTGAATTCAACACGCTCATCAGCAAGATGGACGACACCTACGACTTCGATTGCATCCTGATGGGCTGGTCGCCCACCATGACCGATCCGTCGGACAACATGAACATCATCAAGTCCGGCGGCTTCACTCATGAATGGTTTCCCCGCCAGCAAGCGCCTTCGACGGACTGGGAGGCGCGGATGGATTATTTGATGGACGCGCAGATGAAAACCTTGGATTACACCGAACGGAAAAAGGATTACGACGAAGTCCAGGAAATCCTCGCCGAACAGCAGCCGATGATTTTCACTGCCACGCCAATGTATTATGCCGCGATCCGCTCGGACATCGGCAACATCCGCCCCTCGTCGTTGAGCTACTGGCGCGTTTCCTGGAACGCCGAGGAGCTTTACTTCAAAAAATAATTTCCATTTGCGATATACGATATACGATTGACGCGCCGCGTGAATAACAGGAAACGCGAGTAAATCGTAAATCCAATATCGCAAATTCATTATGCCATTGCTTGACGGAAAAATTGGACTGGTCTTTGGCGTTGCCAACAAACGCTCCATCGCCTGGGCCATCGCGCAGGCCTGGGCGGCCGATGGCGCCCAACTGGCGTTCACTTATCAGGGCGAGCGCATCAAGGACAATGTCACCGAACTCGTCAACACGTTTGGCGCCGACACGCTCATGCTGCCGTGCGATGTGACGAAGGACGAGGAAATTGCTGCCGTCTTCAAAACGGTCGGCGAAAAGTTCGGCAAATTGCACTTGCTTCTGCATTCTGTCGCTTTTGCGCCCAAGGACGCGCTGGAAGGGGAATTTGTGAATACCAGCCGCGAAGCGTTCCGCGTCGCGCAGGATGTAAGCGCGTATTCGCTGGTGGCACTCGCCCGCGCCGCTGCGCCGCTGATGACCGAGGGCGGCAGCGTCGTGGCGATGAGTTATTATGGCGCCGAAAAGGTCGTGCCGCATTATAATGTCATGGGCGTCGCGAAGGCCGCGCTCGAAGCCAGCACGCGTTATCTGGCCTACGATCTCGGCCCGAAAAAAATCCGCGTCAACTGCATCAGCGCCGGCCCGGTCAACACCCTGGCGGCACGCGGCATCGCCGGGTTCACCGATATGCTCAAGCATTACGAATCCAGGTCACCGCTGAAACGGAATGTTCTGCCCGAGGAATTGGGCGCCACGGGGGTTTTCCTAGCGAGCGACGGCGCGGCGGCCATCACCGGCCAGACGATTTACGTGGATTGCGGCTACCAGATCATGGGGATGTAATAGAATTGACGATTTGCGATTTACGAGCGCTGCGGAATTCGAGAAGGAACCGTAAATCGTAAATCCGAAATCGTAAATAATCATGCCGGTCGGATCATTTCAAAGCGGTCACGGGTACGGCAATACCAGTGCGGCGCGGCCATGCGGCCAATCAGGAAGAGCTTATCGGTGTTGATCCGCTTCTTCTCCTCATCGAACAATTCCTCGCGCAGGTGCAGCCGCTTCACCACACCTATGATTACCCGGTTGTTGCCGATTTGCAGCGTGCCCCATTCAACGCATTCCAGACTCGCCGGCGCTTCGGCGATGCGCGGAGGCTTTACCAGCGACGACGGCGCGGACGTTAGGCCGGCACGCACCAATTCATTTTCGCCGTAGGGCAGCGATGCGGCGCATTGGTTCATCGCTTCGGCGACGGCTTCATCCACGAGATTGACAACGAATTCGTGCGTGGCGCGGACGTTCAAGGCGGTGTCCTTGGGCGTGCCATTGTCGCGGTTGCCGGGCGCAAAGGCGACAATCGGCGGCTGAGCGCCCAGCAGATTGAAGAAGCTGAACGGCGCGGCGTTCACCCCGCCATCGGGGCTGAGGGTGGTGACCAGCGCAATCGGCCGCGGCATGACGAGGCTGACGAGCAGATGATAAGCGCGGTCGGCGAATTGTTTTTCCAGATCGAGTTCCATAAAGCAGCCGCCAACCTACGGCAACCGTTTCACCCGCGCAACATAGGCGCCATCCACCTCGTCCCCAAATGGCAACAGCTCGCGCTCCGTTTCCAGTCTGAACCCCTTGTGTGCGCGCAGGAATTCCTTGACGAGTTCCTGATTTTCTTCCGGTTCCAGGCTGCACGTGCTGTAAACCAGAACTCCGCCGGACTTCAGTTTCGGCGCGGCCTGCTTGAGCAAATCCAGTTGCGCTTGTTGCAGCCGTGGAATTTCCCCCGGCTGAATCCGCCAGCGCAGATCCACGCGCCGACGCATGACCCCGGTGTTGGAGCAAGGCGCGTCAATTAGAATACGACCAAATGGTTGGAGCGCACGCTTCAGCGTGTCCGGGGCGCAAGCCGAGGCTTGGACCCCAGCGCACCGAAGCGGAGTCCGACCGTTCCTGATCTCGACGCAGGTCACGCCAAGGCGCCGGCAATTTTCCTGGAGCAATTTCAATCGTTGCGACGAAACATCGCAGGCGACAATTTTGCCTTCGTTCCTCATCAACTGCGCAAGGAACGTCGTCTTGCCGCCGGGGGCGGCGCAAAAATCCAGAATCCTTTCGCCCGGTTGCGGGTTTAATTCCTTCCCGGCCAGCAGCGTGCTCGGGTCCTGAATATAAAACCAGCCGTCCCGGAAACTGGCGAGCGATGCCAACGATGGATGTGATTTCAGCTCAAAGACCAGATTTTCCTCCAGCCAATCGGTGCGGACGAAATCATATTCGACATTTTCGTCGCGCCACTTTTCCAACAACCGGCCCACACATTCATTGTCGGAGCGGCGAGCGACGCGAGCCCCCGCGGGGTGGTCGGACATTGGGGACTCGTGTAACTCGTCCTTCCGACATTTCAGAAGGTTGACCCGCGCAAAGGTTTTCGGCGGTGTGTTGTTCCATTCCAAAAGCCGCGCCGTTTTTTCCGCGCCCCACCGGTTTTGCCAGCGGGTGACCAGCCATTCCGGATGCGACCAGCCGAGCGCAGGCCGGGAGATTCTCAAATGAGCCAGAAGTTTTCGGGTTTCGTCCCGGGCGCGCACATAGCCCCGTAAAACGGCGTTCACGAAACCGGTTTGGGAAGTAAACCCGTTGCGCCTGGCGAGTTCGACGGTTTCATGCACGGCCGCGTGCTCCGGAATCCGGTCGAGCCAGAAAATCTGGTACAGGCCGAGCTGAAGCAGGACCAGAAGGCCGGTCTTTTGCTCGCGTTGATCCGTCTTTCGGCCGATGAGCCAGTCGAGCGTGGCCTGCCACCGGACAACGCCATAAACCAGCTCCTGACACAAGGCGCGGTCAAGTGCCGAAAGCCGGGTCCCGGCCAATTCACGCTCCAACAACTCCTCCACAAAGCCGCCGCCGGCGCGCCGGCGCCGCAAAACTTCCCATGCAATTTGTCTTGGATTTTGGTCGTTCACCGCGTTTAATAGAGGCATTGTGCGTTCATAGTTCCACAAAAACGATGCTTTTTATGAGAGAGGAATTTGAGAAATTGGCCGCCGCGGGCAAGATTGAAGGCCGACACGTTGAACCGCTGACGCAACTGGCCACCGGCGGCTTTTGCATGCACCGGAGTTGGGGGTTTGGCCGGATCAAGACGGTGGACACAGTGTTTGCGCGGTTCACCATTGATTTTCCGGGCAAGCCGGGACACACGATGGATTTGGCGTTCGCCGCCGAGTCACTGAAGCCGATTTCCAAGGATCATATCCTGGCGCGCAAGGCCATGGACCTCGAGGGCTTGCATCAAATGGCGGCCCGGCATCTGGACTTGATCAAGCTGGTGCTGAACAGCTACGGCGGCAAGGCAACGGCGGACCAGATCCAACAGGCGCTGGTACCGGATGTCATTCGTGACGACTGGCGGAAGTGGTGGGAAACTGCCCGGCGCGAGATGAAGAAAGACGGGCATTTTGTCGTCCCGCTGAAAAAAACGGAGCCGGTGGTCTTTCAAGAGCGGGAAACGACGCTGCAAAACCGGTTGCTGGCGGATTTTCGGGCGGCGAAAGGTTTGAAAGCCCGTGTGGGGGTGGTCAGCGAAGTCCTGAAAAATGCAACGGATTTGACGGATAAACAGGCGGCGGCCAACGAAATCATTCCCGTGCTGAACACCGATATTGCCTCCCATCAACGCACCCAGCCGGCCGTCGCGCTCGAAGCGGTCTTCGTCCGCGATGAACTCCGCACGGTCGCCGGACTGCCGCCGGCCACCGACGATATCACCGACACGCAAATCTGGTCGCAGGAAAACGTCAAGTTCGGTCCGGTGCTGGAATTGATTCCGGCCACCAAGCATCATCGCGCGCTGGAATCGTACAAGATGGCGAATCCCGAGCGCTGGCACGAAATTCTGCGCGGCTCGCTGAACATCGTCTCCGCCAAGCTGTGCCGTGAATTTGCCAATCTGCTGATTCAGGAAGGCAAGATGGATTTGCTGAAGGAAACGCTCACGCGTCTGATCAGCCAGCACACCGCCAGCAGCGAACTGTTGCTCTGGCTGGGCCGCGACCGGAGTGATGCTTTTGCCGACATTCTCGGTCCGGAGGTGTTCCGCGCCATGCTCACGGCGATGGAACGTGACCAATTCAACGAGAAACGCTCCAACCGCCTGCGCGAATTCATCCTCGACGACCATGAATTGCTCGCTGAGTTGACGGCCTCCGCCGACATCGAAGTGGTCAAGGACCTGACGCGGGCCCTGCAATTCTCGCCCGTGTTCGACGACATGGACAAACGTTCGCTGCTGGCGCGGCTGGTCAAGGCGCATCCTGCTGTGCAAGCGCTCGTCAGCGGCGAGCAAACCCGGCAGGACAGCGCGTTGCTGGTTTCGTGGGAAAGCCTCGAACGCCGCCGCGTCGAGTATGAGGAACTCGTGCAGAAAAAGATTCCCGCCAATTCAAAGGAAATCGCCATCGCCCGCAGTTATGGCGACCTCAGTGAAAACCACGAATACAAGGCGGCCAAGGAAATGCAGAAAATTCTCATGCGCCGCAAAGAGGAACTGGAAGGGCAACTGGCGCGCGCCCGCGGCACGGATTTTTCCAATGCCAAGACCGACGCCGTCGGTATCGGCACCATCGTCCTGGCCACCGACCTGGGCGTCAATCAGTCGGAGCGCTTCACCATTTTGGGCGCTTGGGATTCCGACCCGGACAAGGGCGTCATCAGTTATCTTTCGCCCGTGGCGCAATCGTTGCTGAACCGCAAGGTCGGTGACGAGGTGGAATTTGAATTTCACGGCGCCATCCACCGGCATCGTATCGAAAAGATCGAGCCGTGGAAAATCCCGGGCCCGCCGCTGGCGGAAACGCCGGCGCCGGTTCCGGCGCCACAGCCGCA
This sequence comes from Candidatus Sulfopaludibacter sp., assembly GCA_035508155.1. Lineage (GTDB taxonomy): Bacteria > Verrucomicrobiota > Verrucomicrobiia > Limisphaerales > UBA11358 > UBA11358. Next base: position 6,157 of record DATJNM010000042.1, on the reverse strand, counting down.
GGCATGACTTTATTCGCGATTTACGAGATGCAATTTGCGCGGGCGCTTGAAATCCAGCGCGACGCGCAAATCGTCAATCGCAAATTGTAAATGTCTCAGGCTTTTCCGCCAAAGCTCACGTAATCATCCACATCCAGCACGTCGAACCACGTGGCAATGTCGTCGCGCTTCGGGGCGGCGGCTTTTTGGATGTCGTTGAAATGCTCGCGCGATTCGGGATTGTCCGGCGCAGCCTGTTCCTGCCACGCCGACCAGGCTAGGATTTCCGGCGTGGTTCGTTTATATTTGGAATTTTTATTGATCCATTCCAGTACTCCCGAGTCGCTCCGGTTCAGTTGTTTCTTCAGCGCCTCGGGATCAATGCCCACGAATTCAAGGAAACCCTGGTCGAGCGGGCAGGCGTAATGGTACTCGCCGTTTTTGCCGGCGAGCGTCGCGCGGCCCTTGTCCAACATGCGGGGCAGGATTGCGTAGCCGCCCAGCCGTACCCGCGGACTGCGCGGTGGAAACTTTGTCAAATCAGGTGTGTTCAGTGACATAATCGTTTTGGATTTGCTCGGTCCGTTGCGCCTCCGGCCCCTTGCCGGATTTTGCAACGTGAGCCTAAGTTGCCGCGAAAATGCCGAATTGCAAGCGAGCCGCGATAATTTTATTCTGCCGGCGTGAAACACTCTGGCAAAGCGTCGCTCGCCGCGTTGCGGCTTATCGGTCTGGCGGCGGCGGCGGTCCTGGTGTTGCTGCTGGTCGCGTTTCTGGCCAAATGGGCCGCCTTCTTCATCCTGACCTATTTGACGTGGGCGCTCGCTGCTCTTTGGGGCATTTTTGCGGTGTTCACCTTCTGCTTTTTTCGGGACCCGGATCCCCTCGTGCCCGCCGGGCCCAATCTCGTCATTTCCCCCGCTCACGGCAAAGTGGACGTGGTTGACACGACGACTGAGCCCGACTACCTCGGCAGCGAGTGCCAGCGCATTTCCATTTTCCTTTCCGTGCTTGACGTTCACGTGCAATGCGCGCCGCTGACCGGCCGGGTTGCGTTTTACAAATACACGACCGGCCAGTTTTTAAGCGCCCTCAAGACCGAATCGGCGCAGTTCAACGAAAATCTGCTGATCGGCCTGGAGACCGCCGAGCCACGCGGCGAAAAAATCGGCGTGCGCCTCATTGCCGGCCTCATCGCGCGGCGAATCGTACCGTGGCTGAAGGAAAACGACATCGTCCAGCGCGGCGAACGCATCAGCCTGATCCAATTCGGTTCGCGCGTGGAGGTATACCTGCCGCGCCGGGCCAAAATCAAGGTGGAGCCCGGCGACCGGGTGATTGGCGGCCAAACCGTGATTGCCGCCTTCGATTGAGATCCGATTATGAATGCACCCCATTCCCCCCTGGCGTCGGCTGATCAAAATGACCATCATCAGTTAAAAATTTATTTCCTGCCGAACCTGCTGACGGCCGGCAACCTGTTTTGCGGATTTGTGGCGCTGACGAAAATCGTGGAGGCCGATCCGGCGAGTGATTTCTATTTCGCCCAGATCAAACTCGCCCTCGCCTACATTTTGCTCGCCTGCATTTTTGACCTCCTGGATGGCCGAGTGGCACGGCTGGGCGGAACCGACAGCCCGTTCGGGCGTGAATTCGATTCGCTGGCGGACCTGGTTTCGTTCGGCATCGCACCCGCGTTTCTGGTGCAGCGCGTCGTGCTGGCGGACGTGTTTGGCGAATACCGGCAAATTAGTTGGTTTATCGCCTCCATTTACCTGCTCTGTGGCGCGTTCCGACTGGCGCGGTTCAATGTGCTGTCCACTTACGCCAGCGGCGGCGGCAAGGACTTTCTGGGCTTTCCCATTCCCTCGGCGGCCGGTCTGGTCGCCTCGCTCACCCTGCTCATCATCCATTTCCACGAAAAAGAAAAAACTCTCGGCGCGTGGAACTATCTGCTGGCCGTCGTGCTCATTTTCCTGTCAGCCATGATGGTCAGCACGGTGAAATACCCAAGTTTCAAATCGCTGGGGTTGCGCTCGACCAGCACCTTCATGAAAGCCATCGGCGCGGCGCTGTTCCTGGGCTGTTTGTTGGTGTTGCGGGAACGCGTCCTGTATTACGTGCTGCCGGCCTTCTTCACCCTTTACCTGGTCTATGGTTTCGTGCGGCCAAAACTCTCGCGGGCCTGGCGGCGGGAAATCGAGGAAGAAGACGAATTGGACGAGGCGCATTAACCCATGCAGAATCAGTTGAGTATTTTTATCGCCGCGCCGACGGGTTTTCTCATCGGCCTGTTGCTGTCCATGCCGGTTGGCCCGGTGAATCTCACGATCATCAATGGCGCCGCCCAAAGGGGTTTTAAATATGCCATGCTCATCGGCCTCGGCGCGGCCACCATGGATGTGATTTACTGTACGATTGCCTTCACCAGCTTTTCATCGTTTTTTTACCTGCGTTTGGTCCGGACCTCGATGGAGGTATTCACCTTTGTGTTCATGCTCTTTCTGGGCATGAAGTTTCTCTCGGCCAAAACGGTAACGGCCCCGACGCACCTCGGCGCGGCAGCCAGTCGGATTGAAAAACGCATCGATGAAAAGCTGCATCCGCATTCGGCGTACATGATCGGTTTCACGCGGGTACTGGGCAATATGGGCGTGTTGCTGTTCTGGATCGTGGCCGCCGCCTATTTCATGTCCCATGAGGCCTATTTTACTTCCCACGAGTGGGTCGAGGACACGGTCGCCGCCAAGGGCACCTTCATCACCGGAGTCGCTCTCGGGGCGAACACCTGGTTTTGCGCCCTGAGTTATATCGTGTCGCGCCGCGGTTACGGTCGGTTCAACGAACAAACCCTCGTGCGCATGCAGCGCCTGTCCGGTCTTTGCCTGCTCGCTCTGGGATTATACGATGGCGGGCACATTGCCTGGCAACTGGCTCATCTGGCCCGCCATCGAATGTGAGCGGACAAAAAGGCTTTGTTCGCCGTGGTCGTGTGGCTAATGTTCCCGCTGGGTAACCATTTCACATGCTGAAAGCCGGAATCATCGGACTGCCCAACGTGGGCAAATCCACCTTGTTCAATGCCGTCACGCGTTCCCACAAGGCGCCGGCGGAAAATTACCCGTTCTGCACCATTGAGCCGAACCTCGGCGTCGTTACCGTGCCCGAACCGCGCCTCGCGCCGCTGGCCCAAATCGCCCGGGCCAATACGTTGATTCCAACCACGATTGAATTCGTGGACATCGCCGGCGTGGTGAAAGGTTCGTCACACGGTGAAGGCCTGGGCAATAAATTCCTCAGCCACATCCGCGAGGTGGACGCCATCATTCACGTCGTGCGTTGCTTTGAAGACCCCGACATCATGCACGTCACCGGCAGCATTGACCCGGTGCGCGACATTGAAATCGTCAATACCGAATTGGCACTGGCGGACATCGAGACCGTCAAAAAGCGGCGGGAAAAAATCGCCAAGGACGTGAAGCGCGGCGACAAACATGCGTTGCTGGAGGAGCACCTGCTGGAACAAATTGGCGCGCATCTGAATACAGGCAAACCGGCCAATACGCTCGGGTTGCCGCTGGCGCCTGACGAAAAACCCATTGTCCGGAGTTTCTTCCTGCTGACCGACAAGCCGGTCGTCTTCGCTTGCAATGTAAAGGAAGATGACCTCGCCAATGCCAGCCAAAATCCGTTCGTTCAAAAAGTGCGCGACTATGTGAAGACGCATCTGGTGTGTGAAGCCGTCGTCGTCAGCGCCCAGATTGAAAGTGATCTGGTGGATTTGCCGCCGGAGGAAGCCAGCGCGTATTTGAAGGAACTCGGTGTGGTTGAATCCGGCCTCGGCCAGCTCATCCGCGCCGCGTACCACGTGCTCGGCTTGCGGACCTTTTTCACCTTCAATGAAAAAGAAGTTCGGGCGTGGACGATTCACGCCGGTGACACCGCCGGGAAGGCCGCCGGCACCATCCATACCGACTTCGAACGGGGATTTATCAAGGCGGAAACGGTGAATTGGGGGGATTTGGTGAAGTGCGGCTCGGTCGGTCATGCCCGCGAGACCGGCCATTACCGCATCGAAGGCCGCGATTACGTCGTCAAAGACGGCGACGTGCTGCTGTTCAAATTTAACGTGTGATGTCTTCAGCGGGGCGAGTCACACGAGCCCCCGATTGAGAACGGCGACCGGAATCAAAATGAGAAGTTTGGGACTCGCAGAGCTCGTCCCTCCGACAATTCATCCCAATTTATATCTCCGCATCTTCGGATCCACCTCCTGCGCCCAGGCATCAATCCCGCCGCGCAGACAACGTACATTCTGCAAACCGTGCCCCAGGAAATATGCCGCTGCGTCCAAACCATTCTTGCCTGCATGATCAATGACAACGATCGGGTTGGTGCTGGAGCCACTGGCCATAAGTTCCCGCATCACGTCCTGTGACAGCAGGGCCGAGCCTTCGATGTGGACCGCCTCGAATTCCTCGCGTGAACGAACGTCAATCAATTTCACCGATTTGTCTTTCTGCAAAAGCCCGGCCAGTTCCTTGGGCGAAATCAAAATCTTCGCGTCCTGCTCATGGCCGGACTGGATATGCGCCAGCACTTCGGCCACGTCCAGATTGCCGTTGCGCGCGCAAACCTGCGCCAGCGTTTCGTCCGGGCTGAACCCGCAACTGCTGCACCCGCCGATATGATACCGCCGGAACAATGCCCGCTGCGCGCCGGGAAAAACCTCCAGCACCTCGCGCATCATGGAACTTGGGCTAATTTGTTCCGCCGCCATCATTGCCCGAAAAATTTCTGAATTTCCTTCACCACGTCCGCAAACCGGTCCACTTCGGCTTTGGTGTTGTAGAAATAAAAACTGGCGCGGGCGGTGGATTCCACGCCGAGCTTGTGCATGAGCGGTTGCGTGCAATGATGCCCGCCGCGCAACGCCACGCCCGCCTGATCCGCCAGCGTCACCACGTCGTGTGCATGAACGTCCTTGAGCAGAAAGCTCACGAGGCCGGCGCGGTTTGTGGAATTTAGTTTCGGACCGAACAGACGAACGTTTTTCAGCGCAGCCAATTTTTCATAGGCGTAATTCGCCAGTTCATGATCGTGTCGCCAAATGTTTTCGCGGCCGACGGCATCCAGATAATTCATCGCAACGTGCAGACCAATCGGCCCGGAAATATCCGGCGTGCCGGCCTCAAAACGATGCGGCGCGGGCTTGAATTCAGTCTTCTGGTATTCAACGGTCAAAATCATTTCGCCGCCGCCCTGATACGGCGGCATGACGTTGAGCAAATCCTGCTGGCCAAACAGAACACCGATGCCGGTCGGTCCGCAAATTTTGTGGCCGCTGAACGCAAAAAAATCGCAACCGATGGCCTGCACATCCACCGGCAGATGCCCGGCGCTTTGCGCGCCGTCCACAAGCGTGACGAAGCCCAGCTTCCGCGCGCGGGCGCAAAGTTCGGCGACGGGATTCAGCGTGCCGAGCGAATTGGAGATGTGAACCATCGAGAAAATCTTGACGCGTGGCGTCAACACCGATTCCAGTTTCGATAAATCAAGGAGACCGTCGTCGCCGGTGTTGGGACCGTAGGCAATCTTCGCGCCGGTCTTTTGCGCGAGCAATTGCCACGGCACAAGGTTGCTGTGATGCTCCATTTCCGTGAGCAGAATCACGTCGCCGGCCTTGAGATTTTTCGCGCCCCACGAACTCGCGACAAGATTGATGCCTTCGGTCGTGCCGCGTGTGAAAACAATTTCCTCGGCGCTTTTGGCGTTGATGAATTTCGCGGCGCGGGCGCGGGCGGCTTCAAACGCGTTCGTGGAACGGTTGCTCAATTCGTGGATGCCGCGATGGACGTTGGCGTTGTCGTGCTCGTAGTAATGCACCAGCGCGTCAATCACTGCGCGCGGCTTTTGCGAGGTCGCCGCGTTGTCGAAATAAACCAGCGGCTTGCCGTGGACTTTCTGGTTGAGGATTGGAAAGTCGGCGCGCAGTTTTTCCCAGTTAGGCGCGGTGCTCATCAGTGGCAATTACATCAGTCCGAGCTGCAGCTTGGCCGCTTCGGTCATCATGCTCTGGTTCCACGGCGGGTCCCAGACGAGCTCGACGTTCGCCTCGTCAATCGGCTCGAGCGAAAGCAGTTTGTTCTGCACGTCCTGCGCCAGCACCGGACCCATG
>DATJNM010000041.1:0-17628 GCA_035508155.1 Candidatus Sulfopaludibacter sp. | reverse complement strand
GCCGGCTTCACCATCGAGGAGATTTTCAACCTCACGAAAATTGACCGCTGGTTTCTGGTCCAAATCAAAGAAATCGTGGATTTCGAGGAAGAACTGGCCGGGGCGAAGAATTAAATGGGGAATCCAAGCCGGGGTTTGCCGGCCGTTCGTTTCGGAAGTGGAAGTTGGTGCGGGATTTAATCCTGTTTCGCCGGGTTCCAAACGGCCACGGCGACATACGAATCTGCGCAGCCGTAATACAGGAACCATTTGCGGTGGAAGAAAACCAAGCCTTCGATGAAAGTGGTTCCGGCGGCATATTGGCCCGTGCGCTCGTAAGGAGTCTCCGGTTTGAAAAACGGCTTGTCGGTCCGCGCCAGCAGATGGGTTGGATCTTTGGAATTAAAGAGCGCCTGACCGCCGGAGTAAACGCCCGGCGGCAGGGAAGAATCACCGGAGATGGGGTCATTCTTGCCGTTGTAAAGAACCACGATTCCCTTGTCGGTCAACACGGGTGGCGGACCGGCTTCAACCAGCGCACTGTCGAATTCCCCGGGCTTGGGTTTCAATACCGGCGTTCCCATGTCCCAATGAATCAGGTCATCCGAGGTGGCGCAGGAGACCGTGCCTTCGCCCCAATACATCCAGTATTTGCCATTGATTTTCACCGCTTTTAACCGGCCGCTGGAAACTTTGCAGACAATCGCCCCGGACTTGTGGAAGCCGATATGGTTGGAGAAAACCTGGCCGTGTTTCGTCCAGTGAATCAGGTCGGTTGAGGTGGCGACCGCCAAATGGGTGACGCGGTGGTTCCACTGGGTGTAGGTCACGACAAACGTGCCGTCTTCGGCTTCCACCAACCGCGGGTCCTCGCAACCACCGCTCCATTCGTGATCTTTTTGGTTGTCATCGGCGGGAAACAGCGCGGGCCTGGGAAACCGTTTGAAATGAAGGCCGTCTTCGCTGACGGCCAGTCCCAGGCGCGACGTATGCGAGCCGATGGCCTCCGATCCGGTGTCATCTTCAGCTCGGTAAAGCACGAATACTTTTCCGCCTTTGACCACGGCCGCCGGATTAAACGTGTGCAAGGCTTCCCACCGAACCGGCTTTCCGCTGACCGGACACTCAAAAATGGCATTCGTGTCCGGAGTGACGATGGGATTAATGCCTTCCGGCCGAATAAACGGTCCCAATCCCCAGGACGGCACTTGTGCCGCCATCGGACCGGCAAGAAAAATGGCGGCGGAGACGGCAAAGAGACGTTCTTTCATGCCTCACGTCATCCTGAAATTCCAAGCTGCCGGCTTCAAGCCGGAAATGTTCCATTTAGATATTTGCGGCGCCGGATGTGGTTTGGCCGCGTTCCGTCCAGAGCGAAATCTTTGCAGAACGCCACGGCCCCCAAAATCCCCTGCCGCCTCCATTTCAGTTCAGTGCGGTGAGCCGGCGGCATCGGGTAGGGCGAATCTCCACCGAGCCGCGCATTGCGGAAGTCACCGGTTCTCCGAACGGCTCGCGCGGACGCTTGCCCCACCGGAAGATGCCGCTCCTGATGGAGTTGGAGAATTCTTTTGATTTTGGGTTCTACAACTATGCCGCGCCTGCGGCGTTGAAATAAATTACTTCGCCGCCGGCTGATAGTCTTTCCATAGCCACTCCAGAGCTTCCGGCAAGGTTTGTCGTTTCACCCAGCCGTCCACATGCCCGGCGTTGCGGGCGAAGACAAACTGGTAATGATAACCTTTGTCGGACAGTACCTGGGCCATGCGTTCGTTGGCGACGACCCAGTCGTGCATGTTATCACGCATGACATTGGGATTGAATAAGTCGCGGTCGCCGACTTCCAGCCAGATACGGATGGGCTTGGCGGGATTATTTGGGATGAGATGTTCATGGAATTCCCATGCGCCGTGCGGGGTATCGGGGTTGTAAGGCCATTGCTGGTTCACATAAGTGCCCGAATACGTCAGGACCCGGTGATACAACTCCGGATGATACCACGCCATAATCAAAGCACAGGAACCGCCCGAACTTCCGCCCATCGTCGCGCGACCGTCGGGATCTTTGGTCAATTTCACGTGGCACTTGCTTTCCACGAGCGGCAACACCTCGTGCTCGACGAATTCCGCGTAGCGCCCGGACATGGTGTCGTATTCCCATCCGCGCTCGCTGCCCTGGGCGTCACCACCACCGTTCCCAATCGAAATGGCAACCATCACCGGCACTTTTTTTTCTGCAATCAGATTATCCAAGGCTGTGAATAATGGGCGGTCGGGCCCGTCCGCACCGACAATGAACGGTGCCGCGGTTTCGGGAACGTATTGTTTGGGGACATAAACCGACACATGCCGGGTGTAAGGCGCCGGATGACTGGTGGTGACGATGAGCTTGGCGGGATCGTCGGGGTCGGGTTTTCCGAACGTCCCGCGGTCCCGCGCGATACCGGGATATATTTTGCTGTCCGCCGAACTCATGGTGAAGTTGTAGATGGTCCCTTGCGGTACATTGGTCTGCACCGTCATCTCGGGCGGGCGATGGTACGTCGGGCCGATGAGGAAATTTCCGTCGGCGTCCGCCGGCGGACTGGCGCCGTCGGAAACTTCTTTGGCGGCGACAAATCCCGGTGTATACGGATCACGCGCGGGCGGCGTGAGGTGACTTTGGTGAGGCGCTGTTGGTGTCGCGGGCGTTTGCGCGCCTGCCGGACTGGCTTTCAACATCAGACACAAAATGGCGCCCGGCCAAACGGCAGTGTGCATTATTTTGTTCGTTTTCATTTTGGTTCTTTTTTCGGGCGCAAAGTGAAACACTGACTGCAAGCGGAAGGCGACTTAAATCTGGAATGGTTCTGTGGCGGCGGTCCATGACCGCCGAACCCATTCCCAAGGCTATTCTGCAAACTGTTTCCGACGGTCCTAGGCCGCCGCGACAGGCAATGCCCCTGATTGCAAAGAACGATTCCCTGGGTTACCGTTCCGCTCATGAGAATCGCGCCGTTATTCATGGGGTCCGGAATGATCCTGATGTCGCTGGTCGCGCCGGGGTTACGGGCGGACGTGCTGGAAATGCAAAACGGCGACCGGTATTCCGGCAAGGTGATCTCCGTGTCGCCGGATACGGTGGTATGGAACAGCGACATGCTGGGCAGGATTATCGTGCCGCGCAGCAAGGTCGCAAGCCTGTCATTCGGCACCAATGTCGTCGCGCCAAACGTGACGGTTGCCCGCATGCCACCGGTCTCCACAAATCTTCCCGAAGCAACCGCTCCGGCGGCTTCGGCAAATACCAATGCGGATTTATCCGCGGCCTTTCGACAGTTGGGCGCAAATACAAATTTTGTCGGGCAGATCCGCCGACAAATGCTGGCAGGCAATTCCGAAGCCACCCGGAAATACGACGAAATGGTCAGCGGCTTGTTAAGCGGACAACTGAGTGTGAGCGACCTGCGGCGGCAGGCCCAGACGGCGGCCGCGCAATTGCGCGAGCTCAAAGGGCAGCTTGGCCCGGAAGCCGACCAATCGCTGGATGGTTATTTGCAGGTGCTGGACAGTTTCATCCGGGAAACCTCGGACGAACCAACCGGCGCCACAACCAAATCGCCTTAACCGGGCAATGTTGTCGGATCTCCCCGACCGGGCGTGAAGTTTCTTTCTCCCGGTTTGCCATTTTTTGAACGGTCACGTTTTGCCCGCAGTCAGAATCTCGGAAGATGAGCCATCCCGGGGAGGTGATCGTGAAGGCTGAACTGCGCATACTTAATTTGGAGGACAGCAAGCCGGACGCGGAGTTAAACGAGGCCATGTTGACAGCACGCTGGCCAGGCTGTGAGTTGGTTCGCGTGGATACCCGTCAGGATTTCATCGAGGCGCTGGAAAAGGAGACAAATCTGGGTTTGATTTTGTCCGATTACACCCTGCCCGGTTTCAGCGGCCGGGAAGCATTGGCGCTGGCCCGTGAGCGCCGACCGGAAGTTCCGTTCCTGTTCGTTTCCGGCACCATTGGCGAGGACGCGGCGATTGAAGCGCTCAAAAATGGCGCGACCGATTATGTCCTCAAGCACCGGCTCATGCGGCTGATTCCCGCCGTCGCCCGCGCCCTGGCCGAGGCTGAGGAACATGACGAACTCAAACGTTCCGAACGGGCCATGTGCGAATCCGAGCACAAATATCGCATGTTGTTCGAATGCCTCAGTGACGCGGCGTTTCTGGTGGAGGAGAAGAGCGGAAAAATTATTGACGCCAATCGCCAAGCCGGCGTTGTGCTGCATTGCTTCCGCACCGATATTCTGGGCCGCAAGGAATCCCAAATTCTGATCGCAGACCATCACCGGACTTTGCGAGCCGGCACGCCGGGCGGTGCTATTAAAGGTAAATTGATTCGCGCTGACGGCGCGGCCATTCCCGTGGGCGTGCGCACCACGCGGCTGAATCTCTATGGCCGGCCTCTGGTCCTCCGGCTTTGCCACAAACTGAATCAGCCTCAACCGGCTTCGGTCACGGAAAAATGCTAGGCCGCCCGCGCCACCGCCCGGTTTTGTAATGCCGCGATCACACTCTCCAGAATCCATTTGCCGTCATCGCTGCCAAGCAGTGGTTCGCAGGCGCGTTCGGGATGCGGCATGAGGCCGGCGACGTTGCGGCGTTCATTGCAGACCCCGGCAATGTTCAGCAGCGAACCATTCGGATTCGCCGTCTCCGTCAGATTGCCGCCGGCGTCGCAGTATTGCCACAAAATCTGGTTGCTGGCCTTGAGCTTCGCCAATATTTCCTCGCCGGCAAAATAGCAGCCTTCGCCGTGGGCGATGGGAATTTTCAAAAGTTTGCCGGGCGGAATTTTGTTCGTGAACGGCGAATCCGGGGTGACGGTTTTCAGGAAAATGTGCTCGCAGTGAAATTGCAAATCGCGGTTGCGAACGAGCGCGCCGGGCAACAAGCCGGCTTCAGTCAAAACCTGGAAACCGTTGCAGATGCCGAGCACCAGACCGCCGTTGTCGGCGAATTGTTTCACCGCCAGCATGACCGGGCTGAACCGGGCGATGGCACCGCAGCGCAGATAATCGCCGTAGCTGAAGCCGCCGGGCACGATGACGGCGTCGGCGTCACCGAGCGACGTTTCCTTGTGCCAGAGATAGCGGGCCGACTGGCCCAGCACCGCGCGCAAAGCGTGGATGGCGTCCTGGTCGCAGTTGGAGGCGGGGAATTGTAGAACGGCAAAATTCATATTAGTCGAAGGTCGAGCATCGAGCGTCGAGAGCCGAAGGCAGGCGCCGGCCCTCGACTCTCGACTCTCGTCCCTCGACCAGATGGCTTCATTCAATTTCCAGTTTGTAATCTTCTATAATCGGGTTGCTCAAAAATTTGTGCGCTGCGTCGTTCAGCGCCTGCTGTGCGGCGACCCTGTCCGTGCCGGGCGCGAGTTCGATCTCGATGTATTTGCCGACGTGGACGGCGGCGACGCCCTGGTAGCCCATTTGCTCGAGCGCATTCCGCACGGTCTTGCCCTGCGGGTCCACCACGGCCTTTTTGGGAGTAATGACAATTTTCGCCTTCATCTTCGCGCTCCAGTCCCTGGAGCTGACAGGGAATCTTGTGAAAAAGCGGCGCGCGCGGCGAGCAATTTCTGAATAGGTTGGAGTTCAAGCTTCGGCTTGTTCATGGGCGTATCTTGAACCTCCCCCCGGAGCGCCGGTCTCCGACCCGGCCCGGATCCAAATGTTCCAGCAACGCGCGGGATCGGAGACCGGCGCTCCTCGGGCCACTCCCGTCTGGGGCAGTGTCAACATGCGTCCGCTCGCTCACACCCGGCAGACTAAAACCTGAACTCCATTGTAAGAAGCGTTGAATTTGTCCGCTTCCTGCGCCATTGTAACCGCCGTGAATACTTCGATTTCACTGGAAGAACCGGCCGCCGGCAACATCAGCGCCGAACGCAAGTCGCTGGAACCCTGTTCCATCATCATCTTCGGCGCGAGCGGCGACCTCACCGCGCGCAAGCTCATCCCGGCGTTTTATCATCTGTGCAAGGACAAGCAGATGCCGCCGACGTTCCGCGTCATCGGGTTCGCCCGGCGTGACAAGACGGATGAATCGTGGCGGAACGAATTGCGCGAGGAGCTCAACCAGTTCTCGCGCACCCAGCCGGTGGACGACGCGGTGTGGAAGGCTTTCGCCAAAAATCTGTTTTACTGCCGGGGCGACCTCACTGAGGCCGGGGCCTACAAAAAGCTGGAAGAAATGCTGACCTCGTTCGGCAGCGGCCCGCTGCGGGAAAACCTGTTGTTTTATCTGGCCACCCAGCCGAGCCAGTTCGGCGAAGTCATCGAGCAAATCCACCGCGCCGGGCTGTTGCACAAGGAAGGCGCCGGCCGGCAGCGCATCGTCGTGGAGAAACCCTTCGGCCACGATCTCGCCTCCGCCCAGACACTGAACCGTGAATTGACGCGCTACGCCCACGAACAGCAGGTCTGCCGGATTGACCATTACCTCGGCAAGGAGACGGTCCAGAACATTTTGATGTTCCGCTTTTCCAATTCCATTTTCGAAAAGCTCTGGAACCGGAACTCTGTGGACCACGTGCAGATCACCGTCAGCGAAAGAATCGGGGTGGGCGATCGCGGCGGCTATTACGAGGAAGCCGGCGCGTTGCGCGACATGGTGCAAAACCACATGCTCCAGGTGCTGTCCCTGATCGCCATGGAACCGCCCGTGTCGCTCGAAGCCGAATCCGTTCGCGACGAAAAGGTGAAGCTGCTCAAATCCATCCGGGCATTGACGCCCGAGGACGTGGTGCGGCAGGTCGTACGCGGGCAATATTTTGCCGGCAGCATCAATGGGAAACCCGTGCCCGGCTACCGGCAGGAGGCGAAGGTGAAGCCGGATTCCAATGTGGAAACCTACGTGGCTTTGAAACTCCTGATTGACAACTGGCGTTGGTCCGGCGTGCCGTTCTACCTGCGCACCGGCAAATACCTGCCGATGAGCGCCAGCGAAGTGCGTATTCAATTTCGCCCCACGCCGCACGTCTTGTTCGCCGCGCAATGCGGACAACAGCTCGACACCAACGCCATTGCCTTGCGCCTCCAGCCCAACGAAGGCATTTATCTGCGGTTCAACGGCAAGGTGCCCGGCATGAGCATGGGCGTGCGACCGGTGCGGATGCACTTCAGCTACGACGCCGAGTTCGGCGCTTACACGCCCGAAGCCTATGAACGGCTGCTGCTGGAAGCCATCGTCGGCGATGCGACGCTCTTCATCCGGCGCGACGAGGTGGAAACCGCATGGCAAATCGTGGACTCCATTCGCAAAGGCTGGGATGGCAAGCCGTTGACGAACCGGGAATTTTATTCCGCCGGCACCTGGGGCCCGGTGGCCTCGGACGATTTACTGGCGCAAAGCGGCCACGCCTGGCACGAACCGCAGATGGTCAAGTGATTTTTGATTTGCGATTGGCGATTGGCGATGATCCCTGCGGAATCTTATGTCCGAATACAAAGCAACCATCAAATGGCGGCGGACCAGCCCGGATTTCCTGAAGGGCAAATATTCGCGGGAACATACCTGGACCTTTGACGGCGGTGTCACCGTCCCGGCATCGGCTTCGCCGGCCGTGGTGCCTGCGCCCTGGTCGAATCCCGCCGGAGTGGATCCCGAGGAAGCGTTCGTGGCGTCGCTTTCGAGTTGTCACATGCTGACGTTCCTCCATTTGGCCGGCAAAGCGGGGTTCCAAATTGACAGCTACGAAGATGAAGCCATTGGCCGGGTGACCAAAAACGAGAAGGGCGTGCCGTGGGTCAGTCTGGCCACGCTCAATCCCAGGATAGTTTATGGTGGCGAAAAAATGCCCGCGCCCGCTGATGAAGAACGGTTGCATCATCTGGCGCACGAAAATTGTTACATTGCCAACTCGGTCAAAACGGAAGTTGTGGTTTCAAATGGGAGGGACGGCGTGTCGCCGTTCCTAGCTAAATAGAATAGATAGGGTCGGCTACACGCCAACCTTCCCATGATTGATTTTATGCCGTCCGATTTTGCGCCATTCTCTGAGCCTGGGAGAAAGCACCTACCTCACGGTGTTTTGCTTTCCCTCCAACAACCTACGATCGTTTTTCTCACCGTTTGTGCCAAAGATCGTCAACCGTGGATGGCACAACCCAGGGTTCAAGAGGCGCTTCGCAGAATTTGGTTGTCAACCGATACCTGGCTCATCGGTGATTATCTGCTCATGCCGGATCACGTCCACCTGTTTTGCGCACCACAAGACCTGACTGTGACCTTGCAACGATGGGTTTCATTTTGGAAACGGGAGTTCAGTTGTCTCCACCTGCCAGGAACCGGTCAATGGCAACGGGATTTCTGGGATACCCGCTTGCGACGAGGTGAAAATTATGACCAGAAGTGGACTTACGTCCGTGAAAATCCTATCCGTGCCGGTTTGGTGAAACGAGTTGACGAATGGCCATTTCAAGGACGAATGAATATCTTGCCATGGTAAAGTTTGGGACGGCGGCACGCTGTCCCTCCCAAATGAAATGAGGTATTAATATTAATTGAATGAAAAAGTTTGACCTGATTTCCTTTGCCACGGCGGAGGAGCTGGCTTCGCAGGTCGCCGGTGCGTGGCTGGACGAAATTGAATCAGCCCGGCGCAACAACAAACCGCATTGCGTCGCGCTGTCCGGCGGACGCATCACCCACAAGCTTTTTACTTCGGTCGTCAATCTTGTGCGGGAGGGTCGCCGTGTCGGCGACCCAAATTTCACGGGCGGCGGCACGCCGCGCCTGCCCGGCCACGTCCATTTTTTCTGGGCGGACGAACGTTGCGTCCCGCCGGATGATCCGGAAAGCAATTTCAAGCTGGCCGACGACCTTTTATTTGTGCCGCTGGGAATTCAGGAAAATCAGATTCATCGAATTCGCGGCGAAGATTCGCCGGCCACCGCCGTAAAAGCAGCCGACGAGGAACTGCGCCAAATTGCGTTGCCGGGTGAAAATCGGCAGCCGGTCCTGGACTTGGTATTTCTGGGCATGGGCGAGGACGGCCATGTGGCTTCGTTATTCCCGGACGCCCCGGCAGAAGTCGTGAATCACCCGGGCCCGTTTTTGTTCATTGACAATTCGCCCAAGCCGCCGCCCCGGCGGATTTCGCTGAGTTACGCCGCGCTGGCGGCGGCCAGGCAGGTTTGGGTGCTGATTTCGGGCGCCGGCAAGGAAGAGGCCCTGCACCAATCACTGGGTTCTGGGGCGAACACCCCATTGGGCCGGATTCTCCAAATGAGGCAAAATACGTTGATTTTCGGCCAAATTGAGGCTGGCAAAATAATTTGAATTTTTTTTGAACCATTCTATGTTACTTAAGTCAATTACTAACGAATGATGATTTCGCTGTTCGTTTAGGGTTGGCATAGAGGTTTTGCTCGTGGCGCGGCTCGAACAGCGACCCCCAAGTTGGCCGCGTCACCCTTCTGAGCGCCTCGGTGAAGGCGTATAAACCTCGTCACCGCGGGGGCCGGACGAAAGTCCGGCCTTTCGCATTTCTGGAATTCCCCATTGATTGTCCGGCCCAAAACGGATAATTTCCAGACACATGAAACATCAGCTCGATTTCGAGAAACCGATTATCGAACTGCAAGCCAAGCTCGATGACCTCCGGGAACACCCGGAAAAGCATTCCATGGACGTCAGCTTTGAGGAGGAAATCCGGCTCATTGAAAAGAAGCTGGAGGAAACCCGGCGACAGATTTTTTCGAACCTCAACGCGTGGCAACGCGTGCAACTGGCCCGGCACCCCAAGCGCCCCTACACGCTGGATTACCTGGAAAAAGCGTTCACCGGCTTTCACGAGTTGCACGGCGACCGCCTGTTTGCCGACGACCATGCCATGGTGGGCGGCCTGGCCAAACTCGGCGATCACCGCGTCATGGTCATCGGCACGCAGAAGGGCCGGGACACCAAGGAAAACATTTTTCGCAATTTCGGCTCCGCGCATCCAGAAGGTTACCGCAAAGCGCTGCGTCTGATGCGGCTCGCGAACAAATTCTCAATCCCGATCATAACCTTGATTGACATTTCCGGCGCGTATCCAGGCATCGGCTCGGAGGAACGCCACGTGGCCGAGGCCATTGCCGTCAACTTGCGGGAAATGACGCTGCTCGAAGTTCCGATCATCGCCGCCGTCACCGGTGAAGGCGGATCGGGCGGCGCGCTCGGCATCGGCATGGGCGATCGCGTTTTGATGCTGGAAAATGCCTATTACTCCGTTATCCCGCCGGAAGGTTGCGCGGCGATCTTATGGCGGGACCGCGCGGCGGCGCCCAAGGCCGCGGCCGCCCTCAAAATCACCGCCAAGGAATTGCTGGAATTCAAAATCATAGACGAAATCATTCCCGAACCGCTCGGCGGCGCACACCTGGATCCGGATGTCGCCGCAGAGAATTTGAAAATCCATCTGCTCAAACATCTGGAAGAAGTCCTGAAACTGCCGGTCGCCACCCGTTTAAAAGAGCGCTACGACAAATACCGCGCGCACGGGCATTTCCTCGAGAAATCCCAATCCCCGGCGACGGAAGCGCGTCCGGCCGTCGCCGCCCCGGCCAATGTTATGGCTCGCGCAGCCGCCACGGCGTGATCTCCGTGCCCTATCCGCTCACTTTTCAACCCATCTTCAAGGAACGCGTCTGGGGCGGGCGTGAATTGGAACGGCTCTACGGCAAAAAACTCCCGCCCGGCGCGCCCATTGGTGAATCATGGGAAATCAGCGACCGGCCCGGTGACGCCAGCGTCGTCACCAACGGACCGCTGGCGGGCAAGGATTTGCGCTGGCTCATGCAACATCATGCCACGGAACTTCTCGGCGGCGCGAGGCCGGCAACGGAGAATCGCTTCCCGCTGTTGTGCAAAATTATCGACGCGCGGGAAAAACTTTCACTCCAAGTGCATCCCCCGGCGGCGAGGGCGGCGGAACTCGGCGGCGAGCCGAAGACCGAGTTGTGGTTTATCGCCGACGCCGCGCCCGGCACGGAACTGTACGTCGGTCTCAAAAACGGCGTCACGCGCGCGGAATTCGAAAAGAAAATCCAAGACGGCAGTGTGGCCGAATGTTTTTACCGTCTCCCGGTCCAAACGGGCGACGCCATGTTTTTGCCGAGCGGCCGCGTTCATGCCATCGGGGCAGGGCTGGTCATTTTTGAAATCCAGCAAAACTCGGACACCACCTATCGCGTGTTCGACTGGAACCGCGCGGGGCTGGACGGCAAACCGCGCGAACTGCACGTGGCCGAATCGCTGGCGAGCATTGATTTTGACGATTTCGAGCCATCGCTGGTTCCGGGCCGGTTTGCCGGCGGTGAAGTCGAGACGCGCGCGCTGGTGAACGATCCCCTTTTCCACGTTGACGCTCTGGGAATGAAAACCGGCGCCGGACTGAATTTGAAACCGCGTCAACTTCAAATTATTGCTGCGGTTCGAGGCCAACTTGTCGTCAAGGACGGTCCCACTTCCGTCAGGCTGGCCGCCGGCCAATTCTGCCTGGTGCCCGCGTCTTTGCAGCAAACGAAAATTACTGCGCAGTCAAAGGCGATGTTCTTGCGGGTTGAGGCGAATTAGAGGTGGGCGAGGGCATGTCGCCGGTCTGACACGGCAGTGGGGCGTCTCTACCACAAGGTTCCCGATGCTGGTTCGTGACCTTCTTTTCTGCGCCGCAAAAAATCCCGCTGCATCCGGAGTTTGATCTGCAGCTTTTTGAATGGTGACGTCGCGGCGAGTTTGTGGGCGTATTCCGCTTCAATGGTTTTCCATAGCGTTGCATCTTTGCCGCGGCGAAATCGGGATGGACCGGATTCCACCAGACCTGTTTTCATATCTGGTTCAATTCCGCGACAAATCCTCCGGTGTTTGGGAGAGCAATTTGTTGCGCCAGCCGCCCTTGCTTTTCAGAATTTTTCGCCAGAGCTGACCGGGCGGCGTTTCGAAGACCAGTTCCAGGGACGCGGGGAAGGTAAGCCACGACTTGAGTCTCATTTCTTTTTCAAGCTGGCCGGGCGACCAGCCGGCGTAACCGGCGAACATTTTGACCTTTTTCCCGGTTGAAAACGACTCGCCGATGTCCACCAGTTCATCAATCGAATGACCGAGCGCCAGGTTGGGCAGCACGTCAGCATTGGGGATGAAGTTGTCCGTGTGCAAATAACTCAAGGCGGCGGGCTGGACCGGGCCGCCCAGATAGAGCGGCGCCTCCCGGAGCGTGTCAGGCAGGTCGGCCACAATCATTTCGCCGACGGTTTTGCCGAGCGCATGGTTGAGCACGAGGCCAAAGGCGCCTTCCGCGTCATGCTGGCAAATCAACACCACGGACTGGTGGAAAAATGAACCGCTCAGATTGCCGCCATCCAACAGCAATTGGCCTTTCAGGAATTTGCCATTTCCGCTCATGTCCCATCATAATCTGCCTCACACCTGCCGGATTGGCAAAAAGAAAACCGCCCGGACCCGCGAAAAACAAAGAAAAACGCGGAGGAATCTCTCCGCGTTTTCTTAAGGGTGCCAAAGCTCTTCCGCGTTCAGAGTGCCTTGACCTTTTTCGCAATGGCCGCGGCATCAATACCAAAGTGCGCCAGTAATTCCTCCGGTTTGCCGGAACGCGGCAGGGCCGTCACCGCGAGCTTGTGCACCTTGATGCCGTCGGCGCTAAGTTCGCCGGCAACCGCGTCGCCCAGGCCGCCCTCGGTATAATGATCTTCCACCGTGACGACGGTATGGTTGGTCTTTCTGGCGGCAGCGAGAATCACGTCCCTGCCCAGCGGCTTGACGCTGTAGGCGTCAATGACCGTGATATTGATGCCCTCGTTTTTGAGCGCGTCGGCCGCCTTCAAGGCCTCGTACAGGGTAACGCCGGCGGCCACCACCGTGGCTTTGTCGCCTTCGCGCAATACCTTCGCCCCGCCAATCGGAAATGGCTCGTCATTGTTGTATATCACCGACGTCTTGGGGCGTGACGTCCGCAGGTAGCAAATGCCCTTGGTCTGGGCCATTTGTTCGACCAGCTTTTCGGTCGCGACGGCATCACAGGGATACAACACCGTGCTGCCGGCAATGGCGCGCATCATGGCCAGGTCTTCCAATCCCATTTGCGACGGGCCGTCCTCGCCGATGCTCACGCCGACGTGCGAGCCGGTGAGTTTCAGGTTCGCTTGCGAAATGCCCGCGACGCGAATCTGGTCAAATGTGCGGCTGAAGAAGGTCGCGAAGGTGGAGGCAAAAGGCACTTTGCCGCGCGCGCCCATGCCGGTGGCGGTGCCGACCATGTTCTGTTCCGCGATGTAACATTCCGTGAAACGCGCCGGAAATTTCTTCATGAACTTCTCCGAGTAGGTGGAATTCTTCGTATCGCCGTCCATGGCAACGATACGCTGGTCCACCTCGCCCATGCGCGCCAGGGCGTTGCCGTAGGCTTCGCGCGTCGCCACCGAATCGCCGATTTTGTAACTGAGCGGCGGGTAACCAGCGGGCGCAGCGCCGTTCGGCGCGGGCAGTTGATTCGGCGCAGGTACCGGTACGCCGACACCGGATTTGGCGGTCGGTTGAAGTTCAGCGATGGCTTTGGCAGCCTCCTCCTTGTTCAACGGTTTGCCGTGCCAGCCGTCCTTGTCCTGCAAAAAGGAGACTCCCGCGCCTTTATAGGTTTTGGCGATGATGGCCAGCGGCTGGTCATTCAGCCCGACGCCGCCCAATACTTCGGAAATTTCCTCAAGATCATGGCCGTCAATGTCCTCCACCCGCCAGCCGAACGCTTCAAATCGTTTGCGATACACGCCAATGTCGTGACCAAAGGCCGTCGCCTGGCTCTGGCCGAGACGATTGGCGTCCACGATGGCGATGAGATTGCTAAGCTTGTAGATGCCGGCCAGTGACGCCGCTTCCCACACGGACCCTTCAGCGATTTCCCCGTCGCCCAGCAGGACATAGGTGTTGTAATCGAGCTTGTCAAACCGCGCCGCCAGCGCCATGCCGGCGCCGACGCTCAAGCCCTGCCCCAGCGAACCGGTCGCCACGTCCACAAACGGCAGGCGTGGCGTCGGATGCCCTTCGAAATCGCTGCCAAACTTGCGGAGCTTGAGCAGATCCTCGGCAGGGAACAAACCGGTTTCCGCCCAGGCGGCGTAGAGCAGCGGCGCGGCGTGACCTTTGGAAAGAATGAAACGATCGTTGTTGTAGTAGTGGGGATTCTTCGCGTCGTAACGCATGTGGCCGAAAAACAAGGCCGCCACCACATCCGCCGCCGAGCAGCACGAGGTCGGGTGGCCGCTGCCGGCCGCGGTCGTTGCGGTGATCGAGTGAATCCGCAACTGATTCGCGATTCCCTTCAACAATTCAATATCAGTATCAATCATGGAACCTTCAGTTTACGCAACAGACGGCGAAAGCCAAGAGTGAAATGAGCCAATGTCTCTTGAATCGTCATGGTGAAAATGTAACCCTTTGCGCGTGTGCGCCAAACCATTCCACGTGAACGGTCTTTTTTTGCGCCGCCGACCGTGCGTTTGGCAGCTCATCGCAACCCTCTTTTTCATCGCCGCGCCGGGGCAGGGCATGGACTTTTCCACGCCGGCGCGTGAGATGAAGGCCCAACTGGCGCAGAAAATCCTGCCTTACTGGTACGACACCGCGCAGGACACCCATCGCGGCGGGTATCTACTCGCCGATGACGTGGTGAAAGGCCGTCGCGCGCCAGCCGAGAAACAAATTGTCACGCAGAGCCGCATGGTCTGGACGTTCTCGCTCGCGCACATCGAAGGCTACAGCGATACGAACCGGAATTATTTGGCGGCGGCCACGCAGGGATATCATTTCCTGCTCAACCACTTCCTCGACCGGCAGCAGGGCGGTTATTTCTGGACGACCGATCTCGACGGACGGCCAATGAACGATTGTAAATTGCTCTACGGCCAGGCCTTCACCATCTACGCCTTTGTCGAATACTACCGCGCCAGCGGCAATCCGGAGGCGCTGGCACACGCGCTGGACCTTTATCACACCATCCAGGCACGCCTGTATGACATAAAAAACGGCGGCTGGTTTGAGCACGCGGACCGGACCTGGCAACCGCTCGCGGCCGGTGACCCGCGCAACCAGGTGGAAGTGATCGGCTACAAAAGCGCCAACTCGCACCTGCACTGGATGGAAGCGCTGACGGAATTGTATGACGCGACGCGCGACCCGGGCGTTAAAAAATCGCTGGCCGAAGCCGTGCGCATCAACGCGACGTGTTTTTATCCGGACGACCCGGCCCAGTGCGCCTTTTACTGCCAGTTTGACTGGAAGCCGGTGACTGCGGCCGGCAAGGCGGGGCTTTCCTACGGGCATAATGTCGAATTTGCCTGGCTGATGATTCGGGCTGAACAGGTACTGGGCCAAAAACCGTCGTGGAATCATTTTTACGCGCTGCTCAACCATGCGCTGAAAAACGGCTACGACCACCAGCGCGGCGGGCTTTATTATCGCGGTTTCGACGACCAGCCGGCGACCGACACGGAAAAAATCTGGTGGGTGCAGGCCGAAATGCTATCTGTCTTGACCACCGCGCTGCAACATCAGGATGATCCGCGCGATGAAGTCGCCTTGAGCCGGGAATTACAATTCATCAAGACTTATCAGGCAAATCCGGCCACCGGTATCTGGCAGTACGCGGTTGCCGCTGACGGCCAACCCGTGGACCCGACACTGGCGAACAGTTGGAAAGCGAACTACCATGATGTGCGGGCGATGATGAAATTCGTTGACGCCTTCGCCGGGAATTGACCTTAATTGACTTTCTGACGCTGGAAAACAAAATGAACTCTACCAAATTGGCGATGAAATTTTTTCTCGTTGCGAGCCTTGGTCTGCAAATGGCGGGCGGACGTCTGGCAGCTCTGCCCGGCCCGCCGGCGGCGCCGGTGGAAAATGTCACCAACACGTATTTCGGGACGGCGGTGGTTGATCCGTACCGGTTCATGGAAAACCTGTCCAACCCCAACGTCACGGCTTGGATGCAACTTCAGGACGATTACACGCATTCCCTGCTGGAGCGCATTCCGGGACGGGCGGCGCTGCTGGCCCGGATTCACGAACTCAACAACGCCGTGGCGGCGCGGGTGGAGGACGTCCGCCGGATGCCGGATGGCCGGGATTTCTATCAGAAACGATTACCGCAGGATAACGTGTTTAAGCTTTACGTGCGCGTCGGTTTGACCGGCCCGGAAACGCTGTTGTTTGACCCGGAAAAATTCGCGAAGGCCGCCGGCAAGCCGTTTGCCATCAATTATTACGAGCCGTCCCGGGACGGAAACTATGTCGCCTGCGGGCTTTCCGCCGCCGGTTCAGAGGACGCCGTGATTCACGTGCTGGAAACCGCGACCGGCCGGGAAGTGGGCCAGCCGATTGACCGCGCGCAATTCGGCGGCGTCAGTTGGCGCCCGGACGGGAAATCATTTTTCTACAACCGCCTGCAAAAAATGGAACCGGACATGCCCGAAACCGCGCGGTACGAGAAAAGCCGCGTGTATCTGCACGTTATCGGCGCCGACGCCGACAAAGAACAAGCCGTCTTCGGCTATGACGTTTCGCCGCTGGTGAAAATGGACCCGGCCGACGACCCGTTTGTCAGCGTCGTGCCCGGCTCCGAGTACGCTCTGGGTTCGATTGAGCACGGCACACGGCAGGAGATTACGGTATATGCCGCTCCGCTGGCGTCGCTGGACAAGCCCAATATCCCCTGGCAGAAGATTTGCGATGTGGACGACGACGTCACGGATTTCGCCGTGAAAGGGAAGGAAATCTTCCTGCTGACGCACAAGGATGCGCCACGATTCAAAATCATTTCGACTTCCCTGGCCAAACCCGACCTGGCGTCGGCCCGGACCGTTGTGCCTGCCGGCGACGCTGTGATTACCGCGCTGGCGGTCGCCAAAGACGCGTTGTACGTGCAACTGCGCGATGGTGGCATCGGACGCCTCTGGCGGGTGCCATTGGGAGGAAAAATCGAACCTATCGAATTGCCGTTTGACGGCTCGCTGTCTCTGGCCGCCGTGGATCCGCAGCTCGACGGGACCTGGCTGGAGATGGGCACGTGGACCCGGGCCGACCAGATTTACGAGTACGATCCCCGGACGAAAAAAATCACCAATACCGGCTTGCAGCCCCTGGGCCAGTTCGATGCGCCGGATAATCTGGAATCCGTGGAGGTCAAAGCGAAAAGTTACGACGGCGCAATGATTCCGCTGTCCATCGTTTACCAGCGCGGCCTCAAATTGGACGGCTCCAATCCCACGCTGCTTTGGGGTTACGGCGCTTACGGGATTTCGCAGGACCCTGCGTATGGTCCCGTGTTGCTGGCGTGGTACGAAAAGGGCGGTGTGTTTGCCGTGGCCCACGTTCGCGGCGGCGGTGAATACGGTGAAGACTGGTACAAAGGCGGTTACAAACAGACCAAGCCGAACACGTGGAAGGATTTCATCGCCTGCGGCGAATTTCTGATTCAGAACAAGTACACCTCGCCGGACAAGCTGGCCGGTGAAGGCGGCAGCGCCGGCGGCATTCTGATTGGCCGGGCCATCACCGAACGGCCCGACCTGTTTGGCGCGGCCATTATTCAGGTCGGTTGCCTGGACATGCTGCG
>DATJNM010000040.1:0-163765 GCA_035508155.1 Candidatus Sulfopaludibacter sp. | reverse complement strand
CATTGCCGCCTATCCAGGTTTATGAGATTCCAGCGGAAGCCGATGCCTAACACCGCGCTGGAGCCAACGCCGACTGCCCCTTGAGTTTATGGACGGTTTGAGTTATACAATGGTTATCGAGTTTGCGGAGCCACTCGCCCGTCGGCGTGGCTCAGCTTTGGATCGTTAGGCAGCATTGAGCTTCAGGACATTGATTATTTCAATGGCAATATGTGAATTATCAATTAAGGCCTCGAATGCCCGCGCTGGTAAACTGGCCGCATGAATGTGAATGGTTCTACCGTTGTGGCAGCCCTATGCCGTTGGGCCGCTCGAATCGTTGGCATCTTACTGATCTTGTTGGTTCTCTATTACGTCGTTGGTGAGGGAATGCAGAATCCTTTCACCCAGCCAATAATCAGCCAGATTGAGACCTTGGGCGAGCTTCTGATGATGATCGCCCTTCTGGTTGGGTGGCGATGGGAACTGACGGGCGGGATTATGTACCTATTCGGTTGGTGCCTATTGAGCGCACGACCACTATTTTCTCCATTCACGCCGAAATGGTTTTTTATCATGCTTAATCTCCCCGGGCTTTTTTATCTGACCAGCGCGCTCCTGAGACATTATAATAAGACGCATGTAGCCGCCCGTCGGCGTGGCTCGGCTTTGGACCGTTAGTTGCCATTAACCAACAATAAAGATGGGAATTATTAAAAAAATTACTTGGTTCGCTCTTTGCAGCCTAACGCTATGTCTTTTGGACGGCTGCGCGACTCAGGACCACATCAATATGTCGTTCGATCTGAAAAGCGGGCAACCGATAGCCAGCGGACTGCCACATCCAGAGACGTGGGTTTATCTGGGGATGCAAAGAACCTCGGACAACAAGTTGCAGGCGCTGGCCTGGGTAAAACCCGTGGGAATGATTCCACGTTCAATTCAGAGCGGCGCTATGTCAAGCGCTGACTCTGTTCAGGCAGCGGCTTTATTTTTAAAACCTCGGGAGGAATATCCTCATGAATGGTCAGAGTCGTTCGAGTATCAGGACTTACCGCGACCTGCGATGTCACCACAGGCATATCTTGAGGTTTTCAAAGAGCTTCAACTACGTGGCTGCCCCTCCGGAAGTGTCACGCCTATAAGCGTGAGCAGCACCGAGCTACTGCTAGAGGCAAAGTCGGGAGGCTGTCAGCGTTTTGGCGACCAAGATGAGATTGATCGCTTTGTCTTTGGTAAGACCGATACGTTCCATATGACCTACATGGTTAAGACACTTGAGATGACTCCCGAGCAACGTGAGGTTGCCATTAAGGCGGTCGCTATGTGGAATACACAGTGATTTGCGCTACGACCATCAGCCACTGGCCTTACACCGCGCTGGAGCCAACGCCGACTGCCCCTTGAGTTTATGGATGGCTTGAGTTATACAACGATTATCGAGCTTGCGGAGCCGCTCGCCCGTCGGCGTGGCTCGGCTTTGGACCGTTAGGCATCGTGAAGCGCGCACCCAATATGAGCGTTGAGGAGTCAAAGGATAGGTGAAGGGTTTCAAAAATCAGCCGGTAGTGGGGCTAATATTTGACCAGCGCCAGGTCGCTGCGCAGCGGGCCCAGCGCAAACGGGGACTGCTTGTTTCATATGCGTGACTGAAGTCTGGGGCTACAGATTTTCTGAATACGCTCCGGGCGCCGGCAACCGTTGTCAACCCGGAAGAAGATCCGGATAGCAGTTTATTTTACCTTAAGCAAAAGGCAGCCATGTGGAGGCAGAGTGGCCACGAGATTTTCCTGCCGCCCCAGATCTTCGCGCAGCCACAAATCACGGACCTCAGGCCGGGACCGGATTCCGGATTTGCGCAAATTGCGCCAGGGCAAATCAACCTTCACCGGCAGGCTGGTACGATTGAACAATCCGAGGGCGCGTGAACCATCGGCCAACGGTTTCACCCAGATCTCCGCCGGCACACCGGGATTCGCCGCCCGTTGCGCCGGTTTGCCGAGCGGGTCCTGGTCAATCGCGAGTGTCTCCGGGTTCGTCAGGAGAGCGGTCGTCCAGGCATCGTTGTCGGGCAAATTCATGCCCAGCATCAACGGCGACGATGCCAGCGCCCACAATGACATGAGCGTCAGTTGTTCGTCGCGCGTCAATCGGGTCCAGCGACCGGGTCGGACGTCGCAATTGCGCTGGCAGATATGGCCAAACGGGATCATGTCGCCGTCCGGCCAGTGACCGGGGCCGGTGTATTGGGTCCAGCGGGCAAACAAATCGAAATTATGGTTGAGTGAACGCCAGTTATCCCAGAAATCCGGCGATATGCGCCAGAGATTGGCGAACCGGGCGACGTGGGCGGCGTGACTCACCGGTGTCGCGCCCGGTGAAAGGCTCAGCACAATGGAACGGCCCGAATTCTTCAATGCCGTTGACAAAACCTCGATTTCGTCAGCGTCATAAATTTGTCCTCGCTGCAAATTCGCGATGTCGTCGCATTTGATGTAATCCACGCCCCAAGCAGCGTACTGGTTTGCGATACTGGCATACCAGGCCCTGCCGGCGGCGGTCGTGGCGTCCACGCCAAACATGTCCTGGTTCCAGACACAGATGCGATTGGGGTCGCCTTCCGGCAGCACGGCTTGAGCGGCGGTGAATTTGGAGCCGGCAATCGGCAGGTTTTTGGCCACGGCCAGTCGCGGGATGCCGCGCATGATGTGAATGCCGAACTTCAGACCCATGGCGTGGATCCCATCGGCGAGCGGTTTGAAACCGGCCTCATTGGTCGCGGAGGGAAAACGATTGGGCGCCGGGACACAGCGTCCGTACTCATCAATCATAATCCCTTCGGGGCTCTGACCGGGCTGACCGTTGGCGAACCGGTCGTACCACCGAAAATCCACGACCACGGTATCCCAGCCGAAGGGTTGCAGGTGTTGCTTCAGCCATTCGGCATTGGCCAGTACCTCGGATTCGCGGACGGAATCGCCGTAAGCATCGTAGCTGTTCCATCCCATCGGCGGTGTCAGGGCCAGGTTATCGCCGCAGACGATGCTGATTGCCGCTTCGGCAGCGCCCGCAGAATTTTCGGCGCGAACTGCCAATTGATAATCACCGGCTTTTTTCAGCGAACCGGTGATGATTCCGGTGTGGGAATCCAGTTTCAGTCCGGCTGGCAATGACTCTGCCAAAAAGGCGATGGGGTGTTGACCGGTTACGGCCAAAGAAAAGACCAACGGGGTGCCCGGGCGAATGCCGGCCACCCGAGGGCCGTTAAACTGCGGCGCGGCAGCCGGTTGGGCGGCGGCGATGATTTGCTGCTCGCGCGCGGTAAGATTGGTGTCAGGCGAAATAATTTGGGCGGACAAAACACCGGTGGTTGCCGACAAACCAATTCCGGTGAAGGCAAATCGTCTGAACTCCAAAAGCGAGGTTTTAAACCTTCGCCCATTGGACGACACGCGGCGAAATGGGACCCGTATAACTCGTCCTTCCGGAAGCAAGTTTTTCATTTGGGTGGACGCGCAATTTTTCTGGCCGCCCGGTTTTTGAGGATCCGGTCGGCCAGCACGCCGATGAGGACCACTGCGCCCATGACGGCAAAGTTAAGCGAGCTGGGGATGTTCAGCAGGTTTACGAGGTTTTGCAGCACCAGCAACAGGGCGGTACCGATGAGAACGCCGATGACGGAACCTTCGCCACCGCGCAGGCTGCAGCCACCGAGCACTGCCGCCGCGATACCATAGAGTTCATAGAAATTGCCGTGCGTTGAGGGCGAAACCGAATTGGTATAAAAGGCGAACAGGATGCCGGAGGTGCCCGTCAGCAGGCCACCGAGGACATAGCTGCTGGCGATAACGCGCCGGGTATTCACGCCGGAAAAGCGCGTGGCTTCCTCGTTGTGGCCGACGGCCAGGAGATAACGGCCGTAAATGGAACGGTGCAGCACAATCCACATGATTATGGAAATGATGATGAGAATCACGAATGGCATCGGCAGGCCGAGAAAATCGCCGTTGGCCAGGCGCTGGAGGGTGGTGAAACCGGCGGCGTCGCCAAACCCCTTGGTCGTATCGTTGGAAATGAAGCGCGCGATGCCCCGATACAGCAGCAAACCGCAAAGCGTCACAATGAACGGTTGCATATTGAAGCGCGTGATGAGCAGGCCGTGGGCGTAGCCGAGGCACATCGGCACCGCCAGCGCAAACGCCACACCCAGCGGCCAGGGCCAGTGCCAATCCGTCAGGGCCATCACCAGCAACATGCCGTTCAGCGCAATCATTGAGCCGACCGACAAATCAATGCCGCCGGTGATGATAATCATGCCGGCACCGATGCTGAAAATGCCGAACAAGCCGATCAAATTGGCGGTGTTTGACAAGTTGGCCTCGGAAAAGAAGGCGTGGTTTTTCAACCCGGTGACCGCACACAAGAACACCAGGAGGACAAAAATTCCGAATTCCTTTTTGATGACCAGGGTTTTGATAAAGGCCGGTTTGTTCGATTCCGGCGGGGGTTTTTCCGGGGAAGGCGTTCTGCTGGATTCGGGCGTTCGGTTTTGCATGAAGTCAGTTGGTATAGGCCGGTTTCGCAACGGAAATTTTTTTGCCGACGGCGAGCTGCATGACGTTCTGTTCGTTGCAATCAGCGCGGTCGAGCACGCCGGTGATTTCACCCTCGTGCATTACGGCGATGCGGTCGCTGACATTCAAGACCTCCTCCATGTCGCTGCTGATCATCAACAGGACCGCCCCCTGCCCGGCCAATTCGCGCATCAGCCGGTAAATCTCCGCCTTTGCGCCCACATCAATACCGCGGGTTGGTTCATCCAAAATCATCACCCTGGGATTCATGGCAAGCCATTTACCGAGCACGACCTTTTGCTGGTTGCCGCCGCTCAGGTTCAGGACGAGCGATTCGATGCCGGGGGTCCTGACTTTGAGCGAATCCACCTGCCGGCGTGCCACCTCGCGCTCGCGCTTGCGCTGGATGAGGCCGCCGCGCGAAAGCTGGCGCAGGGACGGCAGGCTGACGTTTTCGCGGACCGACATCTCAACGATGAGGCCTTCGCTGCGCCGGTTTTCGGGAATCAGATAAATGCCGTGGTCAATCGCATCCCGCGGCGTATTGATGGAGATGCTTTGGCCATCCAAAATGATTTGCCCCGCCGGCGAACAGTCCAGTCCCACCAACACCTTTGCCATTTCCGAGCGTCCGGCGCCCACCAGCCCCGCGAAGCCGAGGATTTCCCCGCAGGCGGCGTCGAAGGAAACCGCTCTTTGCGGATACAAGGACGAGGTGACATGGCGCACCTTGAAGAAGCCGGCGGCCTTGCGGCCCTCAGGGGGGACGTAATAATTTTTGATTTCCCGGCCCACCATCAAATTGATGAGCCGGTCGTGTGTGGCTTCATCGTGGGTCAGTTCGCCGGCGTTCCGGCCATCGCGCAGGACGATCACGCGGTCAGCGCACTCGTCAATTTCACCCAGCCGATGGGAGATATAGATGACGCTGACACCCTGTTCGGCGAGTTCGCAGACCAGTTCCAGCAGGCGCCGGGTCTCGGCCAGCGTAAGACTCGAAGTCGGCTCGTCCATGATAATGAGCCGGGCGTTGAGCGAGAGTGCCTTGGCAATTTCCACCATCTGCTGCTGCGCGATGGACAGTTGGTCCAGACGGGTATGAGTGGACACCGACAGGCCCAGCCGCCGGAGCAGAGGCGCGGTGTCATCGTGAATTCTTTTCCGGTCAATCAGGCCCAGCGCGTAGCGCGGCTCGCGGCCGAGGAAAACGTTCGCCGCGACCTCGAGATTGCCGTGAACATTGAGTTCCTGATGAATAAAGGCGATGCCGCGACGCATGGCGTCATTAACATTCTGGATTCTGAGCGGCTGTTCCTCCAGTTTGATTTCGCCGGCATCGGGCTGGTGGACGCCGCCGAGAATTTTCATGAGCGTGGATTTGCCCGCGCCATTCTCACCAACCAGGGCGACGACCTCACCATGGGCAATGTGAAAATCCACGGCGTCCAACGCCACCACGCCGGGAAATCGCTTGGAAATCCCGCGCATCTCGAGCAGCGGCGCGGAAGTCATGTTACTGACCGAGGATCTTCCTCTTGTAGGCCTGGTATTCAGCGACGCTGTCTTTTTTGATATCGCGGGTGGGAATGAAAATGGTGCTGGTGGCCAAAGCCGATTTGTCACCATGCAGGTATTTGTCCATCCGTGTCACGGAATCTTTTCCGAATTCGAACGGGTTTTGAACGACAGTGCCGAAAATGGCCCCGGACGCGATGCCGGCCAACGTATCGTCTTCATCATCGAAACAAACGATCTTCACCTGGCCGATTTTACCCGCGCCGCGAACGGCATTCAGGATTGCCGGGCCATTGTAATTCCACAATCCGACCAGACAGGCGATGTCGGGATATTTCACCAGGGTATCCTCGGCGTTCTTCTGCGCCCGGACGGCATCCGTGTCGTCGGTGCGGATGTCGATAATCTGAATGTTGGAACCCTCCAAAGCCTGCTTGATACCTTCGTAGCGTTCCTTGGCATTTTCCGCGTCGCTGTGTCCGACGAACAGCATGATTTTGCCCCCGTTGGGGAGGCATTCCCTGATCATTTTCCCCGCCTCGACTCCGGCGGCCACGTTGTCGGTGCCAATGTAGGCCACGCGTTTGCTCGCGGGGGCGTCGCTGTCGCAGCAAATCAACAATGTCTGCGACGCCACCTTGTTCAAAAATTCCGTCTGGTTATCCGGGTCGTCCACGCTGACGGCAATACCATCCTCACCTTTGGCAACCAGGTCGTCCAGAATCTGGCGCTGGGCGGCAGAACTGCCGTCCTGCGTGATGCGAAAATCCAGTTCCACGTCGCCGAGTTCCTGTGCCGCCGCCTGGCAGCCGGCGCGGGCGAAGGCCCAGAAATTGGCCGCGTTGTTGCTGACAAAGGCGAGTCTGAGTTTTTTCTGCGGCGCGGGCGCGGCGCCGGAAGGGGCGGTTTCTTTTTGCTTCTTGCTGCAACCGGAAAACATCGTTGCCACGCACAAAGCCAGGGACAGGAGCATTACTTTTTTCATGGACCGGTTTGGTTGATCGTTTTTGAATTTATCCAATGAATATCATTCGGCTGAGAACTTGTAAATCATCGTGCTTTTGTATGTCTGTCCGGGCTTCAACTCGGCCGACGGGAAATTCGGATGGTTTGGCGAATCCGGATAATCCTGCGGTTCCATGGCAAAGGCGCCGCGGTAGCGATAGATCTGGCCGCCCTTGCCTATGAGCGAGCCGTTCAGGAAGTTGCCGGTGTAGAACTGCATCCCCGGCGCGGTGGTGTAAACGGTCAAGACACGGCCGGAAACCGGATCACTGACCCGTGCCGCCAGGCCGAGCTTACCCGACGGATGATTGAGCACCCAGTTGTCGTCGTAGCCGCGAGCAAACACGATTTGTTCGTCATTCGTGTCGTTGATGCGCGCACCGATGGCCGTGGGTGTGCGAAAATCAAAGGGCGTGCCGGCGACCGGCTTTAGTTCGCCGGTCGGAATGAGCGTGCTGTTCACCGGCGTAAATTTGTCGGCGTTGATGTAGACGAGGTAACCCAGCACGTCACCACTGCCGCCCAGATTGAAATAGGAATGATGCGTCAGGTTGCAAACGGTGTCCTTGTCGGTGGTGGCCTTAAAATGCAGGCGCAGGGCGTTGTCTTCCGTGAGGGTGTAGGTCGCGCGGACATCGAGGTTGCCGGGAAAACCCTCCTCGCCGTCCTTGCTCAAATAGCCAAGTTCAAGCCGGGGACCCCGAGGGCCGACATCCGAGCTGATGACTTTCCAAACGCGCTTGTCAAATCCAGCGGGGCCGCCGTGCAAACAATTCGGCCCGTCGTTGGTCGGCACGGTATATTCCTGGTTGTCCAGTGTGAATTTGCCGTTGGCGATGCGGTTGCCGTAACGGCCGATGAGCGCGCCAAAGTACGGGCAGTTTTTCACGTAGGTATCATTCACATAACCGTCCAGATTGTCGAAGCCGAAAACAACATCTCCCAACTTCCCGTTTTTGTCCGGCACTTTGAGCGACTGGACAATGCCGCCGTAGGTCATGATGCGCGCCTCCATTCCCTTGCCGTTGCGCAGGGTGTAAATCTTCACCGGCGTGCCGTCCGGCATCCTGCCGAAGGGTTCTTCTGTGATGGCACTTTTTGAGATTGAACTCGACTTGGGAGTGGACGCGCAGCCGGTCAGGTAAACGGCGCCCATGGCGGCCAGCGTCAATGCAGTTAATCGCAGGATTTTTTTCATAATGGTCGTTCGATCATTTTTGTCCGTAATACGCGTTCGTTCCGTGTTTGCGAAGAAAATGTTTGCCGAGCAACGCGGGTTCCATGGGTTTGGTCTTTGGATTAACGCACAAGGTCTCACTCGCCAGCCGCGCGACAAACTCCAAGACGGCGGCGTTGTGACCGGCGTCCGCCACATCCTTCCCCCAGGTAAACGGGCCATGGCCGGCGACCAGCACGGCCGGATGTTGCATCGGCTCCAGCCGGTTAAAGGTCTCGACGATGACATGACCGGTGTTCGTTTCGTAATCGCTTTTGATTTCGCGCGGCGTCAGAGCGCGCGTGCAGGGAACTTCGCCAAACCAATAATCGGCCTGGGTGGTGCCGTAAGCCGGGATTTTTCTCCGCGCCTGCGCCCACGCTGTTGCGTAAAGACTGTGCGTGTGGACCACGCCGCCGATTTCCGAAAAGGCGCGGTAAAGCACCAGATGGGTAGGCGTGTCCGAACTCGGTTTAAGACTGCCCTCAATCACTTTGCCGGTTTTGAGCGCCACCACTACCATGTCTCCTGGCTTCATCCGGTCATAAGGCACACCGGACGGCTTGATGACGACCAATCCCCGGGCGCGGTCAATGCCGCTGGCATTGCCCCAGGTTTGAATCACCAGCCCCTCCTTCACCAAAGCCAGATTGGCCCGGCAAACGTCTCGCTTTAATTGATTGAGCATGGCCTGTCCGTTCAATACCCAAAAAGCTCACCGTGGCATATCATGTAATTTGACGACACAAACAGTCGGGGTTCCGATTCAAGGCGCGGTTCATCCGCCCATCATCGGCGAAGGCGGTTGCGGATTTCAATCAGTTTCTTCATGACATCGTACAGATTGCCGTTCCGGGCGCGCGTACCGAAGGCGTCGTGCAGCGTCCGGTAGAGCGGATACAGTTCGCGGTAGATTTCATGGGCCCGGGCGTTGGGCTTGTATATTTTGGGCTTCAAGCCGGTCATTTTCTTTTGTGCCGTGGCGTAATCCTTGTGGGCGCCGGCCACCACCGCCCCGGCGATGGCCGCGCCCAGGGCGCAGGTCTGCGCCGAACGCGACACTTTCATCGGCCGGCCCGTCACGTCCGCGTAAATCTGCATCGTGATGGCGCTCTTCTCGGCGATGCCGCCGCAGTTGACCACCTGCCCGATTTTCACGCCGTATTCCTCGAACCGGTTGATGATGGTCAGCGCACCGAACGCCGTCGCCTCGATGAGCGCGCGATACACTTCCACCGCCGTCGTGTAAAGCGTCTGGCCCACGAGCAATCCGGTGAGCCGCTGGTCCACGAGGATGGTGCGGTTGCCGTTGTTCCAATCCAGCGCGAGTAGGCCGCTTTCACCGGGCCGCAACTTGATTGCCTCGGCGTCGAGTGCCTGGTGCGACAATTTTTCGCCGTGGGGCCGGATGTAATTGACCCACCAGTTGAAAATGTCGCCCACGGCCGACTGGCCGGCTTCGAGCCCGTAAAAGCCCGGCAACACGCTGCCGTCCACGATGCCGCACAGGCCGGGCACATCCGCGAGGGACCGGTTATTCGGCGAAATCGCGATGTCGCACGTGCTTGTGCCGATGATTTTGACGAGTGTGCCGGGTTGAACGCCGCAGCCCACCGCGCCGAGATGCGCGTCGAACGCGCCGACGGCGACGGGAATGCCTGCTGGCAATCCCGTTTTCTTCGCCCACGCCGCGGTCAAACCGCCGACCACGCGGTCAATTGAATGAACGCGGCCCGGCAGGCGCGCGCGCAACGCGCCGAGTTTCGAATCCAGTTGCGACAAAAATTCCGCGTCGGGGTAGCCGCCCCACTTTGCGTTCCACATCGCCTTGTGTCCCGCGGCGCAAACACCGGCGATAAATCGGTCCGGCGCGAGCGTGCCGGTGAGTTCGGCGGGAACAAAGTCGGCAAGTTCCCTCCATGAATACGCGGCGTTGAACACTTCCGGCGCGGCGCGCAGGCAGTGCAAAATCTTGCTGAAAAACCATTCGCTGGAATAGACGCCGCCGCACTTGGCAAGGTATTGCGGACGGGTTTTCTCCGCCCGGGCGGTGATTTCCGCCGCCTCGGCCACGCCGGTGTGATCTTTCCAGAGCCAGGCCATGGCCGCCGGGTTTCGGGCGAATCTTTTATCAAAGGCCAGTGGCCGGCCCTGGGCATCCACCGGCAACGGCGTGCTGCCCGTCGTGTCCACACCGATGCCGACGACCTGCCGCGCCTGAAACCCCCGCACGTTTTTGTTGGCGTTGGCCAGGGCCTTTTTGATGGTGATTTCCGCGCCCTTGACATAATCGGCGGGATGTTGCCGCGCGAGGTTGGGGTCGCGTGACAGAATCACGCCCGCGGTCCCGTGCTCATAATTCCAAACCGCCGTGCCGATCTCGCGTCCGTTGGCCGCGTCCACCAGCAGGGCGCGGACCGAATTTGTCCCGTAATCGAGGCCGATGGTGTATTTCATGAATGCCATTTATTTCTAATCGGGCTGACAGGAAAAAATCCAGACTTATTTATCCGTCTTCGTGTCAATCGCGGTTCTTTGTTTCCAGGCAGCCAGCCGGGCCGAATCCTGATTCCACCTGGCTTTGAGGTCGGATTCCTGCTGCTGCCATTCGGTTGGGGAAAGCACGTGCCAATAAACGGTGTAACGCTGATGCTGCACTTCATAAAACGGAACCAGGGTCACGTCTTCGGGACGCGCCAGGTACTTCGTGCGGAATGTCAATGGCCGGCGCGTGGCGCGAATGTGCTTCAGGATGGAATCATCGTCGGCCACAAATACCGGCACCGGAGCCGGCGGCCACTTCACAAATTTCGTTTGATCTTTCGCGTCTGGGTCCGCCGGCATTCCGCTGGCGCCCAGTTCGCCCGCCAGCACAATCGGGCCGTAAAGCACGGCGAGGAGATTGGTCGTTCCCGGCAACGGCTCGGTGCGCAGGCTCATGGGCAGATGGATTTTCACAACGTCACCGTCATGCCATTGACGATCCAGGGTGACATAAGAAGCGGGCTGGCCGCTGACGGTTTGTGCCTGCCCATTGATCGAGATGCCGGGCGGGGATTCCGCCCAGGCCGGCCAGCGGATTTTCAGCGCCAGCTTGACCGGTTGCCGGCACTGGAAGGTCAGCCGCGTTGTGTCTTGATTGGGAAATTTCGTGTCCTGCCGCACCACCAGGCCTTGTTCCGGCCAGGACAACTCCGAGGCGATGAACAGATTCACGTAGAGTGAGCCATCCCCGTGCAGATAAATGGCCTGGCCATAACGCGAGTGATTTTCCATGCCGGTGCCGACGCAGCACCAGAATGAGTTTTCCGGGGTGGAATAGGTTTTGAAGCCGCCGGGCTGCAAAGACATCAGGTAAACGAACATGCCCGTGTCCGGGTCCTGGGAGGCGAGGATGTCGTTGTAGAGCGCGCGCTCATAGAAATCCATTTCCGCGGCGGCGGGTGACCATTCGAACAAATGCAGCGTGAGCTTGAGCATGTTGTAAGTGCAACAGGTCTCGCAGGTGGCGGCGTTGAGATGACTGGCCCATTGGTTGGTGGGAAAGAAGCCCTCGTTGTCGCCGCTGCCGCCAATGACATACGAACGGTTCAGAGCAACGCGCTGCCAGTAAAACCGGGCGAGGTCCGCGTAACGAGGTTGGCCCGTTAATTCATAGATTCGGGCCGCGCCGACGATTTTGGGGACCTGGGTGTTGTCATGTTTACCGCTCAAATCGTCCCGGCCCGCCGCCAACGGCGCCAGCACGGCCTGGTCATAAAATTTCTCCGCCAGATCAAGATACCGCTCGTTCTGTGTCAGGCCGTAAAGATTGGCCAGCGCCTCATTCATGCCACCATATTCGCAGATCAGCATTTTTTGCCATTGTTCATCCGAGAGATTCCGGGTGGTGTCATAAACCCAATTGGCGAGGTTGGTGGCCACTGCGAGGGCCTGCGGGTTATCACAGAAACGATAAGCATCAATCAGCCCGGCGAGTTCCTTGTGGATGGTGTACCACGGCGACCAGCCGCCATTGAGATTGAATCCTTCGGCATTGATTTTCCCCTGCGCCACGTCGCCAAAGACCTGTTTGCCATCCGGCATGGCCGCGACATAACCGTTGGCGTTGGCTTTCTGACATTCGGCCAGTTGGGCCACGATATAATTCACGCGATCAAGGAATTGGCGGTCGCCGGTGTCCTGATACATCCGGGAGCAAGCGGAAAGATAATGCCCCAGGGTGTGGCCGGCGAGCTTGGTGGACTCCCATCCTCCATACTTCGCGGCTTTGGGGGTCAAGCCCGACTCCGACCGAAATCCGCTCAGCAGCCGGTCCGGCTCCAGGCTGAGGAGATATTTCGCGTCCAATCCCATGGCCGACCGGAACGGGCCGTCGAGCAGACGAACGTCCCCGGGAGGAAATTGTTGCGCCGATAAATCAATTGCAGCCCCCCGGCTGCCAGAGGAAAGCCCGACCATGATTGCCCCGGCCAGAAAAATGGAAATTGACTGGATTTTCATAAGCCAATGTTTACACCCGCTCGACAGCAAATGCAGTCGCTGCCTGAACGGTGTTTGTTCCACCCACCGGATCCGGAAGCGCATTTCGTTGCCATCGGAGAATGAAAAATCAACCGGCCCGGATTGTCATGACAAAAGTTATGAAGCCAACCCGTTTCGCAAGCCATAATGGATTTCATTCCAGTTCAACTCTTTCTTGAACTGTCGGAGGACGGTATGGCGATCAATCGTCATCAATTCCACACCGGCCATGCCGGCGAAGTCCTCCAACATTTCCGTCGTCACTGCCTGGCTGAAGCCGGTGTGATGCGCGCCGCCGGCATAAATCCACGCCGTGACGGCGGTGCGAAAATCAGGTTTGGGTATCCACAGGGCGCGCGCCACCGGCAATCGGGGCAGTGGTTTTTCCGGTGGAACCACCTCCACTTCGTTCACCAACAGACGAAACCGGTTTCCCATATCCATCATCGCCGCGTTGAGCCCGGGTCCGGGCGGCGTGTCAAACACCAGCCGCACCGGATCGGCCTTGCCGCCGATCCCCAGCGGATGGACTTCCAACGACGGTTTGTCTTTTGCGATGCTCGGACAGACTTCGAGCATGTGCGCCCCGAGCACTTTGCCGCTCCCGGCGTTCAAATGGTACGTGTAGTCCTCCATGAAGGAGGTGCCGCCCTTCAAGCCCCGGGACATGACTTTCATGGCGCGGACCAATGCGCAGGTTTTCCAATCGCCTTCCGCGCCGAATCCATAACCTTCCGCCATCAAACGCTGGGCGGCCACACCCGGCAACTGCGCCAGCCCGTGCAAATCCTCGAACGTGGTGGTGAATCCCTTGAAACCGCCTTCGCGCAAAAAAGCGCGCAAAGCGATTTCGATCCGGGCGGCTTCGCGCAGGGATTCGTGTCGGGAGCCGTTTTTGCGGAGTTCGGGTGCGACGACATAACTGGCTTTGTATTCTTTGAGCAGCGCCTTGATTTGCCCGTCCGTCGTGGCATCGAGGTGTTTTCCCAAATCCCCGACACCATAGCCGTTGACCGCGAAGCCAAACTTGATTTGGGCGGCGACCTTGTCACCTTCCGTGACCGCCACCTCGCGCATGTTGTCGCCAAAGCGGCAAAATTTTGCCCCCTGCCAGTCGTGCCAGGCGGCAGCGGCCCGGCACCACGCGCCCGCCTGGCTCTGGACCTCGGCGTCATGCCAATGGCCGACAACCACCTTCCGATCCAATCGCATGCGGCTCATGATGAAGCCGTGCTCGCGGTCCCCGTGGGCCGCCTGGTTCAGATTCATAAAATCCATGTCAATGGAAGCCCACGGAAGGTCATGGTTATGCTGGGTATGAAGATGTAGGACCGGCTTGCGCAGTGCTTTCAGGCCGTTGATCCACATCTTGGAGGGGGAAAAGGTATGGCACCAGGTCATCACCCCGATGCAGGGAGACGTTTGATTTGCCTCTTCGCAAAGCGCCAGTACCTCTTCCGGAGATTTGACAACAGGTTTAAAGACCACCTTGACGGGAATCGCCCTGGCATTGTTCAATGCCTTGGAAATTTTCCGGGAATGGGCAGCAACCCGTTTAAGTGTTTCCGCTCCGTAAAGATGCTGGCTGCCGGTTAGAAACCAGATTTCAAGCCGAATCAAATCAGTCATGTACACACCCCGACATCCGGTCATTTAACAAACCACCGCGCGGGGTTCCGGCAAGCAGGAAACACCCGCGCGGCAAACGCACGCCCAACAATCATCTCTTAATGTCTTGTTGGGCGCTTGCCCCAAATGTTTGGCTATTCCGACAGCCGGAAGAACTGTGTCGAGCCGGACATCGGCAGGGTCAACTGGTAGTTGGCACCGGACGTTGTCAGCGCCCCGGCAGGCACAGTCACTGGCGTCCACGTAGCACCTGGTCCCAGCGCCGGGCTGGATACCAAGGTCACCAGGGCAGAACTGGTCGGCCACGAGAATACCAGGTTGCCGCCCGAGCGGGTTACCGTCAGCGACACGGGCGCGAGGCTGGTGCCCCGGAGCTGATTCGGTCCGAGGGCATAATCGGCTGCGACCTGCGACGCGGTAAGCGGGCCGTTGTAAATGCGAAACTCGTCTATGGAACCGTTGAAGCCGGGATCGGTTCCATAGAGCGACTCGCCGATATAATTGTTCGGGTCCGCACCCAGTTGGTAAGCCAGAACGCTCTGACTATTAAACGCCGGATCACGATAACTCACCGGATCCATCATGGCATTAAACATGGAAACTCTCACAGCCAACACCCCGTTGGTGTAGAAGGCTTCATTGCCTGTATCGGGACTAAAAACCCCAACAATCTGCATATTGTTCTGTCCGTCCAACGTGCCGGTACTTATGGCATCTCTCTCACCGAGATTTCCGGGTGTACCCTGCCCGAAGTTCAATTGCGCCGTCCCACCACCGGTATGTGGAGAGAAGGTAATATAGTTGCCTCCGTCCCCGTAGGTACCATCAATGGGATTAAGATCCGAGAACCCAAGCGCAAAGAGATTCTCAAAATTATTGGTGGTAGTGGTATTGAAGCTGGCCCAGGTTTCAATCGTAACTTCATTCATGTTGCTGACCAGACCCGCCGGCAGGCTCACGTAACTGGCAATCCCGTCGCCCAAAATGGCGTTGTTGGTTGCGCCGGTCAGAACCACCTGCCCCGTACCGTTAAAGGCCGTGCCGCTTCCCTCCAACGTGCCGTTCCATGCGGAACCGCCCACCGAATCCGACGCCGTGGTGCCCGAGGTTTCATTGAAGCTGTAGCGGTGGACCAGGGTGGCATTAACCGGGACAACCGTGACGGTAACGGAGTTGGTGCTGGCAAGCGCACCAACGGTTGCCGTCAATGTCGCGCTGCCGGCAGAGAGAGCTGTCACCAAGCCATTGGTATCCACCGTGGCCACCTTGGGATTACTCGAGGTGTAAACCGGAGCCGAAAATGTCGCCGGATCCACGCCGGGTTCCGACGAGCTCAAGAGCACTCCACTCACGGACGAATAATCCCCGACGAGCGTCGCCTGTTGAAAATTTCCGACCTCCACGGTGGCACGGGCCAGCGGCTGGAAATAAACCCGTTGCAAGGCTCCACCCAGGGAAACGGCCTGGACAATAGTGTTGGTCCCGTTGTCGCTGACAATCAAGTCATTGGTGTCATATCCCTTGCCGTAAACGCGGAGAATGCCCCTGGCGACGAGGTTAGTGACGGTCCCAGAGCCGCCATTGAATGACGTATTAGCGCCGGTCACCCAACCTTCCGGCAACTTTAACGTACCGCCACCGATATTGACAACCGCGGTAGCGTCATTGTTAGCCTGTCCGGCGTCGTCGTTGACATAACCATTGATCAAAACGGTTGCGCTGTCATAGATATTCAAATGGCCACCCACCCAGATGCCGGCTCCGCCCAAGCTGCTGTAGTTGGCATTATTGTAAAGGTTCATTGTCACATAAGCGCCCTCGCAAACATTCCACCAGCCGGAACCGAGATTCAAAGACGCGCCGGAAGTGTACATGTAGGCATTCGCCCACAGATTGATGTGGCTGCGCAAACCCGGGGTTGGATCTGGCTGATATGGGGCAATTGTCCAGTCAAACTCCAATGTGCCGTAAACATTTAAAGTACATCCGAACTCCGGACCGAATATCGTATCATATTGTTCGGTAGCATTGCCGATGCCGGGGGTTTCCACGTCGCCCAGCGGAATTGTTATCACCGTGTCTCCATCCACGGGAGAGGGATCAAGCCAGACATTGCCGACAAAGTTTGTCGGATTTCCCGGCGGCGGCACGCCAACGGGATTCCAGTTATTGGGATTGTTCCAGAGGTTATTGGTCATCGTGCCATTCCAGTGTGAATCAAAGGCAGATGCCGTTTGGGTCAAGCATGCCAACAGGGCAATGATTGCTGCATAACACAGATTTTTTAATTTCATACTTTTGAGCAGTTGAGTTTATGGTTTAACAGGGGTCGGAAATCACAGACTCGCTAGGTGTTTGGCCAAAACATAAAAACCGGATCATTGCCGAAGATTTTTAGAGACGGCCCGGTAAGTCCCTGCCAATTGTGCCAACCGACGTGGCTGTCCAGATACAATTGGTTGCCACCCGCCGGCTGGTTGCCATTTAGAAAGCTGGTGCGTTGGATTACGTTGCCGGGCAGTCCGCCAACCCTGAAGTGAGCGTAGGGAGTCGGTGAACTCGCGTCGGCAGCAACGACGTCTGCACACCATGCGGATTTGGAGGGTCGGTTGATTGGCGAACCCAGGAGATTGGTCTGCCAGTAAGGCTGTTCCGGCCGTGTCCCTCCGGCATTCAAGCCGGCTCCCGGCAAAAACCAGATATAATCCGTGATGCGAAATTGGCTTTGGACCGTGGCATTGCTGGCACCCGCCACGCCGAAGTTCCACACGTTGTCCTGATTAAACGCGGCGTTGGCCGGGCAGAAAAATATATTCCGGCTCGCCCCGTACATAATCATGTTGGTGCAAAACAGATCGGAAATATCCCATGGCCAGTTGCCGTAGATGGCAGGATTATTGGGAGGTGTGCCGGTCCCGTACGGCGGCCATCTCAGGTCAGGCAAAAAGTTATTGTTGTCACCGCCCAGTATCGTTCCAGAGATGCCGAGTTGGTGCAAATTGCTCTGGTCGTTGGCAATCCACGCTCTTTGTCGGGCGGCAGACAACGCCGGAAGCAGCATCGCCGCGAGGATGGCAATGATAGCGATGACCACCAGCAGTTCGATCAACGTAAACGCTCTTGAATATCGTTTCGGGGAAAAAGACATTTTTAAAATTCGATTGATTAATATATTTTACTTTGCGGTGATGCGGCGACAACGCCACTTTGCGGAAAAGAATCGCCATTTCGCGAACGCCACCCCCCCAACTCCGACGAACCGTAAGTCTTGCGGTAAGCGAGCGGGCTGATGCCTTTGCCGGCCCGGAAATAGCGGGCAATATGCCGCATGTCGGCAAAACCGAGCAGGTCCGCAATCTGCGCCACCGGCAGATCAGTTTCGACCAGCAGTTGAGCGATTTGATCGGCCCGCACACGCCGGATTTCATCGAGCACGGAACGGCCCAGCACTTTGCGGAACCGGTTTTCCAACATGCGTCGTGACAGCCCCGCGAAGCCGGCCACTTCATCCACGGAAACGCCGCAACGGCGCGCCTGGTCGCGAATGAATCGCAACGCCTTGGCCAGATGCAAATCTTCCGCCGCCACGAAATCCGTGGAGCGACGCGCCACCACATGCGCCGCCGCCGCCATGATGCGCGAAGGGCCGGCGTACGATTGTCGCATCAATCCATTCAGGGCATGCGCGGCGTTATAACCGGCGCGCTCAAAATTGATGGCGATGCTCGACATCGGCGGGTCGGTCAGTCCACAAACAACTTCATCGTTGTCGGCGCCGACGACGCCCACCAGGTCCGGCACGGTTTGGCCGATCAGTTTGCAGACTTCCATGACGCGCTGGCCGCAATCGTCGTTGCACGCCATCACGCCGACGGGTTTGGGCAGTGCCTTCAGCCAGTGGGCAAGTGAACGCCAGTCCTTCGACCAATCCCTCCCCGACATGGACAACCTGTATTGGGGCGGATTTTCAAAACCTGCCGCCCGGATTCGATGGCAGAAACTTCTCCGGCGAATGTCCGACCAGGTGGTGTTCTCCAGTAAAGTCTTTTCGTAGCCACAGAAGGCGAAATGTTTGAAGCCGCAATCCAACAAATGATCCGCTCCCAGCCGGCCAACCGTTTCCGAATCTGTCACCACGTTGACCATGCCGGTGATTTCGGTATTGCGGTGCCCCACCACCACGGTCGGCAATCCGTACGCCACGATCTCTTCCGCCTGTTCCGTGTCGCGCAGGATGATCCCATCGGCGTCGCCGGTTTCGAGCAGAGGCTGGGCTTTTTCCAGTCCGGCGGGTTCCCAGGAAAAGGACCAAGGTCCATGATGGCGGGAATAATCCGCAATACCCCGCAGGAGCGCGCGCCCGGAGGCGCGCGAAGACTCAATCAACAGAATGACTTTCGGCACGCGCGGCATGTGTGTCCCCCCACACCGGGCCAACCTGGGGCTTTGGCCCCGGCAGGACCTCGACTCAGGGATTACACCTTCATATACGCCTTTTGGGTCCCAAACCCGCCAGGCTTTTTACCCGCAATCGGAAGGGTCAAAATATCCCGCGACGCGAATGGTTTCCCCACGGGTGGGTTGGTTCCGAACCTGTTCAGAATCAAGGCCATCAATTGCAGCCGGAATCCTGGGGTGGTCTTGCTTCGCCTTCAGTCCGGCGTTACACCGGGGACAGGATGGGAGATTTGAGGTGTTGTCTCGATTAACGTTGTGGCTTCCTGGGACAGGATTCGGGCAAAAACCCAATCGAACCAGAAACCGTGCGCGGCGCTGCCGGGGTCCAAAGTATCGTCAAAGTTGGCATCGATGTTTTCCCGGCCTTCCGCCAATTGAGCGATCGCCTCCTGATTTTCGCCAAGCTGGCGGCAGGACATACCTAGGATCACCCGGGCAGTGGCGACCCGCGGCGGGTTGTCGCCCGGATAAGCCAGGCAACGTCGGCACCATGCTTCTGCCTTGGCGTAGTTCCCCCGGCGATATTCCATGAGCGCCAACGAGATGGAACCCCAGGCAGCTTGAAAGACGGTTTCGGCGTTGGTATTGTCGGGTGCGACGCTGCCGAAGTATTTCGCAGCGATTGCTGCTAATGGTGTCAACGCGCTCATGGTTTTAGGGTCGGCAGGCAGAAGCAGGCCGATCTTGACCACCCGTTCCGCCGCCACCGGATGCGACGTGCCGGCGAAGCGGGCGATTGTTTCCTGACGGAAACGGTCATAACCCTGCACATCGCCGAGTTCAATTAGTGCCGGGCCGAGCCGGAGATAATCCAGCGAGGCCATGTCCCATCCGTCAAATTGGTTGATCTGGATCAACGCGCCAAACCGGCTGGCGGCTTCCCGCCAGCGGCCTTGCAAGGCGTGCCACTCGCCAATGGCGCGGAACACCCGCGCGGCTTCCAGGGAAGGCTGAGTCGGGATATCACCGTTCAGAAGAGCATCCGCTTCCTCAAAGGCGTTCTGGCTGATCCGCACGTCGGCGAGCGTGATTTTCTCCCGGATTTCAGCTTGTCGGCGTAATTCCGCCTCGTTGGCCCGCGCCCGCTCCGCCTCCTGGCGCAAAAGGTATTGTTGTTGTTCAGCGGCGACCGCTTCCCGGCGGGCCGCCCGTTCCATGAAGAACAGGCGGGTCGCGGTTCCCAAACCGATGAGCAACGCCGCCGCCACTGCTGCACCCGACGCAAAAAGAATTTTGTTCCGCCGTACCAGTTTCTGAAAACGGTAGAGCCGGCTGGGTGGACGGGCAATCACGGGTTCGTTATTGAGGTAACGGTGAACGTCCATTGCCAGCCCGTTAGCGGTTTCGTAACGCCGGCGGCGGTCCTTGTCCAAACACTTCATCACAATCCAGTCCAGATCACCCCGCAGCAGGGAAATCAACCTGGGCGGTTCGGCATGCCGCTGCACGGCGGCGGCCGTCAATTCCGTACGTTGCAACGTGGTC
Source organism: Candidatus Sulfopaludibacter sp. (assembly GCA_035508155.1). Lineage (GTDB taxonomy): Bacteria > Verrucomicrobiota > Verrucomicrobiia > Limisphaerales > UBA11358 > UBA11358. The sequence continues at coordinate 143,380 of DATJNM010000040.1, read as the reverse complement.
AGCATGGTGGACGGCCGTTGCGGCTCCTTTTCCCGCAACGTCCGGCGCATTTCATCCAGGCCGGATTGCAGCAGCATTTTGGGATCAAACGGCGTCCGGCCGGTAAGCAGCTCGTAGAGCAGCACTCCCAGACTGTAAATGTCGGTGCGCGTGTCGATGTCCAACCCGCTCATCTCTGCCTGTTCCGGGCTCATGTAGGCCGGGGTGCCGATGATTTGTTCGTAGGCGGTGAAAAGGGTTTGCTCCGTCAGTTTGCCTTCGATGGCCTTGGCGATGCCGAAATCAATCACTTTGGGCACCGGCACTCCGTCGTGCAACGTGACCAGCACGTTTGACGGCTTGATGTCGCGATGAATGATTCCCTTCTGATGCGCGTGCTGGATGGCGTGACAAACCTGGACGAACAGATCGAGCCGTCGGCCGGTGTCGAGATGATTTTGATCGCAGTAGTCTGTAATTTTGACGCCACGCACCAGTTCCATTACGAAATATGGCCGGCCCGTTTGCGTCGCGCCCGCATCCAGTACCCGGGCGATGTTCGGGTGGTCCATCATTGCCAACGCCTGACGCTCAGCCTCGAAGCGGGCGATGACGTTCCTGGTATCCATGCCAAGCTTGATGATTTTGAAGGCGACCCGGCGCAGGACCGGTTTTTCCTGCTCGGCCATATAGACCACGCCACAACCGCCCTCGCCGATTTTTTGCAGCAACTTGTAACGATCAATGCGGCTGCCCGGACCTTCACTCGGCACGGACTTTTCCGGCGGGCTTCCGGTCCCCACGGAACCAGTGCCGGTGGTCGAATGGCCGGCGCCCGACGGCGTCCGGGCGAGAGGGGCGATTTCGCTGAAGAATTTATCTGCGTCGGCCTGTGCGGAAAGCAACGCTTCAACCCGGGCACGAAGGTCTGCATCATTGGCGCAAGCCTCGTCGAGAAACGTTCGGCGGGCAGCAGGGTTGGCGAGCTGGCGCGCCGCGTCAAACAAGGCTTCCATCTGTTCGGTGGTCTTCGTCATGCGCTTTGTGATTATAATCCATCCTGCCAGAGATTTCCGTGGACGCCGGACCCGCGCGAAGCTTTGCCGGCGGCCAATCCATCCGGTTTCAAGCCCGGCTGCGGATGTTTTCAAACAACCAGGCCTTCGCAAAGGCCCATTGCCGCTCGATCGTGCGTTCGCTGACTCCCAGAATTTTGGCCACTTCCTGGTTTGTCAGGCCGCCGAAAAATTTAAGGATGACAATCCGCGCCTTTTCCGGGTCACCGGTTTCCAGCCGATCCAGCGCCTCATCCATCAGCAGGATTTTGTCGTCCGGCGTCGCGGCCGCCAGGTTCAATTCGTCAATATCCACGCGCAACTGGCCGCCGCCGTGCTTGAGCCGTGATTTGCGCCGCGCGTTGCCGATCAGTATGTGCCGCATCGCCTTGGCGGCGGCGCTGAAAAAATGGACGCGATTTTCCCACGTACGGTCGCCGGCCCCCACCATGCGGAGCCAGGCTTCATGCACGAGGGCCGTGGCCTGCAACGTCTGGCCTGGCGCCGCCTGCGCCATGTGCGACGCGGCCAGACGGCGCAGTTCGCTGTAAACCAGCGGCAGCAAATCCTCCGCCGCTTGGCCGCCGCTTTTCATGGCTTGCAACATTTGGGTAATGTCGCTGGTGATCTCGTCAGGCATGAGCAGAAAATCCGGGTTACATTGAACGGCCATCCACTTCCTCCAAAATAAACACCACACACGCTGAATCGTCAACGCGAAGCAGATTTCAAACCGGGAGAGAATTCAGCATCACCCATCTAAAACACGTTGATGCCCTTCCGCCCAAAACAAAGAGGCAGACCCAAGTCTGCCTCTCTCGGGAACGAAAAAGATCTTAAGAGCCATTCAGGAAACCCACCGGCGGCGCAGGAAAAGCGCCAGGCCACCCAGACCGAGCAGCGCCATGCCGGCCGGTTCCGGAACCGCCGTAATCACGGTAAAGCCTGGATCACTCGTGGTATCAATGTTAACATTACCAAGCACTCCATTGCCTTCAATAATGTTCCTGGTCTCCCAACCTGTGATCAGAGAAGTGGCATTGCCGGCGATAATCAATTCGCCACCGGCGAGATCTATCATCCGGTTGGCATCGGTAACCAGATTAACAGAGTCACCGCCGACTTGCCCAACCGCATCGTTGACGCCGAGGTCCTCGTTAATGGTAAACGTTCCGCCATAGAGGTTCAAATACCCGCCCCAGAACAAATAGCCGATGTTGACCGTTCCCCCATATTGGTTCCAAGTTACACCCTGTCCCCCATTAAACCACCAGTTGTCGCCCAGTCCTATTCCTTCAGCAGTATAGGAGCCGCCGGCGTACATGTTGATTACGCTGGTATTGCCTACGGGGGCCATGTACCACCCGACGTTTAGTGAACCATAAATGTCTAATGTCTGTCCCCATTCCGGACCATAAAGCGTCGGATAAATCGGGCTGCTTCCACCCGGAGCGACACCCCATGTGCCAGACCATGTGCCTACATTGGCGGTTTCACCAACCCCGATTATCGCATACGAATTGTTTGATTGGGGATCTATAAAGACATTATAGTTATTAACGCCCGGCACACCGCTATCCCAGTTGCCGGCGTTATTCCAGTCGTTATCGCCTGCATTGCCTGTCCAATGGGTGTCCGCCATCGCGCGCGTCATCATGAACAGGGTTGCTCCTGCGGTAACCAAATAAGAGTGTATTCTGCACGTTTCTTTCATAAGCTTGATGTTGTTGAGGTCTTCCGACTTTAGAATCAGCCAACTTTACCAGATTTCCTGACGCAGCCTCAACGCCACTTTGCGTGTATGAATCACCAAAATGCGCTGACTCCCGCTTTTCTGGAATTTCCCCCTTCCTTCCCATCCGGGGTCAGTGGACCTTGGAAGCAACGTTGCCTACGACTTGAAGCAAACATCGGGGAGAGAAGTGATTACCGTTGTTCTCTCAGTTTATTCCAGTTGATTTCCGGCCAGCCGTTCGTATTCCAGCTCAGCGGCAGGATGGCCAGCAGGGAAAGTCCGTGCCGTTCGCCATCATAAAAATGGCAACTGAACCAATCGGCGCCGTTTTCGGAATAAATCCCCGATTGACCGGGACCGATGAACGATCCGCTGGAACTTAAAAAAACGCTGCCGCCGCCAGTCATCAAGTCCGCCCCCTCCTGATCCAGGTAGGGACCGGTAATTTGTCGGCTGCGCCCGACGCGGATTTCGTAGGTGCTGTTCGTGCCGCGGCAACACAACCCCCAGTTTACAAACAGGTAATAATAACCGTCATGGTGATGAATATATGACGCTTCGATGGAATCGTTGAATGCCAGCGAATAGATCGTCGAGTTTGTGGCGATTCGCTTGCCGGACTGCGGATCCAGTTGGATCAATTTGATGCCACTCCAAAACGAGCCGAAGGCAAGCCAGAGGCGGCCTTGGGCATCCAAAACGGCCGCCGGATCAATCGCGTTGAAATCATCCTTGCCGGTCGATTGCACAACGAGTCCCTGATCCGACCATTTAAATGCGGGATCAGCGGGGTCAAGCGTTGGATTGGTCGCCAGCCCGATGGCTGAGTCATTGCGACCAAAGGACGAAACCGCGTAGTAAAGCAAATAGCGATCGCCCGGATGAATAATATCCGGCGCCCAATAATAGATCCAATGATTTCGCGGCACTGCCCGGGCCGCCCACGCGGGCGCATTTGTAAAAACGGAAGGTCCGTGCTTCCATTTCACCATATCCTTCGAATGATAAGAGGGAATGCCACGACCCGTGTAAAACACCCAGTACTCGTCCTTGTCTTTGGTGATGGCGGAAGGGTCGTGTACCCGCACTCCACGGTTGCCCAGCATGGCGAGCGCCTCCGGAACGGTGTTGGACTGAGTTTGCGCCCGGCCGGACTGTGCCGGGAACAAAATCCCGGATATCAAAGCGAGCACGTTGACGGCCCGTTTGAAACCTTTAGAATAATGTCGGACAAGTTTCATGTCAGCGTTGCGGCTACCTGCCCTTCAGCCGCAACTCTGTCACGAGTCACTGCCGGAGCAATCCAGAATGAAAAGCCGCGGGCTCTTCTGAAACGAGGATGCTTTTTCCATAAAACATAAACGAAACAGCGATTCATTCAATGTCATCTGATCAAGCGGATAAAGGTTGGGTTGTTCGTTGCCGGCAATGTCAGCCACCATTGATTGCTGTTGAGTATTGGCGAACCCCCGACCGGGGACCACAGGGCGTTCGTGCCCAAAGTGGAACTGGTCTGAGCACTAAAGCCAATGCCGTAGGATGGCCAGGTCAGCGTCAGGTTCGAGGCGGCAGCGGACATACTCAGGTTGATCGGCAGTGTAAGAGCATTGGGCCCCGCCAGATTATTCGCGGCAAGTTGTGCCGGCGTCAGGCGGCCGTCATAAATACGAAATTCGTCAATCGCCGCGTCGAGCCAGGCGTCGGTTCCAAACAGGGAGCGGCCGATGAATGACCACGCCGAGCTGACACTGCTCAATGGCGGAGTGGTGTTGGTGACCGCAGTAAGAAGAATGCCATTGGTATAAATGGCGTCGTAGCCGTTTAGGGGATCCAGGATGCAATCCACCTGTAATGCCTGGTTGTCAAAGATTCCTGGTGTGGTGAGGTTCAAGGTGCCGGCCGTTGTGACCAGCCCCAATTGTGCGGTACTGGAAACGGTATGGGGACTGAAAGACAGGTAGTTTTGACCCACCGCATTGGAGCTGTCTCCCAAGTCAAAGAGTTGTGCCCCGCTTCCATTGGACCCAAAGTTGGCCCAGAATTCGATCGTGGCAGTGGAAGCGCCCGAGGCCAACCCGCCGGGCAGATTCACATAATCGCCGTAAACTCCAGTGAGTTGCAGGGCATTGTTCGTGATGGCGGCGTGGCCCTGGAGCATGCCATGCGCCATACCAATGGAATCCCATACCACATTTGACGTGTTTGACGTGAAGCTGTAACGATGAGCCAGTGCCGGTGGGGCGTAAGCGAGGTCTTTGATTTCCGCGCCACTCAAGGCCCGGCCAAAGATGCGGAACGAACTGATTTCGCCTCCGAACAATGGATCGGCGGGAAACTGGCTATGGCCGATGTAATTGGTCTTGGCCAGTGTCTGCCAGGGGCGGATTGTGAGGTTGTTATTCGTGGCGACGGGAATTCCGTTCAGATACAGCAATCCAGTGGAGCCATCCAGGGTGACGGCAACGTGACACCAGGAATTGGTGGGCAACGCGAACGGGGCGTTAATCTGCTGCTCGGCGCCATTACCGTTTGTGGTAATGGCAAAACGCATGCCGCCGGAATTTGCCTTCGGCGTGAGGAACAAATAGTTGGTCGTATCGGTGCCAAAATCAAAGATCCGTTGCCAAGCCGCACCGCCGTTCCATTTGACCCAGGTCGCGAAGGTACTGGCGTTGGCGACCGGGATCGGCAACAGGGCGTATTGGGAACTGCCGTTAAGGCTGAGGACGCTGCCAAAGCCCGGTTCGTTGGTGATAACCGCCCCGCTCTCCAATGCGCCATTGTAAAGCCCGCCGGCATCACTGGCATCCGCGTTGAAGGGATAAAACGCGCTCCAGTCGTTGGTGAAAACGGGCCAGCCATCGCCACTCCAATTAAGCCCGCCGATTCCCAAAGTGGCCGTGCCGCCATTGTTGCCATCGTAATAGTGATAAGTGAACCAATTGGTGCCATTGAGGTTTAGGATGGCGGCATGGCCGGGACCGATGAAACGGCCGGAGCTTTCCAAGAACATCGTGCCACCGCCATTGGTCATGTTGACACCGGCCCGGTCATAATAGGGTCCCGTGACACTGGTGCTGCGGCCCACCCGGATGTTGTAGGTGCTGTTAATGCCGTCACAACACCCGCCAAAGTTGACAAATAAAAAGTAATAGCCTCCGTGCTGGTAAAGATACGAGCCTTCCTCGGTGCTGCTGAAAAATGTCGGACCATTGTTGGAAACGCGGTAAATCGGCGAGTTGGCAGAGATGCGTTTGCCAGTGGAGGGATCCAGCTGCATGATGAGAATACCATCCGAGTAGGAGCCGAACGACATCCACACTGTGCCGTTGGTGTCAACCATGATACTTGGATCAATGCAATTATAGGCAGTCAGATCCGTGGTGGCGTTCGTTTGTCCCACCGGGTTGGACTGGATGACTTTTCCCTGATCAGTCCACGTCGGCGCGATGAGCGAGGGGGTGGTGACCAGTCCAATGGCGGAATTAATCGTGCCCCAAATAGAACAGGCATAGTAGATGTTATACCGGCCGTTGAAGTAGGCCTCGTCCGGGGCCCAAAAGTAGCCGGTGAACCCCGGCACAGAATTGGTCGTCCAAGGCGGGGGATTTCCCGGAAACACCGGATTGGCGTAATTCCAGTTCCGCATATCGGTGGAATCGATGACACCAACGCCCTGGCCGTCGCCAAAGACATAGTAGTGGACGCCGTCATAAATCATGGTACCGGGATCATGCATGTAGTCATACCCCCAAAGTGGCTGTTCCTCAGGCAGACGGGGCATGAGATTGGTGTTGGGTCCCACCGTAATGGCGATCGAGTTGGTGCTGGCGAACGCGCCCAGTGTAGCCGTCAGAGTCGAGTTTCCGGCGGCGGCAGCGGTGACCAGTCCGTTGGTGTCAATCACGGCCACATTCGGATTGCTGGATTGGTAGGCAATCGTTCCCGGCAGTGTGGCCGGATCCAAAGCCGTCAGAACGGCGTTTTGAACGTTTGGGTAATCACCCAGGACCGTTAAGGATTGGGACATGCCTGTGGTCAGGTTGGTGGGGAACGATTGCAGGTGTATGTCTTGCAGGGAACCGCCGAGAGGAACGGTGGTTACAATCGTCCTCCCCGGCAAACTGGTTGTATTGATGACAATGTCCGGGTTGTCCAGCGCCTTCCCGTAGGCCAAAAGGATTCCCCGCGAAATCCAGTTGTTAATCGTGCTGCCAAAGGCGTTCGGCAGGATCAGTTCGCCGCCGGCCAGATTCATGGATCTTGTGGCGTCCGATACACTGTCAATCGTGTCGAGCGTCAGACCATTGGTAATGTTCAGGATGCCGCCATACAGGTTTACGTGGCCGCCCCAATACATGTAATTAATGCCCGCAAACGCATTGCCGTACAGGTTCAACGTCGCATAAGGTCCGCCCCAGTACCACCAGGTGTCACCCAACGCCAGACCAGTGCCGGATACCGAAGAACCATTGAACAAGTTGACAATGCTGGGGTGCGTTGGATCGTTTTGCACCGGAACCAGGTAATTGCGCCAGTTTAGCGTCCCGTAAATGTTGAGCCCGGCTCCAAACTCCGGGCCGTAAATCATGTCGGACGACCCGCTCCCCGGGCTTTCCATTTCACCGTTGGTAATCGTCATCACCGACCAACCATTTGCGGAGTCGAGCCAGACGTTGGCATCTACAGTGGAGGCGGGCACGCCGACGGGATTCCAGTTGTTCGGGTCACCCCACAATCCATCCCCACCAAGACCCGACCAGTGTGAATCCTGGCCGGACGCGCCATAAACCAGAAATGCGGCCAGAAAAGCCGATGCCACATAATACAGGTTTTTTATTTTCATTTGAAACAGGCGGCAACCATCAAACTACGGGGTCTGCAGCCGGAAGAACGTCGAGCTGTTCGTCGGCGTGAGGGACAAAAAGTTGATGCCGTTCGTGGCCGTCGGCACGCCGGCAACCGGCACCCACAACGCGCCGGAACCAGGGCTGGGAGAGCTGTACAGCTCCAGGCCATTGTTGAATGCCGGCCAGTTGACCATCACGCCCGCCGGTCCGCCAGCCAATCCCAGCGATGCAACCGTAATCTGTTCGACGGGCAACGTCTGGGATGAAATCATCACCGAATCCATCTGGCCATTGAAATACGGGTCAGCGGAGAATTGGCTGCGGCCCAAAAAGTCCTGCGAACCCTCGACATCGGACGGGAGCACATAAGTGCTGGCGTTCACCGCGACCGCCTGTCCGTTGACATACATGACCGCCTCGCTGCCGTTTAGCGTCACCGCCACGTGTGTCCAGACACCAACCGGCAACGGAGCAGGCGCGTCCAGAAACCAGATCGCGTTTCCGTTGTCAGGCGTGATCTGGAATTGCAACGCGCCGGTATTGGCGGCGGCCGTCAACATCGCGTAACTGCCGGTTCCGGCGCCGAAATCGAAAATGCGCTGCCAGGCATTGCCACCATTCCATTTAACCCAGGCGGAAAACGTCCGCATGGCACCGATGCCGGAAGGCAGGCTGACATACTGACTCGCCCCGCTTAAATTCAGCACCGAGCCCCGTATGGGATCGGAAAGCGTGGATGCGCCGCTCACCAGCGTGCCATTAAAATTGCTGTTGGCGTCTGCGGCACCATTGTCAAAGGGATAGCTCGCTGTCCACACATTGTTCGTCGGCCCGGGCAATAGGTTTACAAAACAGGTTGAGGTGTTCCCTGCCCCATCCATAGCCACCAACTGAACCTGATAGAAACCATTGGTGCTGCCTGGGTCCGACGGCACCGCAAAGCTGCCGCCTGCCACGCCGGTCAGCGGTCCCAGTACGATATTGGTCGTATTCGTTCCGCAAAATTGGACGGTCCAGGCCAGATGGGTTGCGGACAGCGGATTATCAGCAAAATCGGTTGCGGTTCCGGCAAAGGGAATCACGCTGCCGGGCTGGAAATAAGTCAACACCGTTGGCGTGGTAATGCGCGGCTGCGGCGCGACAATTTCCGCCGGTGCCAACGCCCGGCCATAAAGACGGATGGAGCTGATTTGGCCGTTGAAATAGGGATCGGCCGGGAACTGGCTCCGGCCAAACCAGACATTGGTGGGTGCTATGTCGGGTGCGGTGAGGGCCATGGAACTATTCGTCACCACAGGTGCTCCATTGATATACATAATCCCGCGCGAACCATCAGTCGTTATGCCCACCTGGGTCCAGACCCCGACCGGCGCGGCGCTGGCGGCGTCAAGATGCTGCTCACCAGTGATACCGGAAGCGGTGATGGTAAACCGCATCACGCCGGCGGCATTTTCGGGGGTGAGAAACGCATAGCTGTTGGTGCCCCGGCCGAAATCAAAAACGCGCTGCCAAGCCGCGCCACCGTTCCACTTGAACACCGTGACGAAGCTGCAGGCATTGGCCGCACCGCCGGGCAAGCTGACAAACTGGTTGGTCCCGTCAAGGTACAGCACATTGCCCAGCATCGGATCATAATAGGCCTCGGCGCCGTTATTCATCAGACCGTAATACTGGCCATTGTCGTCGTTGGCATCCATGTGGAAATGATAGAGCGCCGACCAGTCATTGGTAAATGTCGGCCAGCCGTCCGCCGTCCACGCCAGCGGCTCCAGATCATAGGTCGGCGCGCCGTTGTTGTTGCCGTCGTAATAGTGGTAGCCAAAATATTCAATCCCGTCGCCTTCGAGGATCCCCATCTGGCCCGGCCCGATGAATTTGCCCGTGGTTTTGAGGAAGAGGGTGCCGCCGCCGGATACCATATTCACACCGTTGCGGTCCAGGTAAGGTCCGGTGATGTTTGTGCTGCGGCCCATGCGGATGTTATAGGTGCTGTTCACACCGGCGCAACACGTGCCCCAGTTCGCAAAGAGATAGTAGTAATTCCCATGGTGATAGAGATACGACGCTTCGATCGGGTCGCCCGTGGCATTATTAAACGCTTCATGGATGCGCCCGGGGTTGGAGGTGTTGATTAGCCCGGTGCCGGGATCAAGCTGAACCATGTAAATGCCATTCCAGAATGAGCCGAAAGACATCCACAAGTTGCTGGAGGTGTCAAAGGCCACGCTGGGGTCAATACAATTATAGGAACTGCCATTCGAAGACTCAATCACCGGACCCTGGTCAGTCCACTGGTAACTGGGATCGCTGGGATCCAGCGTTGGGTTCGTGGCCAGGCCAATGGCCGAAACCTGGCTTCCAAATGTCGAAACCGCGTAATAAAGATGGTACAGGCCATTGAAATAAATGACGTCCGGCGCCCAAAAATTCCCGGTAAAACCGGGAACGGCACTCGTCGTCCAGGCAGGCGGACTGGAGAACACACTTGGACCGGCTTGCCAATAGGTCAGGTCCGACGACGACTTTGAACCAATGCCTTGACCGGTGAAAAAGACGTAATAACGCCCGTGGCACTGGATCACCGCCGAAGGATCGTGAATGCCCAGGTTTCCCCGCAAGTCCGACGGCGCGGCTCGAAGCGACAGAGTCGAACCCAATAAAATTCCCTGAACAATCAGTGACAACCGACCGCAAGAAGATTTCCCCGGTAAAACGATTGGCCAGTCAGCCAATTTGAAAACATCGGTTTGTAATGAATTCACAAATTCACGATGGCGACTGCAGAATATACTGCGGTCGGGACTTCACCAAAACGCCATTTTGCGAATAAAAAACGCCAATTTGTACTCTCGTAGCCGAGGATTAACCGAATGGGTCCGGGTGATGGAAGTCACTGCTCAGTTGCGCTTTTTGGCGCTTTTTATTCGCAAAATGGCGTTTCGATTATGGTTTATGCAATGTAGAATGGGCTTTTGAACCGGTCCAAAGTCAAAAGTAAAAGTGTCTCGTCAAAACAAATTCCCGACAATTCAGGATCAGTTGCGGCGAGTTGGCCGGCGCCAGAATTATGTGAGAATTTCTGTAAGGATTCGAACAGGTCTGCTGATTGTGCTGGGTTTGTTGGTCGCCGGTGCCCGCAATGATGCGCGTGAACACCTCAGCCTGTCCATTACCGGCCCGACCAATCGTGATGTGATTACCGGCTCGTTGAACTACACGATCAAAGTCACAAACCTGTCGGCAATCCCAGTCTCAGACACGCAGGTGAGCGATATTTTGCCGGCGTCGGTGCGGTTTCTGAGTGTTACGAATTCTTACGCCCGATCCGCCACGATATCAACCCAGGGCGGAGACGTTGTTGTCTTTTTCCCCCGGATCAACGGTGAGGATACGGCCCGCATAATGTTGACCATCCTGCCAATGGCGGTCGGTTCCCTTACCAACACGGTCTCGGTTGCCGCCGCAGGGATGGCTGACGACCTCATTGCCAGCAACCGGTTTACCGTGTTGTCAACTCAGGTCAGCATACACGATCCCGCGATGGCCAAAGAGAACGCCACTTACTACCTCTTCAGCTCCGGGCCAGGAATTACATTCTATACTTCCGGAGACATGACGAATTGGAGCCTGGGAGGCCGCGTGTTCCCCCGCGAACCGTCATGGGCTAAAAGCGTAACAAGTCGTTTTGACGGCCGCGAATGGGCGCCCGATATTTCCCGTCACGACGGAGAGTACTATTTGTACTATGCGGTGTCAGCCCCGGGTAAAAATGACTCGGCCATCGGCCTGGCGATCAATAAAACGCTTGACCCTGCCTCTCCTGAATACCAATGGAGGGACCAAGGCGTCGTACTTCGCTCGATTGCCGGCCGGGACCTCTGGAATGCGATTGATCCAAACGTCATTGTGGATGGAAAGGGCACGCCCTGGATGGATTTTGGTTCGTTTTGGGATGGTATAAAGCTGGTTAAATTGGCTCCCAACTGGAAAACCATCGCGGAACCGCAGCAATGGCATTCCCTCGCCAAAAGAGACCGTTCCATTTGGGAAGATGACCGGGACCCGGGATCTGCCCAGATTGAAGGACCTTTTATTTTCAAAAAGGGTGATTATTATTATTTGTTTGTTTCCTGGGGATTGTGCTGTCGCGGCAAGGACAGCACCTACAAAATCATGGTGGGGCGGTCGAAAGACGTTCGAGGACCGTACTTGGACAAGGAGGGCGTCAGCATGGCCGAAGGCGGCGGCAGTTTGCTACTGGCCGGCGACAAGAACTGGGCCGGCCAGGGAGGCTGCAGCGTTTATACATTTGACGGGAAAGATTATCTCGTCTTTCACGCCTATGAGATGGCGGATAACGGCCTGCAAAAATTGAGGATTGCCCGGCTCAACTGGGATGTAAATGGCTGGCCCGTCACTGACGAAAAGACTCTGGATCAATACCAAAGCCTCGTGGTCAAGTAACCCGCGTTCCGGATGCCCGTTTTCGTCCCTATGGAATTCATCAATGCGCCGCATTAACCTAAAAATGCAGTAATGAAAACCCTACGACTTTCCGTCCTCGAAAAAATTGGCTTCGGCGCCGGCGACATGGCAGTGAACGTTGTCTGGTCTTCGATGGCATTAATCCTGACATTTTTTTATACTGACATCTTTGGTTTGAAGGCCTCCGACATCGCCTTGTTGATGCTTTTGCCACGCCTGATTGATGCCTTTGCCGACGTCGCGATGGGAATGATCACCGATCGGCACATGACCCGCTGGGGCCGCTACCGTCCTTACCTGCTTTTGTTCTCCGTTCCGTTTGGACTTTCCGTGATGTTAGTATACACCACGCCGGACCTGGCCTATAGCGCCAAACTCTATTGGGCCTACGTGACCTACACCCTGATGATGCTCGTCTTCACCTCCGTAACCATCCCCTACATTTCACTCGTGGGCGTACTGACTGAAGACCCGCAGGAGCGACTGTCGGCAAATGGTTACCGGCTATTCTTCGCCAAAGTGGCCGCGTTCATGGTCACCATCATTGTACCGCTGATGGCGGCGCGCTGGGGCGTAAACCACCTGGCCCGGGGCTATCAGCTGTCAATGGCCTTGATGGCGGGCATGGCAACCTTGTTGTTCCTGTTTTGTTTCTTCACCACGACCGAACGCGTGAAACATCAGGTGGACCACAAACCCTTGTTGCTGCAATTGCGGTTGCTGTTCAAAAACGATCAATGGGTGGTTCTCGCCGCCGTATGCGTCATCGCCACCATTGGCTACGTCATTCGTGGATCAGTGGCGGCGTATTACGCCAAATATTATTTGTATGGCAACCTGCCGGCCCGGCAAGGCGCGCTCTCGCAATTTCTGAGCACTCATTCCTTGCTTGGCAAATGGAGCGGCGCCAGCAGCGGCGACGCGGTCCTGCTGTCAAATTTCCTGACTACGGGCGTGGTCGCTTCGATTCTCGCCATGGTGGTCTCGACCTGGGTCACAAAACGCTTCTGCAAGGTCCGGCTTTTTCGCTGGAGCCAGATTGCGACCGCCGTGTTCAGCGTCATTCTCTATTTTGCGGTTCGACCGGGTGAGGTCCTCCCGGCTTTTCTGCTTTATTTTCTGGTCTGTATCGTGGTTGACCTCCAAGCGCCCGTGTTTTGGTCGGCTATCGCTGAAGCCGTCGACTATGGTCAGGTCAAAAGCGGCAAGCGCGTGGCGGGAATGTCATTCGGCGGGATTTCCTTTTGCCAAAAAGTGGGTATGAGTCTGGGCGGCGCCGCTGTGGGTAAGTTGCTCACGTATTTCCATTACGTCCCTGACCAGGTGCAAAGTGCTTTCACGCTGGCCGGGATCGCGCTCTCCCTTTCCGTTATTCCGGGACTCTTTCACCTGGTCACCGGATTTCTGATGTTCAAATACCGCATCACCGACAAGTTCTATAACAACATGATGCGAGGCCAGTCCTTCGGGACCACCTTGGGCCAGGATGACCTCAAAACCGCATCGGTTGCCTGAGCTTCATTTCCCGCCCGTCATTTTGCGAACCGACATGAAAATATTACAACCTTTGATCCAGCAGCGCGCCGATCCATTCATCGGCAGGCATTCCGACGGCTACTATTATTTCACGGCCTCGGTTCCAGCCTATGATCGCATCGAAGTGCGCCGGGCGCGGACGGTGGCTGAACTGGCGAAGGCCGCGCCGGTGGACGTCTGGCACAAACCCGACCAAGGCCCCCTGAGCGAGTTGATTTGGGCCCCGGAAATCCACCGCATCGACGGTGCCTGGTACATCTACTTCGCCGCGGCACCGACCCGCGCCATCAAGGACGGACTATTCCAGCACCGCATTTATGTAATCACAACCGGTGCGGATAATCCGTTGGAAGGCCCATGGACCGTGCTGGGCCGCATTGACACCGGCATGGACAGTTTTTGCCTGGACTCAACCACCTTCAAGCACGGAAATGTCCGCTACTTTGTCTGGGCGCAGAAAGATCCGGCGATTGCCGGCAATTCAAATCTTTACATCGCCCCCATGAAAAGCCCCTCCCAACTGGCGACGCCGGCTGTCCGCCTTTCCAAACCCGAGTTCGACTGGGAAACCCGGGGCTTTTCGGTCAATGAAGGGCCTTCGGTGCTGATCCGCCGGGGCCGGGTTTACATCAGCTACTCCGCCAGTGCTACGGACGAGAACTATTGCATGGGACTGTTGCACGCCCGCGATGATGCCGACTTGCTGGATCCGCATCGTTGGAATAAAGCGCCCCAACCGGTATTTAAAACCTGCCATGAGTATGGCGTCTACGGCCCGGGCCACAACAGTTTCACAGTCGCCGAAGATGGCGCGACCGATCTGTTGGTTTATCATGCCCGCACCTCGGCGCAGATTGAAGGCGATCCCTTATGGGATCCCAATCGCCACACTTACGTCAAGCCCTTGGGATGGGACGACCACGACATGCCCGTTTTTGGCCGCCCGTCCGTGGCCGAATGACTGCACGTCCGGACCGAACAGGTTCCCGCCCGGGCAGGGATGTTCCCTCCCCCCGGGCCTTTGCCCGGCACCGCCATTCTTTTCATAAAGCCGAACGGGTGGAACATTCCGGGAAACGGCACACGTTGGTTCACTCGTGGTGATAAACTTCCCAGCCCAGATATTTGCCCAGCGCCTCCCTCACACCGGCGCACACGCGGGTTGGGTTGATGGCAACATGATGTTCAAACCCGTTTTCACAAATGTAACGGAGCAGTTTCTGGAAATTGGGAATCCTCACCACGCCGTAGCCGCCGAAGGTGGTCAACGGATCGTTCGTCAATTCCCCTTCGCCAACGTAGGCGCGGATTTTGCCGGCGAAATCGTCGGTGCTGGCCCGCAAATAGGTAAACGGCGCCGCCTTGACGCGGCCCACCACCGTGCCGTAGGCGCTTTCTTTGCCGACCACACCCGCAATGATTTCCTGGTAATCCATCACCGGCGCGCCCTCGCCTTTTTCCACAAACACGTCCTTCGGCAGATTGCTGCAATGGAACACCACGCCCTTGTCCGGATCTTCACCGTAGTTGTTGTTCCAATCCACCAGCGCGCTGGGTTTGCCGCCGGCCTGTGCCATGGCGTACATGGCCACGGTGCCCATGATGTCCACCTCGCACGCGCTGCTCATCAACAGATTGCTCATCATGCTCATGAGCGTGCACGGCACGACGCCGAAAAATTCCTCCATCGCGGTCCAGCATTGAATCGCCGTCGCATTCAGCCGGGTGTCGCGCATCCATTTGTCCACCGCCACGCCAAATTTCGCCATTTTCAAAAGCGCCACCGGTGGAATGGATTTGGCGACGACATAATTCTGGATTTCCTTCAGTTTGGCCTCCACGGCGGCGTCGCCGTCTTTGAGTTTGTTGACCCAGCCAAATAACTCGAACAGGTCGAGCGTCTCGACGCTGATACCGGATTGTTCCAAAAGCTTTTCGCTGTAACGAACGGTGTTGAAGGCGGCCGGCCGGGCGCCGAGCGCGCCGATGCGGAGGTTGCGCAACGCCTTTGTTACGCGGCAGGTCACGACGAAGTCCCGCAAGTCCTGCAAGAAACCCGGGTGGTTGGGATTCACGGTGTGCAGCCGGGTGAGCGTAAAGGGAATGTTGTACTGGCGAAGGTTGTTGCAAACCGACATCTTGCCACAAAAGCTGTCGCGCCGGTCCTTGATGGTCATGCTCTTCGGATCATCGTTGAACGCATGGACCAGCACCGGCACGCGGAGGCCGGACCAGCGAAGGGTGTTGGCCACGGCGCGTTCGTCGCCAAAGTTGGGAAGCGTCACCAGGATGCCGTCAATCCGGCCGGTGTTTTGCTTGAACAAGTCGGCGCATTTTTGCGCGTCGGCGAGGGATTCGACGGCGCCGAACTTGGTCGCCGTGGCCGGCAGGGCGACCACCTCAATGTCATTTTTTTCAAGAACCGAGATCATTTCCTTCCGTCCGCTGTCACAAAGATGCGCCGGGAAAAAGCCGCGATTGCCGACGAGAAGTCCGAGTGTCACTTTTCCATTCATGTTATCCATGTTCGTCCTGGGCTGAAGTGCGAGTCAATCATTTGTTCCGCCTCGATGGATGTCCGAGACCGCGAGGAACATTGAGGCGATTGCGGGTGAGACTATCCTAAGCTTTCCGGAATTCAACAAGGAACGGCAAGCGGCCTGCGTTTTGATGAAAAATCCCCGCCACTGGAAGCCCGACGGGCGACAACCAAAAAGCGAAGGGGCGTCGCTCAGCTGTGCAGCTTCTCCCGGAAAGATGGGCGGGCAGGCGGGATGGAACGAATCTCAGGGTTGTAACCGCTGAGGCGGCGCAATCGGGATTCTTTGGATTCAACCAGCGATTCCTGAATGGCTTTCAGCAGTTGAACGACGTCCAACGGTTTTTCCATCAGGGTGCCGACGCCAGCCGCCACGGCGGTGTCGTATTGATTTTCCTTCCCGGTGATGACGATGATGGGAAACGCCGGCGCCAGGCTGGTAATACTCTTAAAAACATCCCATCCATCCCGGATGGGAAGATCAATGTCCAGCAGCAGCAAATCAGCCTGCCCGGTCCGGAACTGTTCAACTGCCTCAACGCCATCGGCGGCCTCGAGGACATCATAACCTGCATCCTTCAAAACCTTGCTCAAAGATTTACGCACGCTCAGGTCATCATCTGCAATCAAGACATTTTTCTTCATGCGCCCCAAGCTTTCGTCAACCGCCAACCGCGGGAGGCCAAAAGGCTCTCCCCCCGCCGGACGGTGAACGAAAGCGTTCAATAACTGGTTCCAACTGATTAACCGGTTTGTTGCTCATAATTCCGGCGGAGACCACTTTAAATTCGTCGGGTTCGCCGGTCGTCATTCAGCCGATCGCCAAGGCATTCTTCGAGGCCAGCCAGTCATTCAAAGAAGACGGCAACCTGGAATCGTTCTTCGGGTAGCTGGCAGGACCCCAACCTGCTGGGACAGATACTGGTCGTGAGTACCGGTTGGGAGCTGGCGGGAGATTCCGGTTGCCGTGGTTGTTGTTGTTTTCCTCCTTTATTGCCACTTCCAACGGATACGTGGAAAAGGAGAAAGTGCGGTAAAAATCAACTGCCAATTGCGTTTTCATTGTTCCAGTATTTGAGGTTATTTGTTGGTTTCTCACGCGTTTGACCCTACTCTGGGACATGGACTAGCGGTTGCTATGCCAAGTAGGGGCGCATGGCTATTTCGGCCGGAACCCACGAATTTGAAGGCAATCCGCATGAAGATGAAGCCGACAGTTGAAACAATTCATGCCACCGGTGGCTCCCCGCGTGCCACCCCGACCCCGCCGGCGGCGAGACTGCGTCTGGTGGGCCTCGTATTGACGGCGTTGCTGGGTTCGATTCTGGTCATTTGGGTCAGCCGCACCACGTGGGACCGGGTGAATCACCTCCAGACTGACTTTGCCGGATTAAAGGCCAAGGACTTCTACCTGGCGGTTCACATGAAGAGCGAAATCGAGCGATTAAACGATTCCCTGCTCAAATATCGCCTGCGGGGCGAGGTGGCCGATTATAACCAGTTCTGCCAGGACTCCGCGGCCTTGACCCAGTGGTTTGAAACAAACCGGCGCGACGGCGACACGCCTTTGGAACGCGAATTCTTCAAGCGCATGGGCGGCGCCTACAGTGATTACCTGGCCGACAGCACGAATCTGCTTTCCGCCCGAATTGGTTTTCTGGAAACAAAAGCCGTCGCCTTTCCAACCAGTTACGAGAAAGTGCAACAGCAATCCCAGCGTCTCTTGGATTTGTGCGACTCGTTCATTCGCGATCAAAGTTCAGCTTTTGACAGCTTTCTGCGGGAGTCCAACCGCACTTTGGCCACCTTTCAGCGGCTGCTCAAACTTTCCCTGGCGCTGTTGCTGACGCTGATCGTCGCGCTGGCGATATTGGTTTACCGGGGCATGATCGCGCCCCTGCGTTATCGGCTGACCGAGAGCCGGGCCATCATTGCCCGGCAGGAAAAGCTCGCCTCACTGGGGGTGCTGGCGGCCGGCGTCGCGCACGAAATCCGCAATCCGCTGACGGCGATCAAGTTCCGCCTCTACACCCTCAAGAAAGCCCTGCCGGCTGGTTTTGCGGACAACGAAGACGCGGCGGTGATCGGCGACGAAATCAGCCGCTTGGAGAGAATTGTCAGGGATTTCCTTCAGTTCGCGCGTCCTTCCGAACCGGAATTTATCACCATCCCGACCCAACGAATCCTGGAGGAGGTGCATGAACTGCTCAAACCGCAGTTGAAGAAGTCTTCGATCGAGCTGAAGCTGGACCCGTCCGAACCGGTGTGGGTGCGCGCTGACACCCAACAAATCAAGCAGGTCCTGATCAATCTGATTCAAAATTCAGCGGACAGCATTGGAGACAACGGCGTGATCACGCTGCGCGCGCGCAACGGGATGGGCGGTCAGGCAATTATGGACGTGATTGACAATGGCAAGGGGATGCCACCGGAAATTCAACAGCGGCTGTTTGATCCCTTCTTTACCACCAAGGACGGCGGAACGGGGCTGGGTCTGCCCATTGCGGCGCGAATTGTGGAGAAACATGGCGGTGAACTGCGCTACCAGACCCAGGCCAACCGTGGCACTGTCTTTTCGGTTGTTCTGCCGCGCGTCAGCGAACATGAAACCTAAAATCCTGTTGATCGAAGACAACGCGAGTACCGCCGCTTCCCTGCAAAAGGTGCTGCGCGAGGAAGACTATGAGGTGGATATTGCCAGCCGGGGTGATGTCGGCCTGGAACAGGCGTGCCGCGGGCAGTACAATGTTGTCATCACCGACCTGCGACTGCCCGGCTTGGGCGGTCTGGAACTGGTGGACCAACTTCACACCGCCAAACCGAAGCAGCCCATCATTTTGATCACCGCGCACGGCACCACGGAAACGGCCATCGAAGCCACCAAGTTCGGCGCGTGCGACTATCTGCTGAAACCATTCGAAGCCGATGAGTTGCTCGATTTGGTTGCCTCCGCCGTTGCCAGCAGCCGGCTGATGTCCGAGCCGGTGGCCATGGGTGAGGCCCGCATGAACCGTTCGGCCATCATCGGCCAGAGCCGCGCCATGCAGGCGATCTACAAGGAAATCGGCCGGGTTGCCGCGACCCAGGCGACCGTGTTGATTCGAGGCGCCACGGGGACCGGCAAGGAGCTAATCGCGCGCGCCATTTACCAGTACAGTGACCGCGCCGATAAACCCTTCATCGCCGTCAATTGCGCTGCCATTCCCGATACGTTGCTGGAGAGCGAGTTGTTCGGTTATGAACGCGGCGCCTTCACCGGCGCCCAGGGCCGGCGCATTGGCCGGTTCGAGCAGGCGCAGGGAGGAACGATTTTCCTCGATGAAATCGGCGATTTGAACGCAACCACGCAAGGCAAATTGCTGCGCGTGCTCCAGGAACATACCATCCAACGGCTCGGCAGCGAAGCCGACATTCCGGTGGACGTCAGAGTGCTGGCAGCCACCCATCGTGATCTGGAAACGGCCATCAAGGAAAAGGAATTCCGTGAAGATTTGTTCTACCGCTTGAGCGTCGTCACCATCACTCTGCCACCCCTGAGCCAGCGCATCGAAGACATCCCCGATCTGGCGAAATATTTTATTCATCGTTACGGAATTGAACTCGGTCTCGACTCCGCGGCGATTCAGCCGCAGGCTATTTCTTTCCTGCAAAGCCAGCCATGGCCCGGCAACGTGCGGGAGTTGGAAAATGTCATCCGCCAGGCCCTGCTTCAGGCGCGGCCGTTCGGCATCAGTTTGGAACATGCCCAACGGGTGGTGGCCAAAACCCGGAAACCCGCCGAGGCCAGCCAGCAAACCCACGCCGTGTACATCGCCGAATTGCTCAACCGCGCACAAAGCGGTGATGTCAATGACGCCTATTCGCGCATGATTACGGATTTGGAACCCGAGCTCTTCAAACAAGCCATTCAACTGGCACAGGGCAATCAATCCAAAATCGCCCGCTGGCTGGGTGTCAGTCGAATGAAGGTCCGGGAAAAAATACTTCAGTTCGGGTTGGGCCCTCGCCGCGAGGAACGGAACAAGTAACTGCGGGCCGGCGCCGATTGGCAGGATTCATTCCACCGTTGGGTTCAAACGTTCCATTCGCAAAGCTCGCCGGCCGGCGATTTCTCCTGGAAACCATCAATTAAGGCGATTTCACGCGATTATTAAAGGAGGCACGGAACTTGCCAAAGGCTGGGCAGGCTGGCAATGGGCGCATCGCGGAAAAAAATGCGCGGCCATTGTCAGCCAGGGAAACCGATAGCTGTAGCATAAGCATTTGCAACCAAGAGAAACAGAAAAGCGAAAGAACCAAAAGCTATGAAAAAAATTATTCCACTGGCGGCTCTGCTGGTTCTTGTCGGTTGCGGAAACAAGTCCACGGAAAATCAATCGAGCCCAGCCAATCCGCCAACCAGCGAACAACTCCCCGGTACCGGCGCAGTCGGGGCGTCTAATGGCAGTCCGGCGATGGCAACGGTTACAAACAGCCCCACGACCAATTCCGGTGCAATGGCCACAAACTCCTCCGCCCGTGCGAATTAAAAATGCCATGAAACTTAACCTTGCAGAATTTTGAGCCAAAGGAATGCCACCAGAAAATGAGCCGCTCCCAAGCCTGACGCGGCCGCCCCGGCGGCACCGGGGTGAAAGTCCGGCGGTCAGTGAAGCGAGTGAAAAAAGTGTATGAACAAAATTCTGATCGTAACCATATTGGCAACGCTGCTGGGCCTTGCCACGCGCGCGGCAAACACCGTTGACACCAACACGAATGCCACCGCCGCGGTGATGCCCGCGAACAGTGACAACAGTGACGGCAGCTACAGCGGTCATGCCGGCAGGTTTGGCGCCGGGATCACATTGGGTGAACCCATCGGTGCGGATGTGAAGTATTGGTTCAACGAAATCCTGGCCGTTGATGGAGCCCTCGGCTGGTCGTTTCACGATGACACAGACGTGTATCTGCACAGCGACGTTCTGTGGCACAATTTTCATTTAATCCCGGTTTCACAGGGCCAGATGCCGCTCTATTTCGGTGTCGGCGCCCTGGCCAGATTCCGGCCGGGCGGCGATGCCAATCAAGCCGGCATCCGCGCGCCGTTAGGAATTTCCTACATGTTCGACAACGCTCCCGTGGACATCTTTGCGGAAATTGCCCCCGCCATTGACGTCGCGCCCTTTGTGCGCGGTGAGGTCACCGGCGGTATCGGCATTCGGTACTGGTTCTAAACAATTCCACAACGCCAAGGAGGTGGGTGGAGGGCCGGCGCTCTTTTGAGTGGTCATTTCCGACCGCTCAAGACAGCCGCCGGCGAGTCGGTGGACGGACACGGTAGAGCCATCATTATGACCAGGACTGTAAAATTTGAGACCGGCGCACACAGTTGCCGATCCCGCTCCGTGTTGACCGCCGCGAGTGCGAAAAGGCAGAGTGCCAGGACGCGTTCGGCCGGCGCCGCGATCCCAGCCCGCGGACGCGCCGTTTTGTTTGGATTCCTATTGGCGGGATTGGTGATCACAACCCTCTGCTGTGTGTTGCGCGCTCAGAGTGTGACCCTGGCCTGGGCCCCGGTCACCAACGCCTCCGTCGCCGGTTACAATGTTTACTACGGCCCGGCCAGCCGCACCTATACCAACGTTGTCCCGGTTGGCAATGTGACCAACGCGACGATTTCAGGTTTGACGGGAGGCGCGACCTATTACTTTGCCGCCACCGCCGTCAGCACTTCCGGCCAGGAAAGCGCTTATTCAAGCGAAGTATCGTATGCGGTCCCCAATGCGGCTCCCGGCGTCCAGGTCTTCACCGAAACCGTAAAGGCTGGCATAACCAACAGCATTACCTTGCAATTTACGACCAACCTGGCCTCTTCAACCTGGCAGACCATGGGCACTTTTACGGGATCGACAACCCTTTCCTTCACCAACCTGCCCGTGGTTTTCATCCGGGGCGTTTGCAGCAATCTCACGGGCTCGGTCACGCTGACATGGCAGCCGAGCACACGCCCAAAATTGACGGGCTACGATATTTATTACGGCACCGCCAGCGGCATTTATCCCAATGTGCTCAATGTTGGCAAGACCACGACCGTAACCATTTCCAATTTGGTTGGCGGCCGGGTTTATTATTTTATGATCTATACGTATGATGTTTCGGGCAACATCACGCCGTACTCGAGCGAAATAAGCGCTACAGCTCAAACAACCCGCTTTTCGCTGTCACTCACAAGCCCCTGATGATTCGAGCGTGTCGCAGTGTCGGTGCTGCGCACCGATTTCGAGCCAGAGGCTCGGCGCCAATGCGCGGCTACGGGTTTATTTGAATTGCCTTAGGGACAGCATTACTGCGAAGCCACGAATGGATTTCTCTGTTTAAGCGGATGATCTGCGGTCTATTTCGACTTGGCGCGGTGATAAATCTGCCACTCGAACCCGTTCAGATGGAATTGAGGCAGTTCCCCGGTCGGTGGATCCACCAACCCTGAGATCGGGATCGGCTTGAATCCACCACCGTTTTCCAATTGGATCTGCCCCGAAACCGGCCGGTTCGAAAAATTGATCGCGACAATAAATTCATTCGTGCCGTCCGCACGCATAAAGGTGACCACATCGTTGGCATCGGAATTGTGCAGCCACGTTACGCGGTTATTGCAGAAGCAGGCGGCATAACGCTCCCGCAGAGCGATCAAACCCTGGTAAATCTCGCGCAACGGCGGCCGGCCCTTCGGCTGCCAGAAAATCGTCAGTTTGTTGAACAACGCCGGGTCGCCCGACTCCGTGGCATCGCCCACTTCCATGCCGTTGTAGAGCAAGGGAACGCCATCCAGCGTGAACATCAGCGCCGAAGCCGCCAGCGCGCCATTGATGCCAAAACGCGCTACGGCCCGTGATTCATCGTGGTCATCCGAAACGCGCATATGGAGTGTGTCTTTGGGAAATTCCCGCCGGCTTTGCTCCCACGTACGTTCCAGGTCGGAAGCCGGCGCGCTGTCCATGATCACCTTGTTCAGGCTGGCCATCAGCGGCCAGTCATAATCAATGTTAAAGGCTTGCGTCATCAATTCCGGCTGGCTGGCCTCGGCCAGCCACATGAAATCCGGTTTGATTTTTCCGATCGCCGCGCGCGCCTCCATCCAGAAATCCTCCGGCACCATGGAAGCGACATCGCAACGGTAGCCATCAATGTCGCAGGTTTGCACCCAGTATTCCATCATCTTGATCATGTAGTCGCGGAGTTGCGGGTTGGCATAATCCAGCCCGGCCACATCACTCCATTCGGGAACCGGCGGCAGAATTTTTCCACTCGCGTCCCGTTTGTAATATTCGGGATGCTGCATCATCACGCTGTCCCAGGCGGTGTGGTCCGCCACCAGGTCCATGACGACTTTCATCCCGCGCTGGTGCGCCCCGGCCACCAGACGCTTGAAATCGTCCAACGTTCCGTAGCTCGGATCTATGGCGTAGTAATCCTTGATGGAGTAAGGGCTGCCATATTCCCCTTTACGGAATTTCTCGCCAATGGGATGAATCGGCATGATCCAAAGAATGGTCACGCCGAGATTGTGCAATTGATCCAGCCGCGCGGTGACGCCATCAAGATTGCCCGCGGGGGAAAAGTCGCGCGGAAAGATTTCGCAGATGACGCCATCCCGGAGCCACGCCGGGCTGCTTTGCGCCGCTTCGCTTGAGAAATCCCCGCCTTTCGCCCGCGCCGTGGGTAAAACCAAACCCGCCAACAGACCAAGCCACAGGCAGAATCGAATCCTGCGAAAAATCGAATGAAATTTTGTCATATTGAGACGATTACAAATCATACCTTTATTATCAGCTTGCGCGCCCTGGCGGCAACCGCACAAACATGCATCGTCGCCAACCGTTTCAGTCAGTCGCGCGCCACGCCGACGGGGGACGCCGCAGCAAATAAGAAGGCGGCCGGCGGTTCCTTTATCTTCTGAACAGGTCATTTTACCTGTTCTGATTGTGTCGTTGAGTTTTTCCAATTCCTGTTCCGGTGTCAATAAGCATGCACGCGATAAAACTGCGTGGCATTAGTCGCCCCACCGGTGTCGCTGAACGACGTGAGGCCGCCGACCCCGGACTGCGGGGAGCCGATATTGACCCACGCCGCCGGCGCAAGGCTGTCGCTGCGTTGAAGCTGATAAGTCCAGGTGTTGGTTGATGAAAAACCCACCTGGACATTCCTGCTTTGCACGGTAACCGGCCCCAGGTTGAACGGCGGCAACACCGGGCCGGTCGCCGGGTTCAACGGATCGGCGCCGTTCAGATATTTTGTCAGGTTGGAAATTCCGTTGCCGTCCGCGTCATCCGAACCGCGCGACTTGTCAGCGGCCATGCCCAGGGGATGGCCGAAATAAGCCAGCCGCCACCAGTCCGGTATGCCGTCCATGCCGCTGAACACGTCGGCGATTTTGAGAGCCTGCACGCCGGAGACGCGCGCATTGTCCGCGGCCCCGGGCGTAAACAGGATCTGCAATTGCGAATTCGTCACCGAGTTGGTGAAGACCAGTGAAATGGGGATATTCATTCCGCCGGCGGCGGCGTAAATATCGAAATTGGTCAGCACCTGTTGACCCTGAATGAAGACGTTGAACTCGCGTTCGCCCGGGCCGTTCCAATAGGTCTCGGCCTCGAGCAGCGTGATTTGATAAATGCCTTCCGGACAATCAAATTCGTAATAGAACCCGCCGCTGGAGGTACTGTACCGCTCGCGCTGGTAAAGTGATTGCGCCGCCGAACAGACGCCGCTGATGACGTTGTCGAGATAACCGGTCGTCCCGCCGGAATAACCGAACGCGCCAAAAGTGTAAGCCGTGTCCAGCAACCAGAGGTTGCCGCTGCAATCGGTGACGTTCGCCGGATTGCCGCCGCTGATGCGCTGGACGTAGTTGCTCGGCACGTTAAAAAACCAGACGCTGGCGGTGTTTGTCGGGGAAATGTTGCCGCTCGTGTCCGTGGCCCGCGCCGAAATGACGTGCGGGCCGTTGAGAAAATTAGAGCTGTTCAGATTGAAACTCCAGGAAGTTGTTCCACTGGCGGTCACCCAGGGGTCGCTGTCCAGCTCAATTTCAACCTTCTGCACGGCGACGTTGTCGGCTGCCGTTCCCGCAATCGGCACATTTCCGGAAACCCGGGCGCCGTTGGTTGGCGTGAGCATGGTGATGGTCGGCGGCGTTGTGTCCGCAACACTTGAGCCGGTGTGAAATTGCAATTGATATGGCGCAAACATCGTGTTCCCGGAAACCGCGTCCACCGCGTTGGTGCAGCGAACAAGTATCGTGGTCAGCGCGGGTAAATTTCCGGTGGGCGTGAATGTCACAGTGTCATTTGCCGGCGACCAGGCGAAAGTGCCGCCAACGGCGGGCGTCGTGCTGAAGGCCGACTGGACGCTGTTGGTGTTCATCGGCTTGCTGAATTGAAGCACGACGGAGGCGTTTACCGGGACGTTGGTGGCGTCGTGCGACGGCGAGTTGCTGACCATCACCGGATCGAGCGGCAGCCATTGCGACTGCGCGATGAAAATTTTCGCCGACGTGCTAGGCACCGAAATTGACGGCGTCTGCGAACTGGCATTCAGCGTGTAGGTCTCGTTCGTGTTCAATAAATTCACCAGCGTCGTGCCACCGGGATAGGTCAAAGTGCAAGGCGACAGGGTTTGGACCGACCCAGCCGTGTTCAAGACGACCAGGACTTCCTGATTGTTCAGGAGCCGGGAATAAGCAAACAAACCCGGCCCGCCGGAATTTTGGGCGCGATTGGTGTAGGCGCCGAGGGTGAGCGCCGGGTACAAACGGCGGAAATTGTTTAACTGGGCGATCCATTGGAACAGCGGATGGGTCATGTTGAAATTGTCCGGGCCGGGCGAACTCAACTGCTGGACCGTGCCGCCCGGGCCGTCCTTGAACTCGCCGGCAAACATGTCTTCGCGGTCATTCGGATCCGTTGTGCCGTCGAAACCCTGCTCGGTGCCGTAATACAGAGATGGGATCCCGCGCGAGGTGTAAAGAAAGACCAGTGCCAATTCCAGGCGGTTGGTGTTGCCGTTCGCCTCGCTGGTGCTCAGAAAGCGCGGATTATCGTGGTTGTCGAGAAAGGTGACCAGTTGCATCCGCGACGCGGGGTCGTAAAGAGAATCCACGGAATTGTAATGATTTTGGATCAAGGACGTGGCGCCGCTGGCCGAGGCGAACACGCTT
This sequence comes from Candidatus Sulfopaludibacter sp., assembly GCA_035508155.1. Classification (GTDB taxonomy): domain Bacteria; phylum Verrucomicrobiota; class Verrucomicrobiia; order Limisphaerales; family UBA11358; genus UBA11358. The sequence goes on along the minus strand of DATJNM010000040.1, from coordinate 117,006 downwards.
TGGATGGCGTTTTCGTAAAGCGGGTAATCCAGCACGGAATCGAACTTGAACGGTCCGCCACCTTCCGCTCCGGTGTAAGAAGCCACCTGGCTTTCGGAGCCGCTGAATGTCTCGCCAAACATGAAGAAATTGGTGTCGCCGTTGGAGGCGGCGTAAGCGTGAATCGCCGGGCAGAAATATTGCCAGCAGCCCATGTCCACCTCCAGCGCCGTGTCCACCCGGAAACCGTCAAAGCCGATTTGTTGGATCCAATACTGGTAAATCGCCGCCATGTTCGTGCGCACGTACGGCGTTTCGGTCCGGAAATCATTCAGCCCGGACAGCCAGCCCAATACCACCTGGTTGGTGTCGTTGTAATTTTGAATGTCACCATAATTGTGGAAAATATTTGTAAGCGAGGGGTTGGCCGAATTCGTGTTGAATGGGGTCGGATAGGTTTTGCTGGGATTGGCATAGCTGAGCGTGTAGCCGGTCGGATAATTAAACGTGGTGCCGCTGCTTTGGACCAAATCGCCGGCATGGTTGACGACAATGTCGTCAATTACCAGCAAGCCGCGGGCGTGCGCCGCCTGCACGAGGTTCTGCAAATTGGTGATGGAACCCCAATGCGGCGCGACTTCGTAGAAATTCCACGCCGAGTAGCCGTGGAATTGCCCCTCGGTATTCAGCACAATCGGCGAAATCCAAATGGCGGTCGCGCCCAGCGCCTTGATGTAATCCAGCTTTTGCTCGATGCCGGCAAAATCCCCGCCGTGGACGCCTGTAGGATTGCTCGGCGCATAAGTGCCTTCGGCGTTGTCGTTGCTGGGGTCGCCGTCGTAAAAGCGGTCGGTGATGATCTGGTAGATGTTTTGCTGCTGCCAGAACAGGTTGGTGGTCTGGGCCGGCAAATCCGCCGCCAAAACGCCGCACACAACCGGAACACACGTTACCAGGCACCGGCGCCAGATCCGAAGGGATGAACATATCATATTTAGCGTGAAGTTGATAATCATACCGCCGCTTTTGACCCGCTGCCACCGCACAAATATGCGAGTCAAACCGCTTATACTCCAGAAATTTGGCGCGAACCAAACACTCTGGTGTCTCAGCCGGCCACGTCATCAACGTCGCAGCGTAATAGTCTTCACACTTGCGATTCGGCCGCGCTTGCCCTGTTCCATCATCCGGCCCTGGCCCCAAGGACTGTCCCGCCGCCTATTTGCGAAGATATTTCACGACTGCTTCGGTACGTGAATGGACGTGCAGCTTGTCGTAGATGTTTTTCAGGTGAGTGCGGACGGTTTCGAAGCTGATGGAAAGTGTGTCGGCAATTTCCTTGTAACGATAGCCCTTGGCCAGCAAATTCAGGATTTCCTCCTCCCGTTTGGAAAGATATTGCTGCTGGGGCGAATCCGTTTTCAGCTTCTGGAAATACTCGACCACGGTGCGCGCAATCTTTCCCGACATGGGCGAAGCGCCGACGTAAACTTCCGCGATCGCCCGGAGCAATTCCGCCGGCGAAGTGCGTTTGACCAGATAGCCGCTGGCGCCGGCCACCAGCGATTGAAACACTTTCTCATCATCTTCGTACATCGTCAGCATGAGAATTTGCAACTTCGGCATCTGCGCCTTCAATTTTCGCACGCATTCGATGCCGGAGATGCCGGGCAGATTGATGTCCATCAGAACCACATCCGGCTGCTTGCGACCGACCTCTTGCAAGGCCTCTTCGCCGCTGGCGTGGGTGCTGAGGCAACGGAGGTTGTCCGCGCCGTTGATCAAAACGGCCAGACTTTCCCGGACGCGGCGGTCATCTTCAATAATGGAAACACCGATGGGCATGATGTCGGCGAGGGGTCAGCGCCGGACCGATTGTCGGCCAACTCTTTTCGAAGTCAACCGATATTCACGTTGGCTCATGGACTTCATTAATGGACAGTGGTCCTTTTACAGGAGTCCGCAGACAAATGCGAGTTCCCTTGTCCGGCCGGGCGGAAATTTCAAATGTGCCGCCAATTTCCTCAATCCGTTCCTTCATGTTGGAAAGGCCGTTCCGGGAAAAGTTCGCCGTGGCAACGGAGAAACCCAGGCCGTCGTCCTCGATGACAATTTCCAATTGGGAAGGTTTCAGAGCCAGGCGGACGCGGGCCTCGGACGCCCGCGAATGTTTGACAATGTTGTTGAGAGCCTCCTTGACGGTTAAAAACAGATTGTGCCGAAACTCGGCTGAGAGCGGACAGGACGGCAGGCCCGGCGGGATGTCCAGCCGGCAGCGAATATTCGTCGCTTGAAAAAACTCTTCCGCATAAGCCGCCAGGTAAAGTCCGAGCTTGTTGAGCGTGTCGTTCCGGGGATTCACCATCCAGACGATTTCATCCAGGGTTTGCGCCAGTTCGCGCGCGACATCGTGGATTTTCTCCGCGTGAACCCTGGCCGCACCATTTTTGTCCGCCTCACGCCTGGCAAATTCACTCAGCAACCCGATCTGCGTCAGCCCGGCGCCGATCTGATCGTGCATGTCTTTGGCGATTCGTCCGCGCTCTTTTTCAATGGCCTGCTGCTGCTCCAATCGAGCCAGTCGGCGCTGCATGCGGCGGCGGGTCCCATAAAGCACCAGGCCGCTGATGCTGCCGACGATCATCAGCACTGCCAGGCTGCGAAACCACCATGTCTGCCAGTAATAAGGCAGCAACACGAAGGACAGGGAAGCCCCGCTTTCATTCCAGAAGCCATCCTGGTTGCACGCCTTGACATGAAAATGGTAGGTGCCGGGAGGCAGATGATTGTAATACGCCGTGCGCCGCGATCCGGCCTCAATCCAGTCCGGATCAATATTGTCCAATTTGTATTGGAAGCGGCTTTTCTCCGGGGCGGCGAGGTTCAAGGCGGTATATTGGAATTGCAATTCGCCATGGCCGGGAGGAATCCGAAGACTGAAAGCGACTCCCGGCGCCAGCGCGCTATCAACGCCGGATAGCCCGCCGGGCAGCAGCGGCTTCCGGTCGGCCATCACCTGTTCGATATAAACCGGGGGCGGATTCCGGTCGATTTTGACGGTTTGAGGATCCACGGTCACCAGCCCTTTGCTGGTGGGAAACCAGAGCCGACCGTCGCTCGATTTCCAGGCAGACGGCTTGCCGGCGCCATTGCATTGCGGGCTTTCCATGCCATCGGCTTTGCCATACACAATACTGGAAATCACGGTGAGCGTGCCACGATCCAAGGCTTCCAAATCCTCCTTACGGACGCGGAAAACGCCTTGCGGGCAGCTCATCCACAACCAGCCTTGGTCATCCTCCAAGATTGAAAAAATCACGTCGCTGAACAGCCCCTGCTGTTTCGTATAGGTGGTAAAGCGGCCACGCCGGTATTTATTCAGACCGCCGCCATCGGTCCCAATCCAAAGTGTGCCCAGTTGGTCCTGATAGAGGGCAATCACCGCATTGTCCGAAAGCCCATTGCGGGTGGTGAAATTGACAAACCGCCCGTCCTGGAGGCGGCTCAGCCCGCCTTCTGTTCCGAACCAGAGCGCCCCGTCCGGGTCTTCGATGATGGCCCGGACATTGTTTCCGGCCAGTCCATCCCTGACGGTGTAATTTGTGAAGTTCCCGTTGATCAGGCAGGACAATCCCTGGCTGGTTCCAATCCAAAGATTTCCGGTTCGATCAGCATGGAGCACTTGCACCCGCGCGTTGATCAGCCCGTCCCGCCACGTGTAATGAGTCACTTGGCCATCCTTTAACCGGGTCAATCCGCCGTCAAAATCCGCGCCGGCCCAGATGCTGCCGTCGCGGCCCTCGCAAAGTGACAGAATCAAGTCCTGGGAAAGCCCGTTGGTGGGGGCGTAGGCCGTGACTTTTTCACCGTTCATCCGGTCGAATCCCCCGCCCCACGTTCCAATCCACATGTTTCCACTGTGGTCTTGCAGCACGGACATGACGTTGTTGTGAGTCAGTCCTTGTTGTTTGGTGTAGGTGGAAAAGCACTTGGGCGTGAGCCGGATCAACCCTTCCTGGGTGCCAACCCATAAGTCGCCTTGGTCGTCTTCAAAAAGGGCGTTTACCCTGCTGAACGGCAGGCCTGCCTCGTCGAGCTGCGGATAAAAACGGCCGTCATAGAAGCGATTAAGACCGCTGTAGGTGCCGACCCACAAATTATCATCGCGGTCTTCACAGATGGCGCTCACAAAAGTGTCGGAAAGGCCGTACTTGTTATTATAGGCGTAAAAATGATTCGCCCAAAACTGATCGTACCATAACAATCCATTGTTTGAACCAATCCAAATCCGGCCGCCTTTGTCCTGGCAAATGACCCGGACGGAGTCATTGGGCAGTCCGTTGGGCATGATAAACGAGTCCATGGTCCCGTCCGTTTTCAAACGATTCAACCCCTTCCCGGTGGCAATCCACAAATTGGCATCGCGATCCTGATAAATGTCACTGATCACGTCTGATGACAGGCTGTTTTTCTCCGTGTAGTTGACAAACCTTTTGTTCCGATACCGGCTCATTCCCGTGGTGGTGCCAATCCAAAGCGAACCTTCTTCACTTCCATAAATCACCCGCACATCGTCTCCGGCCAGGCCGTTGGTCCGGCCGTAATGCGTAAACACATCGTCCTTCAAGCGGGCCAAACCACCCCCGGCCGTGCCAATCCAAAGCGCCCCATCTCCGCTCGCATAAAGGGCGGTGATGGAGGAATTTTTTATCGCCGGCGTATTCCGGGTATCGTAACGCGAAAAATGCACGCCATCGAACTTCGCCAGCCCGGCCCGGGTCCCCACCCAAAGGTAACCATCGGGGGTTTGCGCGATGGCCTGAACCAGATTGTCAGGCAGCCCCTCGTCCACCTGCCAGGCGCGCGCGGTGTATCCCGAGGCGGGTTGATCCAGGCTGGACCAATCCAGCCAATCACTGGCTCCGCTGATTTGCCGGCGATAACGGATGGACTCCTGGTTCGTCGGGTTGACGGCAAACACTTCCAGATCGCCGTCCTCATCACATCCCACCGCCGGACAAGGCAGGGATATTTCCCCCAGGCTGGTCCAATGCGACCAGACATCGGAACCATTCGAAAAATCCTCCCATCGGTGCAACAGCATCGAATCATCGGTGTTGACGGCGAACACCTCCATGCGCTGATCGCCACTTTGTCCCAGGGAAAGACCGGCCTTCACCGGTCCACCGAAATCCAGCCAGGGCGTCCAATTCGTGCTGTTGGCCGCGGTCACCTGGCAAATCCGGTTGACGGCGTGACTGACATCGTTGACTCCGAAGACCTCCAGGCGGCCCACCGCGTTCCGGCCAACAACGAACTGCGGCAAAATGCTTCCGCCCAGGCTGGCCCAACCGGACCAATCGTTGGTCGTGTTCGGCCGAATTTGCCAGCAATGCAGCAAGGCTCCGCCATCAGCAGCGAGACCAAAAAGTTCGAGCCGGCCATCCTGATTTCGGATTGCCACCAATTCCGGTTGCAAGGAGCCGCCCAAATCCGACCAGTCGGACCATCCGCCGTGGCGGTCGGTTTGCCGGATATTCCGGACCTGGCGGGTGGCGAGATCCACGGCAAATACTTCCAACCGGCCGTCTTGAGTCCGGTCAACCGCCACCGGCGACTCGAGGGCGCCGCCGAGATTGGTCCAGGACGACCAATTCAGGCTGTTGGTTGTCAATTGGTGGATGCATTCGAGCGCATGACTGGCGCGGTCCACTGCAAAAATTTCCATCTGCCCTTCGGCGTTCGTGACAACGGCAATGCCTGGAAAAAGCGAACCCCCCAGGCTGCACCAGCTCGACCAGGCGCCGTTGGAACTTTCCCGCCAGCGATGGCACAAATTGCCCGCAGGCCCGACTTTGAACACCTCCAATTGTCCGTCTTCGTCGTTGCCCACAAACACGCGAGGCACCGCCGAACCATCCCGGGCGTCCGCCCCCACCGTCATGAAACAGGCGAAAAACAACAGCGCCCCCGCCGTCCCGCCCGCAATCAACCGGCGAAAACGCTTTTTAGAGCGACGAATCATCTCTTTAAAGTTTACTTACAATTCCCATTTTTGCCAAGCGATGAGGTCCGGCGGTGGTGGCGCCTCCCTTCGCTATTGATTGTACAATTCACTGCGAAATGTTTAACTAAACACCCATGAAAGCGATCACCGGTGTCAGTCTGCTTTTGTTTGTCATCAACCTGGTTCAGGCAGCAGAACCCCGGCCTCCCATTCACCTTGCCATTGTCGGCCTTAATCATGACGCCGTGGGCGATTTTATTTCGCGGACGCGCAACCACCGGGATGTTCAATTGGTTGGCATTGTTGAATCGAACCAGTCCTTGGTGACGCGTTACGCCCGGCTGTTGAATCTCAACACAAATTTTTTTGACTCCAGCCTGGAAGATCTGGCGGCCAAAACCAACGTGCAAGCGGCGGCCGTTTTTACGACCACGTTCGATCACCGTCGGGTGGTGGAAGCCTGTGCCGCTCATCATATTGACGTCATGCTGGAAAAACCGCTGGCCATTAACCTGAAAGACGCCCTGGCCATGGCGGCGGCCGCAAAACAGGGCGGCATTCAAATCATTGTTGATTACGAGACTTCGTGGTATTCGAGCATTCAGACCGCGCACACCATCGTTCACGACCGGCATGCCATTGGCGATTTGCAACAAATGACTGTCGTGGCGGGAAATCAAGGGCCGAAAGAGGCCGGTTGTTCCGACGCCTTCTTGAATTGGTTGACGGATCCAGTGCTCAATGGCGGCGGCGCTCTCACGGATTTCGGCTGCTACGGAAGCGACTTGATTACCTGGTTTATGAACGGACAGCGCCCGGATTCGGTGTTTGCGGTGGCCCAACATATCAAACCCGAGGTCTATCCCCGCGTGGAGGACGCGGCGACAATTATCGTCACGTACCCGCACGCTCAAGGAATCATCCAGGCTTCCTGGGACCTTCCTTTTGATGAACGAAGCGTAAGAATCTATGGCAACACAGGGTACGTGTTTGCGCCACGCATGGATTTGCTGCGGGTCCGATTAGCCGACACCGAAGAAAGTGATCTCGATTTGCCGAATCAGCCCGAATCCGGCCTGTTGACGGATGATATTTCGCATTTTGCTGCGATCGTGCGTGGAGATGCCAGCCCGACCGGGCCGTCATCCTTGCAGGTGAACTTGATTACGACCGAAATTCTCGACGCCGCGCGAAAATCCTTCGAACTTGGAAAACAAATTGATCTGCCCAAGGATTCCCCCTGGTGAATGCCGGATGGCACCAGCGCAACCCACCATTGTGCTGGAACCGTTCAATAATTTCCGCAGCCGCCGGGGTAACGAGGCGGAACTTACGCCAGCAGATCCGCTGACTCACGTCGGCGGCGACAGTTTTCCGGAAACCGCTCTAACCGCCCATCGCCTGCTCTCTCTTCCACCGGGCGGGGAGAGAGTGGTCCCGCCATTGCGGGATCGACTGAGGGGTATTCGTATCGGGTTGAAGGCAAATCAGTATCAAGGTTGTTTTGGCAGGTTGGTTTCGATGATTCCAATCTGTTGCAGCGCAAAACTGTTCGTCGGGTCCAGTTGCAGGGCAGCACGAAACTCGGCGAGGGCGTCGTCCATTTTCCCTTGAGCGGCCAGGGCGGTCGCCAGTTCCGTATGCCCCGGAACAAAATCCGGGCGATAACGGATTACCTCCGAGAATTGACTTTGAGCTTCTGCGCTCTCCCCCTTGGCGGCCAGTTGAATTCCCAGTTGGTAGCGGGCCTGCCAGAATTCCGATTTGGCTTTGACGGCGGCGCGCAGGTACGCCATCACCTCATCCCACCGATACGCCGACGCCGCCAAATTGGCCAGGTTGAAATCATCCGCCGGACCACCCGGCTCCAGACTCGCTGCGTTCTGATAATTGGCCATGGCCGCGCCGGTTTCCCCCTGATTTTGCTGGAGAAATCCAAGGTTGATATAGGTTTCCACATAATTGGGATTGGCACGAATTGCCCGCTTGAACCAATGAGTCGCCGGGACAATTTGTTGTTGGTTCGCCAATATTTCCCCCATCTCGTTCATCGCTTCTGCATCATTACTGCGAATGGCAATCGTACGAGAAAGATATTTAACTGCTTCGGCCGTTTCTCCCTCACGGACCAACAAGGTGGCCGTGTGATAATGGATACCCGGCACCCATGGAAGAAGTTCGCAGCAGCGTTTGGCTTCCGTGGCAGCTTGCGTCCAGCACCCCTCGGCTTCCAGAAATGCCACAAAATTCAGACGCAAAAAAACATCGTCCGGCGCCAACGCCAATGCCTGTTCATATAGTTGCCTGGCCTGTTCCGGTGATTGAGTGTTCATCGTGGACCTGATCTCGTCCAGTTTCGCTTCATAAAATCTGAGACTGGCGGCATGGTTAAACTGTCCCGTAAACGGCGGCAGCATGATGGTGCTTAAAATCCGCAGCCAGACACCCTGACGATCCACAGCGGTAACCGCGAGGCGGCGATCGCACCGTTCTGCGGGTGCCCACTTTCCCTTTTCATGGGTGATAATTGAACTGGGAAGCAATTGGCTTACCTTTCCAGCAAATTCGAGCGCCAACAAATAGTTACCCGCAAAATTCAAATGCGCGTGTTCGTAAAAGATGTTAAATCCGGGAATCCCGTCGGGTGAGCTTTGCGCCAGGGCATCGGCGGCATCCAGCAAGACCACACCCTGGCCCGCATGAGCCGACGCCGTTTCTCTGATGATAGAATTGATTCGTGTGTCAGCCCGGAAATCGAGCGCGTCATAATCCCGGGCCAGCTCAAAATCCCACCGGGCAAGACCATTATTGGTCAGGGCAAGCTCGCAGTCGCCCATCCGAAACTGCAAATCGGCAAATTCCGGGTCAATTCCGGCCGCTTTCTGAAAAACGCCCAGCGCCTCTTCATAAGAACCCGCATTTTCCAATTTAACACCCTGCTCGTACATCTCGTTCCAGGCGGACTTCCGGTTTTCATCCAGACCGGCCGAATGCACCGACGCGAACGGGGCGCAATCCTTCAGGTTAACCGCCACCGTGCTCAAGATGACCGGAACGCAGGCCTGGTGTGCCGCCTGCAGGATATCCTCCAGGTTTCCGGTAAAATTCCGGTAGGCCCGCTGGCGGGCGGGACTGTCATACCCCAAACGGCTGTTCAAGAACATTTCCATGCCACGCCATTTTTTGGGAGTAGATGAATTCAGTGTTCGGATGAGTGCGTCCATCAATTGACCAAGCCGGGTGGATTTGATTGCGAGGATCAGCCGGATGGTATCGCGGCTGGGCGCACGCAAGCCATAGCTTGTCTCGGCGCCGAAGGGTCCCACCATCTCGTTGTTGCCCATGTAAATCAGCCATAAATCGCCCTGGTGTCGGGCGCACTCGCGCGCAATGGGCAGAATCGTGTTCGAATCAATCGCCGTTAACGCGACGCAGATCACTTGAAAGTGAATTCCAGGGTAACGTTCGCGCAACAGCACTTCCAGGTAGCGGCCGAAGCCGTAGGTGGGTTCAGGATCGCCCATGGCGGCTGATTCGCCGAAAAGGAAAATCCGGTACGAGTTGGTGGCTTTTTTGGCGGCAAATCGAAACGGCAGCGTTCTTCGGGCAATGGCCGGAGGGAAAAAACGGTAACTGAACCTCTCATTGGGCACAAAATAATCCTGTCCATCTATCGTGATCCGCTGAAAAAAACGGGTGTCATAGCCATACCCGGCGAGGCGCAGCCCGAGCTCAAGACCGCCCAACAGGCAGAAGGGAATGAAAATCACCGCACAAAGGCGCATCAGCCACAGACGACGTCTGGAAATTGAGGGCGCAGGAATCATGGCGATGACTTTCCGATGAACCGACTTCCATTACGAACCGCGCCGGGCCTTGAACATCCGGTTCATTGTGCGGTCTTCGTTGATTCTTTAACAACCAAGAGGCGGCGAGTCAACTCGCCGCCTGTGTTTCCCCGCTCAACCAATGTTAAACGGATTCAAAAAATACCCGGCTGCTTCACCGGTTATTCCCGTTACTGCATCATGACTCGCAGGAAGCCTTTGGTTCCTGCCGGCATGGTGACCGTAGCTGTAGTGGTACTCCCGCCGGACGGGATGTTGGTTTGCAAAGGACTCCAGGCAGTGGGATTCAGGGTCGGTGATTCATAGATGGTGTAATTGGCCCCGGGCAAGGACGACCATGTGAGCGTGAACTGCAAGGTACCGGGATTATATCGGGAGGAAGTGATCGTGACGGTCGGCTGGCCGACGACCGCAATGGATCCGTTTACGAGCAGTTCATTCGTCCAGCTTAAACCGGTGGAGAGACTTGGCAGTATGGTGGAGGCGAATTCGCCGCCATAACCGCCGCTGCCGACGTTGTTAAATAATTGATAAGTGCTCCCGAGGACCGGCGCAGGTCCGGAATTAATGACATTGAGATTTCCGTTGGTGGTGTACCAAAATACATTCGTACCCGCGTTGAGAACAATCTGGTTGCTATTGGCCAGATCAAACACCTCGGTTCCGTTGACAACCGGACAATTCGTGGTGAGGATTATATTGTCGGCGACTTCGTTGGTCGCGTTAATCGTCATGGTGGGTATTATGAATATATTCGTCTTAATGCCACCGATTATGCCGTTGCCGGTAAAAGTAATGTTACCATAGTTTTTTCCGAAACCTATGATTCCATCATTCGTAAGATTAGCGCCAACGGCCCATTCCGTAGCATCACCTATGTACCAAGCCCCCCCATAGATATTCGTAGTCCCGCTTGGCGTTCCGTTCGGCGCTAAATAGTCAACATTGGTCCACCCCCTGGAAGTTGAAAACAATACGTTATTCAGGTTGGTGATGATCATATTATTTGAAAGGATGGTCAAGCCACCCGCAAAGTAGTTGCTGCCAATACCACCCGACGCATCAAACAGGGTGCCGGCGCAGATTGTTTGGCCCGCCACCATGATCATGGAAGTTGAGCAATCAAACGTATTACTTGCAGCAATGTAAAGGTTGCCAAGGACGGTTATCCAATCCCCGCATTGCACGTAACAACCCGTGTAATTGGGCTGGTCAGGTGCAACATTTGTTCCCGTGACATAGAAATTGTGGTAAATGGTCATCGGGGTAGCGGTCTGACCATTCTGATATCCGTTATAAAAGTCACCCCAGCCACTGAAAACAAGGTTCCAGTAATTTGTCTTCATGGCCCAGAATGAATTCCCCTGATAAACAACCGTGCTGTTGGTGGCGGTCGCATTCAGCGCTCCCAGGAACTCAGTTCCAAATCCCTCGTTTTGGCCGCTGACATAAAGCGTGGAACCCGGCGCCATCACAACCTCGCCGTTTTCATAGGTTCCCTGGCTGCTGTCAAGAGCCTGACACATTGCATTGGTCATATCGTTGGTAATGATTATATTATCGTACACCTCAACAAAGTCGTTTGATGTCGGCAAGGTTCCATTTGGCCATGGCTGATTGGCAACAGTGGAAGACCAGTTCCAGTTACCGGGATTGGTAACCAAGATAGTCCCTGCTTTGCTATTCGAAGCGAAAAACAGCAACGAGGACATGATTAAAGCGGCATAGATTCGGTTTATTTTCATATTCAATTTAGAGGTTTCTCGTTGATATCGTTCATTCCAGAACACTGTGAGCGATCGAGTTGACAGGCGGTTTGGTTTATGGATGTTTATGGAGCCTAATTTAACGTGAATTTCTTACCGATGATAGTCGCATAAAATGGCGACTGGGCGAGACTCCACGATTTAAAATATTGGAGTGTGCTGAATCTGAATTCAATCATGCGACTGGCCGGGTTGGCAAAAAAACTCCGCAGCGCTAACAGCCCTGCGGAGTGTAATTAGCAACTTTTTAAACGACTCACTTACTTGACGCTAACGCGGCGTCGCGCAATCACCAAACTCGCCAACCCCAAGCCAACCAATGCCATCGTAGCCGGTTCGGGCACCAATTCAATATAATTAATCCTAAAACTAAAGCCATCCGGCAAAGTAGTTGTTGGATTCATGCTTATCTGGAAGAACGCTATCGATGCTCCACCTGCGATAGCTGCTATCTGCGCTGTACCCCCCGCTGCACTACCATTTACATTAGCGGCTGCAGTAAGTGTTCCACTTTCAGTGACCGTTTGGGTAGCGGCGTCGTACACGTAACTTGGATCCTGATTTGCAGTATTCTGTCCATTGGGAAACCCGTAGCTCAGGTTGTAGCCATCATATCCAAAGTACCTCACGGGATTGTAGGAGCCACCGCTCGTATCACCAAGCAAGGGTTGCAAGCTGTACCAAGTCCATGCAGCCCCGTTGGAATAATCAGCTCCGGTCGTTCCCGGTGTCGGCGAAAGAATTGTATAATTGAATATAATTTCGTTGTCACCAGGATTCAGAGCCACCTGCTGCGCCACCGGGATGTCCCATTCACCCCAATTGTAAGGGTCACCAGCGCCAACAGTAAGTGCCAGCCCGTTTGCGTCAGTCGTATTCGGTCCAGAAAAACTCCCGCCACCCATGGCAATGCCGGCCGCAGCGCCGTTTCCCAAGATGTATTGGGCCTGTACCGAGTTTGCTATTATTAAACCACCCGCCACCGCCAAGGCGGTCATGAGCCATTTTGTGTTCAGTTTCATAAGTGTTTTTGTGTCTTTCGGTTTAGCCAATTCTTAATGATTTTCCACTGCTGAAACCAGTTCCAGTCAACCTTCTTCCGGCGCTTGAAGTTCAATCCCAAGCACCCGTTGGGTTCCCTCTAGAGCATGATTTCCATTGCGGTCACTTTAGCAGATTGAATTCCACCTGCCAGTCGCATGAAGTGGTGACATAGCTATGCTAATACTGCGTTTCAAGATTGGCTTTGAGCGCTATGACCTCACAGTCTGTTGAAATATCCGGTTTTAGAGGACTTAGGCTGGGCATGAATCCCCCGGGGTTGGCCAGCCAAGGAATTGTCCCCGCTTTATGCGACTATAAATGTTAAACAGACATGTTAGGTTGCGCATGGCGAGCCGTTATATCGGCACGATTGGATCGCGCGTTCGGCGGCAGCGTTGCAAAGAAAATATCCTGGTATGAATCCTAAAATGAGAACCAAAATGCACAGATCTTTTGGAAGAGAAACATTGATAAAACTGGCTCCTGAATTTTCCTGGAATAAGGATCGAGTAATTTTCCTGAAAGCCGGTTTTACTTTGATTGAGTTGCTGGTGGTCATCGCGATTATTGCCATTTTGGCGGCCATGTTGCTTCCGGCCCTGGCCGCGGCCAAGGCGCGCGCGCAAGGCGCGGCCTGTTTGAGCAACACGAAACAGTTCGGTCTGGCCTTCACCATGTACGCAAGCGATAACCATGATATTTTTCCATCAAACACCCCTTGGTGGCCCGCCCAGCCATCTTTCAATAAATTCGGCATCCCATGCGGCAAGGAATGGCAAACCAAAGTTAAGGGAAATCCGAATCCGGTGGCGAGCACGCCGGCGTTGTTGTTGGCTCCTTACCTGCCAAATAATATGGTCTGGGTATGCCCAACTCGGAAACGTGGTTTGTTTTACTTAGCTAACGGCTCAATGTCTGGACCTTGGGATCCGAGCATAACTGGCTTTCTCTCCTATGGCTTTAATGAGTGCAGAGTTTTTGGCGCTATAGATTCCTCTGGGATGATGCAAAATGCAATACAATTCAAAGCGTCCCAGGTTTTGAAGCCATCCTACACAGTGGCCATCTCCGACACCAGCGGCTCGATTGATCCCAGCGATCCAGGCAGTAACCCCAGCGATGGAGCCGCGTGGTTGGATACCGTTTGGGCGGGATCTTCGGGTCCCAGTCAACCGATATTTACGGGCAGTTTAGGAAATGCCCGCCTGCAAACTGCATACGGAAAGCACAATAATCGTGTTAATATTGTCTATGTGGATGGCCATGCCGCGCCATCATTGCCAAGCGCTCTGACTTGGGGACAGTTTTACGGAGTGTTTTCTTCTAACAGCAACTGTCCCACTTCTTACGGCTCGGTGGTCAGCAGCGCCCCAATCAGCAGTCCGGCTTATGATATCGTGCAATGGAGCGGCACGCCGGAATGACGCCTTTCCATTGCTGACAACGAACAAACCGCGCGAAATATTTGCAATAGGGCTCTCGGAAAAGGATGGCCCTGTTCGATCGTGAAACTGCCAACGACCGCGGTCATTCCATATTACTGACGTAAATATTTCGCAACGGCCTCCGTGCTGGACTGCACGTGGAGCTTTTCATAGATCCGGCGCACATGGGTGCGAATGGTGTCAATGCTGATGCCTAACTGATCAGCCGTCTGTTTATAGGTCAGTCCCTTGGCCATGGATTCCAACACCATTTGCTCTCTCGGTGAGAGACCTGCTTTTTCTTCAGGGATCTGGTTCGATTTCTGGAATGAAGCCACGACTTTACGCGCGATTGAACTCGACATTGGCGAACCGCCTTCATTCAGGTCTTTGATCGCGTCCAGCAGCTTGCCCGGCGTGGACCGTTTGAGCATGTACCCGCTGGCTCCGGCGGACAGCGCCCGGAAAATCTGGTCGGTGTCCTCGTAAACCGTCAACATCATGATCTTCATTTCTGGCACCAGCCCTTTCAACCGCCTTACGCATTCCACTCCGTTCATCCCGGCCATGTTGATGTCCATCAATACCACATCGGGCTGTTCCGCCGGCAAATGTTTTAGCGCGGCTTCGGCGCTGTGGTAGGCGCTCACGCAACGAAATCCCTCCGATCCATTCACAAACGTCGCGATGGACTGGCACAGTTCCGTCTCATCGTCCACAATCGAAACCGAAATGACGGATTTATTTTTCATTCACGTTCTCTGTTTGTTGCAAATGCATCCGGCTTGCCGTTTCCCCGCCGGGACCGAGCGATTTGCGGAACCTGGAAATTCCTAATGCTGCAAATATTTGGCGACGGCCTCGGTCCGTGACTGCACATGCAGCTTCTCGTAGATGCGACGGACATAGGTGCGGATGGTGTCAATGCTGATCCCCAACTGGTCGGCGGTCTGTTTGTAAGTCAACCCCCGGGCCATGGATTCCAACACCATTTGTTCTCTCGGCGAGAGATTGGCTTTCTCGTCGCGGATTTGCTCAGACTTTTGAAACGAGGCGACAACTTTGCGCGCGATTGAACTCGACATCGGGGAACCGCCGTCTTTCAACTCTTTGATCGCTTCCAACAGCCTGGCCGGCGTGGACCGTTTCAACATATACCCGCTGGCTCCGGCCGACAATGCCCGGAAAATCTGGTCGGTGTCCTCGTAAACGGTCAACATCATCACTTGCATCTCCGGCATCATCGTCTTCAATCGTTCCACGCATTCTATCCCGCTCATGCCGGTCAAATGAATATCCATCAAGACCACATCGGGGTGGTCTTGCGGCAGGTGTTTCAAGGCGGTCTCCGCGCTGTGATAGGCGCTGACACAGCGAAAGCCGGGCGAACCCTCGATGAAGGTTTGGATTGACTCGCGCAATTCCTTTTCGTCATCCACGATTGAAACGGTTATCATCGCCTCACCATTTTTCCACCGGTTGACTCAGGGGCAGGACAAATCGAATGGTGACCCCCCGCCCCGCCTGCGATTCGATGAAGCAACGCCCGCCGATATCGGCCAATCGTCGGGACATGTTGCGCAGGCCATTGCCCGTGGCGGCCCGGGAGTCCGCCGCGGGATCCAGCACCGATGGATCAAATCCGTCGCCATTATCCGAGATGACAATTTCCAGCGCGGCGCCATCATAAACCACGGAAACACTGATCTGGCTGGCGCGGGAATGTTTGAGCGCGTTGGTAAAAGCCTCATGCACGGCCAACAACAAATGATGGCGCAATTGCGAGGAAAGCGGACAGGGCGGCAACCGTTCAGGGATATCCACTTTGCATTCGATTCCAGTTTCCTGAAAATATTCCTGGGCATAATGACCGAGGTAGGAGGCCACGTGTTCCAGGGTGTCGTTTTGCGGATTGACCGCCCAGACGATTTCATCGAGCGAGTGGAGCACGTCACGGGAAGCGTCCGATATGGAAACGATTTGATGCTGCAATTCCGACGACACATTTTGATTTCTCCGGGCGTCTTCGCTCAGAAATGAAATCCGGCACAATTTGGCGCCCATCTCATCATGCAGGTCCTGGGCGATGCGGGTCCGCTCCCGCTCCAGCGCGCGTTCCTGCTCGAGTTGTTGCAATCGGCGCTGCAGTCTTCGTTTTACCGCAAAGCGGACGACGCCCACCACCAAAACCAAAAGCGCCAGGACGGACAAACCGAGGAACCACCACGTTTGCCAGAAGAATTTGGAAACGGTCAAAGCCAGGGTGGCGCCCGTTTCATTCCAAAGCCCGTCGGCGTTGCAGGCGATGACGTGGAAGTGATAGCTGCCCGGCGGCACATAACTATAAAAGGCGACCCGCCGGTTTCCCGCCTCCACCCAATCGGAATCCAGCCCTTCCAGCCGGTAACGAAAACGGATGCGTTCCGGCGCATCAAACCCAAGCGCGGTGTACTGGAATTCAATGCGATGTTTGCCCGGACCCAGTCTCAAAACCGGGTCAATTGATGTTGCCGTTTCAGGCGTTTCCGTTCCGCGACCGGCCGTCGTGCGAACCATCTGGAATCCGGAACTGGGAACGCCATCCACGAGGACCTCCTCCAGCAGCACCGGCGGCACCGGCATTCGCGACAAATGCACCTGGGGATCAACCACCACGACACCCTTCAAAGTCGGGAACCAAAGCTGGCCTGATCGGGATTTCAAACCTGCCGGACAGAACCCCCCTGAGCATTCCTCCGACAGCATTCCTTCCGCCCGGCCATAAACCTGCGGATAAACGGCGGGGATTTTGCCTGCCGCCAATTCCTCCAGTTCGGTTTTACCCACGCAATTGATGCCCCGATTGCTGCCCAGCCAAAGCTGGCCCTTGCCGTCTTCCAGAATTTCCGAAATGGTGTTGTCCGGCAGTCCCTCACGGGTGGTCAGCGTGGTGATATGGCCATGCCGCCACCAGCTCAGGCCGCCGCCAGCCGTGCCAATCCAGAGCGTGCCCTGGGGATCCAGATACAGCGCGCGGATCAGATCACTTCGCAACCCGTTGCCGGTGTCCAAATGCGCGCCTATGCCTCCTTTAAATTCATACACTCCGTCGCCTTCAGTCCCGATCCACATGGCGCCGTTGGTGCCCGGAACTATGGCAGTGATGGCATGCAGCAGATTCGCCTGCGCCTCCCACTTTTCGTTTTCCAGCCGCCATATTTGGCCTTCCCGCGTTCCCACCCACAAGCCGCGCCCCTGATCCTCGCATAAAGAAACAATGTTCTCGCCGGGTAGCGGGAATAATTCCGCCTTGTCCGTCGTTTTCAGCGGGTTGCTGAAATGCAGCAGGCCGTCGGCACCCGCCACCCAGCAACTGCCATCGCGGGACGCCAGGAGGGTATTTATTTGCTGGCCCATGATGGACAAATTGGCGGACATGAGCCGGCTGAAACTTCTTCCGTCCCAGCGATACAAACCATCGCCCGGCTTGCCCGCCCAAATCACCCCCGGCGCAATTTCCGCCAGGCCGTTCACCGCGCCATAACCCAATCCCTGTTTCTGGTCATAGGCGAAAAGGTTCTTCTGCCGCAACAGATTCAATCCCACCTCCGTGCCGACCCATAAATTTCCGTCCCGATCCACCAACAACGACTCCACGGCGTTGTCCGAAAGGCCGCTGCTGGCATTGATCGTCACCAGTTTGCCGTCTTTGAATTCCAGCAACCCCTCGCTGACGGAGCCCGCCCAAACTGTCCCGTCCGGCTCCTCGCCCAGCGCACAGGCGTAGGAACGGGCGAAGTGGCGCGGGATTCGGTAGGGACGCCACTGCTGGCCATCGCGGCACAAAACAAAGTCATCCCCCGCCCCAATCCAGACCCTGCCCTGTCGGTCCACCAATAACGAATGCGGGTCCTGGAGCAATTCCTTGGTCGCGGCGCCGGTCAGCGGAATGAAGTTGCCGTCTTGATATTTGAACACACCGGCATCCATGGCTCCCAACCACATGTTTCCCTCGTGATCTTTGAACAAGGCGGTTACGGCCTTGCCTTTGAATGCCTCCGCCGCCGGGAGGGAGGTTAATCGCCCCTTCTGCCACAAAGCCAATCCGGCGTCCGTGCCAATCCACAGCCGGCCTTCCTCATCCTCTGCCAGCGCGCTGATGGAGTCGGAGGGCAAACCGTTTGCTGTGGTCAAGGCGGTAAAGTGTCCCCCCTGCCAGCGGATCAGACCTTCGCCGACACTCCCAATCCATAGCGACCCGTGGCTGTCGCCAAACAAGGTGCGCACCGGTCCGCTGGGCAATCCTTCCGGCAGGCCATAGGACACAAACCGCACGCCGTCGAAGCGCGCGACGCCGTCGTCCGTTCCCACCCACAAGTAACCGTCGCTGGTTTGCGCCAGTGCCCGGACGCGGTCCTGCGGCAGGCCTTGTTCGCTCCGCCAGGACTGAAAAGTAAACAGGGGTTCTCCCTTCCCCAATTCGCGATTTTCCATCCCGGCCTCGTTGCCGTTCATGGTCACCAGATCGCCAAAGGAAGTCGCAATGGCCATATCGCTGAAAATCCAGCCGTCTCCGCCGCCGCCGTGGCGCAAATGAATTTCATTGAAGGTGGCTTTGGCCCTGAAGCGGGTGATCAAATTTTCCGGCTGGGCCGCTTCCGTGGCACCGGGACCGAGGTCCGGATTCAGCCACACGGTCACCAGATCGTCGTCACCGGGAATGTACTGCACCTTGAAGACGATGGTGCATTCAATGCCCCGGTGCGGATTCTCGTAAATGATCGAAGTCCCCGAAGTGGAAGGTTCCGGCCGCGAAGAATGCAAATCAATGTAGTCCGCACCTTCGTGGGATTGTCCGGTGGCATCCGCCCGATACGCGCTGTACGCCCAGGCTTTCAGGGCGTTGCCGATTCCCAGACGCTCCTTGTCACCTTCATACAATTCGAACGCGGCGAAATACTCTTCCGTGCTCGCGTCCGAGAGCGGGTCCACGTGCACTTTGAAATAGAGCGTGTTGGTGGAAGCATCATCCTCCTTCACCGCGCCGCCCAGAATATCAAACCCCGCCCCCGTGTCGTGAACCAGGGTCGTGCCCAAATCACTCCACAACACAACCGCCTTCGCGGCATTAACGCCGGCCAACAGCCATAGGACCAACAACCATTTTAGGCAACAACGGATCATCTCGACCGGGGCAAAACACCTGTGCTTTCCCCGGCGGCCCGACAAGGCAACGGGCAAACTGCAGGCCTCGGCCCGGCGGGGTGGTGTAGCATGATTCAATTCTATGCCGAAAACAAAAGTGCAGCCAATAAATAAATTGGCAGAACCAACCGGCATCGGTTGGACTGGCTCGCTCTGGCGGGGCCTGCCGCCAGACAGGAAGGGAGCCCTTTTCAACGACCCAGCGTCTGCCCCAAACTCGCCTGCGCTTCCTGTCCGGGCGCCACTGGCGGTGAGGTTGGGGGATGGAAAGGTGCGCGCGGATGAATCGTATTCGCGGTTGTATATTCCTTGATCACGAAGTTGGTCGAGCTGTTCTGGACATCAGCGATCTGGGAATTAACGATGGTTACACTGCCACAGGCATCGTCACGAATCCACAAAGCATGGCGCGAATCCGTCCCGATTCCGCAGTTGGGGATGCTCACGTTTTCGAGGCGGGCATTGGACAGTGTGCCCTGACCATGTTTGCTGCCCGGAGCCACAATGCTTAATCCATCGGAGAAACTGTCTTTGATGTCAACGTTGCTGATGTCCACGCCCGAAATGCTGCGGCGGTCCATACAGAGCTGCACGGCGGCGCGCCAGGCCCAATCATGGTCGAATCCGCCACTGCGAATGACCTCGCAGTCCCGGACCACCGTCGTTCCGCTGAAATTGTTATCAATTTTCCGGCTCGCATCCGCCGTCGGAAAAGTCGTGCTGAGCAGGATGCCGCAACCGGGTGAAATATCCGTAAAAAGGCAATCCTCGATACGATTGTTGGCGCCGCCATAGATCGCCCCGCCATTTGCAAGGAACGGCAATTGGCCGGTGCAGTGGCGAAAGACGTTGGAGCCGGGCGCGGGCGCCTGTTGGACGAAGCTTTGATCGGACGCCGCGGGCCACATGGCAAAACAATCGTCGCCCGTGTTCCGGGTCGTGCAATTCTGGACCACGCAATTGCGCGTATCCACGCAGAAGTTGATGCCATCGGCCAGCGTGTCGCGCAGCCGGCAGCCGTCCACCACCACGTTGCTGCAAACGTAGAACCACATGCCAACCTTGGTATGCTCCACCCACAGGCGCGAAATTGTCGAGTTTTCACAATGCGCCCCCACAATCCCGTCATTGGGTTCGTTATCATTGCGATAGTTCAATTTTCCGATGATTGCAAAATCAGCAAGATGGATGTTGTCGCCGGTAAGTTTGAATCTCACCCGCCGCTTCGCCTGGTCATAAAGTTTGTCATCGCCAACAAACGTAGTGTACCACATGCCCGCTCCCTGAATCGTCACATCGGCAGGCACAACGATGTCTCCGGTCAGCTTGTAATCGCCGGCGGGTACCCAGACGATTTTGCCTTCTTTCCTGGCCTCAGCGATGCAACGCCTCAATGCCCTGGTATCGTCGGTCTGGCCCGTGCCGCCCGCGCCGAAGCTGGCCACCGAAAGCGAATGTGCCGGCGCAACCAGCGGCGGTGCGACCTTCTCCAAATCAACCAGATCCACAATGCAATACACGACAGGGTCGTCGGCCTTTTGCAGCCGAATCACATCACCCCGGGCAAACGCCAAGCCTTTCAGGCGGACTTCGTTGTAAAAATTCCTCGGCTTGCCCGCTTTGGGGTCGTTGGTAAATGGGTATTTACCGTAAAGCCACGAGTAGCGGGACGTGACCGGCAGTTTTCGGATAAACTTTCCGTTCTGGTAGAGACTGAGTGTCGAGTCGAGTCCACTGCCCTCCGGCGAATCCGGCAGGCTGTAGCGCACCACCATGGCGTTGGCGGGCGATTGCACGATGAACTCAATGTACTGCCCGGCGTCAGCCAGCTTCACGCATTTCTCCCCGGAGGACTCCGTCTCGACCAGGAAAGGGTCGTACTTGGGACCCAAAACTGTTCCGGTGGTTTTCATATCCTCGGCCTCATAGGTCGTCCACGGCATTTCCGCCCCGATGCCGGCCCGAGCCGTACTCGAACAAATTAACAGGGAGAGAAGAATTACGGATTGGAACATTGAAAAATTCATTATAACTTCTTTCAGCCGTTCACACCATGAGCAGGCTTCTTCATTCTAGTTTGCCATAGGAAACAGGTGACAACAGTCACATGAATTGGCGACATCGTTTTGTGCATCCCTGCCCCGGCTTTCGCTTTTTACCGATATTTCACAACCAAACGCTTTCCCGGCGCGCAACCAAGTGATTCCCCGGACACGACGAAGGTACGACTGCATCTATTGTGCGCCTTCGCAACTATCGTCACTTCCCCGGGGGTGATTTTTACACGAAACTCGTCCCCTTTATAGAACATGTTGAACTGCAAACTCTTCCATTTTTTATATAGCCGCGGATTAATGACAACGCACTCTGCATTGGCCTTGACTCCTCCAAAACCCAATATCGCCGTCATCCAGGCCCCGCCGTTTGCCGCCGGGTGAGAACCGCCGATAAAAATGGTTCCCACCTGCGTCTTATATCTGGCTTCAATATCAATTTCAGCCGTTTTCAGAAAATAATCGTAGGCCCGGTCCAATTTGCCTATGTCGGCGGCTACCATGGCATAGGCACAGGCGCTGAGACTGGAACCGTGCTCGGTGCGGGGCTCATAGTATTCCCAGTTTGCCTTCTTTATTCTGTCGGAATAACAATCTTTAAACAGGTTCAGCATCATGACGACGTCCGCCTGTTTGATGATTTTCGTCGGTACGGCCAATCCCTGGCCCGCCCCCAGGTATTCATCGGGATGTATCATCCGGGCCTTTAAGTTTTCAATCGTGGTCTCTTTCAGTTTGTAGTAGGCGTCGAATTGCTCAATCACCCCGGTTTTTTCGTCGGGTTGCGGAAGGTAAAGCAAGTCCGCCGCTTCCACGAACAACGGCAATTCGCCGGCGACATCAATTTTCTTCACCAGCGCTTTGAACCGGGCCGGATATTTCTGTTTCAGGTAATTCACCGTGGCATTTGCGATTGCGAACGTGTTTTTTGCCACCATGCTGGTGAAGGCGTTGTTGTTGACGCGTTCGTGGTATTCGTCCGGCCCGATGACATCCAGAATTTCGTACCGGTTTTTGTCTTTCTTGAAGTAAGCGTAGGAATAGAAAAAACGGGCGCATTCCAGAATGACTTCGGCTCCTCCTTCGAGCAACAGGGAGTCGTCGCCGGTAACCTTGAAATATTCCCACATCGCGATGGCGACATCGCCGCTGATGTGCACCTGTTTGTCCCGGAAGTGAGTGCGCAAATCCCTTTTCGTGAATGGATCTCCGATGTTGAAATATGTGCAGGCGTCGTCGCCCGATTCCTGGCTTTCCCAGGCATAGAAGGCGCCTCGATACCCGGCGCCTTCCGTTTTGGCTTTTCGGCGCGCGCCATCCAGGGTTTTGATGCGATAGCGCATCAATTCAACCGCCTTCTCCGGACACGTGTATAAAAAAAACGGGAACATGAACATTTCGGTGTCCCAGAAGACAGCTCCCTTATAGACCTGCCCGGACAGGGCGCGGGCGGGGATGGAGTTGGCGCTGCCGTGGACCGGGGCGACCATTAAGAGTTGGAATATGCTGTACCGGAGGGCGCGTTGGGCTTCAACATCACCATCGATTTCCACGTCGCAAGATTCCCATTTCTTCGTCCATTCCGCGCTGTGGCGGGCCAGGCATTCTTCATAACCGCCGGCTTTCGCCGTCTGCACACATTTGATGGCGGCGGCGCTGACCGAGGTATTGACCGGGTCGTTGTCGGTGAAAACCGCGAAGTACTTGTCGAAGGTGTAGGTCTTTCCTGCTTCGACCTTCAGGGTGATACATCGGAGGCTCTTCCTGCCCGCCGTCTTTTGGGTTTCTTTTCCGAAATTGAGATCAACGGCTTCGGCCACCGCGACGCGTTTGCCGAGTTCGTGGGTGGCGCCGTGAACCAGCAAAACACCGTCCCGCGGCTGCGCCTCCAATGCCACCAGGTGCGGCCCATTCAGGTCCCAGATGTTGAAATCAATCCCGGTGTGGATTGTGACTCGCGCCGCCCGATTGCAGGTCAGGCTGAATTTGATTACTCCCAGATGCGGATTTTCAGCGCTCAAAAAACGCGTTGACCGGATGGTGAGCGTTTTACCGCGCGACGAGAATTCCGTCTCCCGCTCAAAGGCGGCGTTTTCAAGGCTCAGGCTTTGGCGGTGGCGGTTGATCCGGGTGGTGAGCGCGTCAATGATTTTGCCGTCGAGCGTCACCTGCGTGAATCCGCCATTGGGGGCGTTGACCGGTTCGCGCCAGGCATGGCCGACCTGGTCGTAGAGGCCGGCCAAGGTAATTCCCACTCGTTCGTCCGGTCCAAATTCATCCAGCGTTCCTCGATAACCCATGTATCCATTCGCAAGCTGGTACACATTGCCATTGCGCATGATACTTTCCTTTTCATTGATGAACTTATCAATGTGAACCTGCCAGGGATTGTGCATTGGAACCTTTTTCGCTCTTCGAATCTTTGACAAACATCATCAGGAAGCCGGAGAGAATCATCGCCACGCCGCCCAGCACGATGGCATAAATGGCCTGTCCGTGAAATATGGTATGGACGAGCAATCCCAGAATGGCCGCGGCCAGAATCTGCGGGATGACCACGAACAGGTTAAACATGCCCATGTACACCCCCATTTTGCGGTGCGGCACGGCGCTGCTCAGGATGGCGTACGGCATGGTCAGCAGACTCGCCCAGGCGATGCCCGAGGCAATCATGGAAACAAGCAACCACTTGGGATCCTTGAAAAGAATCATCGAAATCAAACCCAGTCCGCCGATCAACAGGCAGACAACATGCGTTGTCACCCGGCCGATTTTCCGGGCCAGGAAGGGAAGGAGGAATGCAATGATTGCCGCCATGCCATTCCAAACCGACCAAAGCACGCCGACCCAATTGGCCCCCTCATTGTACAAATCGGACTTCGCATCTGTGGTTCCGTAGTGGTAACTGGTCACCGCCGAGGTGGTGTAAATGAACATGGCAAAGAGGGCAAACCAGGTAAACACCGTCACCAGAGCAAGTTGTTTCATCGTGGCGGGCATGTTTTGCAGGTCGTAGATGATTTCAACCAAGCCATTCACTTTGCCGAGTGAATAGCGAATGGCAGAGGCGATCTGCAATACACCATAAAAGGCAATCCCGAAGGTCAGGATGAAAAGTCCCTTGTCCCAGTGCAGCGCGTAAACGAGATAGGACAAGATCAAACCGCCAGCCAGCAAGGTTGTGCCCGCGGTGTAGTAGTTCCGCGTGGCCAGTTTGATGTCGGAACCTTCCTTGGCGGCGGCATCCGTCTCCTGCGCGTTGAATGCCTCCTGTTCCTCGGGTGAGTATTCCTTCACGGAAAAAATGGTCCACAAGACCGCCAGCAGGAACACCCCACCGCCGAGGTAAAAGGACCATTTGACCGACGGCGGTATCTGGCCTTCGGACGCGGTATTGGCAATGTGCAGCCAATTGGCAAACATGTAAGGCAACGCCGAGGCCACCACCGAACTGATGCCGATGAAGAAAGTCTGCACGGCAAATCCCGTCGTTCTTTGCTCGTCCGGCAACATGTCGCCGATGAACGCGCGGAACGGTTGCATGGTGACGTTGATGGACCCGTCCATCATCCACAACATCCCGGCGGCCACCCACAGGCTGGGGGAATTCGGCATGAACAGCAGCGCCAGGGAGGACAATATCGCGCCTCCCAGGAAATACGGCTTGCGCCGCCCCAGACGGTTCCAGGTCTTGTCGCTCAGATGACCGATGATGGGCTGAATCAGCAGGCCCGACACCGGCGCGGCGATCCAGAGAATGGGAATGTTTTCAACCCTGGCGCCCAGGGTTTCAAAAATCCGGCTCATGTTGGCATTCTGCAGGGCAAAACCAAACTGAATGCCCACGTAGCCAAAACTCATGTTCCAGAGTTGCCAGAAGCTTAATCGCGGCTTGATTTTCATTTTAATCTGCTCAGGGTTTTCGGGTCGTAATTCACCTCGACACCGGCTTTGACCCGATTAGCCGGTTAATTTTATCCACGGTCAGTTCCGCCAGGTCGGCCACCACAACATCCGCGCCGTTGTCTTTTAATTCACGGGCATTATTCTCCCTGGCCACCCCGATGACCAAGCCAAAATTACCTTTCCGACCGGCCTGAACACCGGAAACCGCGTCTTCAACGACGATGGCGCGATGATGTTTAACCCCGAGGTTGTCACTGGCCGTGGCGAAGATGTCCGGTTCAGGTTTGCCTTTTAATCCCAGTCCGGCTGAAACCACGCCATCAACGCGGGTCTCAAACAAACCGGCGATTCCCGCCTTTTCCAGGATGGGCAGGCAGTTTTTGCTGGAGGTGGCAACTCCCACCTTGACCCCTTCGCCCAACAATTCCCTGATGAATTTTATGGTGGAAGGATAGAGGGCAACCCCCTGCTCTTCGAGCAACCGATTAAAAAATTCGTTTTTCCGATTCCCCAGCCCGCACACCGTCTCCTGCTTTGGGTCATCTTCCGGTTTGCCAAACGCAAGGTGAATGCCTCTTGATTTCAAGAACGCATCCACCCCCTGGTATCTGGGCCGGCCGTCCACAAACGAAAGATAATCGCCGGCGTGGGTAAACTCACGAAACGGTTCATGGAATTTTTTCTCCCGGTAATGAAGATATTCGTCAAACATTTTTTTCCAAGCCAGCGAATGAACGGCAGCGGTCCTGGTAATGACGCCGTCCATGTCGAAAATCACCGCATCAAAATTCAACATATCACGTTAATAATACAAAGCCCCCAGCTACATTCTGATTCCGGCGTCAATGGCGGTTGCCTGGTAATTTGGCGGTACCAATCGAAAACGCCCGGCGGCCAGTTGGGAAGACAAGCTGCTCCGGCTAAAGACCATGTGTAAATTGTGAATAAAACGTGCCCGAATTTCGTACCGGTCGAAAGTCGCATGAAGTGGTGACGCCCAATGTGCGCAATCACCATGGAGGTCCTCACGGCGGGCGCTGCCAGGCTGATTGAGTGGCGAACTGACATTAAATCCACGCGACCTTAACTGCGGCCCGAATCATAGTCGAGCCGCCTAAGATAACCGAGGATTTAAAGTTTTCCCCGCGATTGAGTTTTTGAGCACTAAGCCTCAATGTGGCGCAACGCTTTCTTCATCCGCCGGGCTCGCCAAGTTTTTCCCGGGGGTTATTGATAACCGACCCGATAAAATCGGTTGGTTCCCGGAGTTGAATCAATGACAGTCTGCTGTACGTCGTTTCCACCAATCGCACTGCCCAAATTCAACCAGCTCGGATCCGTCAGGGCGTCCTTGTATTGCAGTTGATAGGAATGCCAGGACTCGGTGGGGAAGGTAATCGAAGCACCCGCCCCGTACAGGGCCGCGCTGGCGCTGAAGGTCGGATTCAACCAGAGGTAGTTGGCCGTGGCCGTTCCTCCGAAGCCAGGACCATAAAGTGATGGGCCCGTGCCATTGATGATGTGATACAACGCCGAGGTGCCGCTTCCGCTGGTATTCCCGGCGATATACACGTTAATCATGTCGTGAATGTTGACCTGTTCCGAATTGGTCGGGGTCTCGATCGCGTTGAAGGCACTGATGTTGGTGCAGTTGATGAACACCGCGTAAATGCCCAGCCCGTACGCCTGGTGACTGGTGACCTGGTCGGCAACTTTGTACGACGCATAACCGGGTACACCGGGCGCTTCAGACCAGGCATCCTGCGACGGCGGATCGTATGGTAGCTCCGACTGGTAGAAGTACAGCCGTCCCCAATTGCCATTCCACAATGTTTGATACTGCTCGTGATGCTCGTTAAACAGCCCGTACATGGTCACATAATCACCGTTGACGATCAAACCGTTGTTACATGGATTTTGAGTCCAGCCCACGCCATTACCGTGGTCGGCGCGCCACAACCAGAGATTGTCTCCGACGACATCGTTCGCGTCAATTTGGAGGCAACTCAGGGTCGAACCGGCAGCCGCACCGCCCACGCGCATAAAGATGTCGTACAAAAATATCGGGTCGGTTGCATGCCTCACCGAGCTGGTGCCAGAGCCGACCTGCAATAGCGTCGGCGATTGCACCGGGCCGGCGTCAAACAACAGCCCGGCCACTTTGACACCATCCACGTCCGATATCGTCAGGGCGGGAGTCCCTGTTTGAGGAATCAACGTCGGAAAACCAAGACCGAGGATGACCGTATCGGGCCGGGTCACCACCAGACTGCTGTTGAGTTGATAAACTCCAGGCGTCAGGATCAGGTTCAACCCCGCGTTCAGGGCGGTGTTGATGCTGTCGGCCGTGTCCGTATCGGATTGCGCCACATAGAACTGACCGATGGGAAGGGACACCCCGGGTGTCGGGCCATTCGCCCAAGTGGTGCCGAAACTGTTGGTTTGCACGGCCGGGACCATGACGGCATAGTTCCCGTTGGTGTCGAGGTACAGGTACGGCTTCTCCGCAATCAACGGCGTGTTGGTGATAATCGTATAGACTTTCGTGGGCCAGGTACCTGCCGGAGGATTGGAAACACCGACAAACACCATGTTCCAGACGCCTCCCGACCAACTGCCCAAGATGTCGTTTCGGTCGAGCCATTGTTGCTGTGAAATCGAGCTCATGGTGCCGTCCACCTTGGAATCCGACATGAAGCCGCCGCTGGAAAAGTTTCCATCCGTGAAATTAGCCAGGTCCAGCGTGCCCAGGACATGCATGCGGCGGAGTGCAGTCCCCTGGGACACAGCCCACATCATGTAATCGCTGCTATTGGTCGGAGACATCGCAAAGTTTTCGGCGGACCGCCAGAAGTTCACGGTCGCGTTCTCGTTCACCAAAACTCCGTCAGAATGCAAATAGCCATTGATGATCGTGTCGTCCGGCATGAGTCCCAGTCCCAGCAATTCGGTGTAGTAACCCACGTTGATGTCCAGATCGGGATAATTCCCCGGCTTGAACAGGAGTGCGTACCGCTGCGTGCCAAATTGGTTGTATTTCATCTGGGCAAAGACGGAATCTATCTGGCTTTGAATGTTGGTCATCGTTGGGTCAAAGATGAGTACATTTGGCCCGAAATCCGGGATGGGGCTGACAATCACCGTCCGGGTAATCGTGCCCGGTGTACCGTCAGCGGTCGTCGCGTTATACGTGACGGTGTACGTGCCCTGAACGGACGTATTCACCGGATTGTTGGAACTTACAGCCAAGCTGGCCTGGGCACACAGATCATACGCCGTCGCCCCGGCGTCCACATACGGATTATTCAGCAAAACCGTAACCGGGCTGGTCCCGTTGAGTGCCATGACGGGCGGTGCGGTATGCAAAACGGTAGTAATCGTCGCGGCATTGGTGAGGGAATTATAAGCGTTCTGGGCAATCACAGTGTAATTGCCCACGCTGGCATCGGTCGGATCCACCAGTATGTAGCTGGCATTGGTGGCCCCGGGAATCGGATTGTTATTGTTGTCATACCACTGGTAAGTAATCGGCGGGAGGCCGCTGACCGTCGTGGTGAACGTCACATTGCTGCCGCATTGCGGTGTGACGGAGGACGGCACGATAACGAGATTTTGGAGAACGGGATTAACCACCATCACCGCGCGTGTCACACTGCCCTGAACTCCGGCGCCGGTGGTGGCGGAATAGGTGATGTCGTATTCACCAATCGTGCTGGTATCTACGGTGCCACTGATGGTCACAGCCAAGTTGGTACCCGGGCAGGTGTCATAGGCCGTCGCTCCAGGTTCCGTGTAAGTGCTGTTGAGCGCAATAATAAGAGGGTTGCTGCCATTCAGGGTTATGAGCGGAGGAGCGGTGTCCGTGGTCAATAGAACCGCCGAATTAGTAAGCGTCCAGGTCGGGCCGGTGGCCACAATCCAGTAAGTGCCGCTGTCGGACGGATGGGTGCCATTCAGCGTGAGCGTCGTGTCGGTGGCACCGGAAATCGGTTGAAAAGAAGGATCATACCATTGATAACTGATGGCCCCAACCGCCGGGCTGGCGACAAAGGTGGCCGAATCACCGCAGTTATTGGTGATGCTGGCGGGCGAAATACTGAAGCCCACCGCGAGTTGCAGGTTCTGACCGTTGACGACGATTTGGGGAACGGAACCACCGGCCAGTCCCTGCCCCGTGATGACGGGCGCAGGCAACGATCCGTTGACCGTAAAACCGTTGGTGGCGGTCATCAAAGTATAAGTTCCCGCCAGGAGCGGCGCATTGGTCACATTTACGACGATGGCGTTGCCGTTCAAGGTCACGCCACCTTGAATCTTAAGCACACCAGCGGTGACACTGTTGCTGTTGGCATTGCCCGCGACGGTGAACCCAGCTTGTGCGCCGGGTGCTAGAATTAAGGTGCCGGGACCATTCGTGGTACTGGCCGCAATGGTCGCGGTTCCAGTCCCACTGATGCCTCCCGACAGTGTTTGACCGTTGAAAATGGTGAAAGGAGAAGCTGCGGAAATGTCGAGCGTCGTGCCGGAAGCCAGGGTAATGCCTGGCGTGTTGGCAATCGAACCGTTCGTGTTGATGATCAGCTTGCCGCCATTGACCGTGGTATTGCCGGTGTAGGTGTTCGTGCCGCTCAACGTCACGGCGGCGTTGCTTGACAGAATCAGGCCGCCACTATCCGTGATCGCGCCATTGAATTTCTCGGGACCGTTGCCATTCAAACCCATGATCGTGAGCAGATGTCCGCCGTTATCCAGGTTGCCGGCAAGGGTCAAAGTGTATGCGTTGGGAGTCCATATCCAGGTCTGGTCGGCGCTCAAAGCGATGTTGTTGTTTATCGTGAAACTGTGAACGGCTGCCGACCCATTCAAGCTTCCCGCACCCAACGTCAGCGTGTGGCCTCCCGCGGTGTCGGTGATGGTGACCGCGCCATTGGCCGCCATGACCAGCCCATACCACGTCGCGCTGCCTCCGATGTCCACGGTGCCCCCGGTGGAATTGGTGTCCCACTCGCCAATTCCGTCGACGGCGGGCGGACCGGCGGGACTGGTGCCTCCTTCGATGGCCGTCCAACTGTTGGAGGAGTTCAATGCCATGGTGTTATTGAGTTTGTAGAACACCTTGGGCGGCACGTTGAACAGGGTGCTTTGAACCGGGCTGAACCCGGAGGCGCTGGCCGTCAGGTAGAGGCCGTAAGAAATCGGTTGGATTGACAGATCGCTGAATGTGGCTTTTCCGGTGGCATCGGTCACTTGCGGGTTGGTGCCGGAGAGTGTCCCGGCGCTCAACGCCAGCGTAACCGTGGCGCCGCTTTGCGGGACGGCATTGCCATATTGGTCTTCAATTTGAACCACCACGCCGGGCAGCGTCACATTGACAGGAGTGGTCACCGGCTCCGAGGTGAAAACAATTTGCGTCGCCGGGCCGGCCACGAACGTTACCGTCGGCTGCGCGCTGATGACCGTCCCGTCAATCGTGACTGTAATGGTTTTGGTTTCGGCGACGGTGGATTGAAGTGTGCCGGTGGTTTGGCCGTTGACATCGGTTGGACCGGGTTGCGTGAGAGTATTTCCCGAACCGGTTGCGGACAACGTCACCGTCTTGCCGGACAGCGGATTGCCGCTCCCGTCTATGGCCGTCACGGTAATCGTCGAAGTGGAAACGCCATCCGCCACCAGTCCTGAATTCGGACTGGCAATCGCGGTGGACCTCGCGGCACTGACACCTTGTGCGGTAAAGGTAACGGTCGGCTGCGCGTTGATTTGGGTGGAACCAATCGTGACGGTAATGGTCTTCGTCTCCGCCACGGTGGATGTGAGCGTCGCCGTAGTCTGACCATTCGCGCCAGTGGGAGCTGGCGTGGAAACGGTGTTCCCCGAACCGCTCACGTTCAGCGATACGGTTTGATTGGTCAGCGGGTGGCCGTAATCGTCCATGGCCGTAATGGTGATGGTGGAGGCCGTAAGGCCATCCGCAGCCAGGGTGGTTGGGTTCGCAGTGGCCGTGGAGGCGGTTACGCTGACCGGGCCGGCGACGAAGTTGACCTTCAAAGAAGCCGAATTGGTGGCCGTGCCAATGGTGGCAATGTTAGTGCCGCCTAATTTAGCCGTGATTGTCGCACTCCCAAGGCCGGTGGCTGAGGTGAGGGTCGTCTGGTAGGTGCCGTCGCCGTTGTCGGTGGCGGAGCCAAGGGTGCCGAGGGTTGTGGAGAAAGCAACCGTGGCGCCGCCGGAGGTCAGGTTGACGCCGTTGATATCGCGAGCCTGCATGGTAACGACGGAGGTGCTCGTTCCGCTGGCGACGATCGAAGCGGGATTGGCACTGGTCATGAGTGAATGGGCGGCGTTGGCCAACCCCGGCAAATTGCTCGACGGCACCACCTGCGCCCAATTTGTGCCGAGCCGGACTTCGTCCCAGGATTGGCCGAAGGTGGTCTCGTTGCCGTTGCACGAAATGGTGAAATTCGCCAGATAGGTCAGGTGATACGAACACGTGACGGATGCATCCGACGAGGGAGCACTGGCCGCTCCGTAGCTCGCGCTGCTGGGATTGACCCAGAGGTCAACGACATCACTGCTGCCCGGGTGGAAGGTGTAACGGGCCACGATCAACACCGTGGTATTCGACGCCGTAGCCGAGCTCTCAAACTGCGCGCCGGTATTGGTCGTGGAATCAGCATTGATCCCGATGTGGCCGGTGTGGTCTAGGAGCAGGGCCAGACCGGCATGCGCCGGCAGAAGCGCGCTGCTGCTGGTGCCGATATTGGTCGAGTCGAGAAAGGCAATGACTCCCGGGGTGGTTGTGGGATACGCGTTGACCTGGTACAAAAATGAAACATAGACGGTATTGCCATCGGTATTGGTTTGGGCGGTGAATTGGGTGCCGGCGAACCTCAAGGCCTTGGCACTCCCGCTCACGCTGTACCCGGCGGAAGGAACAAACCCGGCCAGGATCAGATTATTGGTTGTAACTTGAATGTTGGCCGTGGCATAGCAAGTTTCCCACACGGTTGACGAGGCGCTCGCCAGCCCGGTCGCCGGGTTATAATCGAAGCTGTCATAGAATGGCAAAGTCTGAATGACCTGCGCCCCGGGCGCGTGCTGAACGAGCAGGAACAAAAAAACCGATACGAGACCAAAGAGGGAACGAAAATATCCGTCAACGGAATGAGCGCGCTTTTTCATAAACTGATGGCAAGAGTTAATCGGGGGTCGCTGATAACAAGTAATTTGCGAGATTTTACCGTCACGGCTCAGTCAAAATCATCCCTCTTTCGAGGGAGATATAAGGCACAAAAATCAATCCCGTTGATGTTTTGAAATCGGATGGTTGCGGAAAAATGCCCCCGGGCGCTTGCCATTGACATTCCGATTCGGGCGTGGCTCATTGTCCCGGCAACCGCTCATCCACCGGGATGAGGTTTTTTAAGCGTAACATCAGCCAAACAAAATGTAAGCACGTGAACCTTCGGGCTTGGAAAATTCTGAGAGTCGCAATGGGTGTGGTTGCCTTCGTTTGGCTGGACCAGAGTCTGTCGCGCTCATCTCCGCAATCAAACGAAGTGCTGACCAACGCGGCGGATGTGCTTTCTCTCTCCCCCGAACAGGCGGCAAGAGGAGAAGCTGTCAGAGTGATTGGTATTGTCACCGCCGCCGTGCCGGAGTGGGAGGGGCGGTTTTATGTCCAGGATAAAACCGGGGGAATTTTCGTAAACAACCTCGGCCATAAATTACCGAAGCCGGGAGATTGGGTGGAGGTGGACGGCATCACTGCGCCCGGTCCCTTTGCGCCGATTATCGCCTCGCCACGATGGACAAAATTGGGAACCGCGCCGCTCCCGCCCGCCAAGCCGGTCACGGTGGAACAATTGATGGCCGGGGTGGAAGCGTGCCAGCGGGTGGAGATTTCTGGAATTGTCAGGTCGGCGCAGCTTCAAGACAACCGGTTGGTGATTAACCTCATGTCCGGCGGATTTCGTTTGCGTGTCCTGGCCCCGATTCCCCCCGGCGTGGACCCGCAATCCCTGCTGGCCGCGCGCGTCCGGGTCCGGGGCACGGCGGTCACGCTCTACAATGCGTCGTTGCGACAAATGGTCACCGTTTGGGTTTACGTGCCCGTTGGCAGTGATTTCACGGTTGAAAGTTCCGAATCCGCAAATCCCTTCAACCAGCCATTGATCCCGCTCAACAGCATCGTGCAGTATCGCCGCGATAATTTTCCCGGCAAACGGGTTCATGTCAAAGGCGCCGTGATTTACCAGCGGCCGGGCGCGGATTTGTTTCTGGAGGACGAGAGCGGAGGGCTTCAGGTCCAAACCGGACAGACGGAAACCTTCGCCCGCGGCGATATGGTGGAAGCGGTGGGATTCCCCGAGGTGGAAAATTTCCTGCCGGTGTTGCAGGACGCATTTGTCAAGAAAACCGACGAACCCGGCGTAAAACCGACGCCGCAGGCCGCGTCCCTCAGAGGCATCGCGGCCGGACTGCATCAAGCCGATTTCATAACCCTCAAAGCCAAGGTGGTGGATCGCATCGTGCGCCGAACCCCTCCGCAGATGGGGAAATTTGGACAGCAAGAAACAATTTTGATGTTGCAAAGCTCCAATGTCATCTTTACCGCCCAACTGGACGCGCCCGGCCAATCGCCCGAACTGACCACCATTCCCCTCGGAAGCACCGTCGAAATCAACGGAATATGCCTGACCAAAGTTGACGAGCTCGGGAAAGTTGAGTCCTTTCAAATATTAATTCCCACGCCCCGGGACGTTCGCATCCTGGCGAGGCCAAGCTGGTTGACCCCACAGCATCTCCTGATTTGTGTCGGTGTGATTGTTTTTATTTTGATTCTGATTTCCAGTTGGACGATCGCGATTTCACGGAAAAACTCAGCCCTGAATGTCCTGGTCCGGGACAAAGAGAAGGCGCAAACCGAATTGCAGCAGGCGCATGACCTGCTCGAAGAGCGGGTCAAGGAACGGACAGCTCAACTCAAGTTCGAGATGACCGCGCGAAAGGAGGCCGAGGTCCAGTTTAAAGCAGTCCTCGCCGAACGAACCCGCCTGGCGCGGGAACTCCACGATACACTGGAGCAAAGCCTGACCGGCATTGGATTGCAGTTGGACACCGCGGGAAGATTGTCGGCAAACCAGCCAGAGGCTGCCAGTCACCATCTGGAACTGGCGCGTAACTTGATTATCCAAAGTCAGACGGAGATTCGGCACTCCATCTGGGATTTGCGGTCGCGGGAACTTGAACAATTTAATCTGCCTGATGCGCTGTTGCGGAATGCCAGGCAGGCTACCGACGGCACGAACATCCAGGTCGAGGTCGAAACCGAAGGAGATGTCCGGGGGCTGTCGGAGATCGTGGAGGGCAATCTGCTCCGGATCGGGCAGGAGGCCCTGACCAATGTCATCAAACATTCAGGCGCGAGCCTGGTGAAGATTGAACTCGCATTTGGCCCCCAGGAAGTAATCCTGCAAATAACCGACAACGGCTGCGGCTTCGACACGAGCAACGGTGTCGGTCCGCAAAAAGATCATTTTGGCCTGCTCGGCATGTCGGAGCGGGTCAAACGAATTCAGGGCCGCTTTTTCCTGAGGAGTTCACCGGGAAACGGCACCAGCGTGCGCGTCGAAGTTCCCGCCAGTTTGCCGCCGGAAGCAGAGACCCCCAGTGTGCCAGAGGAATCCGGGATCATATGAAAAGGGAGAAGCCAATTCGAATACTTATTGCCGACGATCATTATATCGTCCGCATCGGGCTGGTCGCGCTCGTCAACACCGAGCCGGACATGGAAGTGATCGCGGAAGCCGCGGACGGCGCGCAGGCAGTGGAGTTTTTCGGACAATTCCAGCCCGACCTGGTGCTGATGGATTCCCGGATGCCGATGAAGAACGGCGTTGAAGCAGTAAGGGAGATTCGGAAGAAGAATCCCGCGGCGCGCGTGTTGATGCTGACGGCTTACGATGGGGACCACGATATTACCCGGGCTTTGGCGGCCGGCGCCCAAGGATACGTTCTGAAGAATTCCACCGGGGATAAATTAATTCCCGCCATTCGCGCCGTTGCCGCGGGGCAGAAATGGCTTCCCCAGGAGGTGGCCGGCCGGTTGGCGAGCCGAAAATCGTTTGAACAACTCACGCCTCGCGAAATACAAGTGTTAAATGAAATGGCCAAGGGCCTGGCGAACAAGGAGATCGCTGACGCGCTGAAAATCACCGAGTACACCGCCAAGGATCACCTGAAAAGCATCATGGCGAAGCTTCGGGTGGCCGACCGGACTGAGGCGGTCACGGTGGCGATTCAACGAGGGATTATTCAGTTGTAAGCATCACACCCGCAATGTGTTGTGTCCTTCTGAACGCTGGTCACGATTGTTCTTTATCCCTCGAAAGAGGGATGACGCGTCTCACCGAAATCCGTAAAAATGACCATGCACGTTCCCCGCTCGCGTCGAGGTGACGCCGCGTTGATGGGGAATTTAAATCTGAAGCAAGATGTTAAGCATATGAAACAAACCCTATTCATAACTTTTGGTCTAACTGGTCTGCTCTCGCTGCAAATAGCGTCTGCGCAATCTCCAATTTACCGCGAGGTGTTTGGCAACAACACGAGCAGCAATCTCGACCTCAGCGCTGTCGGATGGGCTGGAGCCTGGGGCGGGAACGGCGCAAATTCGCTCACCGCCCCTGCGAACAATTTCGGCGTCTCCACCGCAAACGGCGACCCCCAGACTCTGGACAACATCAATGCCGGCGGTCCGGCCACATCCCTGGTCAAGGGCTTGGCGTTCACCAGTGGCGCCTTCGCGGCTGGCACCAACTGGCTTGCCTACACGACCGGTTATACGGTGAACACTGCTCTTACGCCGATTCAGGACATCTCCTTCTACGCCGGAAACGCACTGAACAGCACCATGGGAATCGTTCCCGGGGAACGCATTGCCGTCCAGATTGACGGGAATTGGTATGCTACCAGCCAGGTATTCGGCAACACCAGTGGCGTTTCTTCCGCCGCCAATTTCGGCACCCAGGCGGTCCAGGTTGTTTTCAACTGGACGACCGCCGCCAGCG
Organism: Candidatus Sulfopaludibacter sp.; assembly: GCA_035508155.1. GTDB lineage: Bacteria > Verrucomicrobiota > Verrucomicrobiia > Limisphaerales > UBA11358 > UBA11358. Next base: position 80,725 of record DATJNM010000040.1, on the reverse strand, counting down.
CCTGGGATTTGTTGACCTTCGTCCCGGGCACCACACTGGCGCTCGGCAGCGCGTTGACCTCGCCCCTTCCGGGGGACAACATTACCGCGTTTGGACTGTATTCTGACGCACAGGCCGGTACTCCCGCGACCCAGCGCTTTGATACGTACCAAATCGACAGCATTAGCGTTCCAGAACCCGGCGGCGCGCTGCTGGGATTGCTTGGTCTTGGACTGCTGACGGGTCTCCGTCGCGCCCGTAAAGCCTGATCGGTTGACGAACCAATTGTTTTTCTGTCGGGGGCGAACGGGTTTCGGTTCGTCCCCGTCGTTGTTTCGGGGAACCGAAACCATGACTTACAACAACGCCTCCCCTCAAAGCCTGTACGTCTTCAGATCACTGGTGCCCGGCAAACTTGGATACCGCCGCGTGACCGGCAAGTTATAGAAGTTAAAGAAAGAAAGGCGGTCAACTAAACCGGCAATTTCTTGAATGCGAACAATCAAATTTTTGAAAAATCTAAATTATGAACCACAACTTAAAATCCGGCCGTTTCTTTGGCAGTGCCGTTTTATTTTACCGAAGTATGCTGCTGAGCGGATGGCTCGGCTTCGGTTTGTTGATGACGGCGTCGGCTCAGCCTTATAATCCTCCAGCCAACAATCGCGTGGATGTGAATCTGGATCCGGGCTGGCGATTCATCGAGCAGAATGTTGCCGGAGCGCAAGCCACCAATTTTGACGATTCCTCCTGGACCGGCGTGAACCTGCCGCACACGTGGGACATTCCCGACGGCCAGTCCTATCCGCCGGCCAACTACTACACCGGCATCTCCTGGTACCGGACCCATTTCACGCCGGATGGCAGCTACACCAACCGCCATTTCTTTCTGAAGTTTGACGGCGCGTTCCGGGTGGCGGACGTGTATCTCAACGGAAATTACCTGGGCGAGCACGACGGCGGTTTTGCGGCATTTGTCTTTGACGTGACGCCCTACCTCAATGTCGGCGGCGACAACGTGCTCGCCGTCGAGGTCAACAATGCCATTAATACCAATATTCCACCGTTGGCGGCGGACTTCACCTTCTGGGGAGGCATCTACCGCGACGTGCATTTGTTGGTGACAGATCCGGTGCAGATTTCGCCGTTGGATTACGGCTCGTCCGGCGTTTATCTCACCACCACCAGTGTCAGTTCCAACTCCGCCAATCTCCTGGTTACCACGGTGGTCTCCAATTCCACTGCCTCGGCGCAGACGGTGATGGTTCGCGCCGTCGTTACCGACGCGGCGACAAACATCGTAACCATATTGAGCAATGTCGTGACGCTCCCGGCGGCGTCAGTCTCAAACGTGACGACGAGCACGGTCATCGCCAATCCGCATCTGTGGAATGGCCTGTCCGATCCGTATCTTTATCAGACGTTCGTTGAGTTGTGGAACGGCACAAACGCGGCGGACGTGGTCGCGCAACCGCTCGGCTTCCGGTATTTCAGCGTGGACCCGACCAACGGCTTCTTCCTCAATGGCCAGCATTATGACCTCCACGGCGTCAACATGCACCAGGACTGGCTCAACTGCGGCTGGGCGCTGACCAATGCGCAACGCGACACGAATTTTCTGTTTATCAAGGAAATCGGCGCGACGTTCGTGCGCCTCTCGCACTACGAACACAACGATTACACCTACCAGTTGGCGGATCAAAACGGCGTTTGCCTCTGGAGCGAGATTCCGCTGATTGATTACATCACGACCTCTGCCGCGTTCACCAGCAACACGCTTCAGCAATTGCGCGAAATGGTCCGCCAGCGATACAACCATCCTTCGATCATATTCTGGAGCGTTTATAATGAAGTCACACTGAGCATGGGCGATCAGGGCTCCGGCACCCTCAGCACCACCAACCTCATCAGCCAGGAAGTGCAACAGGTGAGCCAGGACGATCCAACGCGGCTTTCCACCGCCGGCGCGAACACCAGCGACAACGATCCGTCCACGCTTTACACCCAGGTCATCGCCTTCAACAAATATTATGGATGGTATTCCACCCCGCTCAACGGCATCGGCGCCTGGGCCGACAACTTTCACGCCACTTATCCGAACCGTTGCGTCGGCGTGAGCGAGTACGGTGCGGGCGCCAGCATCTACCAGCACAGCGAAAATCCGACTTTCCCCGCCAACACCGGTTCCAACTTCCATCCCGAGGAATGGCAAAACATTGTCATTGAAACCAACTGGCAGTCGATGGCGGCCCGCCCGTTCCTCTGGTGCAAGCTGGTGTGGACGTCGTTTGATTTCGCTTCGGACGGTCGCGACGAAGGCGACACACCCGGGCGCAATGACAAGGGCGTGATCACCTACGACCGCGGGGTGCGGAAGGACGCGTTTTATTATTTCAAAGCCAATTGGACGACCAACCCGATGGTTTATATTACCGGCCACACCTTCACGAACCGGCTCACCAACTCCATCACAGCCAAGGTTTATGCCAATTGCGATACGGTCGAACTCTTTCTAAACGGAGTTTCGCAAGGCGCTACCGCGAGTTCAAATTGCATTTACACCTGGCCGTTGGTCTTGCAGTCCGGCACCAATACCGTGCAGGCCGTCGGCACCAAAGGCGGCAGCAACGTCACCGATTCCCTGATTTGGTTTGCTCCGTCGGCGCCGCCGGCGCCGCCCACGGCCGCGATCACCAACCCGCCGTTCCCGACGGTTTATCTGTACAGCACGAATGTGACCTTGCAACTGGCCGCCACCGCCAGGGACAATCAACCGGGTTCACCGCCTCCGATGACGACGGATTGGATTCAAACCTCCGGCCCGGGCACGGTCACGTTCGGCAACACCAACGCGCTGAGCACCACCGCCACCTTCAGTGCCAACGGAGTTTACGGTCTGACTTTTCAAGCCATCAAAGGGGCGCTGGCGACCAGCGTGCCGTTGACCGTGGTCGTCGGCAACGTGCCGTATGGTCCGACGCTGACGTTGCGTTATCCCTTTGATGACGCCGGCCCTGGTACGACGACCCCCAGCGACACCAGTCTGGGTTCGGAATTGAATGTCCCGCTGCAAATGATCAACGCCAATGGTGCGAGCGCCGACCTCCACGGAGCGGCGGGTTCCGGCGTGGCCGGGCTGACCAATCCGAACCGCGCGTTAAATCTTTCCCTGAACCCCAACCAGGGGCAAACGGGAGGCGCCAGCGGGAGTTTTGCCGCCGTCACCAACTCGGCCCTTGGTTTGGGGAACGTCACCAACTTCGTGGTGACGTGGTGGATGAAACAGTTGTACTACCTGCCGGCAAATTACGGTCCGCGCATGTTCATCCTCGGCAGCAGCTTGAACGACGCGGACAGCGGGACGGCCAACAGCATTTCCATGAAGTGGCAGGATGCCTCCGATTGGTATTTTTACGTCAACACCGTTCAAGCGACGGCAAGTTTTGGCTCCCGACCGCCCACGAACAGTTGGATGTTTGTGGCGATGGCTTACGACGGGACGAACGTGACGCTTTATGAAGGCAGCGACCAAAATTCGGCGAGCCTGGTCAGCACCACCGCCGCGGCCGGTCAGGCGGTGACGCTCGACAGCACCGCCGCCTTGTTTTTGGGCAACCGCCCGGCGCGGAATCGTTGCTTCGCCGGCTGGATTGACGACTTCCGCGTTTACACCGGTTGGGGCGACGCGAGTTTCGTCGAAGGCGTCCGGCAATCGTCGGCGGGGCCTGCTGGATTGATCGCTGTGCCCGGCAACAGCCAGGTCACCTTGACTTGGAACGCCTTGTTGGGCGCGACCAGCTACAACGTCAAGCGCTCAACTGTTAGCGGAGGGCCGTACACGACGATTTCAACGCCCGGAACGGTGACGGGGACATCCTATGTTGATAACACGGCGGTTGGCGGGACGACGTACTACTACACCGTTTCCGCGGCGACCTCATTAAGTGAAGCGAGTGAAACCGCCAATTCAGCCACCGAAGCGAGCGCCACCCCGACCTGCACCACGCCACCCGCGCCGACCGCCGGCTACAACAGCCCCATTTACGCAGGGATGACCTTGAATCTAACGGCCTCGACCGTGCCAGGCGCGACCTATAGCTGGACTGGGCCCGGCGGATTCGTTTCGACGGACCAGAATCCTTCGATTACGAACGTAACCGCGGCAGCCGCCGGGATCTATAACGTAAGCGCGATCGTTGGCGGGTGTGCTTCGGTGCCAGCCGCAATCACGGTAACGGTCAATCCTCCGGCCACCCTGTCTGTCGAGGCATTAAACGGCAGTCTGATCCTGGGCTGGCCCTACGGCACGCTCCAATCCGCCACAAACCTTACCGGACCCTGGGATGACCTCATGGGAGTAATGTCGCCGTACACCAATGTTCCAGGCGAGCCGCAGGAGTTCTTCCGGGTCAGGCTGCAGTAGCGCGGAAAGTCAAGGGAAACGGTTGCGCTTATATTTTGGTAACGCCTTCGCGAACCCATTGGACCGCGTGCAAAATCAACTCGGTGGAATTTTTCAGGTTGAGCTTTTCCTTGATCCGGTTGCGGAAGGAATTGATGGTCGTAATCGTCAGGTTCAATTCCTCGGCGATCTGGCGCGTGGCCTTGCCTTCTCCCAGCATCCGGAAGACCTCGAGTTCGCGGTCGCTTAACGTTTCGATCGGCGACACTGGCTGACTGGTTCGACTGCCGAGCATGAATTTGGCGAGCATCGTTGCCGACATCTTTTCACTTAAATGAATATCCCCACCCAACACCTTGCGAATGGCAACTTTGACCGCCTTGGCGGGTTCCTGCTTCATGACGTAACCCATGGCACCCGCGCGCAGGGCGCGTTCGGCATAAAGCGATTCTTCGTGCATGGAAACCACCAACACCGGCAAATCCACAAACTCCGCCTTGATGTTTTTAATGAGATCAATGCCGGTGGTGCCGGAAAGGGAAATATCGGCAATGACGAGATCCGGCTTCTTCTCGCGGATTTCGCGCATGGCTTCATCGGCATCCGCAACATCGCCGCACACGGTCAGGTCCGGCTCACGCTCAATGAGCTGACGCATTCCATCCCGGAACATGGCGTGGTCGTCCACGAGGAACACGCGGCTCCGCGCTGCCGTTTGGGAGCCTCCCAATGGTTCGGCATTTGTGCTGGCGGCTAAAGACATCATTTTACGAGTTCACCGGCAGCTTCGTTGGACGCATAAAAAGCACACGTCAATTGTGTGCCCTGACCCGGCGCACTTTTCAAGTCCAATGTTGAACCAATCACGCTGGTGCGGTAGCGCATGATCCGGATACCCATGCCGGTGGAACTGCCGGGCGACTGGAAACCGGTGCCGTTGTCACGGATGGTGAGCACAAAATGGTCGCCATCGCGCGTGATGGAAATCAGGATGCTGGAGGCTTTGCCATGTTTGACGGCATTCAGAACCGCCTCTTGGATAATATAATACAAATGCAACGAAACAGTGCTGTCAACGGCGAGGAACGATTTGTCGCACGAAAACTGGCATTGTATTTTGAACAAGCTTTCGGCGTTGGCGGCGAATTCTTCAATCGCCGACACCAGGCCGTTTTCCTCCAGCCGGACGGGGAACAGGCCGCGGGCCACCCTGCGGGTTTGGGTGATGGTCTCATTCACGAGACCGCCGATCCTTTCCACCTCGGAAGATTCGGTCACTCCCTTTTCCTGCAATTGATCCGCCATGATGTCCATGCGATAGGCGATGGCCGCCAGTTGCTGGCAGACACCGTCATGCAAATCGTGGCCAATGCGCCGTTGTTCGCGGTTGCTGATTTCCAGAATTTCGCGTTCCAGACGCTTCCGTTCGGTGATATTGCGGGCCATGCTCTCCACCTCGGCATTTTGCCCGGCCTGACTGACCAGCCGGGCGCTCAATTCCAATCGGAGGCGCTGTCCTGAGGCACTCATAAACTCCCATTCGGCGGGTGGCAATTCCGCGCCCTCGATGACCTGCTCAAACCATTGCCAGGCGGGTTCGCGTTGCTCTTCCGCGAGAAACTCGACCAGATTCTTCCCCAGCACCGCCTCGCGGGGGCGCTGCAAAAGCCGTTCGCCGGCTTTATTGATGGAAGTGATGCGGCCATGCAGGTCATTGGTAAACACCATGTCATTGGCGTTTTCAAACAATTCCTCGTAGCGCTGCTTCAGGCCGGCTTCGGTCTGAAGCTGGTCACGGATGATTCTGGTTTGTTTATGAACGCGCATTCGCAACACCACAACCCAGACCATGGCAACCAAACCCATCCCGCCGAGGACGCCGACGGCCCAGAACAGCTTTTGCAGGTCCCACCACGGCGGCCATTGCAGGACTGAAATGTCGCCCGGAGACCGCATCAGGATGCGGAATGATTTGGCGCGCCAGGCCTCTCCCGCCACCCAGGAGCTGCCGGTTTCAATCAAACAAACCCCGGTGATGGCCACCTTGCTGCCATTTTGCAAATACGCGAAATCAACGCCGGGAGAACTGCTTTCCAGATACGCGTGGAAAATGACCCCGCCGGGAGTTTGCAGTACCAGAAATTGATCGGGGCTGTGCCGCGCCCGGTCCAGCACCGTGGCTTCCATGCGCACCAGCCGGCAGTCATGGGTTCCTTTCAAGGCTTCGTCGGAGTTGATTGAATCCGGCGTCGGGAGCGGACCTGACCCGACTTTGCGAAAGATTGCATCCTGCAATTCCGGTGTGTATTCCCCCTTGGCGGGAAATCCCAACACCTCCACCATGTCTCCGGGAAGGACTTTCTCCGAGTCCATGGTCTTTACCTGCAATCCTTCCGTTTTGTCCTCAATGTATAACAAGTCTCCGACTTGATAAATGACCGTTCCCGCCACTTTAACCCGGTGGCCATACGGGCCTTGCGGGGTGAACTGCAACAGCTTCTCAATCGGTTGCGTTTCGACGTCAAACGGGTTGCTCGCCGCGGCGATGTCAATTGCCAGATCTGTCGGGCGAGGGACCAAAAGCCGGATGTCGAACAGTTGCCGCTGGCGATTGAAACGGGTGACGCAAACACCGCGTACCGTCACTGTGCTGTCCACCAAATCGCCGCTTTGCGCCACCGGCAATTTGCGCGCGTAAGCCGTCAACCGCCCGCCGCCGGTGGCAATCTCCACAAAATAATAACCGCTGGTCTGGTCAAAATAGGCGGCCCGAACAATGCCATGGACCTCTACAAACTGGCTGTCCTCCTGTCCGCTGGCCAGTTGCTCGAAGGTCACGGGTTTGGCGGCCGGAAAAACTTCACGGCCAAGAATCTGGATCCGGCGCGCCAGCACGACCGGTGCATATTCACCGGGATCCGCTTCTCCCGTTATCTCCACCAGTTGCCCCGCTGCCAAAGGCGGTTGTTCGGTCAGGCCATCCACCGAGAAATAAATGCCCGCCGTGTCATCCTGCACGAATTGGAAGTACTGACTGGAGTCAAAGAATGTCACCACGGCCCGCAACTGCACTGGATAGTGATTGGTCGCCTGTTCCGGCGTCAATTGCCGCACCTGCCCGGCGGTATGCAATTCGAGAGGGGCCTTCTGACCCTCCGAAAACAGACCTCCGCCCATGAGAACAATCACCATTGCGACCGGCTTCAATTTTCTGATCCAGCCCATGACGGTTTCCGGAATTTCGTGGAGGTTATGTTTTGCGCATTCTTGACTCTCTCCAGCGTACGGAGGCGAGGCAATCTTGCAAGCATAACGCAACATCCAACGGTCTTTCAAGGCGATTCCAGGCGGTAAAAAACGGCGCTCTGAGTGGGGTCCGGAGTGACCACATACGGACTGGTTGTGCCGGGCAGGTCAGACCAGTTGCCGCCGACCAGCGAGTTTGTCTGCACCTGCAAATGGCAGACGATATTGGTTGGCCAGCTCAAGGTGAAGCTTCCATTGGTTTGCGGCGTCACCGCAATCGCCATCGGCGCGGTTTGCTCGTACACCCGCACGTAATCCACCAGCATCTCCTGGGGAAAGGTGGTGCCGGCTTCGATCGAGGCGACGCTCGGATTGCCGACATAGGTGCCCCCCACCGCGACGTTCATGATAAAAAAGAACGGCTGATTGAAAGGCGATCCCAAACCGGTCTGTGTCTCATAAAGGTTGCCATCCACGTAAAACTGAATCGTGCCCACCTTCCAAACCAAGTCATAGACGTGCCAATTGGTAACCGAGTCCGGACTTGGAAAATTGTACGTGGCCGTCTTGCTCACTTCGCCGCTGGTTCCGTAGTGGAGGCTCCCCTGCACCCAGGTTGGTGTTGCTCCATTATTTTCCACCACGTCAATCTCACCGCAGGCAGGCCAGCCGGCTGAATCAATATTTGACCCCAACATCCAGAGCGCCGGCCACATGCCGACACCGGAAGGCAACTTGGCGCGCCATTCAAAACGCCCAAACACCGGCGTGTTGTAAAGGCCTTGCGTCTTCATCCGGGCGGAAGTGAAGCTTTGTCCTCCATAGGACTCCTGCCGCGCCACGATGTGCAGCAGGCCGTTGCCATCAACGAACGCGTTGTTTGTCCGGCTGGTATAATATTCCAGTTCACTATTGCCCCAGCCGCAATTATCGGGACAGTCGGTGCCGGTTTCAAAAGTCCACTTGGTCGTGTCAATCGCAGTCCCATTGAACTCGTCGCTCCAAACAATATTTGTGTCCGCAACCGCAATATCGGTCAGCAACATCAGGAGGGTGATCACCACCAGAGCAGGAACCGTTTTTAACAGGTTTCCCGATTGAACAAATGCAGTTTGATTGCGTTGATAATACATATAGAGTGCGTTAAAACGTTAGTATATTCTACTACAATGTATGCACTTGAGTCAATATTATATTACAAAGCCGCGGCATTTGTTTCAAAAAACCTGCCATTGGGACAACCCTTGCAAGTCAGGTTCGTGGGCTGTGTTTGAGCGGCAGAATTGCCGTGGCCTACCGGCCGCACTGGTGATGACGTGGTCTGAATTCGGAGGAAACACCGTGCTCCCAATCCAATCGGCAACCGGGACACAGCCCTGCCTTCAGGTCAAGCCAGTTATCATGGTTCGCGTGCGGGGGCCGTTGGAGGGTTATGGCCCCAGAACGGTACGGTAGAAGCGAGCCGGGTAGGCCGGGGAATTGGTATCAATCCAAAAGTATGGCAACGACGGCGGATTGGTTGTGAATATGGGATTCCACGAAATCAGATTGGTGGAAGCCATGATCGTGTAATTCGTCCCTGTATTGCCTTTAATCCAAAATCCAAACTGTCCATTGGTGATCGAAGCGCCATAAAGGGCAGGCACGACAGGAGTCCCATAGACTTGAAATTCCCAAAGGGAATAGCCCCATTGCGTCCCACGCACCGTCCCGTACATCCTCACATAACGACCGGTACCGGATAACCCGGTCAAATACTCAGTGCCGCCAAGTCCGCTGGCCGTGCTGTAAATGGTGGTCCAGTTGGTGGCGTCAGGAGAAACCTGAATCTGATAACTTTCCCCGTACGCCGTTTCCCAATAGAGGTCCACTTCCGAAATGTTATAGGTTGCTCCCAAATCCACATAAATCCATTGCGGATCACTGAACTGGGAAGACCAGCGGGTGCTCAAATTGCCATCAACGGCGTTTGTGGCGGGGTAACCTGAATTTTCGAGGGAGGAAGCCGTAGCCACTTTGTACAACGCAATGTTGGTGCCTCTCTGCGAGATGCTCAAGCCAATCCAGTTGATGTTAAAACCGTTGGTAATTACTTCCAATCGCAGCGCCTGGCTCCCGATGCCGCCCGCCACGGAAACCGCCGCCGGCATGGTGACGGTCTGCCAGCTTTGGGAGCCACCGGTGTTGGGAATGTTAACCGTACCCAGCACGGCGCCGTTGAGCCGGACCCGCAGTTGACCGCCGCCGGAGGGCGAAGCCACGCGCACGCTGATACTGTAAACCGCTGACGTGTTGGGCAAGTTCACGGTGTATTCCAGCCATTCGCCATTGTTGAGCCAGCTCACATCGTAGCCGCCGCCCGTGTCCGACGTGGATTCAATCCCCACGTCATCCGACCGGTAAACTCCGCCCGGATTGCCCACGGTCGTGTTGTAGTAAGCCACACCCTCACCACCGGTGTCGTAGTTTTCCGCCTGGATGACGCACGGCACAACGGGAACGCTTCCCCCAAACGGCTCCTGCGGCTGCGAATAAACTTCCAGCTCCGACAGCGAATATCCCGAGCCCGGCAAACCCTGCTGCATCCCGTTAACCTGCACGTAACGGCCCCGGCCCGAAACCAGAATGTCCTCCGTGCCACCGTTGTCATTGTTGGTGCTGAACACCGATGTCCAATTGGTCCCATCCGGCGAAATTTGGATGGTGTAGCTGCTGGCATAATTGGTGTTCCAATGCAGCCTGACCCGGGAAAAATCTCTGATCAAACCGAAATCCACCTTAATCCATTGCGGGTCGCTGGCCAGCGAACTCCAGGCGGAAGTGGTATCTCCGTCCACGGCAGCCGCGCCCGGGGTATTTGTGGAAAGCGCCGAGGAAACGGTGACCGGTTGTCGGAGCGCCACGTTTGCCAAATCGCTGGAAGGCACCGACGCAACCGTGAACGTCTCGGTCAAACGGATGTCCCGCGAGGAAGCGCCGACCATGACCTGGAAAGTGCCCGGTGTGACGATCCAGCCACGAGCCGTGGCATCCCAGTTTGCGAGATCTTCCCAATCCAGATTGAACGTGACGTGCTGCGTCTGGCCCGGCGACAAGGAGATTTTCTGAAAACCTTTGAGCAATTTCGGCGGCTCACCGGCAGCAGTGGGAAAACCCAGATACAGTTGCGGCACTTCAGCGCCCGTGCTGGCGCCCGTGTTTGTCAGATCGAAACCGATTTGCACCTGGCCCGACGGACTCACCGCGCTGACGACCAGATTGCTATAACCAAACGTTGTGTAGGACAATCCGAATCCAAACGGGAAAAGTGGAGTCACGTTGTTTGAGTCATACCAGCGATAACCGATTTCCAACCCTTCGGAGTAAACCGCGTGACCGTTCACACCGGGCCATTGGGCGGTGGTGCTCGTGGGCACCTGGTTTGAGGAGACGGGGATCGTGACGGGAAGTTTCGCCGACGGGTTGACATCCCCGAACAGGATCTGGGCCAGCGCATTGCCATTTTCCTGGCCGGGATACCACGCCATCAAAATCGCCGCGACCTGATTGGCCCAGGGCATCAGGGTGGCCGAAGATTCATAGACCACGACAATGGTGTTGGTGTTCACGGCGGCGACAGCGCTGATGAGCGCGTCTTCGTTGTTGGGCAGCGACAGATTGAAGCGGTCTGAACCTTCACTGGTTTGCTGCCCGACGCAGACTATGGCCACCTGGCTCGTTTGCGCCAGGCTCACGGCAGCCGCCGTGCTGGCCCCGTCGCCCTGGGCATAACTGACCGTGACACCGCTGCCGGTGCGACTGGTGATGCCGGCCAATGGCGTAATGTTATACGGCAGATTCACGCCGGCCGAACCCCCGCCGGTCGAAATCGGCGAAGTGCTGGCCGCCGAACCGATGACCGCAATGGAATGCACGGATGCGCCCAACGGGAGCAACCCGCTGTTGTTTTGCAACAGGACGGTTCCCGCGGCGGCCTCGTTGCGGGCAAATTGGGCATGAGCCGTGCCGGTCACATTTGCACTCAGGTTGCCCGTGCTCGGATTATCGAACAAACCGAATTGAAACATGCCGGTGAGGATGCGTTGCACCATGCCGTCCAGTTCCGAAGCCGGAACATTGCCGGATTGGACGGCCGAAGCGATGTTATTGGATGTAAATTGGCCGCTATACATGTCCATATCGAGCCCATTATTCATCCCGCTCACGGTGGTGAAAGTCGCCCCCCAGTCGCTCATGATCCAGCCATTGAATCCATACAATTTTTTCAAAGTGGCATTGAGGTCCGGCAACTGGCACGCATGAATGCTGTTCACCAGATTGTAAGAGGCCATGACCGCGCCAACCCCACCCCGCACGGAAGCGCGAAACGGCGCCTCATAGATTTCCTGAAGGGTACGTTGGTCCACGTCGGCGCTGATTGTTGTGCGCTGAGTCTCCTGATCGTTGCAGACAAAATGCTTGGCCGTGGCAATGACGCCCTGGCTTTGGATGCCGGGAATCTCCGCCGCGGCCATCGCTCCCGACAGGTACGGGTCTTCGCCGTAGCCTTCAAAAGCCCGCCCGTCCTCATAGACCCGCGCCATGTTCATCATCGGACCGAGCACGACGCCGACACCCTTGCCCCGCGCCTCGTTTCCGAGCATCACACCGTATTGGCGCGCCAGCGAAACATCCCAACTGGCGGCGAGAGTGATGGGTGCGGGAAAAGCGGTTACGCTGCTGACGCCATCACCAATTCCAGCCGGTCCGTCCTGCAAAAACAGCCAAGGAATGCCGAGCCGGGTGTTGTTGGCAATATTGCCGACATAGTTGCTGCCAGTGGGGCCAGCCGTGCCACTGACCATTGCCACTTTGTCAGCGAAAGTCATCTGGGCAAGTAACAGGCTGGCTCGTTGACTCGCAGAAAGAGTGGTATTGGTCCAGGCTTGCGCCGGGAGACGAATTGGCAGCGCACAACAAACAGCGGTGAAACAAACGAGGCGAAGGGCGCTCAGCGGAATCCACGCAGGAAGGCGGCGCCTGAAATCAATCCGACTCCGCTCTGCCGGACAATTTTTCATAAGACCTTCACCTGCCCCGCTTACGGGGAACGGACAGTCACAACCAGACTGGCACTTCCTTCACAGCCGGTGATTTAATTCAACGGGGCCGTGGTCACTGAAATGAACCAGGGCAAATCCCCCGAGCCGGGTGAAGCCGGCCAGTTATCCGTATTGCCCGCGGGCGTCGCCGGCTTTTCGTTGATCATGGAACCGTCCGTCCACAGCCTGACCGCCGAATGTCCGTCGCCGTACGCCAGGACGCTGCCATTGCCATGCAACACGGCCGGACTGTTGAACCACTCGGTCGTGTTCCTGGGATCCAAGGCAAAAAAGCCATCGTCTATGCTGTAGGGACTTTCTTCAGTAAAGACCCAGATCTTGCTCGGGCCCGGGCGCGACATGTTCGCTGACTTCGTGTAGTAGGCCCAACCATTAACAGCACCACCGGTTGCAGGAGTCCATAGGGCTGTCTTGTTTCCGGGCGCATCCATGGGCTGCACATAGCAGTTCATGGAATAGGTGCGCAGGGCTTTCGCGGTAAAAGCCCCGCCGCCACGGGGAACGATGGTGTGGTCGGCCGGGCAGTGATAAACGTTGATGTTATTGATATATGGATAGAGCAGGCCCGACATGATCCACCAACTATACTTGCTGCCTCCTGGATACGGGCCAGCTAAAACCTCTGCCCCGTTTGGCGACTGCATATTACCCGGGCACCAATCGGCACAACTCCCACCCGGCTGGAGAACGGCCTGTTGTCGGGGATCACCATTGGGATTTTCCAGACTTTGACCATTAAGCCCCCGGTTGGGCACCAAGTTATCCTGATTGTCGCCGGCATACATGATCCACGCCGTTATCAACTGCTTCTCACTGGCCAGACATTGCATGGCGAGTGCTTTCTGCTTGGCCTTAGCCAGCGCCGGCAACAGCATCGCCGCCAAGATGGCAATAATGGCAATGACCACCAGCAATTCAATTAACGTAAAACCGCCTGAACAGGACCCGTACCGCCTGATCTTCATTCGATCTATTTTCATTTTATCAACTTTCAATCCAGGGTCGGCACCGAATCCATTCGGCGCCGACCCGGACGACGTTACATCATTGCATCGCCCTTAACACCACTCTTTCGGGTGGGCACAACTGCTACTGTGCCGTCGCGCGGTAGAAGCGTTGCGCCCCGCCGGTCGTGCTGTCAGTCACCGTGACCGTTCCACCGGTTCCGGCGATGTTGCTGGCGCCGGCCAACGGCAGCCAACTCGTCGGATTCAAACTGGTGCTGTAATACACGTTATATGTGTGCCCGCTCACCGTCGTGAATTTAATGGAAACCGTTCCCGCGCTCACCGTGGCGGTTAACGGGAATGGTGCCACCGCACTGAACGGCACAAACATATAGAAGTGCGCGTTCATGCTCCCCGTCGCGTTCCCTGGAGGCGCCGTCACCTTCAACGTCTGCGCCCCGTTCAACGTCACCACCGCCGGTACCCCGTTGCTCATCAACGGCACCCAGTGCCACGACTGGAACCCGCTGGCGCCGGCATCCGAGAAGGTCCCCAGTGTCAACGTGGTCTGACTCGACGTGTGTTGTCCAGCCGTCACCAAGCCCAGCGTCGCTCCGCTGTAGGGCGTATCCGAGGCCAGCCGGCCATAGATGTTATAGCTGTTGCTCGGGAACGTCCGCGTGTAGTTCAGCCACGTCCCCGGCGGCCACCAGCCCACGTCATAGTCGGTGTTGGTCGTCGGCACGGCCTCGCCCGGCACGTACTCAAAGGGCGCCTGGGCCGTCGCCCCCAGATTGATCAACTTGCTGCGCAGAAAATCGGACGTCACTTCCGTTCCCGCAGCCGGATTACCTCCCGGACCATTGCCGTCGAACCGGTACAGGTAGGTCTCAGCCGTCGTCACGTTGGTCGTGGTGAAATCCACTCCATACACGGCCGCATTGGCCACGTTATTCCCGGGATAACCGTAATAACTGTTGGTCGTGGCGGTCGTAGTGGCGGTCTCCAGCGGATTATCTATCCATACGCCACTGTTGAAGTCAAAGTCACCGGCTTCGATCATCATGTTTTTCTGGCTGAACGTGTCGAAGGTTCCGGAAACGCCATTGGACAACCCATTGTTATCCACCGCACTGATGGCGAAGGTGACGCTCGGTTGATTGGCGACCGCGTTCAAGGGAACACTGACGGTCCAATTCGAGCTGCTGCCCGTGAAGGATTCCGCAACCGAGACTCCGTTAATGTAGGTGTGGATATTATTTGTCGGAACAGTGCTGATCAAGGAACTGATCGTGAAGGTCACGGTGTTGGTGCTGACAAATATATTCTGCCCCGGCGTCAGAATCGCCGGATTGAAGTTTTTGATGAACGGAGGCAATCCCAGAGTGGGGATGGGAACAAACACCAACTCAATCAGATTGCAACCGTTGCCGCTGATCAATTGCAACGACTGCTGTCCTGGCGGCAGGTTCACGACAGTCGGATTCAGGCCACTGGCGTCCTGGCCCAGCGGGACCCAGTAATACGTGTTCCAATCGGGCGTCCAACCGAGGGTCGCCCCATTCAGGACAAAGTATCCGAGATTGGTGGTCGTAAAGGTCGCCGTGCCGGCTCCGCTGGTCACCAGTTGCAGGGTTTCAGAACCCCCAACTGTCGCAGAACCACCATCGGACATGCGCGCATAGACCTGATAGAAGCTGCTGTTGGGATAAGGATTCCGGGTGTACATGTACCAGTTACCGGGATTGTTGTAGGCGATATTGACGTTATAGATCGCGGAATTGCTTTGCGCGATGTACAACGGCAAATTGGGGTCGCTGGCCACCTGCCAGGCCGTGTCGGTATTACGGTCTGGATAACTGGGAATCATATTCTGGCCATTGCCCGGAAGAGCGCCGCCGGAAAGGATGTCGTAGTCAGTACCGGGCACGCCGAGCGTTCCAAAATAAGTGCTCGCCCCGGCCGAGTTGGTCGGAACCGGGTTCTGAATGAACACGCCGCTATTGTAGTTGTAGTCTTCCGCCGGGACGATGAAACTGTTGGGATCGAACGTGTCGAACCTGGCGCTGGCGGTGGACTGCAAGCCGGCGCTGTTGTTGACCGTAATGGCCATCGTGTAAACACTGTTGGAGCCCAAACCCGGCAGGGTCACGGCCCAGTTGGCGCTGTTTCCAGAAAATTGAAGGTTTTTCGACACATCAACGCCATTTTCCACCACTTGGATTGCGTTGGACGCAACCGTGGTTCCGGCGCTCGACGTCACATTGAACGTAAAATTGGTGCTGGCTATATTAAACAACTGTCCGCCGCTCGGCGTTATACTGCTGATGACAGAGGGCTGGAATCCGCTGAGCTGGTTCAACGTGCAATTATCCCAGTGAGGCGCTCCCGAACAGTAACTGAGCTGGCATAGATTCAAACTGAATTGCACATGCGTTGTTCCCGGCGGCGCGGTCATGATGCCACTGGGTATTGTGTTCGTAGGCCCTGGCGATGTCGTCGCGCCAAAGGTGTCATTGGGATCAGGATCGCCATTGGCCACAATGGTGGCCGGATTATATTGATTGGTGACCGGGCAATCGAACCAATTCAAATTGGTGGTGCCATTGGCGTTGCCGGTTACCGCTCCGCTGGCGGCCAAGGCGTGGACGTACGCGGGATTAATAATGGCTGACTTGAAATCCGCCAGAATGGTGTTGGATGAACTCAGGAATTGCACCTCCACCCATCCGTCTTCGTAGTAACCAGTATTAAGAACATTCGTAGAGTACAGGGCCATATTGTCGCCATACAGACCGTTGTTGCCATTGTCACCACCCTCACCGTTAGGAGCTTTTACAAACTGGGAAAACCAGGCATCTGCCGTGTAGGTTGAACCCGGATTACAGGCAATTGACTGATATACGTACGAAATATATGTGTTAGGCGCACCGCCGTTTCCATACAATCCCTGCTGCCACAATGCATTTGGTGAACTGAGAAACATTGTGTTGTTCACCGCGTAACTCCAAGTCTCGGTGCTGTGCGCCGACCAACCGGTAAAGCCTGGGCTGGAGTCAAAACCGGGATTGACCAGGATGTTCCCTGCCTGGCTGCTTAAAGCAAAGCAGACCGCGACGGCGGCGCAGGCCGCCACAATGAATCTCCTGATCTTAATCATTACGGGGGCACTTGCGATCTGACGGAATATTTCGGGCTTTTTCATATCGTCATTAGGTTTGTTTGGTTGTTATTAGCAAATACTCGCGACTTTCCATTTGATAAAAAGGCGCAACACATCGTGGAATCTGTATTTTGCATTATTGTGTTACCAATTTCACGAAATGTCAACATTTCTTTTACAAAATCATTCTAAATAATTCAAAATGACATAAAACCGAATTGTTCCAGTTATTATTGAACCACCTTTTGGGCACTTGGACAAACCATTGCTTGTCGAAAACTGCTCCGGGATTGTTGAAACTGACGTTATACATCACCCACAAGTCCAAAAACATGCAAAAGTTCTTACTCGTCCAGATGGCCCGAAACAGGGAGATCTGACTCTGAATTTCCATTGGATTTGAGCGGGGGTTGCAGGGATTCGATTTGCTGCCGGGCTGACGCGTTTGCGGGATCCAGTTGCAGGACCTTGCGAAACTCGGCAAGCGCCTCGGCAGATTTTTTTTGCGCGGCCAATGTCACTCCCAGGTACAGATGAGCCGGTGCAAAGTCCGGACGATAACGAACCGCCTCTGATAATTCCGTTTGCGCCTCCTTGTTTTTTCCGCTCGCTGCCAATTCAATTCCCAGCAGGTAATGGGCCTGCCAGAATTCCGGCGCGGCCTGGACGACGCCTTGCAGGTCTGTCATGGCTTCATCCCATTGATATAACGCCGCAGCAGCATAGGCTCGATTGAAATAGTCCGCCGGACCATTCGGTTCCAAGGCTCCCGCCTTTTGGTAGTTGGCTGCCGCGGCGGCCATGTTTCCCTGCTCTTGATTCAGAAAACCGAGGGCCAAATATGCTTCAACATATTTGGGATCTGACCGGATTGCCCGGTCTATCCAGCGAACGGCAGCAGTGGTCTTTTGCTGGTTTGCGAGAACTTCTCCCATCGCCGTCTCGGCCTGGGCGTAATCACTTTGGATCGCAAGGGCACGGAGAAAATAGTTGGTTGCCTCATTAACCCTGCCGTCACGCACCAGCAATGTGCCGGTATAATAATTTGCCTCGGCCAACCGGGGAATAATTTCGCAGCAGCGTTTGGCTTCCACAACGGCTTGTGCCAGGAAACCTCCCTGTTCCAGAAAACTCTCAAAATTCACATGCAAAGGGAAATCGTCCGGAGCCAATGCCAGGGCCTGCTCATACATCTGCCGGGCCTGCTCGGGCGTTTGACGGTTCATCATGGAATTTGCTTCGGCCCATTTCGCCTCGTAAGTGTTGAGCATTGCGGCGTGGTTGAACTGTCCGGTAAACGGCGGGGAGTTGACGCGCTTTAAAATAGGTTGCCAAACCCGCCGGCGATCCCAAACCGTCACCGCGAGACGGCGCTCACACAATTCCTCCGACGCCCAGTTCCGCTGGTCGCGATTGGCCACGAACGCCGGGAGCAGACCTTTGATCTTTTCGGCGAAGTTAAGCGCCAGCAAATAGTTACCCGCGAAATTCAGATGGACGTGCTCGTAAAAAAAATTCAGTCCGGGAATTCCGTCCGGCGAATTTTGGGCGATGACCTGAGCCGCATCCGTCAATTGGACCCCGTCTTTAGAATGTTGAACCGCTGTATCTCGGATGACTGAATTGATGCGTGTGTCAGCCCGAAAATCGAGGGCATCATAATCCCGCGCCAGTTTGAAATCTTCCAGGGCTTGAGGCAAATTTGTCAGCGCCAAATCGCAATCGCCCATGCGATACTGTAATTCAGCGAATTGCGGGTCAATTTGAGCAGCCTGGTGATATAAATTCAGCGCATTCCGGTAAGCCGCCACGGTTTCGTTGGTAACGCCCTCTTCAAAGATTTTATCCCATGCGGATAATTGATTTGTGCTTAAACCGGCCTTGTGGATTGAGGCAAACGGCGCGCAATCTTTCAAATTGACAGCAACCGTACTTAAAACCACCGGCACGTTTGCCCGGTGCGCCACCCGTAAAATGTCCTCCAGGTTGCCTCTGAAATTCTCGTAAGCGCGCAACCGGGCCGGATCATCAAATCCAATCCGGCCGTTCATGAACATTTGCATGCCGCCCCATTCTTTTGGCGTGGACGAGCTGCTCCTTAATCGTCGGATGGTATTATCCAACAATTGTCCGAGCCGCGTGGCTTTGATGGCTATGATGGCGCGTACAAGTCCAAGAGGCGGCGCCGGCAGTCCGAGAGCCGTTTCTGCACCAAAGGGAGGCGGTGCCTTGTTTCCCCCCGTGAAATCAGAGGCGAAGGAAACCATCTTGATCGCGCCAAAAGGGCCGACCATTTCGTTGTTACCCATGTAAATGACCCACAAATCGCCCTGATGCCGGGCACAATCCCGCGCAATCGGCAGGATGACGTTTGAATCAATCGCGGTGATGGCCACACAAATGACCTCAAAGTTGATTCCAGGATAACGCTCGTGCAGCAGGATCTGCAGGTATCGGCTCATGCCATAACTTGAATCCGGATCTCCCAAAGCGGCGGATTCACCAAATAGAAATATCCGATACGTGTTGGTTGGTTTTTCCGCCGGGAATCGAAATTCTGGAATTGTACGGGCGATGGCCGGCGGAAAGAAACGGGAACTGAACTTCTCGTTGGGCACATAATAATCCCGGCCTTCTATCTGAATCCGGCTAAAAAAACCCGTAGGATATCCATATCCGATCAGGCGCAGACCAAGTTCTATCCCGCCCAAAACAACCAAGGGAATGAAAATCATCGCGAAGAGACGCATTAGCCAAATGCGATACTTCGACCTTTGGATCACGGCATTCATAATGATGGTGTTTGTAAACGGCGTCAGTGTTTTCCCGTCGGTTTTAAAAAATGGCAATCAATTACTGTAACCGGCTTTGGATTAAACGGATGTGATTAGATCAATGATAATCCAATGAGTTGTTGTCTGTCACGTCTAACTGTGCCGACGCTTGAATTATTAATTATTCGAACAAAAGCGCTTGACAAAACCAAAGGTATGTAGTAAAAATAATCACAATTCAGCGCAAGCTATAAACACAGAGCAACCGTAGAAACACGAAATTATTATTATGAAAATGTTCCCTAAGGTTATCACGAGTGCTTTCGGCATAACCGCAGCACTTGCACTCAATGCACAGGCCCAAAATCTTCTTGTGGACCCGAACTTCGCTAATCCCGGTTTAGCCACTGGCAACTATAATAACCCGGTTTCCGGTCCCAACACAGGTTGGGGAATTTTTGACTCGGCGATTCAGGCTACTTCGCCTACCTACAATGGAGCTACCTATTCCATGAGTGAGACGCTGGCTGCCGGAAATAACTGGGAAACCCCAGGAGCCTATCAGATAGTTACCGGTATCACTCCCGGCCAGACATATCAGTTTAGTGTGGAAGCCTATACCACGACCGGTTTTATATGGGAGGGCGCCCTTCTTCAGCTTGGCTTTGAGCCTACCGGCGGGGGTGCTGTGAGCACCGTAGAGAATCCTAGTGGTGTCGTCCAGTATGGTGGTGGGGCACTGGTAAGCCCGCCAGTTGGTCAGTGGACCCAGTTTTCGTTTACGGCGACCGCGCCCGCAGGAGACACAGAGGCGATTGTGTATCTCATGTGCCAGGATTATAACAACATAACCTATAACCAGGCCATTTCGTCTCCGGAAAATATTAATTATGACAATGCTTCCTTGATTGCGGTTCCCGAGCCGGCGATTATTGCTCTTTTAGGCATGGGTCTGGCTTTTCCACTGTATCTGATCCGCCGTCGCAAATAGTTGGGTTGGTTTAGGGTTTGACAGAAGCCACTCGGTCGCTCGAGTGGCTTCTTTTTTGGTTGGATGGTTGAAAAATGCACGAAAATAGCGAAAGCCCTTTGATAACCGGGCGACGACAGAGTCAACAAACGGGAATTGGGGGCGTTCTTTTTCCGGTTCTTTTCGGTCTCATCATGGCAGCATCGGCAAGCGCGGCTTCATTCTATACGCAACGTTTGGAGGATCCCAAGGCGGTCTATTTAACCCCGTCCGGCGGCGATGACACCGCCGCGCTGCAACAGGCCATCAATCGGGTCCAGGAAACGACCCGTCAGGGCATCGTTTTCCTCGCGCCGGGACAATATCACGTCAGCGACACCGTTTATATCTGGCCCAGCATCCGGCTGATTGGTTACGGCGAAAATCGCCCGGTAATTGTTCTTCCCGCCAACACGCCTGGTTTTGGCGACGCCTCGCACGAAAAGGTGATGTTCTTTTTCGCCGGGCGGCGTCCGCGGGACGGCGGTCCGGTTCCAGACGCCAATCCCGGCACTTTTTATTCGGCGCTCGCGAACTTCGATATCGGGGTTCAAGACGGCAACGCCGGAACGGTCGCAGTCCGGGCACATTACGCCCAACATTGTTTCCTCGCCCACATGGATTTCCATCTGGGACCGGCGCTCGCCGGCATCCACGAGGGTGGAAATGTCGTCGAGGACGTTCATTTCTTCGGCGGGACCCACGCCATTTGGACGGGGAAACCTTCGCCCGGCTGGCAATTCACGCTCGTTGACTGCTCATTTGAAGACCAGCGCGCGGCCGCCATTCTGGAACACGAAGCCGGACTCACGCTCATTCGTCCGCGTTTCCGCCATGTGCCTGCCGCCGTTGCAATAGAACCGGATCAGGTGGACGAGTTGTGGGTCAAGGATGCCTCTCTCGAAGATGTCTCCGGTCCGGCGTTTGTTTTTGGCCGGGAGCGAAGTCTGTGTAACGAAATCAACCTGGAGGGAATCACCTGCCGCCACGTGCCGGTCTTTGCCGCACTGCGGGACAGCGGAAAACAATTTCCGGCGCCATCGGAAATTTACACCGTAAAGACCTTTTCCCACGGGCTTCATTACGCTGACATCGGGGCTGTTCCCAAAATCGAGACCCGCATGGACGCCGCGCCGCTGTCCAAGATGCCGCCGCCTGCTCCTTCCGATTTGATTCCCCTGCCCGCCTGCAATACGTGGGTGAATTTACACGATTTGGGGGCCAGGGGCGACGGCAGTTCGGACGATACCGATGTCTTGAAAAAAGCGATTGCCACTCATCGCACCATTTACCTGCCGTCCGGCTTTTACGTCGTGCGCGACACATTGACCTTGCGACCCGACACGGTGTTGATCGGGCTGCATCCGGGCGCCACCCAGATTATTCTGCCCGACGGCACTCCGGCTTTTGAAGGCATCGGCACCCCCGAGGCGCTGCTGGAGGCGCCCAAGGGCGGGACCAATATCGTCATCGGCATCGGGCTTTACACCAGCGGGAACAATCGCCGCGCGGTCGCGGCGCTTTGGAAGGCCGGCGCTCATTCCATGATGAACGACGTCCGTTTCCTTGGCGGCCACGGCACGCCGTTGCCGGATGGCTCGCGCGAGAATCCCTACTACGGCCGCACCCCGGAGTCCAGCCCGGACCGCCAGTGGGACACCCAATATCCCAGCCTCTGGGTCACCGACGGCGGCGGTGGAACGTTCCTTGATATTTGGACCCCTTCGACGTTCGCCCAGGCCGGAATGGTGGTTTCCGATACCGAAACGGAGGGCCGCGCCTATCAGATTTCCATCGAACACCACGTCCGCAATGAGCTGCAAGTGCGCCATGCCGCGCATTGGCGGTTTTATGCGTTGCAAACCGAGGAGGAGCGGCGTGAAAGCGGCTTCGCGCTGCCGATTGAAATTGATTCGTCGCAGGACATCACCTTCGCCAATTTCCACAGCTACCGGGTGATCAGTTCTTTCCAGCCGTTTCCGCAGGCGGTCAAAGTGTCCAATTCGCAGGACATCCGGTTTCGCAATTTTCACTGCGACAGCAACAGCAAGGCGAGTTTTGATTCCGCTATTTACGACCAAAACCACGACGTGGAGCTTCGCCAGCATGAATTTGCCTGGTTGGACATTTCTGCCAAAGCGCCGCGCCCCAAAACCATCCATCCTTCGGTGGTTGCCGCCCGCGGCGAAAAGCTGGAGAAACTCGCCCGTGGATTTTTCAATATTTCGGGCGGCGCCGTTGGGCCGCACGGCGACTTCTACTTTATTGACGCACATTGGCAGCGGATTTATCGCTGGGACGTTTCGTCACGGCAACTTTCCACCGTAAGCGATTATCCGCTCGAACCGGTCAACCTGGCCGTTGATCAGGCGGGAAATCTGATGGTGATTTCCTACGCGGGGGATGGCGTGGTTTATGGCCTGTCTCCCGGCGGCCAGGTCAAGTTGCTCAAACCTGAATCTATCGCCGTCCGCGCCGGAAAGAATTTGTATCTGCCGGTCAGCGACTGGCATCTGAATGAGGACTCGCTTGCCCATCCGGCTGCCGATTTCGTTTCTCCGGACGGGACGACGGTCATTCCGGTCGCGGAGGATTTTCTTCAATCGGCAACCAGTTGGGGCATCAAATCATGCCCGCAAATTCGTTCCTTCGGCCTCGGACCCGCCGTGCCGGGCAAACCGTTTTATGTCACCGACGAATCGGCCCTGCGAACCTGGAAAGCCGACGTGGGTCCGGATGGAAGCCTGGCCAATTTCAAACTGTTTGCCGAACGAGGCGGCGAATGCGTGGCGGTCGATCCCCACGGCAACGTGTACATCGCCGCCGGTCAGGTTTATGTCTATGATCCGGCCGGCACGTTAATTGACACCATCGAGGTTCCTGAACGGCCGATTCAATTGGTTTTTGGAGGGGCCGACGGCAGAACCCTTTTCATTGCCGCCCGGAGTTCGCTTTACTCGTTGCACGTGCATTAACCGATAGCCCGGCACGGCGCAAGTACGCTCCAAAGCAAGCCGTTCAATCAAGGCGATTCGAGGCGATAAAAGACCGCACTCTGAGTAGGGTCGGGAGCTACCACATACGGACTGGTGGTGCCGGGCAGGTCAGACCAGTTGCCGCCCGCCAGCGAATTGGTTTGCACCTGTAAATGGCAGACGATGTTGGTCGGCCAGCTCAAGGTGAAACTTCCATTTGCCTGGGTCGCCACCGAAATTGCCAGTGGGGCGGTTTGCTGGTAAACGCGCACGTAATCCACCAGCATTTGTTGGGGGAAAACCGTTGTGGAATCCGGATTTCCAGGCCAATTGCCGCCGACGGCGACATTGAGTATGAAGAATTGCCGGTTCGTGAAGACCCAGATCCCGGGGCTGGGCAGACCGACCAGACTCGCGGGTGTGGCCGTGAAAAACTGATTACCGTCCAAGAACCATGTGATTTGGTTGGTCGTCCACTCCACGCCGTAAATGTGAAAGTTAGTGGCGAGAATCGCTCCTCCCGGCAGCGTATAGGTACCGCCAACTCCGGAACCGTAATTGTAATCCTGTCCGTTCGCCATCGGGCCGTGAATCGTACCGTGATCGGTGCCCTGATCGTTGGTGTTACCGATGTTTTCCATAATGTCAACCTCGCCACAGGTGGGCCAGCCGACAGGAACAATGTTTGTGCCCAGCATCCAGAAAGCGGGCCAGATTCCCTGTCCTCGCGGGATTTGGATGCGCGCCTCCATGCGGCCGTAAGTCCATGACTGCAAGCCCTGGGTCTTCATGCGGGCGGAAGTGTAACCGGACCCATTGGTTAACGCCACGATGTGCAGGAGGCCATTGCTCACGTAAGAGTTCTGCGGACTGCTGGTATAAGTCTCCAGTTCGTTGTTACCCCAGCCCCCACCGCCAAGATCGTATGTCCAATTGTTGGTATTGATGGACGTGCCATTGAATTCGTCGCTCCAGACGATGTTCCATTGCGTGGCGGGAGGGTTCGTGCCGCCACCTTGATTCGTGACAGTTTGAAGTTGAAAACCATTGAAATCGGTTTCATCGCCATTTGCACTGTTGCCGTAATTTATGAGCAGATTCCCGGATCCGTCAGCTACGACGTTGGTAAACTCGAGATAGTCGGCTCCGTTGACCAGGGTGGTAACGCCAGCCTGCCAAATAGAGGTCTGGGTGACACCATTCACCGTGAACGTACTCCTTCTTTGCCCGGAAGTTGCCCCACCCGACAGGTTCAGATCGCCCGCGCTATAAACATACAGATTGTAAGTCCCGCCAGGCACAAGGCCGCTGAGTGAGACGGTATCGGTCACCCCTGCGGTGTGGGAGACGAGCATAGACGCCATCAAGACTGCCCAAGGGGTGTTTGGGTAGCCAATGTTACCCTGTTCGTCAGCCAAAGAAGCCCATGAAAATGGGCTGTAGTTCCCAAAACCTACGGCATTGGCATCATAGGTGCCATTTTTCGCGGTCAAACTCAATTTAACCGTCGAAGCGGCGCCATTTGCATAAACCAGGGTTCCGCTGGTGAAAGTGGCGCCACCAGGATAAGCCGAGTAGGCAAAGCCGCCCAAGCCATTCCACACGTCACCCGGTGAACCAATCACCGCAGCGCCTGACATCGCGGAAGGCGCGGGCGCATTGCCGCCGCCGTAGGCCGCGTTGACGGAATCGTCAATGAAATTAACATCGAGTAATTGGGCATGAAGACGGCCCAAACCAGCCGCACCCATTACGCCAAGAATTATCAACAGGGATTTTCTCACAGGTTTTACTTTCATGTCTCGATGTTTTTGTGCGTAACCCGGATCGCGTTATGCTTGGTTATTGTTTAACGGTCCCAAACGACAGTACCGCCAGCCATTTGATTTGACACAAACGTGGAGGAGGAAGAGATGTTTCTGTAATATTCATGTTTGTTCAGGGGTCGGTGTGCTCGTAAACCCGCACATAATCCACCTGAATCTCGCCGGGGAACACAGTGTTCGTGTCAGGGTTCCCGCCAAAGTTGCCGCCGACCGCCAGATTCATGATGATATAAAATGGTTGATCAAAGGGAGCAGGATAGGGAGCTCTCACGGTGGACCAATGGTCTTGTGTCTCATAAAGTTTGCCGTCCACAAACCACTGGATCGAGTTGGTCATCCACTCGAGTCCATAGGTATGAAAATTGGTGGCTCCGTCATTCTGGAGGAATGTGTAAAGCCCCGAGGAATGAAGATATTCGCCGCGAGGGCCGCCATAGTGGATGGTTCCCTGCACGACCGCCGGGTAATTCCCTTTGTTCTCCACTATGTCAATTTCTCCACAAGCCGGCCAGCCTCCGTAAGGCGAGTGTTCCGGCATCAGCCAGAAGGCCGGCCAAAAACCCTGGCCCGCCGGAAATTTGGCACGGAATTCGAACCGCCCGTATTTTTGGAAAAAAAATCCTTCGGTCTTCATGCGGGCCGAAGTGTAGGAAAATCCGTTCGTTGATTCCTTTCGGGCCACGATGTGGAGGAGCCCGTTGGTGACATAGGCATTTTCAGGACGACCGGTGTAATACTCCAATTCGCGATTCCCCCAACCCCGATGATTGCCGGTTTCGAACTTCCAACGATTCGTATCAATCGAAGTCCCGTTAAATTCGTCGCTCCAAACGAGCTTCCAGCCGCCATAGGCCGTCAGCGTGTCACAACCCAGCAGTCCCAATATAACCACTGCTGTTCGAGTCAAGAAACGCAACTGTTTCAACCCGGGAACGGTGATGGGAGATCGGCGCGTTTGCATAACGGTGATTTAGTAGTACGGCGGGATGCTCAATGCACAATCAAGTTGCTGGTATGAACCGGGATTAAATCACCAGGGTCATTATCGAGTGCGCGGGGCTGCTGGTTTCCGCCGCCTTCTCTCCGAGCGACAGGTAAAACGGCTGCTCCGTGTCCGATGGATTCATTACGATCACAGCAATCCGGCCGTCCTTGTTCAAAAAGGCGGTCGTTAACAAGTCGTCGTCCGTGGAGGAACTGATAATCCGGCGGGCTCCCGGGCGGATGAATTTTGAAAAATGGCCGAGATAATAGAAAGAATCCATGTACGTCAGCTCCCCGGTCACGGTGTTGGCATGAATCGGCGCGAAACAATAGTTCTGGACATGATTCGGCCCGCCTTGCTGGTCCAACAAGACGTTCCAGTCCGTCCACCCCACGGCGCCGTTGTTGAAATCGTTGATCATGGAGATCCCGTATTTTTCGCCCCATTGCCAATCATGAATGTGGGCCGCGTCAAACGGCGCGTTGCAGCCTTCGGTGAACAACAAATGCGTCTTGGGAAAGGCCTCCTGCACACGTTTTACGTTTTCAAAGTAATTGCCCACGTACCAGTGGAAAGCCACACCCCATACGTACTGGGCGGCTTTCGGATCGTCCAAAACAACTTCGGCACGATGATACATGATGCTCCGGTTATGGTCCCAGATCAGAATCTTCTTATCCTTAAGGCCGCTTTTTACCATGGTGGGGCCGAGGTAATTCTTCACAAAATCGCGCTCTTCCTCGGCCGTGTAAATACATGATTCCCAAGGTTGCACCGCCATCGGTTCATTCTGCACCGTGACGCCCCAGATCGGAACGCCGGCCCGGGCATAGGCCCTGATGAACTTCACATAGTACCTGGCCCAGGCATCATAATATTCCGGCTTTAATTTTCCGCCATGCAACATGTCCTGGTTGTCTTTCATCCAGGCCGGCGGACTCCACGGACTCGCAAAAATGGTGAAGTCGTTGCCGGCGGTTGCCAGCACGTCCTTGATAAAAGGAATCCGATATTTCAAATCGTGACTGATGTTGAAGCTGGCCAGGGTCGCGTCGCCGTTCGTGACATACGTGTAACTTTCGCTCGAAAAATCGCAGCTGTGAATGGACGTGCGTCCCAGGGAATAACCAATGCCCGCTTGCGGATCAAAATACGCCCTCAGGATTTCCCGCTGTTTATCCGCAGGCAGTTTATAAAATGTTTCCGCCGCCGCGTCCGTCAGGGCGCCGCCAATGCCCAGCACCGTCTGAAACTCCTTGGACGGATCCACAAAAATGCATTCCTGCTTTTCGGTGCGCTGCGGCGAGTCGGTAAAACGGATTTCGCCAGTCCTCGTCAGCCGCTGCCCCGTATCCTTGGCGGTCACATAAACGGTTACCGGCCTGGACGTAAAATCGCTGGCCGGGCTTCGCTCCGCCCCCAATAACACGGTCAGCCCGGTTACGCCTGCAA
Source organism: Candidatus Sulfopaludibacter sp. (assembly GCA_035508155.1). Classification (GTDB taxonomy): domain Bacteria; phylum Verrucomicrobiota; class Verrucomicrobiia; order Limisphaerales; family UBA11358; genus UBA11358. The sequence continues at coordinate 52,865 of DATJNM010000040.1, read as the reverse complement.
ACAGGCCGGGCACAATAATGGAAATCAATCGGCGTGTCATATTTGCTCAGAAAACCCAAAAACGGAATTCCAGTGAAATTGCATGTGTCACTGATTTTACCGTAATATGCCTATTGACAGCAAAATCAATATGCCATATTCAATGGTTGACTCAGTTTTTTTACTATTTGTAATAAAAGTTGTCAACTTTTATATTACAATACTGTGCCGCGCCGTTCACTTTTGACCTCAGCCCATTGACCTGAGGTTCCGCACGGTGAGGCAACTGAATAACTGTTGGCAGAAGCAAATGCAACCCGACGCCGCAATTTGTTTATGAAACAAACCAAACTATTTACTGTTTCCGTGGCATTGGTGGTGGCACTCGGCGGCTTCGTCTGGGGATTTGACGCCACCGTCATTTCCGGAGCGGTCCCATTTATTCAGAGGTACTTTGCCCTGACTGGCGACCGGGGTGACTTTCTGCTCGGCCTGGCTGTGAGTTGCCTGGGCTGGGGCGTTTTGGGTGGCACTGCCGTCTCGGGATTCTTCAGTGATCGGTTTGGGCGCAAAAAAGTTTTAATCACCACGGCGGTTTTTTTTATCGTCTCGGCTTTGCTTTCCGCCTTGACGACCCATTTTGCGATTTTTGTCGGCGCGCGGATCCTTGGTGGCATCGCGGTGGGCGGAGCCATTCTGATTGCGCCGGTTTATATCGCTGAGATTTCACCGCCGCAGTTGCGCGGGAGCATGGTCTCGCTCAACCAGCTCATGATCGTGCTGGGAATCTCCGCTTCTTTCTTTTCGAACTACTTCCTGCTGAACACGGGTGAAAACAACTGGCGCTGGATGCTGGGCATGGACGCCGTTCCGGCGGCGCTGTTTTTTCTTTTTTTGTTTGCCGTGCCGGAAAGCCCCCGGTGGCTGTTCGGGCAGGGACGCGAGCAGCACGCTCGTGAAATTCTGTCACAGGTGCGTGACGCTGAAAACCTGGACGAGGAGTTGAACAACATCCGATTGAGTTTCCAGGAGAAAAAAACCAGGTTTGGCATCAAAGCGTTGTTCAGTCGGAGAATGAGTTTTGTCATGGGCATTGCCCTGGTAATTGCGTTTTTCCAGCAAATCACCGGCATCAACGCCGTTTTTTATTACCTGCCGACTATTTTCGCCCAGGCCGGCGGCGGCACAAACGCCGCGTTCTGGCAGGCGGCTTTGGTGGGGGTGGTCAATCTGGCAATGACTTTTGTAGCGATTTTGTTCGTCGATCGTCTCGGCCGCAAACCGCTGCTGGCCATCGGCGCGACGGGCATGGCGATTTCGCTGCTGACGTGCAGTTGGGCCTTTCACGCTTCCCATTATCAACTGACCGATAAGTCCTTTGCCATTCTTCAGCAGGACAAGGTTCCCGCCGACCTGATCAATAATTTGAAAAGTGCCGACCAGCCGGTCTTCGCCACGGAGAAGGAATTTCTCGCCGCGTTGGACGCCAGACTGGGCGCCGACCGGCTGGCGCCGTACCATGATACCCTGGCAACGGCCGGGCTGAACATCCGGGCCTCGCTGGTGCTTTATGCCATCATCGGCTTCGTGGCGTCCTTCGCCATTTCGCTCGGACCGGTGATGTGGGTGATGCTCTCGGAAATTTTCCCCAACGCCCATCGTGGCGCGGGAATGTCCGTCGCAGGTTTTTGGAATGCCACGGTGAGCGCTTCGGTGACTTTTATCTTCCCGTGGGAATTGTCGCATCTCCAGGCGTCCGGCACGTTCCTGGCCTACGGTCTGCTGGCATTGGCGGCACTGTTGTTCGTGCTGCTCGCCGTCCCGGAAACCAAGGGTAAATCGCTCGAGGAATTGGAACGTCTGCTCGTTCGCCTGGAACCAAAGGGAGACCAATTGTGAACCGTAACATCATTTTGTTGCCATGGCCGGTGGCGCTTTTGGCCGCCTTGATTGCCGTTAGCGGCCCGGCACAATCCGTCCCCAAATCCGGAGGCCATGGCACGGTCAAAGTGGCAGTGCGCCGAACCGCCGGCGGCAAGTGGGAACTTGTGCGCGACGGGAAACCATACTTCGTCAAGGGCACCGGCGGCGACTATTCGCGCGAGGTGTTGGTGGCGAACGGCGGGAACTCGATCCGGCTCTGGGGCGTGGATGCCGACACCCCCAGGGAATTGGATGAGGACGCAAAACAAGGAGTAACGGTGCTGCTGGGCTATTGGGTCGGCCATAAGGCGGATGGTTTCAAGGCCGATGATCCCGCCACCGTCAAACGGCAGCTGGAAGATTTTAAACAGGTCGTGCAGCGGTTCAGGGACCATCCGGCTGTGCTGGTCTGGGGCATCGGCAACGAGATGGAAACCAGCAATGACACGCCGGCGTTGTGGGAGTCCATCGAAGATCTGGCAAAAGCCGCCCACGAGCTGGATCCGAACCATCCGACGATGACCGTGATTGCCGAAGTCGGCGGAAACAAGGTGGCGAATCTGTACAAATATTGCCCCGACATTGATATCGTGGGCATTAATTCGTATGCGGGCGGGCAAAACGTCGGTGACCGCTATCTCCGACAAGTACCGGCGGGGATGACAGCCAAGCCGTATATCATCACGGAGTTCGGTCCGCCGGGTCAGTGGGAATATTGGAGCCGGACGAAGTTCAAGGCGCTCAACGAGATGACGAGCACGGAGAAGGCAGCGTGGTATCGCAATTCGTATCAGAAAACGGTGCTGGGACATCCCGGCGAGTGCCTGGGGTCATACGCCTTTTTCTGGGGCAATAAAGTGGAAGCAACGGCCACGTGGTACGGCATGTTCCTGCCCGATGGCAGCAGGCTCGCCGCGGCGGATACGATGCAGCAATTCTGGGCGGGCAAGTCGCCCGCTTATCTTTGCCCGGTAATCAATAGGTTGACCCTCAACGGCAACAACGAGGTCAATGCGGGCGACACCGTGAATGCCAGCGTTGATGCCAGCGACCCACAAGGCGCCAAGCTCAAATACGAATGGGCAATGTACCGCGAGCTCAACAACTACAAAATCCAGGAACCGGGTGCGGGTGCGGGACGGGCTTTTACCGAAGCCATAGGCCAGAACGGCGGGCCGCAGGTGTCCATGAAAATGCCGGACATTAACGGAATCTATCGTATCTACTGCTATGTGCGGAACGGGCATGGCGCCGCGGCGACGGCGAGCTTGCCGGTGTTGGTCAAGGGCGGTCAGGAACCGCCATTCAAAGCGCCGGTGGCGAAACTGCCATATTTCATTTACGGGGAGAAAAAGGGAAACACCTACGTTGCATCGGGGTTCACGGGTAATTCCAACGCCGTAACGATGGATGCCAACTGCACCGACGATCCGCCTTCCGGTACCACCTGCATCAAGGCGGTTTATCATGGCTCCACCGGTGACGGCGGGATGATCTGGCAAAGCCCCGCCAATGACTGGGGCGACAAGCCGGGCGGATTCGATTTTACCGGGGCCCGGAAATTGACGTTCTGGGCTCGCGGCGAGAACGGCGGCGAGAAGGCCACATTTGGCTTCGGCTGCCTCACAAAGAACACAGCCAGGGACAAGAAATACATGGACTCCGATAATGGCACGCTGGATGTCACCTTAACGCCGAATTGGCAGCAATATACTATCTACTTGAGCGGCAAGGACCTCACGCTGATTAAGTCCGGTTTCTTCTGGAACGCGGAAGCAAACGGAGCGCCGGTGACGCTGTACCTTTCGGACATTAAGTGGGAGTAAAGGCGATTGGCCATTAGAACGGTTCAATAATTTGTATAGCCGACGGGGTAACGAAGCGGAACTTGCCCCAGAAAGTCCGCCGACCCCCGGCGGCGGCTACAGTTTTCAAAGATCAGCGCTGGTCGCCGGAGGTTGTCAATCGGTGGATGCGGCGTGGCCGCCGGACATGCGGATTAATTTCTCTTCCTCAGCGCTCAATAACGTCGGACCAAAAACAGTTTCCAAATCAATTCATGCCGGGCGCGCAGGAAGAGACTAAGCGATTCTCTTGCCGCGCCGCTTTTCCAGTTCGACACGGATTTCGCGCGCCCTGGCCTCCGTGACGCCGTAGGTCAGGACGGCCCAGATGGCGATTGCGGCCGCGATCGCCGGAATGCCGCAATCAAATACGCGCATGAGATAGAGAGCTTTCGCCGTCTGGTGACCTCCCAGCTCAACATTAAAACCACTTTCCTTCAGAAGGTATCCCCCCGCCAGCGAGGCGACCGACATGCCCAGCTTCACCATCCACCAGTAAATCGCGCCGTACATCCCCTCGCGGCGTTCGCCGGTCTTGAGTTCGTCGAGGTCGCAGACGTCGGCCACCATCGCGCCCACGACCGTGAAGAGCGAGCCCAGCCCAAACATGATGAACGGCGCAGAGAGAAGCAGCAGGTACGGATGCGCAGGATTATACGTGAACCACTTCGCCACAAACCCCAAAAGCGACAGGGAGGTCATGATAAAGAACGTCCGCCGCTTTCCGATCTTCGAGGACACCCACGTGGTCAGCCAGATGATGACGCACGTTGACGCCGAACTTGTGATGCCAAACCACAAGTTCAGTCGTGATGCCTGGGTTGTGTCCCCGCCGAACAGGTAATACGTCATGTTGTAAAATGTAAACGAAGAGCCAAGCTGGTAGCCGTTGAAGACCAGGAACGTGGCCAGGCACAGCTTGAGGAACGGGCCGGATTTCCACGTGGTGATGAAGCCCTTGAAGAACTTCACGACGCTCTCCAGAACGCCCGCGCGGTCCCGCGGCGGCAGGCGCATTCGTTCCCTGGTGAACAAGGCGGGCATGACGCCGAAGAAGGCGATACACAGACCGATGAGGATAGCCAGGGTGCGCGCGCCCTGAACCGCCCCGTATTGACCGGGGAATAATGTTGGGTTGTAGATGAACCAGTAGAAGGCGGGGCATATCAACCACGCGACCTGGCCCATGATATTGCTGAATCCCATCAACCGGGTCCGCTCGTGGTAGTCGGCGGTCATTTCATATCCGTATCCCACCAGCGGTATCGAGAAGACCGCGTAAGCCATGAAGAAAACGATTGAAGCGCCAAGGAAAATCCAGAAGTAGAACATCTGGGAATGACCGGGGTACAACTGCCACATCAGGGCGAAGATGATGCCCGAAAGAATGGCGCCCCCGAAGATGAGCGGCCGGCGACGGCCCCAGCGCGTCCGTGTGCTGTCTGAAACGTGACCGACAATCGGGTCTATGAACGCGTCGAAAAGACGCGGAACAGACGTGACAACACCGACCAGGAACGGGTCCATTTTCAGACCCAGATTCAGGATGATCGGCAGGGCGCCGACGGCGGCCGCTTGCAGATTGTTGGCGAGCATACCCAGGCCGTACGCGAACTTCTGCATGAATGGCAGGCGATCCTCGGCAGCCGTTTCATAATGTTCCGTTTCTCTCATAATTGATCGTTCGTCTCTGGCTGCCCACTGGCACCCCGCCCGTTGGAAAAGTAGGTCGATTCTAATGTTTCTCAGGGATGACCACAAGCCCGTTTAATATCCCCAAAGGGCCGGCAAGCCGTCGGCCGATGGAGACCCGCGCAATCTTGACGGCATTCACGGCAAATCATATAACTTACCGCGATGAGTTTGCGCGAAAACCCGCCACCCATAGCCAACCTGCCCTCTCAAAGCCAAACCCGAGCCGAGCTGACAATCGCCGAGAAACTCGGTTATGGTTTGGGTGACACCGCGTCCCATTTCGTGTGGGACATGGTGGGTTTCTGGTTGCTTATCTTTTACACTGACGTTTACAAGATTCCGCCGAAGACGGCGGGCACCATCATGCTGATCGCCCGGTTCTGGGACATGGGTATTGACCCGGTGATTGGCGTTATCTCGGATCGCACCCAGACCCGGTGGGGCAAATTCCGCCCCTACATTCTCTTTGGCGCGATTCCATATGCGGTTCTGGCCGTCCTGACCTTTACCACGCCCAATTTAGGCGAAACAGGAAAAATCATCTACGCTTGCGCCACATACGCCCTCTTGATGACGGCCTATGCGGCGGTCAATCTGCCCTATTCTTCACTGGCGGCGGTCATGACCTCGGACACCTATGAGCGTGCCGGTGTCAACCAGTATCGTTTCATCTGTGCCTTTACCGGCCAGTTTGTGGTCAGCGGGCTGGCGTTGACGCTCGCCAAATATTTCGGAGGCGGCAATGAGGCGATGGGTTATCAACGCACCTTGATTCTGTTCGGCTGCCTGAGCGTGGTCTTCTTTTTCATAACCTTCGCCGCCACCAAAGAACGGGTGCGGCCATCAAAGTCCCTGGGAGGCTCGATCGGCGAGGATCTGGGGAACCTTTTTAAGAACCGGCCCTGGATCATCCTGGCGATTGTGGGCATCGTTTCGTTTGTAATGTTTGCCCTGCAGAATGCGGCAATCGCCTATTACTTCAAATATTACATCGGCAAAGAGAACAACGTACAGTTGTTCAATGTCGTGGGCACGATCGCCTTGATCGTTGCCTTGCCATTTTCAAAATCCCTGGCCAAGCGATTCGGCAATAGAAACGTCTTCATTGCCAGTTCACTGATATCAGGCGCATTCTTCAGTGCCCTTTATCTGCCCGGGGCGCAGAACCTCGTCGCGGTTTATATCCTGAACATTCTGGCCAAAATGGCATACGCCCCGGCAGTGCCACTGCTGTGGACCATGATCGCCGATGCGGCGGATTATTCCGAATGGAAAACCGGACGGCGGGCGACCGGGCTGTGTTTTTCCGCCGCCACCTTTGCGCAAAAAGCCGGCTGGGGCATCGGCGCCGGCATCGCGGGCTGGCTGCTGTTCGAGTTCGGCTATATTGCGAACGCGGTCCAAACCGACAGGGCTTTGATGGGGATCAAGTTGTTGATTTCCGTTATTCCCGGAATTCTGTACGCTTCCTGCGCATTGTTTATGCTTTTCTACAACATCGATTCAAAGACCACCGACGTAATGAAGAAGGAACTGGATGTGCGAAGGGCGCAGGCACAAACTGTCTGAGACCATCGGTAAGCATCGTGTTCCCGTCGTGAGAATATAAACGCTTCCGGTCTCCCATCTCCAACCATAACTCAGTGAAAACAAAATTGCATCTCGGTAAAAACCCCCTCCAGACCGGCTCTGAACCGGTCTGCGGCCAGCAAGTCGTCCTGGAAAATGAAGACTTTTACCGCATCGCCAACTACGATCGGATGCCGCCCTTTTTCATGACCGTGGTCAGCGACGCCGACCACTGGATGTTCGTTTCCAGCAACGGCGCGCTTTCCGCCGGACGCCGCAACGCCGACCTGGCTTTGTTTCCGTACTACACTGACGACAAAATCCGCGACATGGCGGAAGTCACCGGCAGCAAGACCATTTTAATCACCGGGAGGCGCGGCACGGATCAAATCTGGGAGCCATTTTCCGAACGCGGCCGGGGCATTTACCGGATCCGGCGGAATCTCTACAAAAACTTTCGGGGCAACAAATTGATCTTTGAGGAAATCAATGAGGACCTCGAACTCGTCTTTCGCCACGGCTGGTTCAACAGCAACCGGTTTGGTTTCGTCCGCCGCGCCTGGCTGACCTATTCCGGATCGGGCGGCGCGCGAATCGAACTGCTGGACGGCCTTCAAAACCTGATGCCTTGCGGAACCGGCAGTCAGTTCAACCTCGAATACAGCACGCTGCTCGACGCTTACAAGCGAAGCGAGTTGATTGCCAAAACCGGCCTCGGTCTGTTTCGTCTCAGCGCCATCCCGGTGGATCGTCCCGAACCGGCTGAAGCGCTGCGCGCCGCCACCGTGTGGCCAATCGGCCTGAAACGCCAGGTTACGCTGCTTTCGTCAACGCAGCTCGATCGCTTTCGTCACGGCCGGCCGCTGCGAAACGAAACCGACGTGCGCGGCGAACGCGGCGCTTATTTCATACGGACGACGCTGAATCTGCGGCACGGCCAAACGGCGGACTGGCTGCTCGCGGCGGATGTCGGACGAGGCCCGTCGGAGGTGGCGGAACTGAATCGCCTTCTGCACGCGCCGGCGCGCCTCCGCAAATTGGTCGAGGCGGACATTGACCGCGGCACGCGGGAGTTGGAACGCATCGTGGGCGCGGCGGATGGTCTGCAGAAAACCGCGCGCCCGTTGAGCAATGCCCGTCATTACGGCAACACGCTGTTCAACGTAATGCGCGGCGGGATTTTCAATGACGGCTACAAACTCGATCCCGATGATCTGCTGGCGTTCATCGCGAACGCGAACAGGAAAATTGCCGCGCGACACGCCGCTTTTCTCCGCCGCCTGCCCCGGCCGGCGCGGTACGGCCAAACGGTGTCCGCCGCCGCTGCCACCGGCGACCCGCAACTGGAACGCCTCTGCCGCGAATATCTGCCGCTCACATTCAGCCGCCGTCATGGCGACCCGACCCGGCCCTGGAACCGATTTTCCATCGCCACCCGGAATGCCGACGGCACGCGTATTCTCAATTATGAGGGAAATTGGCGCGATATTTTCCAAAACTGGGAGGCCCTGGCCGTTTCGTTTCCGGGTTTCGTTTCCGGCATGATTTGCCGTTTTGTCAACGCCTCGACCGCCGACGGCTACAACCCCTACCGCATCACGCGCAACGGAATTGATTGGGAAATCGTGGATCCGCACGATCCGTGGTCACACATAGGTTATTGGGGCGATCATCAGATCATTTACCTCCTGAAACTTCTCGAGATTCTGCACCGGCACGATCCGGCCACGTTGCGCCGTTTCCTTACCCGCGACATTTTCGCCTACGCCAACGTCCCGTATCGTATCAAGCCGCACGACGCGCTCCGGGCGGACCCGAAAAACACCGTCATTTTCGACACACACGCCGAAGCGCTCGTCCGGCAGCGAGTCCGCGCCGCGGGTGCGGACGGCAAGCTCGTGTGGGATCCGAGCGGCCGGGTGCGCCTGGTTAATTTCACCGAAAAATTGCTGGTGCCGGTTCTGGTCAAGCTTTCGAATTTCATTCCGGAGGCCGGCATCTGGCTGAATACGCAGCGCCCGGAATGGAATGACGCCAACAATGCCCTGGTCGGCAATGGCGCCTCCATGGTCACGTTGTATTATCTGCGCCGATACCTGGCGTTCTGCCGCGAACTGTTCCGCGAGGATTCCTGTTTGCCCGGTCAAAGCGGGGAACGAGCGCATGAACGGATGCAAAAAGGCCAGGCAATCGCCGAATTCAGCCTTTCCAGCGAGGTCGCGAACTTCTTCGGCGCTTTGAGTCAGACTCTGGGCCGGCATCGTCCCCTGCTCGCCGGCAAGCTGACCGATCACCAGCGTCATTGTGTGCTTGACGATCTGGGCCAGGCCGGGAGCGAATATCGCCGGCGCCTTTACCAGAATGGATTATCCGGCCGAAAATCCGCCGTCACGGGCCAGGAGCTGGTCCGCTTTTTTGACACGGCCTTGGAATGGATCAATCACTCCATGAAGGCCAATCGCCGGTCCGACAGGCTTTTTCACGCCTACAATCTCGTGCGGTTCGAAAGGCGAAATCGTCTTTCCATTCGCCGCCTCTACGAAATGCTCGAGGGCCAGGTCGCGGCGCTCAGTTCCGGCCTTCTCTCGGCGGAAGAATCGCTGGACATCCTCGCCGCGCTCAAACGCAGCCGGATGTATCGCACCGACCAACACAGCTACCTGCTCTATCCTGACCGGCTGCTCCCGGCGTTCGTGGAAAGGAACAACATTCCCGCGGGGAAAATTAGTCACTCGCCGCTCTTGCGGAAATTGCTGGCCGACCGCAACCGCCAACTCATTGAACGCGACGTTGCCGGACGCCTTCACTTCAACGGCTCGATCACGAATGCCCGCGACATCCACCGGATTCTGGATGAACTTGCTGCCACCGGTTACTCGGGATTGGTGAAACAAGACGCAGTGTTCGTGCTCGATTTGTTCGAGCGGCTCTTCGACCACGAATCTTTCACCGGCCGATCGGGGACATTCTTCGGTTACGAAGGGTTGGGCTGCATTTACTGGCATATGGTTTCCAAACTTCGTCTGGCCGCCCAGGAAACCTGTCTCCGCGCGCTCGAAGCGGGCACGCCGCGGCGGCTCTGGAAGCGGCTGGCTGAGTATTACTACGACATTCGCGCGGGAATTGGTGATTACAAAACCCCGGAATCGTATGGCGCGTTCCCGATGGACCCCTATTCACATACCCCGGCACAAGGCGGCGCCCGTCAGCCGGGGCTGACCGGTCAGGTGAAGGAAGACGTCTTATGCCGGTTTGGTGAACTTGGAGTGGGCGTTCGCGAGGGCTGCATCCATTTCGAACCACAGCTTTTGCGCCGGGAGGAATTTCTTTCTTCGCCGGCCACCTTCTCCTACTTCGACGTGGCCAGTCGCGCGCGAAAACTCCGGCTCAAAACCGGCGCCCTGGCATTCACTTATTGCCAGGTGCCCGTCGTATATCAACTTGCGCCAAAACCATTTCTGACCATTGTCCTGGCTGACGGCCAAAGGCAGCGAGAGGAAGTCCGCTCGCTGAACCAGGAAAACAGCCGCGCCATTTTTGAGCGCACGGGCATGATCAAATTAATCACCGCAGGAGTCCCTTTGCCGATTTAACCGATAAAAGTCGTCTAACGGCAACGTCTTGCCGGCACATTTTACCAACTCATCACCACCGGCTGTCGCGCTGACTGCCGCTTGCCGGCGCATAAAACATTCAATTCACCGGGTAGCCGTCCCGCGTTGCGGGATTAGTTCGCGCCGTATCGTTGCCCTTTATTCGATTTGCGCTGACCGACTCCGGCGGCTGGACATTTTTTGGAAAAGCTCCGGCTCGCGACGGCGTGGATTGCCCCGCTACGGTGCGCCGCGAAACGCTGCGCGACCGGCATTCTCGCATCGGAATTTTCAGGCCGCCGGATCGCTTTCCGTTCCGGGATGGAAACCGAACTGCACCAGTTTGGCCTTCATGGTAATGCGGGAGACGCCGAGCCAGCGGGCGGCCTTGGCCTGGTTGCCGCGGGCCAGTTCGATGGCGCGCCGGAACAATTCCCGTTCGGCAAATTCCACCACCTGCGCGTGAACATCCGTTGTCTCGCCGCGCTGGGCGGCAGCCAGCAAATCATCAAGATATTCGCCCAGTGGGCGGTTCGCCGAATCGGTTGGACCGGCGTCCTTGGTCTTCAAGGCTGTGCGCACGTGACCGGCGTTGATGGTGTAGTCCTGCGCGAGCAGCAGCGCCTTGCGGACGGCGTTTTCCAATTCACGCACGTTCCCGGGCCAGGAATGCGATTGAAGCAATGCCAGGGCCTCATCGTGGATGGAGGGGTGCGTGCTGCCGAGTTCCGGACCGTATTTGCCCAGAAAATAACGGACCAGTTCGGGAATGTCCTCCCGGCGCTGGCGGAGGGGCGGCAGGGTGATGACCACCACGTTCAGCCGGTAATACAAATCTTCGCGGAATAAGTTCCGGCTGATGGCTTCCTCCAAATCGTGGTGCGTGGCCGTCAGCACGCGCACGTCCACCGGAATGGTTTCGCGGCCGCCGAGCCGTTGCAGGCATTTTTCCTGAAGCACACGCAGCAATTTGACCTGCGTGCCGGCCGTCATGTCACCAATTTCATCCAGAAAAATGGTGCCGTGATTGGCCTGTTCAAACCGGCCGATCCGCTGGACGTTCGCGCCGGTGAACGCGCCGCGTTCGTAGCCGAACAATTCGCTTTCGAGCAGCGTTTCGGGAATGGCGGCGCAGTTGATGGCGATGAACGGCGCGTTGGCGCGGTCGCTGTGCTGGTAAATGGCGCGGGCGATCAGTTCCTTCCCGGTGCCGGTTTCGCCGCGGATGAGCACGTTGACCGGCTTGGCGGCGACGCGGCCAATCTCCTTGTAAATTTCCCGCATGGCGGCGCTTTGGCCGACGAGCGCGTCGCGGCCAGCGGCGGATTCGCCGAGCGACACTGGCTCGGACATGAGGCGGTTGCTGTCCGCCGCGCGGCGGATCAGTTCGAGCAATTGCGGCATTTCAAACGGTTTGAGCAAATAATCATAAGCCCCGAATTTTGTGGCTTCGATGGCGGTTTGCGTGGTGCCGAAGGCCGTGATGAGAATAATGGGCAGGCGCGGCTGGGCGGCGTGCAACTGGCGGACCAGGTCCAGGCCGCTCAAGCCGGGTAATTTCAAATCCGTGATGACGACGTTAAACGATTCCTTCGCGGCGCGGGCCAGTCCGTCGTCGCCGCGCCGTTCCATGACCACGGCGTAGCCTTCGCCGCTCAAAACCTGTTGCAGGTTGTCGCGGATGCCGGCATCGTCATCAATCAGCAGAATTTTTGACGCGGCGTTCATTCAATCACCCGGGGCAGGATGATACCAAAAGTCGTGCCGCGATTCACCTGCGTTTGATACTGCAATTCGCCGCCGTGTTTTTGCACAATCCGCGCGGCGATGGACAATCCCAGGCCGGTGCCGTTTTCCTTGGTGGTGAAAAACGGATCGAACAACCGCTTCTCCACCTCCGGCGGAATGCCCTTGCCGGTGTCGGCGACTTCCAGAATGACGACCGGCATTTCGCCGTTGGCGAGCCGTTTCCGGTCGGTCCGCGCGCGCAAGGTGATGGCGCCGTCGCGGCCAATGCTGTCGGCCGCGTTCTGGATCAGGTTGATGAGCACCTGTTTGAACTGCCCGGCGTCCACGCGGATGCGCACGGGTTCGCCCGGCTCCAGTTTCAACCGGATGTTGTGCTTTTCCACTTGCGGCGCAAAAAGCCGCTGGGATTCGAGCAGCAACAGGTCGGCCGAAAGGGTGGTCAATTCCGGCTCGGCGGGCCGGGCAAATTGGAGAAAGTTGTTCACGATCCGCTCCAGGCGCGAAATTTCGCGCTCGACGATTTCCACGCTGTCCCGTTCCGGTGTCGCGGCGGGGAATTTTTTCTTTTGGACGAACAGCGCGGCCTTGATGGCGGTAAGCGGATTGCGGATTTCATGGGCCACGCCGGCGGCGAGCAGGCCGAGCGAGGCCAATTTTTCGCGGCGCTCGGCCAGCGCCTGGCTTTCCACCAGCTTCACGCGCAACGGCATGATCATGTCCCGATAAACCATGACCGCCAGAGTGATGCCGAACAGGAACAGCAACCCCAGCAAACCCAAGACCGTCTGGCGGAACTGAAAGAGGGTTTGGTGCGCGTGGGCCAGAAGCTGATTTCGCAGATTGAAATGCGCCTGGGCCAAGTCTTGTCCCAAATCAAACAAGCGGCGGCGCGAGAACGTAAGCGGATCCGGTAAATTGGGCGGCGCGGGTCGTTGCAGGCCGGCGGACGGCATTTGATCGTGCAGGTTTTGCGCCGCGCGCTGGAAGTCGTCGTAGACTGAGTCAATTTGTTGCAGGATGCTCTTCTCGCCCGGTGTTTTCAACCTGGGCTTTTGCGTGTCAATCCAAAGGTCCAGTTGGCGGCTGGCATCCAGAAAATCCTTCCAACTGGCCTCATCGCGAACCGTCCGGTAACGGAGCAGCTTGTCGTTCACATCGCGGAGCGCGTCTTTGAATTGTTCCGCCATCCCGAAACTCTCCGAATTCAATTCGTCGAGTCTCGCATGCAAAGCTGCGCCCTGGCGCTGGGAATGGAGCGTGATAAAAACAATCAGCGCGCCCATCAGCCCCGCCCCCAGACCCAACGCGGCCAACCGAAATTTGATGCCCCAATTCATAAATCCGCTGCAAACAGCCTAGTCAAAACAGACGGCGGCCGGCCATAAAAACCAGCCGCCGCCTTCCCGTCACCGATTAGTTCACTCTCCTGCCCAAATGCAGTTGCCGTGCCACGGCATCGAATCTCGGCTTTGCCGCGAATTCCCCCCTTCGCATACCCGTTCAAAGCAAACTGGCTTTACAGGCCGGCAAAGTGAGTTCGCAGGTGATGGCGTTGGGATTTTTCCTGGCCTGTCAAATTCCCATGTTTTCGAACACCGCCCGGCGTTTACGACGCCGGCATAGTTGGCGCTAAAGCCGCGGTGGGAATGATTGCTCATGAAAAAAATTCTGCTGGCCGATGACGACAATTCCGTCCGGCAAACGCTGGGGCTGGTTTTTGCTTCGGAGCAATACGAGGTAATTTTGACCGCGACCGGACGCGAAGCCGCCGCGAAATTCATTGCCGACCTCCCGGATTTGGTGTTGCTCGACCTCAACATGCCGGACCGGGATGGTTGGGACGTGTTTGAATTGATGAGCGACACTCACCCGTTGGTGCCCGTCATCGTCATCACGGCAATGTCCGGGCAATACCGGCGCGCCGCGGATTTGGGCGTGGACGCGTTGATGGAAAAACCGCTGGATATTCCGCTCCTGCTGGAAGCCGTCCGCCATTATCTGGCCGAACCCGAGGCGGAGCACATTCGCCGTCTGACTGGGCCTGATTTCAAAACCGTTCTGCTGGGCGAATGCGCCAAAGAGTCTTTCGCAAGCGCAAGCCGATGAAACCGGCGAAGGCAGGCATTCAAGACGAATTCCGGCTGAAACCAAAATCAAATCTCAAACAAAATGTATGAATGTATCCAGGATCATTAAACCATTCACCTCTATGGCACTGGCCGGTCTCCTTGCCGGCTGCGTTGGACCCAACGGCCAGCCAAATTACACCGGCAGCGGCGCTCTAATCGGCGGCGCTTCCGGCGCGGCCATCGGCGCGGCGGCCGACCGACGCGATCCCGGCGCAGGCGCGCTCATTGGCGGCGCGGCCGGGCTTATCACCGGCGGCCTCATCGGAAACAGCATGGATCAACAAGCCGCCGCCCAACGCGCGGCGCAACCGCCGCCAGCAGTTGTGGTCGCGCCCCAAAGCCAGCCGTTGAGCATCGCCGACATCAAGGCGATGGCCAAATCGGGAGTCGGCGACGACATCATCATCAACCAGATTATCAACACACACTCGGTGTATAACCTCGACGCCAACGACATCATTGATCTAAAAAACGGCGGCGTTAGCGACAAGGTGATTACCTTCATGATGAACACCGGCAACAACGTGGTGGCGACGCAAGCCCCGCCGCCGCCGCAGACGGAAGTGGTGGTGGCGTCACCGGGGCCGGATTACGTGTGGGTGGACGGCGATTGGACGTGGAACGGCGTCGGTTGGATCTGGATTGGCGGGCGCTGGATTTTGCCGCCCTATCCTCATGCGGTCTGGATCGGTCCGCGCTGGGACCGTGGCCCGCACGGCTGGCATCGCGAGCCGGGACATTGGAGGTAATAACGAAGCCGCCTTGCCGGATTGGCGGCAAGGCAGCCGCATTTTAATACCTACAGCCAAGACGGAAGGAGCTTTTATGAAAATTGACTATCGCTGGTCCGGTCAGAAAAGGATTCTGGTCGTGGACGATGATCCGTCCATGCGGGAAATGCTGATGCGCGTTCTCGTGAACGAAGGTTACGAGGTGTGGACGGCGGCCAATGGAAAGGGAGCGTTGGAAATCGCCGCGTCAGCCCGCGTGGATTTGGTGATCCTCGATTTGATGCTGCCGGGGGAGAACGGCTGGGACGTGTATGAACGGCTCACTGTGAAAAACCCGCTGCTCTCCGTGATCATCGCCACGGCGCGCTCCGACCAGGTCTTTACTGCCGCCGCAGCCGGTGTCGGGGCGTTGCTCGAAAAGCCCCTCGATTTTACAAAACTGCTCCGGACCGTTGGCGATTTGCTCGCGGAACCGCCTGAAGTCCGGCTGGCCCGGATGGTGGGAAAGTCTGCAAAGTTGCACTACTTGCCGGCACGACAGAGTGGGTCGGCAAAATGAAAGGCGTGAATAACAAACCCGCACTTTTGACACCGTGCAATCTCGAAGGGTACCGTGCCGGCTTTGACAAAGGAGACTGTATGATCAATTACCGCCCGTTCGGTCGCAGCCGCGTCTTGTCCATTCGGCTGGATGAATTTCACACGGCCGTTTTTCCGGTGCGGGTAAAACATTTTCAAGTGACGAAGGCTAAAACTGGCACGACAAAATCGTTTCGCCGTCCAATCGCCTCGGTCCATGCGAACCTCAACCCCGTTGACACAGCCTGTGAAATAATTCAACGTCCCGTTGCTTAAAAACGCCTGACTGTTTATGGACGAACAACACCGCCCACCCGCTGCGCCCTCAGCCGACAAACCACAAGATGCCAAACCGCTCAAACGCCGGCGTCGTTGGCCGTGGATTCAGGCGGGGTTCATTCTTATTCTTGGTATCATCGCCTTTTACACCCATCGTCAGCCGCTGGCGCAGACTGGCGGCGGCCGATTCGGCGGCGGCACGAATGCCTTGATGATCAGCACCGCCATGGCGCGGACCGGCGACATCGGCGTTTACATCAACGCCCTCGGCGTCGTCACGCCGCTGAACACAGTTTCGGTGGAAGCGCGCGTGGCCGGGCAAATTGTGAAAGTGAATTATCAGGAAGGACAACGCGTCAAGATTGGCGAGCCGCTGGTGGAAATTGATCCCGGTCCTTACCAGGCGGCGGTGGTTCAAGCCGAGGGACAACTGGCGCGCGACACGGCGCTGCTTGCCGACGCGAAGCTCGATCTGGAGCGGTATAAAGAGGCCTACGAAAGCAACGCCATTCCCAGGCAGCAATACGATACCCAAGGTGCAACCGTTCAGCAGGACGAAGGGACGGTGCAATTGGACCAGGGCAACCTGGACAGCGCGAAGGTGAATCTCGCCTATTGCCATATCACTTCGCCGGTTAACGGGCGCGTCGGCTTGCGGCTGGTGGACCCGGGTAACATTGTCCAGGCCAACGGCACCACTCCGCTGGTGGTCGTCGCCCAGTTGCAACCCATCACGGTGATTTTCAATGTCGCGGAGGATTATCTGCCGCAAATTCAGGCGCCGTTGCGGGAGGGCAAAAAGCTGGTCGTTGATGCATTTGACCGCACGGACCAGAAGAAGCTCGCCACCGGCACGCTGGAAACACTCGACAACGAAATTGACACCACGAGCGGCACGCTCAAGCTGCGGGCCATTTTCACGAACGACGACGAATCGCTCTTCCCGAACCAGTTCGTCAACGTCCGGCTGCTGGTGGATACGCACAAGGACGTCACGCTCGTTCCGAACACGGTTATTCAGCGGAACGACGAGGGCGCGTTTGTTTATTTGTTGCAGACCAACCAAACCGTCGCGATGCATCCCATCACCGCCGGCGTAACCGATGGAAACATGTCGGAAGTTGACGGCCTGGATGAAGGCGACGTGGTCGCGGCGGATAATTTCAACCGTCTGACCGACGGCGCGAAAGTCACGATCCGTCCAGCGACGGGCGGACATGGAAGAGGCAATCGAAACAATTCGCAGTGAACCTGTCGCGACAATTCATTTTACGGCCCGTGGCGACGTCGCTGCTGATGGCCGCCGTTGTATTGGCGGGCTTGGTCGCCTATCTGCAGCTTCCGGTTTCCGCCCTGCCGGAAGTGGATTATCCGACGATTCAAGTTGTCACGTTTTATCCGGGCGCCAGCCCCGATGTCACCGCCTCGGCCATCACCGCGCCGCTGGAGCGGCAGTTCGGCGAAATGCCCGGTCTCAACCAGATGACATCCATCAGTTCGGACGGCAGTTCCATTATCACCTTGCAATTCGAATTGTCCCTGAACATTGATGTGGCCGAGCAGGAAGTCCAGGCGGCCATCAACGCCGCGCAATCCTACCTGCCCACCGGCCTGCCCTCCCCACCCATTTACAGCAAGTCCAACCCCGCCGACGCTCCCATCCTTACCCTTGCCCTCACATCAAAAAGCCTGCCTCTTTCTCAAGTCGAGGATTACGCAGATACACGGCTGGCCCAACAAATCGCCCAGGTCTTGGGCGTGGGTCTCGTCACCATCAGCGGCGGAGAAAAACCGGCCGTGCGCATCCAGGCAAATCCAACGGCACTTTCATCCTACGGCATCAGCCTCGAATCACTGCGCGCGACGCTCCAGCAATCCAGCATCAACCAGGCCTTGGGCAACTTCGACGGCCCCAAACAGGCCTACGAAATCAATGCCAACGACCAGTTGCTCACCAGCAAGGATTACGCCTCCCTGGTCGTCGCCTACACCACCAACGGCGCGCCGGTGGTTCTTTCCGACGTGGCCAACGTGACCAACGCAGTCGAAAACACCACGCTTGCGGCATGGATGAACAAAACGCCCGCGGTCATCCTCAACATCCAACGCCAACCCGGCGCGAACATCATCCAAGTCGTGGACCGCATTAAACAGCTCCTCCCGCAACTCACGGCCAACCTGCCGGCGGCGATTGACGTTCATATTTTGACCGACCGCACCACGACCATCCGCGCCTCGGTTCGCGACGTCGAGTTTTCGCTCGCGTTGACAGTCGCGCTCGTCGTGATGGCGATATTCCTGTTTTTGCGCAACTGGCCCGCCACGACGATTCCAAGCTTTGCCTTGCCGGTTTCGCTGATTGGCACTTTCGGCCTGATTTACCTGCTCGGTTTCAGCCTCAACAATTTGACGTTGATGGCCCTCACAATTTCGACGGGCTTCCTGGTGGACGATGCCATTGTGATGATCGAAAACATCTTCCGTTACATCGAACATGGCGAAAAACCGCTGGATGCGGCGTTGAAAGGCGCGGGCCAAATCGGGTTTACCATTTTGTCGCTAACCGTTTCGCTGATTGCCGTGCTCATTCCGCTGTTGTTCATGGGCGGCGTCGTGGGGCGGTTGTTCCGCGAGTTTGCCATCACATTGAGTATTACCATTCTCATATCCGCCGCCGTTTCACTGACGCTCACGCCGATGCTGTGCTCGCGCATCCTCAAGGCAAAAGCCGACCAAAAGCCGGGGCGCTTTTACGACGCATCGGAGCGCGTTTACCAGCGTGTCGTTGATTTTTACAGCCGCACGCTTAAAACGGTTCTCAAGCATCAACCGCTCACCTTGGTCGTGGCGCTGGCCACGCTGGGATTGACCATCCTGCTCTATATCGTCGCGCCAAAGGGATTTATTCCGGTGCAGGACACCGGCGTCATTCAAGGAATATCACAGGCGCAACAAAACGTATCCTTTGCGGCAATGACTCAAAAGCAGCAGGAACTCGCGGATGTCATCCTCAAAGACCCGGCGGTGGAAAGTTTGTCGTCGTTCATCGGGGCGGATGGCATCAACACCACCCTCAACTGCGGCCGCATTCTCATCAATCTCAAGCCGCTGGCGGAACGGAAAACCAGTGCGACCGAAGTCATGCAACGTTTGCAACCAGAGCTTGCGAAAATTCCCGGCATCAAACTATTCATGCAGCCCGTTCAGGATTTGACCGTCGAGGACCGCGTCAGCGCCACCCAATATCAATATACGCTCGAGGACGCCAGTTCGGCGGAGCTGAAAACCGAGACAGCAGCCTTGGTGGATAAATTGCAGGCGCTGCCCCAATTGCGCGATGTGGCCACCGACCAGCAAAACAACGGCTCGCAGGTGACATTGGTCATTGACCGCGTCACCGCCTCGCGCCTGGGCATCACAGCGGCACAAATTGATGGGACGCTCTATGACGCCTTCGGCCAGCGTCAGATTCTGACCACCTTCACGCAGTTGAACCAATATCACGTCATATTGGAATCGCTGCCGGGGTTTCAGAAAGATCCGGCCAAACTCAACGACATTTACATCACTTCATCCAGCGGCACGGCGGTTCCATTAAGCACTTTCGCCCATTTCGAGTCGGGAAGCGCCCCCCTGGCAATCAATCACCAGGGACAATTCCCCGCCGTCACAATTTCGTTTAATCTGGCGCCGCACGCGGCCTTGGGTGCCGCGACCACGGCCATTGGAAACACGCAACGCAGCCTGAACATGCCGCTGAGCGTGATTCCCGGGTTTCAGGGAACGGCGCAGGCGTTCCTCGCTTCGCTCGCTAACGAGCCGCTGCTCATTCTCGCGGCGATCATCTGCGTGTATATCATACTCGGCGTTCTTTACGAAAGTTACATCCATCCGATTACCATTCTATCCACGTTGCCCTCGGCTGGCGTCGGAGCGATTCTCGCGCTGATTATTTGCCGGAGCGAACTCGACGTGGTCGCGTTGATCGGCATGATTCTCCTCATCGGCATTGTCGCAAAAAACGCGATTCTGATGATTGACTTCGCCCTCGACGCGGAGCGCCGGGAAGGCAAGCGCCCCGACGACGCGATTTTCCAGGCGTGCCTGCTGCGGTTCCGACCGATCATGATGACGACGTTTGCCGCGTTGTTCGGCGGATTGCCGCTGGCGCTGGGCAACGGCGTCGGCTCCGAATTGCGCAAGCCGCTGGGCATTGTGATTGTGGGCGGATTGATAGTCAGCCAGGCCCTCACGCTTTACACCACGCCCGTCATTTACCTTTACTTCGACCGTCTCGCGGCGAAATTTTCCCGCAAGGCCGAGACGCAAAACAGTGTGGCGGCCATGCCCACTGCTGAAACGCCATGAATATTTGCGCCCCATTCATCCGGCGCCCCATCGGCACGTCGTTGCTTACGGCGGCCATCATCCTGGCGGGAATCGTTGCGTATTTGCAATTGCCGGTGGCCCCGCTGCCGCAGGTGGACTTTCCGACCATCAGTGTCTCAGCCTCCCTGCCCGGCGCCAGCCCCGAAATCATGGCTTCCTCCGTCGCCGCGCCGCTCGAACGCCAGTTCGGCCATATCGCCGGCCTCAACGAAATGACTTCCGCCAGCTATCTCGGCTCGACCAGCGTCACCCTGCAATTCGATTTGAGCCGGGACATCAATGGAGCGGCGCGCGACGTCCAGGCCGCCATCAATGCCGCGCGCGCCTACCTGCCATCCAACCTGCCCAGCAACCCGAGTTACCGCAAAGCTAATCCCGCGAACGCCCCCATCATGATCCTCGCGCTAACGTCGGATATCTACGGTCGCGGCCAGCTTTACGACGCGGCGGATTCCATCATCGAGCAACGGCTCCTCCAGATTCAAGGCGTCGGCCAGGTCAACATTGGCGGCGGCGCGCTGCCGGCCGTGCGCGTGGACGTCAATCCCACCTTGTTGAACAGTTTCGGGTTGAGCCTCGAAAATGTCCGCACAGCCCTCAGCCAGCAAAACGCCAACCTGCCCAAGGGCCAGCTTTCAGGAAACAACACCACCGCCGACATCCTGGCCAATGATCAGTTATTCAAAGCCGCCGACTACCGGCCGCTCGTCGTCGCTTATCGCAACGGTGCGCCGGTAAGATTGTCGGATGTTGCCATCGTGCAGGATTCGGTCGCAAACATCCGCACCGCAGGCTATGTCAACGGAAAGCCGAGCGTCCCCATCATTATTCTTCCGGCGCCGGGTGCGAACATTATTCAAACCGTTGACCACATCAAGGAAGCGTTGCCTTCTCTGAAGGCTTCAATACCCGCGGGAATCAACCTCACGGTCGTGCTTGACCGGACAACCACCATCCGCCAGTCGGTGTTTGAAGTGGAACGGACCCTCCTGATTGCCGTCATGCTGGTCATCCTCGTCGTTTTCATCTTTCTGCGCAATCCGCGCACCATCCTGATTCCAGCCGTCGTTGTTCCCACCTCGCTCATCGGCACCTTCGGCGTCATGTATCTCCTGGGATACAGCCTCGACAACCTGTCCTTGATGGCGCTGACGATCTCGACCGGCTTTGTGGTGGACGACGCCATTGTCGTCATCGAAAACATCTCGCGCTATATCGAGCAGGGAATGCGCCCTATGGACGCCGCTTTAAAAGGCGCGAGCGAGGTCGGCTTCACCGTGCTCTCCATCAGCCTGTCGCTGGTGGCCGTGTTCTCGCCGATATTGTTGATGGGGGGCATCGTGGGACGCCTCTTCCGGGAATTTGCAGTGACACTTTCAACTGCGATCCTTGTTTCGCTCGTCATTTCGCTCACGACCACGCCAATGATGTGCTCGCGTCTGTTCAGTCACCGAAAACAGGAGCAGCATGGGGGAATTTATCTTCTCAGCGAAAAGATTTTTACGCGGGTGCTTGACCATTACCGGAGGAGCCTGCAAATTGTTCTACAACACCCGGCCATCACGCTCGGTGTGCTGCTCATAACAATTGCGGCCAACATTTTCCTTTTCTATATCATTCCGAAGGGGTTTTTCCCGCAGCAGGACAACGGCACGGTTTTCGGCGGCATCCAGGGTTCACAGGACGCGTCCTATCAGGCGATGCACGCGGCCACGGCGCGTTTTGTTCACATCGCCACGAACGATCCGGCAGTCGCAACCGTCACCGCATTTACCGGCGGCGGCGGTCCGGCCAACGGCGGGTTCATATACATGGCCCTTAAACCGCTCAACGAACGAAAAATTAGTTCCAGCCAGCTCATCAACCGGCTGCGCCCGAAATTTGCCGTCGTTCCCGGCGCAACTGTGTTTGTGCAGGCTGGACAGGACCTGCGCATCGGCGGGCGCTCAAGCAGCTCACAATACCAATACACCATCCAAAGCGACAATTTGAACGACCTCGTCAAGTGGGGGCCGATTCTGCTCCAGCAAATGCGCCAGTTGCGGGGCTTTACCGACGTCAACAGCGACCAGCAAAACAACGGCCTGCAGGCTTCGCTGGTTTATGACCGGAACACCGCCGCCCGTTTGGGCATCCCGGCCCAACTCATTGACAACACCATTTACGACGCCTTCGGGCAGGAAGATGCTTCGACGATGTATACGTCCCTCAACCAATATTATGTTGTCATGGAAGTGGAGTCGCAGTTTTGGCAGAACCCCGAGGGTCTCGATGAAATTTATTTGCGCCCCACCAACAGTTCATCCGTCGTGCCCTTGAGCACCGTTGCCCGCTACCAACCCACGACCGCGCCGATTGCCGTGAATCACACCGGCCAGTTTCCCTCCGTGACTGTTTCCTTCAATCTCAGGCCCGGCGTAGCGTTGAGCGACGCCGTGGGGGAAATCAACCAGATGGAACAAAACATCGGAATGCCTGGAACAATTCATGGAAGTTATTCGGGAACACTCCAGGCATACCAGACAGCGCTGGCCGCTGAACTGTTTCAGGTGTTGGCGGCGCTGCTGGCCGTTTATATCGTGCTGGGCATTCTTTACGAAAGCTACATCCACCCGATCACGATTCTATCCACGCTGCCGTCCGCCGGCGTGGGCGCGGTGCTGGCATTGATGCTCTTCAACACGGATTTGAGCATCATCGCCCTCATCGGAGTCTTCCTCCTCATCGGCATCGTCAAAAAGAACGCCATCCTGATGATTGACTTTGCGCTGGTCGCCGAACGCGAACAGGGCAAGAGCCCGCGCGACGCAATCTTCCAAGCCTGCTTGCTGCGGTTCCGCCCGATTTTGATGACGACCATGGCCGCGATGTTCGGTGCGCTGCCGCTGGTCCTGAGCAACGGCATCGGCTCCGAATTGCGCCGGCCTCTGGGCATCGCCATCGTTGGCGGATTGCTCGTCAGCCAGATGCTCACGCTCTATACCACACCCGTGGTTTATCTTTATTTCGACCGCCTCCGCCTTTGGTGGGAAGGCCGGCGGCGAAAAACGGCGGATGTTCTGCCGGCGGCTTTTGGATTTTCCGGGGGAGGCGTTCAATGAAAAATGGTTTTCAACCACGGATGGACACGGATGAACACGGATGGAACTGGAGCACCGGTCTTCGACCCGGCGTGTTCGGAAAACCACACTTTTCGCGCCGGGTCGGAGACCAGCGCGCCAATTTTGCAGAGTTCTCTTTAATGATTTCATCCGTGTTCATCCGTGTCTATCCGTGGTTAATTATTCCCTGCCTCGCCGCAATTTTCGCCGGTTGCAGCTTCGCGCCTCACTACGCGCGCCCGCCGGTGGAAACGCCCGCGGCATTCAAGGAAAATTCCGGCACGAACATCTGGCAAATGGCCCGGCCGAACGACGCCGTGGTTCACAGCAATTGGTGGACAATCTTCAACGATGCGGAATTGAATTCGCTCGAAGACCAGGTGGCCGTTTCCAACCAGAACGTCGCCGCCGCGTTCGCCAATTTTCTTTCCGCGCGGGCGCTGGTCAAGGAGGCGGAAGCGCAGTTGTTCCCGGCGCTGGTGGCAAACCCGTCCGTCACCCGGTCGCGTTCATCCTTAAATGGCCATACCGGTTTTACGTCGGGTAACCCCAACGCCACCGATTATTCATTGCCGCTGGACGCTTCGTGGGAATTGGATTTGTGGGGCCGTATCCGCAACACCATCAAAGCCAGCGCCGCCGAGGCGCAAGCCGGCGCCGCGGACCTGGAGAACACGAAACTGACCGCGCAAGCGGAATTGGCGTCGGATTATTTTCAATTGCGCGGCCAGGATGCGCTCGAACAATTGTTCGACGACACCGTGACCGCCTACCAGCAATCCTACAATCTGGAAAAGGTGTTGTTCAAAACCGGCATCGCCTCGGACCAGGACGTCGCCCAGGCCGAAACGCAACTGGAAACCGCCCAGGCGCAGGACACCAATCTCCGCATGGTGCGCGCGCAACTCGAACACGCCGTCGCCATCCTCATCGGCAAACCACCGGCAGCGGTTTCCATTCCGTGCGAATCGCTGAACGCCAGTCCGCCGGCCATTCCCTCCGGGATTCCGTCGCAGCTGCTCGAACGCCGGCCGGACATCGCGTCTGCGGAGCGGCTCGTGGCCGCGGCCAATGCGCAAATCGGCGTAACCCGGGCCGCTTATTTTCCGACCATCACCTTGAGTGCGTCCGGCGGATTTGAAAGCGCCGCCACGTCGGATTTGCTGGACTGGCCCAGCCGCGTCTGGTCCATCGGCGCGGGTGCGAGCGAAACCATTTTCGATTTCGGCGCGCGCGCGGCCACCGTTGCCCAATCCCGCGCCGCCTACGACGGCACCGTGGCGCAATACCGGCAAACCGTTTTGACCGCGTTTCAGCAGGTCGAAGACAACCTGGCGTCGCTGCGAATTCTCGCTCAGGAAATCCAGCAACAGGACGTCGCCGTAAAGTCCTCCCAGCACTATCTTGCGCTTGCCCAGGACCGCTACAAACTGGGCATTGACAGTTATCTCAACGTCATCACTGCGCAAACGACGCTGCTCGCCAATCGCCAGACGTTGACGAACCTGCGCACGCAGCAGATGATCGCCAGCGTGCAACTCATCGAAGCCATGGGCGGGGGCTGGAGATCGTCGCCGGCGAACCTCCAATAGGGCGACGCCGCTTGAAAATCAGCATCCTTACGCCGTTCTTCGACAAGGCGAAGAATGTCCCTCGCGTTCTGGAGGAAGGCGGCGCGCCTCCTCCTGCCGTTTGTCGGCTGATCGTTTTAAAACAGGCCGTGTCGTTTCGTCATGCCAAAGCAAACCAAATAAAACGATCCCCAGGACAACCAGGGTATTAAGTATTATCATTGTGCCTCCTCAATGATGGCTGGTTCGAAAGGCCAGTGCAGGTTGCAACGCCGTCGTTTCCCATCCGCCGCCAAGGGCTTTGATCAATTGAACCGAAGCAATCAACTGTTGGCCGGCCAGTTGCGCGTTGGCCCGCTCGGCGGTTAAGGCGTCGCGGTTGGCGTCCACCACTTCGATGTAACTGACAATGCCGGAACGGTAACGGTCGTCGGCCAACTCGGCGGCGCGGCGCGCGTTGGTCACCGCCCGCCGTTGGGCGGCAGCTTGATCTGCAAGATGGCGAATATCAGCCAGGCTGTCCTCCACATCACCAAACGCTACGAGTACCTGCTGGCGGTACAAGGCGGCCGCCTCCGCGTACGCAGACTTTGACCTTCGGTAATTTGCAAGGTTACGTCCACCGGCAAAAATGGGCAGCGAGAGACTTGGTCCGATAGACCAGGTGCGGCTGTTCCAGTTGAACAACGTGTCAACGTCGCCGCTGACATAGCCGCCGGAACCCGTCAACGTCAGCACGGGAAAAAATGCGGCCTTGGCCACTCCAATCTTGGCGTTGGCGGATGCCAGTTGCCTTTCCGCCTCGGCTACGTCTGGACGCCGTTCGAGCAAATCAGCCGGCAGACCTGCCGGAATTTCCGGAGGTTGCGGCGACCAGTCGTTGGTGGTTTGGGCCGGGATATGAAAATCCGACGGGTTTTGGCCGGCCAGGATCGCGATGGCGTTTTCAAGCTCGTCCCGGCGCTGGGCCAGCGACGCAGCATCGGCTTCAGTAGTGGCCAGTTCGGTTTCGGCTTGAGCCACCTCCAGTTGGCTGCCGATGCCGCCCTGGTAACGGCTGCGCACCAGTTTGACCTGTTCCCGGCGCAAATCCACCGTGCCGTTCACAGTGGCGATTTCTGCGTCAAGCGACCGCAGGGCGAAATAATTCTGCGCCACGTCGGCCTGAAGCGTGAGCAGGACGTTGTAATAATCCGCGAGCGACGCCTGGGCGTCGGCACGGGCGCTTTCGAACCCGCGCCGCACCCGTCCCCACAAATCCACTTCATAACTCAAATCCACCGGCGTGCTGAAGGTGTTCGCCGTCAGGCTGCCGAAACTCGGCTCGGCATTCGGCGAATAACGCTGCCGGTTGAAACTGGGCGCCAGGTCAAGGCCGGGCAACAAATCGCTCCGCGCGACCCGCGCCGTGGCACGCGCCTGATCCACCCGGGCGACAGCGGCTTTGAGTTCTTGATTCGCCTGCAATGCCTGTGTCTCCAGCGTGTTCAAATTGGTGTCGTTGAAAACCTCCCACCAATTGTCCTTGGGCACATTGTCGAGCGGCCGGCCTTCCTTCCAGGTACCCGGTGGGGCGGCTTTGTAAGCGGCCGGAACGGCATTTGTGGGCGGACGATAATCCGGGCCGACGGTCGACCAACCGGCGTGAGCGGAATTAACCGTGAACAACCCCAACATTGCGACCATTCCAGCAGCAGCTCCGGCGGACCCACCAAGTCCCCTCACCCCGCCCCTCTCCCCATCGGATGGTGAAAGGGCGGCCGGCCGGGTGAGGGGCAACCTTCCCAGCTTCATCAGCGTGACGTAGAACACCGGCGTCAGGAACAAACCGAACAGGGTCACACCAATCATACCGGAGAACACGGCAATTCCCATTGCCTGCCGCATTTCCGCGCCGGCGCCATGCGAGATCACCAATGGAAATACGCCGGCGATGAAGGCGATGGAAGTCATCAGGATGGGTCGCAGCCGCAACCGGCAGGCTTCGATGGCGGCGTCAACCGGCGACAAACCTTCGTCCTGTTTGCGCTTGGCAAATTCGACGATCAGGATGGCGTTCTTGCACGCCAGGCCGACGAGCACGATGAAGCCGATTTGGGTGAAAATGTTGTTGTCGCTGCCCTTGAGCCAAACGCCGGCGATGGCGAACAGGAGACACATCGGCACGATGAGGATGATGGCCAGTGGCAGGCGAAAACTTTCATACAACGCCGCCAGTACGAGGAATACGAGCAGGATGCACAACGGACCCACATAAACCGCCGTGTTGCCGGCCAGGATGCGCTGGTAGGTCAGGTCGGTCCATTCGTAGGCCATGCCGCGCGGCAGATTTTCGACCGCGATTCTGGCCATCGCCGCCTCCGCCTGTCCCGAACTGTAACCGGGTGCCGGGCCCCCGTTGATTTCCGCCGCGGGATAGCCGTTGTAGCGCATTACCCGGTCCGGGCCGTGGCTCTCGTTCACCTTGACCAGCGCGCCAAGGGGCACCATTTCACCCCGGTCGTTCCGCGTTTTGAGCCGGGTGATGTCCTCAGGATGTTCGCGGAATTGTGAATCCGCCTGGGCGATGACCTCGTAAGTGCGGCCAAACCGGTTAAAATCGTTCACGTAGAGCGAGCCCAGATAGATTTGCAACGTGTCAAAAAGATTGCCCAGGGGCACGCCTTCCGTCTTGGCCTTCTCGCGGTCCACGTCGGCGTCAAGTTGCGGCACGTTCACAGTAAACGTGGAAAATAAACCGGCGAGAGCGGGGGTTTGATAGCCTTTGCCGATCAACGACTGCAAACCTTGGTAAAGATTGTCGTAACCCAGCCCGGCGCGGTCTTCGACATAGAGCTTGAATCCGCCGAAGGTGCCCAGTCCCATCACCGCCGGCGGCGGAACGGTGAGGACGAAGGCATCTTGAATGCCCGAAAATTTCCGGTTCAACGCCGCGGCAATCGCCGGACCGCTCAAGTTGGGAGCACGGCGCTCGTCAAACGGTTTCAAGGTGAAGAACACGATGCCGGAATCCGGCGAAACGGTGAAGCCGTTGATGCTTAACCCGGGAAACGCCACCGCCGAGTCAATCCCCGGTTGTTTCAGCCCGATGTCGGACATGCGCCGGATGACTTCCGCGGTGCGGTTGAGCGAGGCCGCTTCGGGCAGTTGCGCGAAGGCGATGAGATAGCCTTTGTCCTGGGTCGGAACAAAACCGGTCGGAACCTTCTCGAAGCTCCAGCCGGTCAGCAACACCAGGCCACCGTAAACCAGCAACGCGATGGCACCTTTGCGAAGCACGGCCTTGACGCCGGCGCCGTATTTCTCGCCCGACCAGGCGAACACGCGGTTGAAGGGGCGGAAAAACCAGCCGAGCGCGCCGTCCATGGCGCGCCACAGCCAGTCTTTCGGCGCATGATGATCCTTGAGCAACACGGCACATAACGCCGGCGAGAGCGTCAGCGAGTTGAACGCGGAAATCACCGTGGAAATGGCAATCGTGATCGCGAACTGCTTGTAGAACTGGCCGGTCAAACCGCTGATGAATGCAGTGGGAATAAACACGGCACAAAGCACCAGCGCCGTCGCCACTATGGGCCCGGTGACTTCGTTCATGGCCACTTTGGCCGCTTCGAGCGACGACAGGCCGCGCGCAATATTCCGTTCGACGTTTTCCACCACGACGATGGCGTCGTCCACCACGATACCGATGGCCAGCACCAATCCAAACAGCGACAGCGCGTTGATGCTGAAACCAAAGAGAAGCATCATGGTGAACGTGCCGACCAGCGACACCGGCACGGCGGCCAATGGAATGACGGCCGCGCGCCAGGTTTGCAGGAAGAGGATGACCACCAGCACCACCAGCAGCAGCGCCTCGAAAAGGGTGTGCACCACCGCGGCAATCGAATGGCGGACGAAAACCGTCGGGTCATACACCACCGAGTAGTCAATGCCTTGCGGGAAATTCTTCTTCAACTCCTCCATGGTGCGGCGGACGTCCCGGGAAAGTTGCAGGGCGTTCGCGCCGGGCGTTTGAAAGATGGGCAGCGCCACCGCCGTCTTGTTGTTCAGCAGCGACTGGAGCGAGTAATCACCTGCGCCAAGTTCAATGCGCGCCACGTCCTTGAGCCGGGTGATGGCGCCGTTGGGACCGGTCTTCACAATAATGTCGCCGAATTCCTCCGCCGTGGTCAGCCGGCCTTTGACATTGACCAGCAGTTCAAAATTCACCGGGTCGCGGACCGGCGGCTGGCCGATAATGCCGCCGGCCACCTGGACATTTTGTTCGCGGATGGCGGCCACGACGTCGCCGGCGGTCAGGTCGCGCGCGGCAAGCCTGTCCGGGTTCAGCCAGACGCGCATCGCATAATCGCCCGAGCCGAACACCAGCACATCGCCGGCGCCGGGAATGCGCGCCAGCGCGTCCTTTACCTGCAGTGTCGCGTAATTGCGCAGATAGACTTCATCGTAACGGCCATCCGGCGAAAACAGATGCACGACCATGGTGAGGTCCGGTGATTGTTTGGTGGTGGTGACGCCGAGCGCACGGACTTCCTCCGGCAGCTTGGGCAACGCCTGCTGAACCCGGTTCTGCACCTGGACCTGCGCCTGGTCCGGGTCCGTGCCAAGCTTGAACGTCACCGTCAGGGTCATGACGCCGTCGGGCGTCGCCTGCGAAAACATGTAGAGCGAACCTTCCACACCGTTGATCGCCTGTTCGAGAGGCGACGCCACGGTTTCGGCGATGGTCTTGGGCGTTGCGCCCGGATAAGTCGCGCGCACGACAATGGTCGGCGGCACCACCTCCGGATATTCAGCAATGGGGAGCCGGAACATGGCGAGCAGCCCCATCACAAAAACGGCGATGGAGAGCACGCCGGCGAAAATCGGGCGGCGGATAAAGAAATGGGCAAAATTCATGTCCGTGGGAAATGTTTGTCGGTTAACGATGAAATCAGCGGCTGGCCGTCAGTCGGCCGGTCATGGAAGCATTTAACGTCTCCCGCTGCGCGGAGACCGGCATTCCCGGGCGCACCCGTTCCAGGCCGTCAACAACAATCTCCTCACCGGCCAGCAAACCGGATTGGACCACGCGCTGCCCATTCACCAAGGGACCCAATTGCACCGGCTGATACGCCACCGTGTTCGTCGGCGTCAGCGTGAGCACGAATTTCTGCGATTGGTCGGTGCCGATGGCGCGCTCGTCCACCAGCAGCGCAGGATGCCGGTTGCTCAGGGGAATGCGAATCCGGGCAAACAAACCAGGCGTCAGGCTGCCCTCGTCGTTCCGAAAGACTGCGCGCAGCAGGATGCTGCCGGTGTCGGCGTTGAGGTGGTTGTCGAATGACTCGATCTGTCCGGCATGCGGAAAACCGTGTTCGTTCTCCAGTTCCATTTCCACCGGGATTTTGCCGCCGTCGTCATCGCCGAGTTTCCTGGCGCGCACCAGTTCGCTGAACTTGAGGTACGAATCCTCGTCCATGTCCGCATAGACATAAACCGGGTTCACCGAAACGATCGTGGTGAGCAACGAAGCCGAACCGGCAACGCCGCTGGCATAATTGCCTTCGGTCAGGAGCGCGCGGCTCACCCGGCCGTCAATCGGCGCTCGAACCTGGGTGTATTCGAGATCCAATCGCGCGGAGTCGAGCGCCGCCCTGGCCTCCTCGTAGCGGGCCTTGCGCGCATCCGCCTCCTCGGTCGAGATGGCCTGGTTGGCCAGCAGTTGCGCCGTCCGCTCCGCCTCACGCTTTGCCTGTTCGTATTCGGCCTGGCGCTGATCATACACCGCCTGGTTCCAGCGCGGGTCAATGACAAACAGAACATCGCCCTTTTTCACCAGTTGTCCCGATTGAAAGCGCACTTTCTGGATGTAACCGGAAACGCGCGGGCGCACCTCGACGGATTCGACGGGCTGCACCCGGCCGGTGAATTCGCTCCATTCAACAATGTCTTTTTCCTGGACCGGCGCGACCGTCACATTGGGCGGCGGCAGCGGATCTTTCACCGATCCGCGCCGGCACCCGGTCACAAATCCGACGCCGGTTGCCAGCGCGCCAGCCAACAAAACTGTCCTCATGAATTTCATGTTCATACATGACTCCTTGGTTAATGACGAATGGCCGTCGCTCAGATGGACGTCGCGTAAATGGAATTTTTATGCCGCCGGAATTCCTGTCGTGCGTTCCACTTACCGGCAGCCTGAATTTTTTCTGCCGCCAGCACTGGGAAAACCAGGTGTGGGTACTCCGTCTGCCACGCCAGCGCCTCAGCTTCGTTCAAAGCCAGCTTGAACAGCTTGTCGGGCACCTGCAGAGTTTCCTGCAGTTCAACCAAAAGCTGTTCTTTGGCTTGCTCGATTCGTGCCGCCAATTTTTGACACGATGCCACACAGGCACTCGTTACTGCTTTGACGGCGTTGTTTTCTACTCCTTGATTTGTCTTCATTTTTATCTCCTTTTTGTAGTTGTCTGTTTAGTCAAATAAGTACGCAAAAAAAATTTAAGCGATTGCGGTTTCAGTTTCTTTCACACCCAGCATTGCAAAAATCCCACCGACAGTATCGCGCAGAATTTCCACGTCGTTTTGGATCCGCGCCTGCGTCAAGAGGCCCTCGTAATACGCCAGAATCATCCTGGCCTTGGCCGCGGGATCCGGCGCCTTGATGAGGCCCCCCGCATGGGCGTCGCGGACAGCCGATTCGAGATATTTGCGCTTGCAATCAAGAATCTCCTGCACCTTCTTTTGCAACCGGCTTTCCAGTGTGCACACCTCTGCGCCCAGGGCGAACTGCGGGCAACCCAACACCCGCCCATATTTCTCCTTCATTTCCAGTTGGACTTTGTAGCTGAATTCGCAGTATTTCCGAATCCGATCCAACGGCAGCACCATGGGCGAAAAGATCCGGTCCAATTCCGTTTGTCTGATCTGCCAACCAGCATCAAGGGCTTCAACCGCCAAATCGGATTTGGAATCAAAGAAATAGTAAAAGCTGCCCTTCTTGACGCCAGCCTTCTCACAAATCTGATCAATGGTCGTACTGCCGTAAGAACCAGTCCAAAGCAGCTCCGACACGGCATCCATCAATCTCGTTTTGGCGTCACTGACACGACCCATAATCTTTCTCTTTCTTCGTTTGTTTAACCCGGACTGCCGGGTCACAATCCGACTCTAACATAGTGAACTAAATAGTCAACTATTATTTTAAACTTTTTTTGAGGCGCATAACATCCTGTAAAACCGGCCTTCGGCGCAATCATCTGTTGTGCTGTCCCAATAATAGTCCGGGGTGGAAAGCCCGGTTTGACTGTACCCATACTATGGCGGGATTTCCCACCTTGATTAAATTCACCAATCCCGGGAAATGCGCCAATGTGCATACACTTGGTTCGGCGTCCCTTACTTCACGTCGCGACGGCAGCTGTGCCATGCCGCGTGCGCCACTCCCCCGGCGAGGCGCCTTCCCACAGATGAAAGGCCCGGAAAAACGAGTTGGCATCTTCGTATCCCAGCAGGTAGGCGGCTTCGTTCAATTCAACCGCGCTGTGTTTGAGATAGTGTCGTGCCAGTTCGCGCCGCGTGTCTTCCACCAGTTGTTGAAAGGTGATATGCACCTCGGTCAGCCGCCGCTGCAACGAGCGCGTGCTCGTCCCCAGTTCCCGCGCGACCTGCTGAAGCGTTGGACGTCTCCCGGCCAGCGAACGCTTCAGCGTGTGCTTCACCTGTTCGGCGACGTCCGCGCCGGCCTTCCACTCCTGCAGCTCAGTCTCCAACTGCGCCCCGGTCAAGGCCAGCAATTCCGCGTTATGCGTCACGAATGGGCGGTCCAAATCGCGGCTGCGATACACCAGCGCGTTGCGTCCGGCCTTGAATCGCACCCGGCAGCCGTAATGATTTTCCAGCAACTCGCGATGCTGCGAGGCGCGCGCCAGGTCCACGCGGAGCGGCGTCACCCGGCCATCGGTGCCCCGGCGGGCGAGGGATGCGATCCAAGCCAGGCATACGTCCACCAACACGTCGGGCTGGATTTCCTTCGCTTCGACGTACGAGAATTCCACGGTGGTCTCTTCCCCTTTGGCGTGGACGCGAATTTCTTCCGGGCAGGTCAGTTGTTTGTAGCGGGCCATGCGTTGCAGCGCGTCGCGAAACGACCGGCTGCACACGGCGGCTATCGCCGTCGGTTGATAGCGCTCCAGGCGTGGTTCCGCGCCGAACTTCAGGCCAAATGCGGGATCGGCGCTCATCTCGCCAATGGTTCGCCACAGGGCGAACAATTCCGTGGTGGTGGCGTAGATTTTCTCCTGCTGGAAGAATCCGGGCGGCAAACCCGCCCGTTGCAGCAACGCCGACAACGGGAGCTGGTGCTCTGCCAGCCGTTGCGCCAACAAACTCGAAACTCGAAAACGATCAGTCATGGTTTGAGCAAATTCATGTCAGCGATGAATCAAACATAGTCCAGCCGAAAAATCTGTCACTGGCAGAACCCGCCAAAACGCGGACGACCAGTCTTGTTGGTCACATCGTGTATCCGGGTTTTTTGTACAGCGTTCCGGGGCCGTTGAGAATGTCCGGCTGATAGACCTTCTCGTCCCAATCCGCCGGTTTGATTTCCTCAAATGCTACCGAAACCGATTCTTCCCCGTAATCGAAGGCATCCATTACGTCCCGGGTGATTGCTTCAGCGAGCCGGGTCTTCTGCTGCTCGGACTTTCCCGGCCAAAGTTTCACGACGACATGAGGCATAAATCACTCCTTTCGGGCTCTGCGATATTGTTCGTCGCCTACCTTTTCCATCCAGTCAACCACCTTGCCGTTGAGGTATTCCGCGATGGCGATATGCGTCATGGCTGTGGTTGGTGACGCGCCGTGCCAATGCTTCTCGCCCGGCGGAAACCAAATCACGTCGCCCGGATGAATCTCCTCGACGGGTCCGCCCCAATGTTGCGCCCAGCCGCAACCGGCGGTAACGATGAGCGTCTGGCCCAGCGGGTGCGTGTGCCACGCAGTGCGGGCGCCGGGTTCAAACGTGACACTCGCGCCGCTGACGCGCGCGGGCGCGGCGGCTTGAAACAACGGGTCAATCCGCACCGTGCCGGTGAACCAATCGGCTGGTCCCCGGTTTGATGCCTGTGAGCCAATTCTTTTGATTTCCATGTTGAACTCCTTTCGTATTTTGTGTTTCCAAGCTTCCGCAATCAAGGTTTCACCATGACTTTGATCGCCTTGCGTTTGTCCATCGCGCGATAACCGTCCGGCACCTCGTTAATGCCGATGAGACGGTCGAAAACGCGGCCGGGGTGAATGCGGCCTTCGAGAACATCGGGCAGCAATTCGGCAATGTAGGCGCGCGTCGGCGCCGGGCCGCCGCTGATGGTGATGTTCTTGTAAAACGTCGGTTCCCACGCGGGAATTCCCGGGTAGTGAGGAACTCCGACCCGGCCCACCGCGCCGCCGGGCCGGGTGATGCCGACAGCGGTGAGCATGGCTGGTTCGGTGCCGACGGATTCGAGCACGGAATGCACACCGAAACCGCCGGTGATTTTGCGCACGCGCTCGACGGCTTCATCGCCGCGCTCACTCACGATATCCGTTGCGCCGAATTCTTTCGCGAGCGCAATTCGATCTGGATGGCGGCCGAGCAAAATAATTTGCTCGGCGCCGAGACGCCGGGCGGCAATCACGCCGCACAAACCGACCGCGCCGTCGCCGACGACGGCCACTTTTTTGCCGCGGCCAACTTTTGCCGTGACCGCTGCATGATGGCCCGTTCCCATCACATCCGAGAGCGTCAGCAATGAAGGCAACAGCGCGTTGTCTTCGCGGACCGGCAGGACAAAAAGCGTGCCGTCCGCCAGCGGAACGCGGATCGCTTCGGCCTGCGCGCCGCCCACGCCTTCGCTGAAGCCGAAGAATCCGCCGTGAACGCATGAAGTTTGCAAGCCCTCGTGGCAAAACGGGCATTCGCCGTCGGAAAAGGCGAACGGCATCACAACAAAGTCGCCTTTCTTGACTTTGCGGACTTCGGCGCCGACGGCCTCGACAACACCAATGGCTTCGTGGCCCATGCGGCGGCCATTTTCGGTGGGTTCCAAATCGTGGAAAGGCCACAGATCGCTGCCGCAGATGCAGGCGCGGGTGACGCGCACCAGTGCGTCGCTGGGATGGACAATGGCGGCGTCGGGAACATTTTCAACGCGCACGTCGCCGGCGCGATACATGATGGTTGCACGCATAATAATCTGCCTCCGCTTCTCTCTTTTTTATCAACGATTGGTCATTGCTTCAAGCCGTTCTGGATACCGCGCTCCTTGCACTTTTATTTTTGACGCTGCTTCGCCAAGGTTCCGAACATCGCCTGTATCCAGTTCAACCGCAACCGCGCCAATGTTCTCCTCCAAACGATGCAATTTCGTCGTGCCGGGAATCGGCACAATCCATGGCTTTTGCGCGAGCAACCACGCGAGCGCGATTTGCGCCGGCGTCGCGCTTTTCCGTCTGGCGATTTCGCCGAGCAAATCAATCAACGTTTGATTTGCCTTGAGCGCCTCCGGCATGAAGCGCGGCAATTGGCTGCGGAAATCCGAACTGTCGAACCTTGTGTTTCCGTCCATTTTACCGGTGAGAAATCCTTTGCCGAGAGGACTGTAAGGCACCAGGCCGATGCCGAGTTCTTCGAGCGTCGGAATGATTTCCGCTTCCGGCCGCCGCCACCACAACGAGTATTCGCTTTGCAGCGCCGCGACCGGCTGGATTTTGTGCGCGCGGCGGATCGTTTGTGCGCTTGCTTCGGACAAGCCGAAGTGCTTCACCTTGCCTTGCTGAATCAATTCCTTCACCGCGCCGGCGACGTCTTCAATCGGCACGTTCGGGTCAACGCGATGCTGGTAGAGCAAATCAATTTTCTCGACGCGCAGCCGTTTGAGCGAGCCTTCGACGGCTTGCCGGATGTGGTCGGGCCGGCTGTTGAGGCCCGCCGCGCCGGGACGTTTATCAGCACCGCTCAAATCAAATCCAAACTTCGTGGCGATGACGACGTTGCCTTTGAACGGCGCGAGCGCCGCGCCGACGAGTTCTTCGTTGATGAACGGCCCATAAACTTCCGCCGTATCGAAGAACGTGACGCCGCGTTCGACGGCGGCGCGCAGCAGCGCGGTCATTTCCTTTTTGTCCTTCGGCGGGCCGTAGGAAAAACTCATGCCCATGCAGCCCAGCCCGATGGCCGAGACTTCCAGATTGCTTTTGCCCAGTTTGCGCGTTTGCAGATTCACTTTGTTTGCATTCATGCCTTGACCTTACTTGCGTCCTGGAATTTGTCACTAGCAGAACGCGCCAATCTACTTGCCAATCACGCCAAACGGGCAACAGGAGCTCGGAGTCCAAAATTGCCACGCCTCCGGGCAAACGCTCAAAGGCCGGAAGGCTTTACGATGCGCTGCCGGAGTGCCCAGGGAGCCGTTCACCGCGAAGCGAGCATTGTCGCCAATTAAAGGAATGCCAATTCGTGGAAAAGCGCCGAATACAGGACACTACCGACTTGCGCGAATGCTCGCGATGTGGTAAAAAGAAAGCGGCAATGGGGTTTGCCGTCCCGAATGGGAAAACTGCCAGCCGATTTCAGGGCTAATAACTCCTACCGAAACATAGTGTGTCGGTGGGATTTTTTATGCCCAACTACAGATCAACCGGTGTAGGCAGCACAAGGAGCGAAGTCGCCCGCCGCCGTGCCTTCAGGCTTGCCGCCTGTCTCGTCCCAATCCAACCAAAGGACTCTGATATGCAGTTTCCTCACGACTGCATGTTTCTGCGAATTTTCATCAGGCAGGGCGACCGCTGGCAACACAAAGCGCTCCATGAAGCCATTGTGCTCAAAGCGCGCGAAATGCACCTGGACAGCGCGACAGTGCTGCGCCGGCCGATGGGGTTCGGCCAAACCAGCCGTTGGCGCACGGCCAAAACGCTCCGGCCTTCGTTGGGCCTGCCGCTCGTCATCGAAATCGCGGATTCGGAGGAAAAAAACAACCACTTCCTTCCGGTCAATGATGAAACGACGAAGGGCGGTTCAGTCACGCTGCAGAATGCCCGTGTCATTGATTGCCGCTCGGATGAAGAAAACGCCATCGGTGCACGGCAATCCAAGAGTTGATTATGTTCAACCACATTTTATTCAATCTGATTCAAGTTTTGGTGGTCATGGCCTTTGCACCGCTGGCTTCCGGCGTGACTTCGCGGCTCAAGGAAATGATTCAATCCAAACGCGGGCCGAGCATTTTCCAGCCGTATCGCGATTTGTGGAAATTATTTCACAAAGACGAGATCGTTTCCGAGGACAGTTCGTGGATTTTCCGGTTCACACCCTACATGGTTTTCGTCACGCCGATTTTTGTCGCGCTGCTGATTCCGGTGCTGACGAATTATCCGCTGTTTTTCGCCTTCATGGGCGACATGATTGGCGGCGGATTCATTCTGGCACTGGGCGGATTTTTCGCCACACTCGCCGCTGTTGACACCGCCAATCCCTACGGGCCAATCGGCGCGAGCCGCACGCGCATGGTTGGCTTTCTGGCTGAACCGGTGTTCATGATTGTTTTCTTCACCGTCTCCTTCGTGGCCGGCTCGACGATTCCTTACATCGTTCAGGAAAAGTGGGTGACGCCGATGGCGAATTTCTTCCTGCCTTCGCACGTGCTGTTGGTGCTGGCGTTCCTCATGCTGATCCTGGCCGAAGGCGGACGCATCCCGGTGGACAACCCGACCGGCCATTTCGAGCTGGCGATGATTGATGAATCCAAATCGCTCGAATATTCCGGTCGCGGCTTTGCGCTCATGAAGTGGGGTGGCCAGATGAAATGCTTCGTGCTCCTGTGCATTTTCCTCAACGTGCTGGTCGCGCCGTGGGGTTTGGCCAGCGGACAGGCACTCGGCGCGGTGCTGTTGGCCATCCCATTGGTGCTGTTCAAAATCTTCTGCTTCCTGCTCGTACTGGTGGTCATCGAATCGTCATTGTCCAAGCTGCGATTATTCCGGATAGCCGAATTTTTAGGCGCGGCATTCATCACCTGCGTTGCGGCGATGATTGCCCAGATCTTTTTGTCTTGAACGACACATGAACGACACCACCAATCAATTGCTGGACAATCTGAACTCGTTGGTCACCGGGTTGTTTTTGCTGACGGCCTTCGGCATTGTGGCCATGCGGCAGGCCCGAGGCGTTTTGCATCTGTTCATCGCGCAATCCCTCCTCCTGGCCGCGTCCGCCGTGTTGCTGGGCCTGCGGTTTACCTCGGAACATCTTTACGGGGTGGCGCTGGTGAACATCATCAGCAAGCCCATCATCGTCCCGTGGCTCCTGCGCAAGACTTCGCCGTCGGAAGTTTATACGCGCCGCGAAGTGACGCAGGCGCTGAACATCCCGACCGCCCTGCTCATCGCCTTGGCGCTGGCGATCCTGGCTTATTTCCTGGGTCTGCCGCTGCTCAAAGCCGTCGCGCCCGAATTTCGTGGCCCCAACGTGCCGATTGGCATCGCCGGCCTGTTGCTCGGCGCCTTCACCATCACCGTCCGCCGCGAAGCCCTGCCGCTGCTCATCGGCCTCCTGGTCATGGAAAACGGCGCGTTTCTGGCCGGCATTGACATTGCCCGCAATCTCAAAATGTTGATTGAACTGGCCATCGCCACAGACGGTTTGATCATTGTCTTCATCATGGGCGTGCTGACCCGCGCCGTCCAAAAACAAATCGGCACGACGGCCGTCGGCGAACTGGCGGCTCTGAAGGAAGCGCCCGCGGAATTCTTTAAGAAGGAGACAACGAAATGAGCATTCTCATCATTTTGCTGCTGCCGCTGATTGCGACCTTGCTTGTTTGTCTGCCTCTGAAAAAAACGTGGGCGTCGGGCGTGACCGTCGTGGCATCGCTGGCGACTTTGATGTTGTCCGTGCGAGTCGCGTGGCTGGTTGCAGCGGGCAATTCCGTCACGGCGGATTTAAACATCGGCTGGCTCAACTGGATTGCCGTGGACGGCTTGAGCGCGCTGATTCTCGTTCTGATTGCCTTTGTCGCAACAACGGCGGCGATTTATTCCGTGGGTTACATGGCACACGGGAATCTGAAACCGGGAAAACTCCGGCTCTATTACATCAACTACAACCTGTTTGTCTTCTCCATGCTGGCCATTCCGGTTTTGGCCGAGCCGACGTCGGTATGGATCGTCGTGGAATTAACCACTTTGGCTTCTGCGTTGCTCGTTTCATTTGAGAACACACGCGAGGCGCTGGAAGCCGCGTGGAAATACGTCGTGCTCTCACTCATGGGCGCGGGCATCGCGCTGTTTGGTTTTCTCGTTTTGTTTGCTGCCATGCAGGCGTCGGGCAGCACGAACGCTTACACTTGGCGCGGGTTGATTGACGCCGCGCCGATGATGCCGCCGGTTCTGTTGCAGACCGCGTTCCTGCTGATTTTAATCGGTCTTGGCACCAAGGTCGGCCTCGTCCCGATGCACACCTGGCTGCCGGATGCTCATAGTCAGGCGCCCTCGCCAGTGTGCGCGCTGCTATCCGGGATCGAAACCAGCTCCATCCTCTACGTCATTCTGCGGCTGTTCCCCGTGATGCAAGCCGCGCCGAATTCCCACGCTGAAACCTGGGCCGTCGTGCTCGGTTTGATTTCGGTCGGTACCGCCGCGTTTCTGCTTCTGCAAGTCAAAGACTACAAGCGCTTGTTCGCCTTCTCGACCGTGGAGCACATGGGCATCATTTTGACGGCAGTTGGCCTCGGCGCATCGGTCGCCGGCTATGGCGCGATGCAACAAATCGTCAGCCATTGCGTGACCAAATCCTTCTGTTTCTTCGCCGCCGGCGCGGTGTTGCTGTCGGTGAAAACGCGGCGAATCGTCTCCATTCGCGGACTCGTCCGCCAATCTCCGCTCGCCAGCGCCGCGCTCGTTTTTGGCGGACTGGCCATCGCCGGCGCGCCGCCCCTGGCGGTTTTCCTGAGCGAGTTTTCGATTCTCAAAGCCGGTCTGACGCAAAAAGAGTATCTGGCGACCGGGCTGCTCGCCGTTTTCATCGTCATCGCCTTTTTCGGAATCATGCTGCACATCAACCGGATGGTTTTTGGCGCGCGGGAGACTGGTGGCGACGCCTCGTCGCCCCAAAGTGACAACGCTTCGACGCTGCCCTTCAGTTGCCGACTGGCGCTCATTGTGGCTGCGGTGCCGGTTCTCATTCTCGGTTTTTACATTCCGCAGCCATTGCACGACCTCTTGACGCAGGCTGCCGCCGCTTTGACCCAATGAAATGAACTGCCATGAACCGCACCGAACTAAAGGCTGAAATCGCTCAACGCTGGCCGGGCAAAGTGCAGTGCCGATCCGAATCTGGTTCGGTGTGCGAGGTAACTTGCGCCCGCGCTGCATTACCGGAATTGTGCGGACGGCTATTCCTCGAATGGAATTTCAGCTTCGCCGGATTGATTGTTGAGGAAGGCGCGAGCGAATGGCACTTGTGCTACGCCTTTTACGGCGAGGGCGACGCCGGCTGGGTTCATGTGCTCGTCACCGCGCCGCTCACTGAAAAGACTTTTCCCAGCGTCGTCAAATTCGTTCACGCCGCCGACTGGCACGAGCGCGAAGCCGAGGATTTATATGGGCTGGTTTTTGAAGGCCATCCGCGTCTGGGCGATTTCATTCTGCACGACGACGCCTGGCAGGAAGGTGTCGAGCCGATGCGCCATAGATTTGATGCGCAGGCGGCCATACGCCATCGCAAGCCGCAAGAGGACTGGCGGCCACGCCGGATCGTCCAGGAATCCGGCGCGTTCGTAATGCCGGTCGGCCCAAAATTCTCCGGCGTCACCGAATCGGTTCATTTTCTGCTTGAAACCGTCGGCGAAGATGTCATCCGCTCCACGCCGCGCCTGTTTTACAAATGGCGCGCGATTGAAAAGCTCGCCGAGGGAAAGTCGCCGGATGAGGTCCTGTTGCTGGCCGAACGGTTCGCCGCCACAACCGCCTTTGCCCACGGACTGGCCTTTTGCCAGGCCGTTGAAAATATCTGCGGCGTCGGCGCCCCGCCGCGCGCGAGAACTTTGCGCATGTTTCTGGCGGAACTCGAACGGCTGCGTCACCACGCGGGTGCGATTCAGGAAATTTGCGAATCCACCGCGCTGGCCGTGGCCAACGCTCACGCGGGGATTTGCGAGGAGGAATTGCTGCGTATTTCCTGCGAACTCGCCGGTCATCGCTATCTGTTCGGCATGCTCGCGCTGGGCGGGTTGCTCTGCGATTTGCCGAACGACGCCTGCGCCAAGGCGCTCGAAAAGGCGCAGAAGGTTCTGACGGAATTAAACGCGCTGGAAAAGCATTTGCGTGTTTCCAGCAGTTTTCTGGATCGACTGGAAGAAGTCG
The DNA here is from genome assembly GCA_035508155.1 of Candidatus Sulfopaludibacter sp. GTDB lineage: Bacteria > Verrucomicrobiota > Verrucomicrobiia > Limisphaerales > UBA11358 > UBA11358. The sequence continues at coordinate 11,351 of DATJNM010000040.1, read as the reverse complement.
GCATCGTGCCGGAACGGACGGCGATGGTTTATGGACTGCTTGGACCAATTGCCCGTGCGTCCGGCGTCGTCCGTGATCTGCGCCGCGCGCAGCCGTATTTGGGTTACGAAAATTTCCAATTCGACGTGCCCGGCGAGCAGGAAGGCGACGGTTATGCCCGGTTGCGTATCTTATTCGCCGAAGCCCGGCAATCGGTTCGCATCATGGAGCAGGCGGTTGCCGCGTTGACGGGCGGCAACGTTCGTGATCCGCTTCGGCTCCGCGCGGGCGCGGCGCTGGGCTGGGTCGAAGCCCCGCGCGGCGGCGCATTTCATTGGGTGCGACTGGATGCGGAAGGAAAGGTCGCCCGTTACCGGATCATCCCGCCGTCGTTCGCCAACTGGCATGGCTTCCATTTGTCCGTGGAGAAATTTGCGTTCCAGGATTTCCCCATCATGCTTTCAACGTTTGATCTGTCCGTGGCCGAAAATGATCGTTGAAGCGTCGGAGCGGAATAAATCATAAATCAAAAATCGAAAATAACATGAGCCAATGGGTCATCAACGGAATCCGCGCGGGAATCAAAACGACTGCCTTTCCGGCCAGGCCGGAGACGGCAGCGGGCACAACGCCGGGTTTGCCGGTTGGCGGTGATTATCCCGCAAATAAAATTAATTCGCTGATCTCTCGCTGTCCGACGCGAGTGTTCAGCGACAGCGACGGTCAAGTCCTCGTGGACCGGCGTCGGTGCATTCATTGCAGTCGCTGCGTTCGGGACGCCGAGCCTCCGGTGAATTGGGAACAAACCTACGAGTGGGGAACTGTCCGCGACGGACAGCGTGCATTCGGCCAGCCCTTCGAGCGGTCCATCCATATCTGCGTCGTGGACGCGGGCGATTGCGGTGCGTGTCTCAATGAAGTCAAGCAACTCAATAATCCGTATTACAACATGCACCGGCTGGGTTTTTTCATCACGCCCACGCCGCGCCACGCCGATGTGTTGCTGGTCGTCGGTCCGGTGACGGACCACATGAAATTCGCGTTGAAAAAAGTTTATGATGCGATGCCGACGCCCAAGCGCGTCGTCGCCGTCGGCGCGTGCGCACTGTCCGGCGGCGTGTTTGCCGAAAGTTTTGTCTGCGCCAGGGGAGCGCCGGACGTGCTGCCGGTGGATGTCGAAATCCCCGGCAATCCGCCCCCACCACTCGCAATTCTGCACGGCCTGCTGGTGGCCACTGGCCGCAAAGCTCCGGCAACATGGGCGCGAAGCAACCCAATGAAGGCCTAAATGGACACTCCAACACTCGTTTCGATTTTCTTTGCGCTGTGTGGGACGGGCATCCTGCTGTCGCTGGCCGCGCCTCCAGCGCGGCAGGGCAACGTGCTGACATGGCTGGGTTGCCTCGCTTCGGTTGCCTTGGTCCTGGCCGGCGCAAGCTCGCTGCTCGCCGGGAAAACTTTCAGTCAGCCGCTATGGACGTTGCCGGGATTGGGGGCAACGCTCACGGTGAAATTGGATTCACTCTCGGCGGTGTTTGTTCTCATCACCGGCCTGGTGCTGTTCCCGGCTTCAATTTTTGGCGGCGGTTCCAATGTTCCGTCGCGCGCGTTCACGGTGTTCATGTTCGGACTTTATGCATCCATCGTTCTCATCTTCCTGGCGGGTGACGTCGTGCTGTTCCTGTTGGCGTGGGAAGTGATGTCCATTCTTTGCTGGCTGCTGATTGTTTGCGGCGAGGATGGAAGATGGAAGATGGAAGATGGAACCGAGAATCGCGGTACGCCATCCTCCATGCTCCATTCTCCATCTTCCTCCGGCTACCTCCTGTTGGCGATGGGCGAAGCCGGAACGCTCGCAGCGGCACTCGGATTTCTCCTGCTCGCCGTTGCCGCCGGCTCGCTGGATTTCAGCGCCATCAAATCGGCGGCGTCAGGTTTGGACGCAAGCAGGCAAGGGACGGTTTTCCTGCTTTCATTTTTCGGTTTCGGAGTGAAGGCCGGGCTGGTACCGGTGAATTTCTGGTTGCCGCGCGCTTACGTCGCCGCCCCGCGCGCCTTCGTGCCGGTATTGGCGGGCGCGACACTTAACTTGGGTCTTTACGGAATCTTGCGTGTCAACGCCGACCTCATGCCCGCGACTCATGCCGCGCCGGGTTTGGTTGCCCTCGTGGTCGGCACACTTTCGGCGCTCGTGGGCATTCTCTACGCGACGACAGACAACGACCTCAAAATCATGCTGGCCCACAGTTCGATTGAAAACGTCGGCATCATCGTTGCTGGATTCGGCGCGGGAATGGTCTTTGTCGCCACGAATCATCCGGCGCTCGCAGCCATCGCTTCCGTCGCGGCGCTGTATCACCTGATCAACCATTCGCTTTACAAAACGCTTTTGTTCTTCGGTGTCAGCGAAATCGAAAAACAAACCGGCACGCGCGACATGGACCGGCTCGGCAGCTTGAGCAAATGGATGCCTCTGACCGCGCTCGGTTTTCTCGTCGGCACGCTCTCCATCGCTGCGTTGCCGCCGTTCAATGGTTTCGTCAGCGAATGGCTCACGTTGCAAACTATGTTGCGCTCGGCGGAACTTTCCTCGACCGGTGTAAAAATGGTCTTTGCCCTGTGCGGCGCAGGACTGGCGCTCACAGCGGCTCTAGCGGTAACGTGCTTCGTGAAAGTTTATGCGATGAGCTTTCTGGGAATGCGGCGGTTGGAGGAGGAACGAAAAGTCAGCGAAACCAAATCCGGAACGCTGGCGCCAATGGCCATTCTCGCCGCGCTGTGCCTCGCGTTCGGCGTGCTGCCAACCTATGTAATCCCAGCGCTCGACAAGGCCGCCAATCCGCTGGTCGGCGCGAGCGCGGCGGACCATTTAGTCCCGCCGTTCTTCGTTTCCAGTCCGGCGCACGACACGCTGCCGCCTGCGTTCGTGGAAGACTTTCACAATCTCGGCGCACAAGTCGGCCAAAGCGTTTTGCCTGGACGCGGCCTCGTCGTGCTCCATCGCGGCGGCGAGGCAAATCCAGTTGTGTTCGCCATGTCCACTTCCTATTCGTTTATCGCACTGATTGGTTTGCTGCTGGTGACCTACATTGTTCTCCGCCTCTGGTTGACGCGAGACCGCAAGCTGACGCGGCGGCTGCGCTGGGACGGCGGCGTGCGAAACCTGCTGCCGGAGATGACTTACACGGCCACGGGCTTTTCCAATCCGGTGCGCGTGATTTTCGATGCCGTGTTTCGTCCGACAACGGTGGAAGACGCGCGCGAGACCGTGGCGGAGCATTTCCGCACTGCCATCATCCGTGAAAAAGAGCGCGTGCATCTCGTGGACAAGCTGGTTTTTCATCCAGTCAGGATGGCAGTGATGTGGTTTGCGGGCCGGCTGGCGCGGATGCACCACGGACGCTTCAACAGTTACGCTGCTTATGCGCTGCTGACGTTGCTGATCGTGTTGGTCGTGTTTTTGTTGCTCGAAACGTCGTAGCCACTCCGGTTTCCACCGGAGTTGGGCAACGGCAAAAAATTGATGGGCGCGAGTGGATTATTGCTGGAATTGGTTTTCGCGCTGTGCTTCGCCGGCGCGCTGGCGGGAATCTTTGTCCCCGAACGGCGCAGTCCTGCGCTGTTGGCCTGGTTCGGCTCGCTGGCGGCGCTGCTGACGTTGTGGGCCAGCGGTAACGTCCTTGGGTCGGGACAAGTTTTCCAAGCTGAACTCTGGATGATTCACGGTTGCGGAACTCTGACAATTTCGCTCGACCGTTTGTCCGCGCTCTTTCTGGCGGTGGCGGCGGTGGTGGTACTGGCCAGTTCGATGTTCTCGGCGGGATATTTGAAGCGTTACGCGGGGCGTTACAATCTCAAGGCGCTCAATGCCTGGTATCTGTTGCTGTTCGCTTCCATCGTGCTCATCCTGATTGCCAACGACGTGCTGCTGTTTCTGCTGGCGTGGGAGGCGATGTCCATATTGACTTACTTGCTCGTAAACTTCGAGCATCGGCGTGACGAAACCAGCCGGGCGGGTTATCTCATGCTGGCGATGGGCGAGGCGGGCTTCGCGGCGGTGATGTTGGTGTTACTGTTCCTTGCGGCGAGAACCGGCTCGCTGGATTTTGCCGCGTTCAAGACGGCGGGTGCGAATCTGGGTGGGTTCACGCGCTGGATAATTTTTCTTCTGACGTTTTTCGGTTTCGGCGTCAAAGCCGGACTGGTTCCGGTCAATACCTGGCTGCCGCGCGCTCATCCCGCTGCGCCCGCGAATGTCTCGGCAATTTTGTCCGGCACAATTCTGAACCTGGGACTCTACGGCATCATCCGCGTGAATCTGGACCTTGTGCCCGTCACGCAAAACGGGATGATCGGCGCAGGGGTGGTGGTGCTCGTTATCGGGACAATTTCCGCGTTGGTCGGCATCCTCTACGCGACCACCGAGAACGATTTGAAAGCCATGCTCGCTCACAGTTCGATTGAGAACATCGGCATCGTTACCGCCGGCCTTGGCGCAGGAATGATTTTCACCAGCTACAGCAAACCAGCATTGGCAGGCATCGCGTTTATCGCGGCATTCTATCACATGATCAATCATTCGGTGTATAAATCGCTCCTGTTTTTCGGCGCAGGAACGGTGGACGACCGCGCCGGTACGCGCGATTTGAATAAACTCGGCGGCTTGATTCATGCGATGCCTTGGACGGCGGGCGCGTTTCTGGTCGGCACGCTGGAGATTTCGGCGCTGCCGCCGTTCAACGGTTTCGTCAGCGAATGGCTCACGTTGCAAACCATGCTGCGTTCGTCGGAATTGCCTTCGACGCTCGTGAAACTGGTTTTCGCGTTGTGTGGCGCGGGACTTGCGCTGACGGCGGCGCTGGCGGTGACGTGTTTTGTCAAAGCGTTTGCGATGGGCTTTCTCGGCATGTCGCGCTCGGAAGAAGCCGCCAACGCCGTGGAGGCGAAAGCGCCGTCAATTGCGCCGATGATTCTCATGGCCGCGCTCTGCGTACTGCTCGGCGTGTTGCCTACTTACCTGATTCCCGCTTTGAGCCGTCAGTTGCAACCGTGGACCGATTCCAGCGCCGACACGCTCGTGCCGCCATTCTTCGCTTCCAATCCGGCGCACAACGCCCTGCCGCCCGCTTTCGTGGAGGATTTTCACAATCTCGGGGCGCAAGTCGGCCAAAATGTTTTGCCCGGTCGCGGCCTCGTTGTGCTCCATCGTGGTGGCGAAGCAAATCCGGTCGTTTTTGCCATGTCCACCTCGTATTCGCTCGTGGCACTGATCGTGTTGCTGCTGCTGACTTACGTTGTTATCCGTCTCTGGCTGACGCGAAATCGAAAGCTGGCCCGGCGGACGCGCTGGGATGGCGGTGTGCGGAACTTGCTGCCGGAGATGACCTACACGGCAACGGGATTTTCCAACCCGGTGCGCGTCGTTTTCGACGCGGTGTTTCGCCCGACGACGATGGAGGACACACGCGAAACCGTCGCGCAACATTTCCGCACGGCGATCCGCCGCGAGCGCGTGGCAGTGCATATCGTGGATCGCTTGGCGGTGCAGCCGGCAAGAGACCTGGTGATGAACCTTGCTCAAAAGCTCGCCGTGATGCACCGCGGCCGCATCAACGCTTATGCCGCCTATGTGCTGCTGGCTTTGCTCGTGGCGTTATTGCTGAGCCCTTTTTTGTGACGAGGAACATGTTTCGGAAAACACTTGTCGGCCATGGGGTTTCGCGAAGCGCGCAAGCGGCGTTGCATCGCGCGGTGGAAATGGCAATGGACACAGAAATGGAATTGGCTGCGCTTTTATAGTTGGAAATGATAAATTTGTCCAGGCAATGAAGTTTGCCTGCCCGCCTTGCGGCGAACCGCCATCCGGCTGATGACTTCTACCGAAACTGAATGGAAAACCGGTAGTGAGTCATGCAAACGACAATTTCAACAGAAAAGTGCGGACAGAGGCTTCCTTTTATCGGCAGAAAACGGGAAACCGCGCAACTGCGGCGGCTGCACGCCCAACATAAACACACCCTTGTTCTGGGCCCGGCGGGCGTCGGCAAATCAGCGCTCGTCACGCATTTGGCGCAGGCGTTGCCGCTCCTCGTTTGCCCGCAATCGGAAACACTAGGTGAAATTTGCGGCACGCTTGAAATGGAACTGGCCCCAAACACGTTGCATTTGCCCCTGGTCCAAAGAAAGAATCGCCTGTTGCAAAAGTTGGCTGAAACCCATCGAACAGTGGTATTCGACGGTGTAGGTTGGACGACGCCCAAAATCAGTTCGTTTCTGGAAAGTGCAATGGAGCGCGCGACGGTGTGGATTTGCACACGGTCCGAACTGGCACGGAATATTGGCCACTTCTGGCCTCTGTTGGCGCGGTTTGAAATCATCAAACTGCGGGCCTTTCACACCTACGAAACACAAGCCTTGTTGAACGCCGCGATTGACATTGGGCAAATCCCGTCCTCCCTAGAACCATTTGCCCGGCAATTGCACCGACTTGCCGCCGGCCTGCCGCGAACCTCGTGCGAATTTTTAGAGCAATTCGCCGCCGGACATTACGATTTGTCGCGGCGCACCGGCTGGCAACTGCTCGACACGGATCGCCGTATCAAGAATTTGTCATTGTCAGCCGTATGAACTCCAAACTTCCACTCAACGAACCGCAGGAACGGCGGCTGACTATCGTGCTCACCCGGGTGGAGGGCGCGTTGCGCAATCTGCGCGCGAACGTGCTGCATCCGCCGGAAAGCTCACGACTTACCTGTTACGTAGACCCCATAGACCCGACACTGGCCGAACCGCTTGCAAACGCGATCGGTCGCGCGCAAATTCAAGTCGAACGAATGGCCCGCGACTTGGATTTGCACGCGGGCAGGAATTCAATCTGCCACACACACTTGGCCGCGTTCGAATTGCTGAACATTGACCTCTATACCTCACGCGTAGATGGATTACGCGGCTACGGTAAAATTGCGTCGCCCACGGCTCATTATCTTGAAACTGAAATCGCCGCGTTGGAAACTGATTTGGAAGCAATAATCCGTTGGTTAAAAAGCAACGAAACTGGAACCTAGCGTCAAGACATGAATCAGGAGAACGCCATTTTGAACCGCGTCTCCGGCCTGGCCGGGGAATTGAAGCTGGCCAATCTCCAGCCGCAAATTGCGGCGTGCCGGCGGCAATTCAACGGCGGCAGCCACGGCATTGATGTGGCGGTGTTTGGCCGGTTCAAGGCGGGCAAGAGCTCGTTTCTCAACCACCTCACCGGCCGCGCCGTCTTGCCCATCGGCGTTGTACCGCTTACGGCGGTCATCACGCGGCTGCGCTACGGACTTGACGAGCGCGCCGGGGTGCGGTTTCTCAACGGCAACAAAAAGGAAATTCCTCTTTCCGATATTCGGCTCTACGTCGGGGAGGACAGAAATCCGAACAACGAGAAACAAGTCGCATCAGTGGACATTGACTTGCCCGCTTTGCAGCAACTTGACCCGCTGCAATTCGTTGACACGCCCGGCTTGGGCAGCGCTTTCAGCCACAACACCGCCGCCACGCGCCAATGGCTGCCGAACGTTGGCGCGGCACTGGTGGCCATCAGTTCCGATGCGCCGCTCTCGGAGCGAGATTTGGAATTGCTGGATGAATTGCGCCAGCACACGCCCAAAATCGTTTTGCTGCTGACGAAAGCTGATTTGCTCAATGAAACGCAGCGCGGCGAAGTGCTGGATTTTGTGCGGCGGCAGCTTCGGCAAAAATGGCAGACCGAATTGCCGGTATTTTTCTATTCCATCCGGCCCGAAGAACGTGGCCTGAAAAAGGAGTTGGAACAAAAATTGTTCTCGCCGCTCATCCAGAATCGTGACGAAGCAGCCGGTCAAATCGGGCGCCACAAGCTATTCTCGCTGGTTGGGCGGACGCTGGACTATCTGCGCGTCGCGCTGGCTGCGGCGACCCAAGCCGAGTCCGCCCGGCAGTCGTTGCGTGACAAACTGGCGGACGAACGCCGTCAGTTCGATTTGTTCCGCGAGGACCTTCAGGTGCTCTCGCTCAAGTCGGCGGCGGATGCGCTGAACCAATCGCTGCTCAAATTGAAGCCACGACAGGCAGCCTTGCAGGAGCAAGTCACGACTGGCTTGCAGGCGCAGCTTCTGCAATGGCCGTCGCGACTGCCGCCCCTGTTGCGTGTCTGGCGCGAATGGTTGCAAGACATTTTGAACCGCGAACTCACCGAGATTTCCTGCGCGGAAAAAGCCACCTTCCTTGAACCGCTCAAAAGGGTGGAGCAGCACCTAATGCGGACGCTTCAGGCCCTGCAACTCCGGCTCGCCGGACACGTTCAAGCCGCGCTTGGCGTCACGCTCGCGCCACATGACATTCCGCTCGAAGTGCCGGAACCCACCGCGCCGCCGATTGACATCGGCTACGTGGACGCAGCATTCAGCCTCATCAGCCCGCTCATCCCGATGAGTGTGTTTCGTCCGGCGATTAAGCGGTCGTTGTTGCGAAAATCATGCTGGGAGACCGAGAAAAATCTTTCGCGCCTGGCCTCCAATTGGCGCGACCGTGTGGCCAAAGGCATCAGTGAATTGACGCGGCAGGCAGAAAAACAGGCGCTGGATGAACTGGCCGCGCTCGAACACACGCTAAAACAGGGCGCGTCCAAAGCGCCTGAACTGAAGCAGGCGATTGATGAACTGGCGGTATTTCACGGCCAGATGGCGGCCGAAATATGGACGCAAGTTGGCATCACCCAGAAGTAATTTTGCCGTTCTGATTTTTTCGTTAACCTGCGATTTGACCGGGTTCACTTTTCTGTGCCAGTCGCGAAGAAAATACTTTTTGAAATTTCACGCCCCCTGATAATTCTATACCGATAGTCGAATTGACGTGTTTTTCCAGTCGCCCGGTCTTGATAGGTTCCACCGTGCTCAGCGGGCAGCACTCTTATTTCATCAGCCGGCGGATAATAAAGATTCTCAGGAGGTTTGGCATTGCTAAGAATGTTGCCCACCCGCATCTCATGCCCAAAATCGTCCTCAGCGAGTACAACTTTTTTAATTTCTTCCGATGATACACTCACTTTCCCACCGCCAGTTTTACGTCCGCATGAATGGGTCACCCTGGCCCGAGGATGGCCGCCCGATTTCACTGACCCGCGTTTTCACCGCTCTCCGCAAGTCCGTCGTGAAGTCGTTCTGACGCGCCCGCCCGAACCGCGGCCGCCGGAAGTCAATCGGAATCACCTACTGGGAGCATTGATGCCACGCATTGGACTGCTGGCAAAACGTAACGGCCACGATCGGCCGCCATTTGATGAACGCCGGTCGCACGATAGTCGTTTCCAACTCCAGAGGTCCGGAAACGTTGGGTAAATTCGTCGCGGAACTCGGTCCGGGCGCCATCGCGGGGACCAAGCAGCAGGCAGCAAAGTGTGATATCGTGATTCTAGCCACGAAGTGGGTGGACGTGCCTGAGGCACTCAAAGGCGTTGATTGGCGTGGACGAATACTGGTAGATGCGACTAACGCGCATATGGGTTCTAAAGCCGACCCCACTCTGGCGGGCGTCACCCGGTCGCGGGCCGCGCTAAAGGATCGCACCTCCAGCGAGATTGTCGCCGAGATGGCTCTTGGGGCGCGGCTTGTGAAATCAATCAGCAACATGCCGATGGAATGGATACAGGACTTTTCCCCGAACAAACCCCGGACCGGACCGTCCTCTTTACATCCGGTGACGACGCCGAAGCCAAACAGAGTGTAATCGAGTTAATCAACAGCACCGGACTAGTCGCCATTGATCTCGGCCCGCTTCGAAAAGGCGGTGCAATGCAGGAGGTCGGCGCTCCGCTGTCCGGCATTGAGTTTCACTTTGTCCAGCGTCTCCATCGTCGTTGAGATTGTAGAACTATGAAAACAATGAAAACGCAACATTACTTTATTGATCTGACTCAGCGCCCGCCCCGGAGCTTTCGCGTTCGTTTGAGTAACTACGTGGTTTTGGCCCGTATGCTCGACAAGGGCCGGGCGACCCTCGCCGGGAAGAATGGCGAATATATATACAATTCCCCAACCGACCAGCGTCTGGTGCAATTTCTTGGCTTCGATCCCGATGCCCTGTTGAAGCAATTGGCAACCGGCAAAGGTGACGGGGAAATGCTCGAATGGGTTCAGGCCCACTCGAAGACCCCGCGCTCTTCATGGGAAATCGAAGCCTGGTCTGCTTTCATGGAAAAACGCGCGCCGGACAGCGACGCCGAAACACTTGCGTTCTTTGCCAAACACCTGGGCCGGTTTTCCAAAACCCGGGAAGACATCAAAACCTGGTTCGAATTCGGCGAACTCGATGACTATGTCAGCTTTGGAGGAAAGGCTTAAATTTAACGTAAAAAAACAACGAAAAACAAAAAGGAAAAACATATGAGTAACAACAACGGACAAAAATTGGTGGGAAAAATTGCGGTAATCACAGGCGGAAACAGCGGCATAGGCTTGGCGACAGCCAAGCGCTTCGTGGAAGAAGGTGCACACGTCGTAATCACTGGCCGACGAGAGAAAGAGCTGAAAGAGGCCGCAACCTTTATCGGTAAAAACGTCACGACGGTCGCTGGCGACATAACGCGCCTTGAGGATTTGGACCGGCTCTATGCCGTGGTGAAACAGAAACACGGTCACATCGACGCGCTCTTCGCAAATGCCGGCTGGGGTGAAGTCGCACCGCTTGGCGCGGCAACCGAAGCTCATTTCGACAAAACCTTCGATTTAAATGCGAAGGGAACATTCTTCACGGTGCAGAAGGCCATTCCCCTCTTCAAAGATGGAGGTTCGATCATCCTCAACACTTCGGTCGCGAACGTAATGGGATTGCCAACGTTCGCTGTCTATGCCGCGAGTAAGGCGGCTGTGCGCAGTTTCGTCCGTGCCTGGACCGTGGAACTAAAAGACCGCAAGATTCGCGTGAATGCGGTAAGCCCCGGACCAATCGAAACACCGGCACTTGAGAAAGCGGGCATCCCCCCTGAAATGATCGAACAAGCGGTAGCAGGATTCACCACGCAGGTTCCGCTCGGACGCAGAGGCAAACCCGAAGAAATTGCGGCTGCCGTGGCGTTTCTCGCCTCCGAAGAAAGTTCATACATTACCGGCGTAGAACTCGCCGTGGCCGGAGGCATGGCGCAGGTATAAGCCGAATAATCAACAACGGAATTGCCGTCATCGGGGCGGCAATTCAAACATTTTAAAATGGCCGCACAGACGCTCTTTTACATCAGTTGCCCCGAAAGGCTTACCGGAGGGTCATCGTCGTCGTCGAAAATGGTGGCTGGGGGCGGAATCGGGCGGTTCATGCCCTATTTTCAAGGCAAAAAATACGATATTTCGCCAATAAAT
>DATJNM010000039.1:0-12815 GCA_035508155.1 Candidatus Sulfopaludibacter sp. | reverse complement strand
GCATCACCCGGCAGTAGTCTGGTTCCAGGCGCAGGGCCCTGGAAACGGCCACGGGCTTCCGCCGGCTTCAATGTTCGATCGCAAGTTCCAATCGCGGTTTCTTAATGGCGGCGCTCTGCCGAGACGCCGCTACGCTGAGGTTCACCGGGGGCCGCCCGCGCCAACGCGCAAAACTTTTTGTGTTCTTTGCGTTCTCTCCGGTTAGAATTTCCCCATGAAGCCGCTCACCTCGCACACCTGCAAGCTGACTGACGCCCAGGCGCTGGCGCTGAATGCCGCGCTGCTGGCGCGAAGCTGGAAGCCGCGCACGGTGCCCTACGCCCGGTTCGCCTATGAGTCGGATAAATGCAACGTGGTCTTTTACGAGAGTGGCAAGCTGGTGGTGCAGGGCAAGGGCACGCAGGACTTCATTGAGTTTGTTCTGGAGCCGGAGATTTTGAAGGAAGTCAAGCTGGGCTACGAGGCCGTCTTGAATCCGGAGCTGCTGCTGCCGCGGTTCGGCGTGGATGAAAGCGGCAAGGGCGATTTTTTCGGGCCGCTGTGCATCGCGGGGGCATATGTGAATGAAAACGTCATCAACGCCTGGAAAGACAAGGGCATCCGCGATTCCAAGAACATTTCCAGCGACAAACGAATCTTTGAACTGGCGGAAAAAATCCGCAAAACGCCCGGTTGCGTCGCGAACGTGGTGATGGTGGGCAACGAGGCTTACAACCGGCTCTATGCCAAAATGAAAAGCGTGAATGCGATTCTGGCGTGGGGCCATGCGCGCGTGATCGAAAATCTGATGGGTCAGCGGCACCAGATGAATCCCGCGCCGGTCAAGGCGATCAGCGACCAGTTTGCGTCGAGCAAGGAAGTCGTGGCGAAGGCATTGATGTCGCTGGGCCGGGAAATTGACCTGGTGCAACGTCACAAGGCGGAAGAAGACCTGGCGGTGGCGGCGGCTTCCATTCTGGCGCGGGACGGTTTTGTGAAGGGCCTGGTGAAGTTGGAGAAACAGTTCAACCTGGAATTGCCCAAGGGCGCCTCCAGCGCCGTGGATGAAGCGGCGAAGAGATTTGTGGCGGAGCACGGTGCGGACGTTCTGCCGAAGATTGCCAAGGTCCATTTCCGCACGGCCTTGCGTGCGCAAGGTTTGCCCGAACCGCCGAAGACAGAGTGGCGCAAGCATTAACCTGTAATTCGGATCTGGTTCATGGTTTTCGGGAAGAGTTTATTCCACCCGGTTTTGCAGCGCGTGAAAGTCGCGCAATTGGCGTGAAAAGCACGCGCGTCGCCGGGGGTATCCAGAAGATACATTCGGTTTTTCCGGGAAATTTCCCTTGGCACGACCCATGCAAACAATCTCGCGTCGTTGAAACCCGTGATCTTTATGATGCCAGTAAAAATTCAATGTGGTTGTGGCCAACGATATGTCTTCGATATCGAACCTTTCTGCGGTCGGATGCCCTTTTCAGTCGCCTGCCCCGTCTGTGGCGCAGATGGCACCGGCGCCGCCAACGAGGTGATTGCGTTTAACCTGGCAACCGAAGTGTCCGTCCACCATGGCGGTCGGGAAAGGATGGTGCTGCTGGCCATGCTCGGTTGTCTGCTGGCCGGCCTGGTCGGCGTTATTAAAGCGTCAACCATGGCGAAGGGCCTGGACGTCCTGTTGTGCCTGTGGGCTGCGGTGCTGGCGTTCGGCGTGGCAATCGGCGTTTATCTTTCGAAACGTGCCAATCACCTGCCGGGATTGGCGAAAAAGCGCGCGCGGGCACCATTCCGGCGCGCCCCGGTAAATCGGAGGTTCCGGGTTTGGATTTAACCGGCGCATGGTTTCAGGGCCGCGATGGATCGGCCGGTCTCTGCCGATGGCGTTGACACCACCAGGCCGCCTGTGAACATCCGGTGGATAAAAAGGAATAACTTTTCTTTGCGCAAATAATTTTCAGTCGGAGCATAGCCAACTTATGACCCGCAAACCCCAGGCTGGCTGGGATTGCTCCCGTTTAAGCGAGCGCGTTCTGCACGAACCTGCGTTCGCCCGGCACGGGCCGTTGCCGGCGGCGACTCCATGGAAGGCCCTGTTCCCTCGCCTCTTTTCCAAGCTGCGCCACGCCGTCCGGTTTATGGTGCAGACCGGATATCAAGACGAAACAGGATTCCACGGTGGCGTCAAACCGGTCGAAAATAGAATTCAATGGCCGCCGGTTTGGTGAGCCGGGTCCGCCTCTGAGAAAGTTCCGCTTTCCCCCGGCCGCTCCCGCGAGACACCCTTCGCTCCGCAGATAAGAATTTGTGTCATCGGGGCAATCCGTGGATTCTATCCGTCGCATGGCCAAAGCCCTTTTCGTCGAACTGCCCGGTTGCGAGCCGATTCCGATCCTTTACGAGGACCGTTCGGTGCTGGCCGTGGACAAACCGCGCGGGTGGATACTCGCGCCGATGTCTTGGCGGAGCACGTCACGCAATTTGCAGGCAGCGATTGAGTCCTCCATCGCCGCGCACGATTTCTGGGCCCGGTCACGCGGGCTGAAGTTTCTCCGTTACATTCACCGTCTCGACGCCGACACCGGCGGCGTTTTGCTATTTGCCAAAAGCCGGGGCGTGATTGAAGTCTATTCCAAAATGTTCGAAGGCCGGCAGATGGAGAAAGCGTACCTGGCGGTGACGTCGGGCAAGGCGCCTGATGTTGAATGGACTTGCCGGCTTAAACTCGCTCCGGACCCGAAGCGCGTCGGGCAAATGAGAGTGGACCCGCGCCACGGCAAACCGGCGGAGACGCAGTTTCGGAAGTTGAAGACTCATGGGAATTATTCGTTGGTTGAGGCGCGGCCGGTGACGGGTCGCACGCATCAAATTCGCGTGCATCTGGCGGAGACCGGCCTGCCGATTGTGGGGGATGAACTTTATGGAAGGAGCATGGGCAATTTGCCGTTGGGCCTGCGCGCGGTGGAATTGGCGTATTGTGATCCGTTCACCAAGGCGCGGGTGGAAATCCGTGCACCCGCTGAAAAGTTTTTGAATGAATTTGGATTTTGATCGGTGGGGCGAGCGTCCTCGCGAGCCGGCGCGTCGGCAGACTCGCCGCCAAGGTCTCAATCCGCGTATTTCACGCCACAACCGTAAGGCTTGGTTTCGGTCACGGCCACCGGTTTGTCGGCGAGCACGGCGGCAATGGCTTCGCTGACGTAGTTCTGCGCCTTGGTCGGGTCGTGAAACGGATCCGGCTGATTGTCAATGGCGCCTTGATAGACGAGGATGCCCTCCTTGTTGATGACATACATGTCCGGCGTGGTTTTCATGTCGTACAGATGGCCGACGGCGCCGGAGCTGTCGTCAATCCATGCCGTGACGTCCATTTTTTCCGCGGCCATTTCCGCCCGGGCCTGTTCGGGCGTGCGATGGCTGAAATTCTTCGGGTTCACCGAATTCACCAGCAACCACACCACTCCTTGGGAGGCCAACTTGCGCTGCAACGCCTGCATCGCGCCCGTCTTGTATTGATTGTGACAGTACGGGCAGTCGGAGTTATATGATTCGAGCACGACGATTTTGCATTTGTAATCGCTGAGGTGAATCGTTTTGCCATTGATGTCCGTGGCCGTGAAATCCGGCGCGGGTTTGCCAACTTCCACCGCCAGCGCCGCCGAGGCCATCGTGAGGGCGGCAACCAAAGCAAATGCACTTTTCATAATCATGAATTCTGTTTCAGGTTAAATTGTCAGAGTACAAGACGCAACTCGCTGGCATTTGGTTCAAACAAATTTTGTCGCTGCGGACCGGGGTGGGTCCCTTTTTCCGCAACTTTAATGTTAGAGCCGACTTGTGTCTGTCGCGACGCTGGTTATCTGGCTGCCTGGTCAAGCGCCTCCAGCACAATGCCTGGTGTCAGAACTTGCGGCAGGACAATGGGTTGGGCATTGGAGTCTTTGGGATAAACCAGAACCAGCGGCACGCCCGCACGGTTGTACCGGTTCAGTTCCGTCGTGATATTGTCGGGGAAATGCGTGTAATCACCAACCAGCGCGACGGCGTTGATATCCTTCAATTTTTTGCGGACCGATGGGATTTCAATGGCGAGTTTTTTGTTCACCTGACATGTCAGGCACCAGTCGGCGGTGAAATCCACCAGCACCGGATGACCTTCGCTCTGCGCCTTTGCCACGGTCTCCGGGCTCCACGATTGCCAGTCAATGTCATCCGGTGAATTGGTGACGGGGCCCGAGGCGCCGGCAAGGAAGACGGGCGTGCGCCAATGCAACTGGTTTTCCAGGGCAAAAGCGTAGCCGCCAATCAAGAGAATCAACACGATGACGAGGGCAGTACCTTTGCCGGTGCGGCCGCGTTGGACGAACTCGCCAAAAATCCACGCCGCCAGAGCGACCATCACCAGAAAGATGCCCAGCCACAGAACGTTTTTGCCGTAGTCGCCATACGCCAGATTGAACAGCCAGACCGCGGTGGCGAGCATCGGAAAACCCATCACGATTTTGAACTTCTCCATCCACGCGCCGGGTTTGGGCAAAAATTTCAGCCCCGCCGGGTTCCAACTCAGCACGACATACGGTGCGGCGAGGCCAAACCCGACAAACAAAAAAATCAGGACGATAATCACCGGATTGTCCTGCAGGAACGCGAAGCCGAGGGCCGATGCCAGAATGGGGGCGGTGCAGGGTGTGGCCAGCGCCGTGGCCAGAACGCCGTTGAAAAAAGCGCCGGGCGCGCCTTGCCTGGCGGCCAGATCGCTTGCGGCATTCATCGCGCGTCCACCCAGGGTCACTTCAAACACACCAAACAGGTTCAGTGCCACGAGCGTGATGAGCGTGGTGAGGCAGACGATAAAGACCGGGCTGCCGAATTGCATTCCCCAGCCGGCATGATGCCCCGCGGCCTTCACGCCGATGACAAGCGAAGCCAATGCCAGAAATGATGCCAACACCCCGGCGGCGTAGACCAAGCCGAGCACCCGAACACGGCGGGGTTCGTGTCGCGCGTGGTTGATGAAGCCAAGAATTTTCAGCGCAATCACGGGCAGCACGCACGGCATAATGTTGAGAATCAATCCGCCGATAAAGGCGTAGAGGAGCATTAACGGCAGGGCAGGGACCCTGCCTGTCTCCCTATTTTGGTTGGATAAGTTTGAGACAGGCGCGACGCCCGCCCTGCTCTCCGAAATTACCTCGCCGGGCGGAGCCTGGTCAGCGATCGCTGATTCGAACTCGATTCCGGACGGCGGATGGCCTCGGGTGTCCGTGACAATGACACCGGAAACCGCCTTCGGCCAGTTGCCGGAAAATTTTTTGACCGCCAATCGTAGTTGGATTTCGCCGGAACTGGCTGAAAGCTTTTCCGTCGCGGGCTCGATTTCAAACTGGTCGCCGGCATACGGGAAAAAGTCGGCGGTATCGAATGGTACCCAAGCGGCGGTGTTTCCCAAAAATCGCCGCTCGATGATCAAAGAACGCATTTCGCCGTCCGGCGGTTTTTCCCACCACGCTTGATTGGTGTAGCCGAGCCGGCCGGAAATTGCATCCGCCAAGGGTACTCTGGCTTTCCACGAATCAATCGTCTGGGCATCGGGAGAAGCATTATTGGTGTAGCCGGTCTGGAGTTGCGCTTCCACCATCGCTTTTCCGGGGATGCATTCCTCCTTGCATTCCAGCCAGGACACATTCGCCTTCAAATTGAACGCCATGCCCGGCTTTAGATCCGCGGCCAGCTTAAGCGGCACCAGCAACATGACTTCGTTGTTGTACCCGTAGG
This sequence comes from Candidatus Sulfopaludibacter sp., assembly GCA_035508155.1. Taxonomy (GTDB): domain Bacteria; phylum Verrucomicrobiota; class Verrucomicrobiia; order Limisphaerales; family UBA11358; genus UBA11358. The sequence goes on along the minus strand of DATJNM010000039.1, from coordinate 7,067 downwards.
TGGTGACCTCGGCGGGTGGCAGTTTCTCCGGCAACGGCCATTGAACGTCGCCGGCCGTGACGCCGGGCGGCAGTTGCCATTGGATTTTGGTGGCCATGCCCGCCGCGCCCGGATTTTTCCAGTACGTGTGCCAGCCGGGGTCCATCTTCATGTCCAGGCCGGCCCAGACTGTGTCGCCGGGTTTTACCGAGCTGGCGGACAACAACAATTGCACATGGGTGTACGCGGCTTGGACGGAATGCCCCGCCAAAGCCAGCAGAACGACCAGCAGTAGTCTCCAGAAGGTTCGCACAGTGGTATAGATGCCCGAAACGCTGAAAAATTAGAACTTTTTTCGTGCTTTATCCCGGTTGAAAATTCCGTCCACTGGAATAGCCTTGGACATCAGAGTCATGCGGATTGAACCCGGTTCCAGTTACCAGTGGTTGCGTGCCGGTGACGAAATGTTTCCGGCGATGCTCTCGGCCATCAACGCCGCGTCCAGATCGGTCTGCTTGGAGATTTACATGTTTGAGGAATGTGCGCTGGGTCGCGATTTTCGCGAGGCGCTGGTTCGAGCTTGCGGGCACGGGGTGCGGGTGCGCGTGCTGGTGGATTCAATCGGCTCGCTCCTGCTGCCCGACTATTTTTGGGAACCGTTGCGAAAGGCGGGCGGCGAGGTTCGCTGGTTTAATCCCATCGCGCTGAAACGCGTGACGATTCGGAATCATCGAAAACTGCTCGTCTGCGATGAACGCACGGCGCTCGTCGGCGGTTTCAATATCTCGCCGGAATACGAAGGCGATGGCGTGAACGATGGCTGGTGGGACGTCGGGCTTAAAATTGAAGGCCCGCTGGCGGCGCCGCTGGCGGCGTCCTTCGAAGATACGTTTGCGCGAGCTGACTTCCGCCATCGGCGCATCACCCGTTGGCGCAAATTCAGTGCCAAACAGACCGTGGCGTTGCCATCGGAACAGATTCTGTTCAGCGGGCCGGGCCGCGGGCAAAGCCCCCTCAAGCGTGCCTTGCGCCGGGACCTGGCCGGCGCGAAAGACGTGCGGATCATGGTCGCCTATTTTCTGCCGTCATGGCGTCTGCGGCGCGATTTGATGAGTGTGGTGCGCCGCGGCGGCCGGGTGCAATTAATTCTGGCTGGTCCGTCGGACGTGCAACTTTCCAAGCTGGCCGCGCAGAGTTTGTACCGGCGGCTGCTGCGGGCCGGCGTGGAGATTTGCGAATACCAACCACAGATTCTGCACGCCAAGTTGTTCATCGTGGACGACGCGGTTTACACCGGTTCGAGCAACCTCGACACACGCAGCCTGCAAATCAATTACGAGCTGATGCTTCGTTTTGCCGGCGGCGACATTGGAGGGGAGGCGCGCGAGATCTTCGCTGAAACCCTCCAACGTTGTCGTCGCATCACGCGCGAAGAATGGCGCCGGTCACGCACCTTGTGGCAAAGAATGAAGCAACGCTGGGCGTATTTCCTGCTGGGTCGGATTGACCCTTACGTGGCCCGGCGGCAATGGCGCGGGCTGCCGAAATAATGGGAGTTATGCGTTTGTGGATGCTGCACCCGAAGTATCTGGACGCCAGAGGGCTGGTCGCCCTCTGGCGTGAAGCCTTGCTGGCGCAAAAGGTTTTGCGCGGCGAGACGCAGGGGTACCGGCATCATCCGCAACTGCTCCGCTTTGCCGAAACCAAAAATCCTCCCGCGGCGCTGGCCGCCTATTTGCGGGCCGTTCATAAAGAGGCAGTGCAACGCGGTTACCGGTTCGACGCCGCTAAAATTGGCCGCCGGCGTTTTCACGGAAAGTTGAGGGAAACCCGGGGACAACTGCCTTATGAATGGCGACATCTGAAACGGAAGTTGAAGAGACGCGACCCGAAACGGCTTCGCGCTCTGTTGGCGATAAAAATTCCCATGTCCCACCCGCTGTTCAGGATTTCGCCCGGCGAAACGCGCGAATGGGAGAAAATCGTTCTCCCGTGGAAATAAAGCCGGCATTTGAATATTTGCCGATTGGCGGTTTTGAGTTAGAATCAACCCATGGAGTGGCTCAATATTCTCGCCGGCCTGGCGGTTCTGTTTTTTGGACGCCGGCTGTTCTGGCTGTTTGTCGGGTGCGTCGGATTCCTCGTCGGTTTTCAACTCGCCAGCGGCAGGCTGCTGGGTCAACCGGCTTGGGTGATTCTGGTTATCGCGCTGGTGGTGGGTTTGCTCGGCGCCGTTGCCTCCGTCTTCCTGCAACGGATTTTCGTCGTTGTCGCCGGTTTTTTCGCCGGGGGATATTGCCTGTTCACGCTGGCGCCGGCGGCACTGCATATTCAAAACCAGGTCGTCCTGTGGACTGCGTTTGCCGTGGGCGGATTACTCGGCGCAGTTTTGTCCCTCACCTTGTTGGACCCGGCACTGATTATCATGTCTTCGCTCGCCGGCGCGACGGCGGTGTCGCAAAACGTCCCGCTCGAACCGGAGGCCAGAACCGTGCTGTTCGTGGTTTTGCTGCTGCTCGGAATCGCCATCCAGGCCGGACAATACGCGCGCGAAACCAAACCGGAACGGTCGCAGCAGGCGAAGTGAAATAATTTGACGGACGTGCTTCGCGTTGCGTTGGAGTTCACGTTTCAGCGTGTTACTGCCCTTTGGGAACAAGCTGAAGTCGGAACTCCAACCTCAACCGTACCGCGACCGCAAATTCCATTGATTCAGCAGGTCACCGGAAATTTCCGACAAAAACCGCGACGGATGTTGCATCGTATCGCCGCCGGAATTGGCAAAGCTGGCGCGCATCAGCGGGTAACTCAGGTAAAGCTCGTTTCGGGCGCGGGTGATGGCCACGTAAAATAACCGGCGTTCCTCCTCTTCGCTGTCATCAAATTTGAGCGAGCGTTCGGAAGGGAACAAGCCGTCGCAGAGCATGATGACGAACACCGCGTCGAACTCCAAACCCTTCGCCTGATGAATCGTGGAAAGCCGGAGTTGTTCGGCGTCGCGAGTGGCAGTTTGATCATCCTCGGCCTCGACGTTGGTGAGCAGTGCCAATTGCGTCAGGAAATCGTCCAGCGAGTTGAACTGGCAGGCAAAAATGGCAAGTTGTTCCAAATCTTCCAAGCGGTTCCGATAATTGGCAAAGTTCTCCTTGAGATAATCGTCGTAGCCCGCGTCAATCACCAGCCGGAGCATCTTCGCCGCGCTTTGGCCTATGGACGTGTCTTCGAGCTGGGAAATGGTGGCCACAAATTGTGCCCATGCCGTCGCCGCTTTGGCCGGAACAACCTTGGCGCAGGCTTGTAGTGCAACAGCCAAAGGTTGACGAGCGCCCCGCACCCCGTCCCTCTCCCCGCTCGGCGGAGAGAGGGTGTCCGGAGGACGGGTGAGGCGATTGTTTTCCCCCATCTTCAAACTTCCATCTCCCATTTTCGCGGAAAAACTTTTCCAAAGTTTTTCAGCGCCCTTCGCCGCGATGCCGGGCAACAATTGCGCCAGCCGCTTGAAGGCGATTTCGTCCTGCGGATTCACGACCAGCTTCAGATAAGCCGTCGCGTCCTTGATGTGCGCCTGCTCGAAAAACCGGATACCGCTGGTGATGGAGAAAGGGATGTTCCGTTTGGTGAGTTCGAGCTGTAGCTCCAGCGCGTGAAAATGCGAGCGGTACAGCACGGCAATCTGGTTCAGGCTCGTGCCTTCGTCGCGCAATTCCAGCACCCGTTGTGCGATGAACGCCGATTGCTGCGCGGCGTCCATGCACGCCACCAGCGCCGGTTTCAAGCCGGACTTGCGCGACGGCGCGAGTTGTTTGGTGAACTGGTTGCGATTGGCGGCGATGGCGGCATTCGCGACCTTGAGGATTTCCGGCGTGCTGCGGTAATTGGTTTCAATTTTGAACACCTTCGCACCGGGATAACGTTTGGGAAATTCCAGGATGTTGGCAAAATTCGCGCCGCGCCAGGCGTAGATGCTCTGCGCGTCGTCGCCTACCACCGTGATGTTGTGATGCCGCTCCGCCAACAGGTCCACGAGGTCGCTCTGGAGCTTGTTGGTGTCCTGGTATTCGTCCACGAGAATGAACTGGAACCGGCGCTGATAATGTTCGCGCACCTCGGTGTGCTCCTGCAACAGCTTGAGCCAGAGCGCGAGCAGGTCGTCGAAGTCCATCGCGTTCGTCGCGCGCTTGCGCTTGAGGTAACGCTGTCCCAGGTCCGCAATCTGCGCGCCGAATTGCGAAAAATAATCGTACTGCGATTCCAGGATGTCGTCCGTCGTCTTGTGCGTGTTGGCGGCGAGCGAGAAAATTTCGTTCAATACCTCCGGCTTGGGGAAATGCGTCCCTTTCGTTTCGATCCCGGCGTCGGCGATGCAGGCCTTGATTAAATCCTTCGAGTCATCGCGATCGAGAATCGTGAAATCACGGCGATAACCGAGCAAATCGGCGTGCGAGCGCAATATCCGCGCGCTGATGGAATGGAACGTGCCGCCCCAGAGCGACGGCAATTCCTGCCCCAGCAAATCGGCGACGCGCCGCATCATTTCGCCGGCGGCCTTGTTGGTGAACGTCAGCAGCAGGATGCGGTCGGCGGGGATGCCCTGTTCGAGGAGGTAAGCAACGCGATACGTGAGCGTGCGCGTCTTGCCCGAGCCGGCGCCGGCGATGACGAGCGCCGGACCGGGCGGCGCGGTGACGGCGGCCAGTTGCTGCGGATTCAACTCGCGCGCGTAATCAATCTGCAAATGGACGGCAGAATGAAATGGTTCAATGACGTACTCGCGCGACATGGGCGCAAATTGAAATGGGAAACGAGCGAAGGGGAAAGAACATTTTAACTGCGGGTGAACACAGATGAACGCGGATTTTGGATTAGCCGCCAAAAAAGCAGAAAAAACGCAGAGAAAAAATTTCTTGCGCCCTCTACGCCTCTTTGTGGTTCGCTGCTCGGCGGAACATGGATTTGAGATTTAATAAGGCAATCAGGAAATCAGGGAAAACCATTTTTCATCCATTTTCAACACAAGGCCGCAAAAGCGCCAGGTCGCAATCCCAAGCGCCAAGGGGCTGGCACACTCCAAGATGCTTTGCGTTCATCCGTGTCAATTCGTGAAATCCGTGTCGTGAAATCCCTCGTTGCCTTCCCGGCCTTCGCGCGCCATTTTGGGAGCGTGAACGAGTTGGGCAAATTTCTTGTGGTTGCCGGGCTGCTACTGGCGGCGTTGGGTGCTTTATTGTGGTCCGGATTCGGCAAAGGCTGGCTGGCCCGCTTGCCCGGCGACATCCATTATTCCAAAGGCGATTTCAGTTTTCATTTCCCCATCGTCATCTGCCTGCTGTTGAGTGTGATTCTGACGCTGTTGCTGTGGCTGTTTCGCAGGTGAACCACGAAAAAAACGAAAAGATTATTCAACCACGGATAAACACGGATGGGCACGGATAAAAAATTTGAGGCGAAGCGCATTGGAAATATCCGTGTTCTTCCGTGTCCATCCGTGGTTAAGAATTTTCCGCATTGAAATTTTCGGTATTCCTTTTACCTTTTCCTCCATGGAACAGACGCAACCGTCACAATTGGAGCAGTACCTCCCGGTGCTGATGCTGCTCGTCGCCGCGGTGGGCTTTGCCGCCGGCACGCTCATGATCTCCGTCCTGCTCGGCAAATACGGCAAGCGCACCAAGGCCAAGGACACCGCCTACGAATGCGGCAAGGACCCCATCGGCGAAGGCAGCCCGCGGTTCTCGGTGAAGTTTTATCTGGTGGCCATGCTGTTCATCCTTTTCGACATCGAGGTGGTCTTCATGTATCCATGGGCGGTGGTTTATCGCCAGATGCTCGCCGACCACGCCACGCGCAATCTGATTCTGGCTTCGATGGTTTCGTTCCTGTTGGTTTTGTTCGCCGGTTACCTGTACGCGCTCAAGAAAAAAGCGTTTGACTGGAAAAGTTAATTCACAGCAGAGACGCTGAAGCCCCGAGGTTTTTCAAAGAATTCTTTAGGCCGTTCTCCGCGTTTCAGCGTCTCCGCGGTTTAAGTTTATGGATTCGATCAAATTTGGCACCAGCGGCTGGCGCGGCATCATCGCGCGCGATTTCACCTTCGACAACGTCCGCCTCGCAACCCGGGGCATCGCGGACTACCTGAAGTCCACCGTCCGCAGTCCGCAGACCAAAGTCGTCATTTTAGGCCATGACACGCGGTTTCTGGGGCGCGAGTTTTCGCTGGCGGCCGCCGAGGTGCTGGCTGCCGACGGACTGAAGCCGCTCCTGTGCCAGCGCGACACGCCCACGCCGGTCATCGCCCATACCATCCGGCATCGCAAAGCCGCCGGCGGGATCAACATGACCGCCAGCCATAACCCGGCGGAATATCAGGGATTGAAATTTTCCACGAGCAACGGCGCGCCGGCCACGCCCGAAGTGACCAAACAAATCGAGGCGAACATTGCGAAGCTGCAGGCGCAAGGATGGTTGTTCAAAAGCGCGGTCATTGGCACGTATGAATGCCCGACGTTTGACCCGCAGCCGGATTATTTCAAACAACTCCGCAGGCTCGTTGACTTTGCCGCCCTCAAAAAGGCGAACCTCAAAGTGGCCGTTGAACTGGAGTACGGCACCGGTCGCGGTTATCTCGACAAGTTGCTGGAATCTGTCGGGGCCAAGGTCACTGTTTTTCACAGTGAAATCAATCCGCTGTTCGGAGGGCATCATCCCGAACCCAACGCCGCTGGCATGGCCGAGGTCAGCAAATTCGTCCGCAGCGGCAAGGCGCAGATCGGTCTCGGCCTCGACGGCGACGCCGACCGTTTCGGCATTGTGGACAAGGACGGCACGTGGCTGACACCAAACCAGATTCTCGCGCTGACACTCTATCATTTGAAGAAGAACCGCGGCTGGACGGGCGCCGTCGTGCGCACCGTCCCAACCAGCCATCAGGTGGATGCCGTGGCGGAATTGCTGGGCGTCAAAGTCCACGAGACACCGGTCGGCTTCAAGTACATTGGCGCGTTGATGGAGAGCGAACCCATCATCGTCGGCGGCGAGGAATCCGGCGGCTTGAGCGTCAAAGGTCACGTGCCGGAAAAGGACGGCATCCT
>DATJNM010000038.1:0-62839 GCA_035508155.1 Candidatus Sulfopaludibacter sp. | reverse complement strand
GAGGCAGGCCGCCACGGCGCTCCAGGCGATGAACATGGTTGCTTCGAAAAGGTTGTTGACCGGACAATGAGCGATGGAAAAGCCGCGCCGGACCATCGCCACGGTATGCAGTCCAAACCCTGCGAGCAGCAAAAGGTAGTTTACATGGTCGTCGTGGCGGAAACCCTTTCGCCACAGGAAAACTGAATACACCGTGCTTAAACCGTAAACCAGAACGGCCAGCAGAAAGAAATGACGGTCAGTGAACCAGGCCACGAGATCAGGTTAATTCACAAAAGCGGTTCGGAAAAGTCAAATTGGACCGGCCGGTCATGCGGTTCATTCTTCAATGGTCCAGGTTGAACGGGCGATCTTCCAGGATCTGTCCGGTTGTCGCTTGAGAACGTCCAGCCAGTTGCCCGCCGCCACGGTCTGTTCGCCCCCTCCCTGAGGAGTTGTCACCATCCGGTAAGTGCCGCGGGCAAATGTCCAGTCGCCAGCGATGACCACCTCGGTGACTTTGACGGTGGCCGCCACCTTGATCCCCTTGAGTTCACTCTCGAGTTTTGACCGGATGGCCTCCCAGCCGATCAAGGCCGGGGAATTGGGCGGGAACTGAATCGCATCCGCCGTGTAAAACCGGGCCAGAGCGGACGTATCCCCGGCGCTCAGCGCTGCTGCATTATCGGCAAACAGCTTTCTGACTGCGGCAAGGTCATCCGCTAGGGCCGGGTCGGGATGCGTCCGGCCGGCGGTTGGACCCGTCACGGCACAGCCGCCAAGAAACATCCAAGTGAACGTCAGAAGCATGAGCGGGGTTTTCATATCACAAATAATGCCGTCCGGATGTTAAAATGAAACGTCCATGGCACGCTGGCCGGTCGATGGGTTGGTGGCCTGAGGGTCACGTTGACAGGATAAACCCGGACCTAAACGACGCAAGCAGCAAGTGTCATGGGTTTTGCCCTGATTTGCGCGTTGTCGGGCCGCGCTGGTGCGCCAATGTCGAGCCACAGGCCCGACGCTACCGCAAATCAGACCCCACCGTGTAATGCCCTTGCCAAGCGCGTTGGTGTTTTGTTCAATCTGGCCGTGCTCAATCAGCAGACGCTCAACCGTCCCGCCAGTTTTTCCGGCATCGGCCTCCACAGCGGCAACCGGGTGAACATGACGATTCTGCCCGCGCCCGCCAACAGCGGGGTGCGGTTTCGCCGGGTGGACCTGGAAGGCCGCCCGGAAATCGAGGCGCGCGTGGACAATGTGGCGGAAACGACCCGTTCAACGACGCTGGCCAGGGGCAACGTCAAAATTCACACCGTCGAGCACGTGCTGGCCGCGCTGGCGGGTTACGGCATTGACAACGCCATCATTGAATTGGATTCCAACGAACCGCCGATTGCCGACGGCAGTTCGCGTGAGTTCTGCAAAATCATTCAGACCGCCGGCATCGTGCCCCAGGCGGAGAAGCGCGAGCCTTATTCGCCGACCGAGCCGATCGAACTGGAGACCGGCGAGACGGTGATGACCTTGTTCCCCGACGAGGGTTTCAAAATCACCTGCACCAGCGCGGACAAGAAGGGGCGGTTCACGCAGTTTTACAGCACGGAAATCACGCCCAAAACCTGGGAACACGAGTTGTCGCACGCGCGAACGTTTTGTTTTTACGAAGAGATTGAGCATCTCATCAAAAACAACCTCATCAAGGGCGGCAGTCTTGAAAATGCGGTGGTGATCCGCGATGACGCAGTGCTGACGACCGAGCCATTGCGATATCCCGAGGAATTTGTGAGGCACAAGATGCTCGACATGGTGGGCGACCTGTCCCTGCTGGGGCGTCCGGTGCGCGGGCATTTGATTGCCGTCCGGCCCAGTCACGCGGCGAATTGCGAGATGGTCCGCCAGATTTTCGCGCAGATGACCAGGCCGTTGCGCGCGGCGCAGGCCTTCGGTCCGCCGCCCGTCCCGGCCAAAACCGAAAGCGACAAAAAAGGCGACCTGACCGGTGTGCCGGCGGAGGAAACGGGGCTGGACGCGATGCAGGTGATGCAGATCATTCCCCATCGTTACCCGTTTTTAATGGTGGACCGGGTGGCTAGAATCGACGGCAACAGAATCACCGCGGTTAAAAATGTCACGAACAATGAACCCTATTTTCAGGGACATTTTCCCGGCCATCCCATTATGCCCGGCGTGCTGCAATTGGAGGCGATGGCGCAGGCGGCCGGCATTCTCATGTTGCGGCAAGCGGAGAATGCGGGACAGATCGCCTACTTTATGTCGGCCGAAGAAGTGAAATGGCGCAAGCCCGTCCTGCCGGGGGACACGCTCATCATCGAAGTTGACCTGATCCGGTCGCGCGGGAAAATCGGCAAGGCCCGTGGCGTCTGCAAGGTGGGCAGTGAAATCGTCAGTGAAGCGGAAGTCACGTTCATGCTCCGCGACGCTTGAAATAATGGCGAATTGGGAATGGCGAATGACGGTTGGCGGCCGGCGGATGGAAGGCGGAAATCGGACATACACAGCATTTATGATCAATGATCTTAAGAACCGGACAAAGCAGTTTGCCGTGGATGCGGTTCGTCTTTGTTCCACATTGAATGGCACGCCGGAATTTCGAATTATTTCCAGTCATGTGGTGAGAGCCGGGACGTCCATGGGGGCCAATTATCGCGAAGTATGCCGGTCCAAAGCAAAAGCAGATTTCATCAACAAACTGTCCGTCGTGGAGGAGGAGGCTGACGAATCCGAATACTGGTTCGAATTGCTGGAAAACCTGTTGGCGCCCGAAAGCCCCGAGCTTCTCCGCCTGAAGGATGAAGCTCGTCAGCTGGTTGCCAGTATGATCCAGTCCAAGAAGACCGCCCGTGCTTCTGTGGGATTGACGAACGTGGCCAATTCGCCATTTGTAATTCGCCATTCGTAATTCCCATGGTTCATCCCACTGCCATGATCCATCCCCGGGCGAAAATCGGCGCCGGCTGCGACATCGGTCCCTATTGTGTTATCGGCGAACACGTCGTGCTGGGAGCCGGTTGCCGGCTTCATTCGCACGTCGTCATTGACGGGCACACGGCACTGGGAGGAGGGAATGAAATTTTTCCGTTTGCCAGCATTGGCTTGAAGACGCAGGACCTGAAATGGAAAGGCGGGGTGACGCGCACGGAAATCGGCGATGACAACACGTTCCGGGAATATGTTACGATTCACAGCGCGACCGGCGACGGCGAAGTTACCCGCATCGGGTCGCACAATCACATTCTGGCGTATTGCCACATCGCCCACAATTGCACGCTGGGCGATCATATCATCATGTCAAACGTGGCGACGCTGGCCGGTCACGTGGTCGTGGAGGATTACGCGGTGATTGGCGGGCTGGCAGCCGTCCACCAGTTCTGCCGGGTTGGCAAAATGACGATGATCGGGGGTTGCTCGAAGGTCGTGCAGGACGTGTCACCGTTCATGATGGCCGATGGGAACCCGGCCGCGACGCGCACCATCAACAAAATCGGCATGGAACGGAACGGCGTATCCGAAAAGGCGCAGAGTGCGTTGCGTCAGGCCTACAAGATTTTGTTCCGGGAAGGTCTGACCCTTCGGAACGCCGTGGCCAAAGTGGAGAAGAAGCTGCCGAAACTGGCGGAAATTAAGCATTTGGTACATTTCGTACGGTCCAGCGAGCGGGGAATCAGCAAGTAAAAATTAGCTGAAAATGGTGTTGACAGTCCGATTGGGATTGTTAATTTGCGGGGCGTCGGAGTCGTAAAAAGATAAAGAGCCGGTTGCCCCTCGATTTTCGAAAGAAAACAGGCGAGGGGAAGCGGTTTTTTGTCGTTTGACGTATTTTGGCTTGAACGAATGATTTCAACGTGCCCATGTAGCTCAGTTGGTAGAGCACATCCTTGGTAAGGATGAGGTCATCAGTTCAATCCTGATCATGGGCTCCAGACGGTTTGCTGATAAAAAAATAACTAACCAACGCAGGAGATAAAAATGGCTAAAGAGCAATTTCAACGAACGAAACCGCACGTCAACGTCGGGACCATCGGACACATTGACCACGGCAAATCCACCTTGACGGCGGCGATTGTCGAGGTGCAGGCGAAGAAAGGTCTCGCGACGCCCATTTCCTACGCGGACATCACCAAGGGCGGCACGGTGCGTGACGAAACCAAGACGGTGACCATCGCCGTTTCGCACGTGGAATACCAGAGTGACAAGCGGCATTATGCGCACGTGGATTGCCCCGGCCACGCCGATTATGTGAAAAACATGATCACCGGCGCGGCGCAGATGGACGGCGCCATCCTCGTGGTGGATGCCTCCGAAGGCCCCATGCCCCAGACCCGAGAGCATATCCTGCTGGCCCGCCAGGTCGGTGTGCCCGCCATTGTGGTTTATCTGAACAAGTGTGACCTCGTGGACGACAAGGAATTGCTCGACCTCGTGGAAATGGAGGTCCGCGACCTGTTGACCAAGTATCAATTTCCGGGCGACAAAACGCCGATCATTCGTGGCAGCGCGAAGAAGGCGCTGGCGCATGATCCCGAAGCGGCCAAGTCCATTCAGGAATTGATGGATGCGATTGATGCATTCATTCCCTTGCCGACCCGTGAGGTGGACAAGCCGTTCCTGATGTGCATTGAGGACGTGTTCAACATTGAAGGTCGTGGCACGGTCGTGACCGGCCGCGTGGAGCGCGGAGTGCTCAAACGCATGGAGGACGTGGAGATTGTCGGCATCAAGGAGACGCGCAAGACGGTGGCGACGGACATTGAAATGTTCCGCAAGCTGTTGGATTCGGCCCAATGCGGCGACAACGTGGGCGTCCTGTTGCGCGGCACCAAGAAGGAAGAAGTCGAACGCGGCATGGTGCTCGCCAAGCCGGGCAGCATCACCCCGCATACGCATTTCAAGGCGGAGGTTTACGTGCTCTCGAAGGAGGAAGGCGGCCGTCATACGCCGTTCTTTACAAATTATCGTCCGCAATTTTATTTCCGCACCAGCGACGTGACGGGCACGGTGACGCTGGCCCAGGGCGTTGAAATGGTGATGCCGGGCGACAATGTGTCGGTGGAAATCAAGCTGATTGCGCCGGTGGCGATGGAAAAGGGCCAGCGCTTCGCCATTCGTGAAGGCGGCCGCACCATTGGCGCCGGTCGCGTGACAGAAGTCGTCGCCTGAAAACAATTTCAAACCACGGAGCGCGGGACAACGAACCCCGCGGCTCTTTTTTTGTCCGAATTGAACGGGATTGGGCGGATACGGCAGTAGCTCAATTGGTAGAGTAGCGGTCTCCAAAACCGTTGGTTGGGGGTTCAAGTCCCTCCTGCCGTGCCAACCGGTGGCGGGTGACGAGTGACGGGTGACGCGAAAGTCTCGTCACATGTCACGCGACCCTCGTCACTCGTGGAGAGGTGGCAGAGTGGTCTATCGCGGCGGTCTTGAAAACCGCTTTGGGCGCAAGCCCAACGGGGGTTCGAATCCCTCCCTCTCCGCCAGCCCCGAAGGTTTTCGGGACTGTCACGCCGTAGCGGTGGCGAAGGCGGACCGGGATGGCGCTTGAGGAATGGGGCTCGAGCTGCGACTGGCAGGCCGGTTAAAGCAGATTAGGTAAGAAAGTGATTTGTGAGCAGTTGGACTGAAATTTTGGTCTGGGCGGCGGTGATCGGCGCGATCTTTGCCTATTTATGGTGGCAGGGACAAATCAAGCGCCTGTCGGCCTATGTGCTGGAAACCCGCGAGGAATTGAAGAAATGCTCGTGGCCGACCTGGGATGAGCTGAAAGGCTCGACTGCGGTCATTACCATTTCCATCGCTTTGCTCGGCGGGTTTGTCTACCTCGTGGACAAGGTCTTTTTTGCAATTTTGTTTCAACTCTAAGCACCATGCGCAGCCAGTGGTTTGTCATACATACGCTTTCGGGCCAGGAACAGAAGGTCAAGGAAAGCATCGAGAAACGCGTCAAAACCGACGAGATGCAGGACTTCATCAAAGAAGTCATGGTCCCGATGGAAAAGGTTGTCGAAGTGCGTAATCAGAAGAAGACTGTGTCGAGCCGCAAGCTGTGGCCGGGCTACGTGTTTGTAGACATGGTGTTGCTGGATGAAAACAACCGCATCATCGAAAAACCGTGGTATTTCATCAAGGAAACGCAGGGCGTGATCGGGTTTGTCGGCGGTGAACCGCCGACGCCGACCCCGGCGGGGGAGGTGGAGCAAATCAAGGCGCAGATTTCCGCGTCCGAGGAAACGGAGAAGCCCAAGGTCAATTTTGAAGTTGGCGAGACAATCAAGATCAATAACGGGCCGTTCCTGAATTTCAGCGGAGTGATCGAGGAGATCGATCCCGAACGCGGCAAGTTGAAAGTGACCGTGAACATTTTCGGGCGCAACACGCCCGTGGAATTGGAATATTGGCAGGTGGAAAAAGCATAAACATTTCAACCACAGATGAACATGGATAAACACGGATAAGAAATGGAGCGGAAATGCATCGTGCAAATCTGTGTCCATCCGTGTTGATCCGTGGTTAAAAAATATGGCAAAAAAAATTACAGGACTGATTAAGTTGCAGATCCCGGCGGGACAGGCGAATCCCGCGCCGCCGGTCGGCCCGGCGCTCGGCCAGCATGGCGTCAATATCATGGGTTTCTGCAAGGAATTTAATGCGGCGACGAAGGCCGACGCGGGGCTGGTCATTCCCGTCGTCATCACGGTTTATCAGGACAAGTCGTTCACGTTCATCACCAAATCGCCGCCGGCATCCGTGTTGTTGAAAAAGGCCGCGGGCATCACCGCCGGCTCCAAGGAACCGAACAAGGAAAAGGTCGGGAAGGTGACCCGCAAGCAGGTTTTGGACATCGTGAAGATGAAACAAAAGGATTTGAACGCGACATCGCCCGAGGCGGCGTTCCGGGTTGTTGCCGGCACGGCACGCAGCATGGGGATTGAAGTCGTGGATTGATTTGACGAAGTGATCAAGATGAAGATTAAGCGCAAGAACTCGTGTCTCGGGTTTCTTAATCTTAATCATAATCTTGATTCCAAAAAATAACAACGCGGGAGAGTCAACCACTCGCTTGCACCGCACCAAAGTAAATGCCAAGTAAACGTTACCAGAAAGCGCTCGAAGTTGTGGGGGGGAAGAAAGCCTATCCGCTCAAGGAGGCGGTCGGCGTGCTGACCAAATTCCCCAAAGCCAAATTTAACGAGACCATTGATCTCGCGTTCCGCCTTGGGGTGGATCCCAAACAATCCGACCAGATGGTCCGCGGCACCGTGCCGCTGCCGCATGGCAGCGGGAAAACGGTCCGCGTACTCGTTTTCGCCAAGAGCGGTGCGTCCGCCGATGCGGCCAAAGCCGCGGGCGCGGAGTACGTGGGTTTCGACGACATGATCAAAAAGTGCAACGAAGGCTGGGCGGATTTTGACGTGGCGATTGCCACGCCGGAGGCGATGGTGGAAGTCCGCAAACTCGGCAAGGTGCTGGGACCGCGCGGCCTGATGCCGAATCCGAAAACCGGCACGGTGACGGAGGACACCGCCAAGGCCGTGAAGGAAGTCAAAGCGGGCCGCGTCGAGTTCAAAATTGACAAGGCGGGCAATGTGCACGTGCCGGTCGGCAAGCTGTCGTTTGCGGCGAACCAGATTGAGGAAAACGCCCGTGCGGTCATTGAAGCCGTGGCGAAGGCGCGCCCGCACAGCATCAAAGGCGTTTATATCCATTCCTGCACGATTTCGGCGACGATGAGCCCGCCGGTGCGGGTGGACGTGCGCGAATTTTCCAACAATTAACAAGGATTTGAATCATGCGTGCTGAAAAACAAATTTTGACGAAGGAATACGTGAAGCGGCTGAACGGCTCGCCGTTCTTTATCGTGGTGGATTACCGGGGACTGAAGGTCACCCATCTGACCGAGTTGCGAAAACGCCTGGCGCAGGCGGGGGCGGAATTTCACGTGGTCAAGAATTCCCTTTTCCAGATCGCGGCCAAAGAGGCCGGGGTCGGGGAGTTGAACGGTGCGCTGGCCGGGCAGATCGCCGTGGTGACCGGCCAGAAGGACATTTCCGCCGCCGCCAAGGCGCTCAAGAATTTCAGCGCGGAATTTGACAGACCGAAGTTCAAATTCGGCTATTTGAACAATCAACGGCTCGAGGAGGCGGCCATCAAGGCGCTGGCTGATTTGCCGAGCCTGGACGTTTTGCGCGCCACGTTGCTCGGTTTGCTGAACGCGCCGGCAACCAAGTTGGTGACCTTGATCAACACGCCCGCGACCCAGCTCGCGCGCGTCATCAAAGCGAAGGCCGAGAAAAGCTGAAAACCATTTCCCGTTCGCCCGGACCGGCGGAGGGGATAAACAACAAACAACAACGTAAATCGTCGGTTCAAAACGAACTTAAAAGTGCCGTGGCGTGTCGCGCCGGATCCCGCCGGGCGGGAGAAAGCGGACTGCGGTAACGACGAGACGAAAGAAAGGTAGAAGTTAGGAAAATGCCTGATATAGGAAACCTCGTGGAGGAATTAAGCAAGTTGACGGTGATTGAAGCCGCCGATTTGGTAAAGAAACTGGAAGAAAAATGGGGCGTCACTGCCGCCGCGCCCGTCGCGATTGCGGCAGCCGGCGCTGCTGCCGGTGGCGCCGCCGCGCCCGCGGCTGCGGCCAAGGACACCTTTGACGTGATTCTCGCGTCGGTGCCGGCGGACAAGAAGATTGCCGTCATCAAGGCGGTGCGCGAAGTGAAAGCGGGCCTGGGCCTGGCGGAAGCCAAGGCGCTGGTGGAAGGCGCGCCCAAACCGGTGCTCGAAGGCGCCAACAAGGCGGATTCAGACGCCGCCAAAAAGAAACTGGAAGACGCGGGTGCCAAAGTGGAAGTCAAGTAAAGTTGAATTATATTGGGCGGCGGCCCCCCGGCGGGCGCCGCCCCTTCCCGCGAATTCGCGGAAAAGGATTTAAAGGATTACGAACAGGAGCCAACAGCAGTTCGGTTGGGCAGGGCGTTGATCCCGACAGCGGAAAGTCGGGGTTGAACGCGGCGCGCCTGCCTTGTGTCGTTGAATAAAAAAACAAGTTCGTCCTCGTCATCGTCCTCGTAATCCAGGACGAGGGTTGAGAACGAGGACGAGAAAGAAGAGAAAATGCCATCGCGAACCACAGAACGAGTCAATTTCGGCAAGATCAAGGAAATTGTCGTGCCGCCCAACATGATTGAATTGCAGACCAATTCCTACAAGGAATTTCTGCAGGCGGACGCGCCGCCCAAACGCCGCCAGAAACACGCGGGCCTCGAAGCCGTCTTCCGCGAGGTCTTCCCCATCGAAAGCTACGACGGCAAGTGCTCGCTCGATTACGATTCCTATGAAATCGGCGAACCCAAGGTGGACTGGCTGGAATGTCTGCGCGAAGGTTTGACCTACGGCGCGCCGCTTTACGTCACCTTCCTCCTCAAGGAGGAAGGCAAGAGCGCCAAGGAGGAAAAGGTGTTCATGGGCGAGTTGCCCCTGATGACCCCGCAGGGCACGTTTGTCATCAACGGCGCGGAACGCGTGGTCGTCAGCCAGCTGCACCGTTCACCGGGCATTGCCTTTGAAGCCGCACAACATCCGAACGGCAAAATCCTGCACAGTTTCCGGGTCATCCCCGACCGGGGTTCATGGTACGAGGCGCAATTTGACACCAGCGACCTGCTTTACGTCTATCTCGACCGGAAGAAACGCCGGCGGAAATTTTTGACCACCACGTTCTTCCGGGCGCTGAGTTTTCTGGACGTCGAAGGCGGCGTCGGCAAGGGCAAGGATAATGGCGAGAAAACCCGCGGCACAGATGAGGAAATCATCAAGCTGTTCTATGAAATCGAGGAGCTCACGGTCAAAGAGGCCGAGAAGCTCGAGGATTTGTCGAACCATGTTTTGATTCAGGACGCCGTGGATGAAGAAAAAGGCCTCGTCGTGGCCCGGGCCTTCGAACCATTGTCAAAGGCCATCGTCAAACAGATCGCCGAACTGGGCGCCCACAAAATCAAGGTGGTTGACACCTCCCTGGACGAGGGCGTCATGATCAAATGTCTCAAGAAGGACCCGGCCAAGAATGAGGAGGAAGCCCTCAAGGATATCTACCGGCGCCTGCGTCCGGGGGATCCGCCGACCGCGGCCAATGCCCGCGCGTTGCTCAAACGCCTGTTCTTTGACCCGAAACGCTATGATTTGGGCCGCGTCGGCCGCTACAAAATCAACCAGAAACTCGGGTTGAAGGACAAGGAAGAGTCGCGCATTCTGACGAAGGACGATTTGATTGCCGCGACGAAGTACCTGCTTCGGCTCAAGAAGGGGGAGGGTTCGCTGGATGATATTGACCACCTCGGCAGCCGCCGCATCCGCACCGTCGGCGAATTGCTGGCCAACCAGTGCCGCGTCGGCCTGGCTCGCACCGAACGCCTGGTCAAGGAACGCATGACGCTGTTCGACCAAAGCGTCGAGGCGATGACGCCCCAGAAGCTTATCAATCCCAAGGCGCTTTCGGCGGTCATTCGCGATTTCTTTGGCCGCTCGCAATTAAGCCAATTCATGGATCAAATCAATCCGTTGGCGGAACTGACCCACAAGCGCCGGCTCAGCGCGCTGGGGCCGGGCGGTTTGAGCCGCGACCGCGCGGGTTTCGAGGTCCGCGACGTGCACCCGTCGCATTACGGCCGTATTTGTCCGATCGAAACGCCGGAAGGCCCAAACATCGGTTTGATTGCGTCGCTGGCAACGTTTGCGCGCATCAACGAATTCGGCTTTTTGGAAACACCTTATCGCAAAGTGGAAAACGGCAAGGTGACCGAGAAGATCGAATACCTGACCGCCGACCGTGAAGAACAATACATTGTGGCGCAGGCGAACACCTTGATTGACGACAAGGGCCACTTCCAGACCGATCGCGTCGTCTGCCGCGCCCGGAATGGTGATTTCGTGGACGTCGAGCCCGCGCGGGTGAATTGCATGGACGTGTCGCCCAAACAACTGGTTTCGGTCGCCGCCTCGTTAATCCCCTTCCTGGAACACGACGACGCGAACCGCGCGTTGATGGGGTCGAACATGCAACGCCAGGCCGTGCCGCTGCTCGTGACCGAGGCGCCGCTGGTTGCGACCGGCCTCGAAGACCGCGTCGCCCGCGATTCGCGGGCCGTGGTGGTGGCCGAGGAAAGCGGCAAGGTCGCATCCGTCAACGGCAGCCAGATCATCATCACCGACGACGGCAAATTGCCGGAAGGCAAAAAGAAGATTAAGCACGACCCCGAACACGGCGTCTGGGTTTATCCCGTGCGCAAGTTCATGCGGTCCAACGCCGCCACGTGCATCAATCAGAAAATCCTGGTGCACAAGGGCGAGCATGTGAAAAAGGGCCAGGTGATCGCCGACGGCCCGTGCACGCACGACGGCGAGCTGGCGCTGGGGCGCAATGTGCTGGTCGCGTTCATGCCGTGGAACGGTTATAACTTCGAGGACGCCATTCTCATCAGTGAACGGATCGTAAAGGAGGACATCTTCACGAGCATTCACATTGACGAGTTTGAAGTCAGCGCGCGCGACACCAAGCTCGGGCCCGAGGAAATCACGCGCGACATTCCCAACCTCGGCGACGAGGCCTTGAAAAATCTCGGCACCGACGGCGTCATCCGCGTCGGCGCGGAGGTGAAGCCCGGCGACATTCTCGTCGGCAAGATCACGCCGAAATCCGAAACGGAACTCGCGCCGGAAGAGCGCCTGTTGCGCGCCATCTTCGGTGAGAAGGCCGCCGACGTGAAGGACACGTCGCTCAAGGTCCCGTCCGGCACCTATGGCATTGTCATGGATGTCAAGGTTTCGTCCAAAAAAGACAGCGATCGCGTCAAGGCGGCCAGTTCCAGCGACGAACGCCGCCACGCGAAGCAGATCGAGGACGATCACAAG
Organism: Candidatus Sulfopaludibacter sp.; assembly: GCA_035508155.1. Lineage (GTDB taxonomy): Bacteria > Verrucomicrobiota > Verrucomicrobiia > Limisphaerales > UBA11358 > UBA11358. The sequence continues at coordinate 50,932 of DATJNM010000038.1, read as the reverse complement.
AAGAAGACCGAGGAACTGCGCGACCAGTTGACAGAAGCGCTGAGCAATATTCTGCTCGGTGAAAAAATCCCGCTCGACGTGGTGAACAGCGAGACCGGTGAAATCATCATCCCGGCCAACCGCAAGATTACCAAGACGCTGTTGCGCAAGCTCGCGACGGTCTATGACCGGATCGAAATTGATCCGTCGCCCATCCGCAACAAGATCAACGAAATCATCGGGCAGTTCAAAAAGAAGTTCGACGATTTGCAGATGCAGTACGACGAGGAAATGGAACGCGCCGAGGCGGGCGAGGGCGTGGAGGCCGGCATCGTCAAATCGGTGAAGGTTTACATCGCCTCGAAGCGCAAGCTGTCCGTCGGCGACAAGATGGCGGGCCGCCACGGGAACAAGGGCGTGGTCGCGCGCATCGTGAAGGAGGAGGACATGCCGTTCCTGGCGGACGGAACGCCGGTGGACATCGTGTTGAATCCCCTGGGCGTGCCCTCACGCATGAACGTCGGTCAGGTGCTGGAAACGCACCTCGGCTGGGCGGCGAGGATTCTGGGGATGAAGTTTGCAACGCCGGTCTTCGATGGCATCAAGGAAAAGGAAGTGCGCGGCTATCTCAAGGACGCAAAGTTGCCGGAGCACGGCAAGACGCATCTGATTGACGGGCGCACTGGCGAGCCGTTCGACCAGGAAATCGTGGTCGGCTACATTTACATGATGAAGCTGGGCCATCTGGTGGCCGACAAGATTCACGCCCGCGCGGTCGGGCCGTATTCGCTCGTCACCCAGCAGCCGCTGGGCGGCAAGGCGCAGTACGGCGGCCAGCGTTTCGGCGAGATGGAAGTGTGGGCGATGGAAGCCTACGGCGCCGCCTACACGTTGCAGGAACTGCTCACCGTCAAGTCCGACGACGTGCAGGGGCGTACGCGCATTTACGAGAGCATCGTCAAGGGCGACAACTCGCTGGAGGCGGGCATCCCCGAATCCTTCAACGTGCTCGTCAAGGAAATGCAATCGCTCGGCCTCGACGTGAAGGTTGGTTATACCAATCCGATTGAACATGCCGCCGAAGGCAATGGCCAGGCGGCTGCGGCATTGACAACAGTCTAAACACTATTTTTTGTATGATCAGCACCAAAGAAAGCGCCCGCGAATTGCTCGGGCTGGACAAGGTGAACCAGGTGGATTACGTCGCGATTTCCGTCGCGTCGCCGGAAGCCATCCGTTCCTGGTCCAAAGGCGAGGTCAAGAACCCCGAGACCATCAATTACCGCACGTTCAAGCCGGAAAAAGGCGGCTTGTTCTGCGAACGCATTTTTGGCCCGGTCAAGGACTGGGAATGCTCGTGCGGCAAATACAAGCGCATCAAGCACCGGGGCATCGTCTGCGACCGGTGCGGCGTGGAGGTGACGCTCGCCCGCGTCCGGCGCGAACGCATGGGGCATATCGAGCTGGCCGTGCCGGTCTGCCATATCTGGTTTTTCAAATGCATGCCGTCCCGCATCGGCCTGGTGCTCGACATGACGGCGCGCAATCTGGAGCGCGTGATTTATTACGAGGATTACCTCGTGATAGATCCCGGCAACACGGCGTTGAAACAAAACCAATTGCTCAATGAACATGAATACCGCGAAGCGCGCGAAACCTACGGCGCCGACGCGTTTCAGGCCAAAATGGGCGCCGAAGCCGTGCGCGACGCGCTGGCCAAGGTGGATTTGGCCAAGGGCGTGGACCATTTGCAGCAGGCCATGACCGAAACCAAGAGCAAGCAGATCCGCAAGAAGCTCGCGAAGCGGATCAAACTGCTCCAGGGCCTGCAAATCTCCAAGAGCCGCCCGGAATGGATGATTCTGACGGTATTGCCGGTAATTCCGCCGGATTTACGCCCGCTGGTGCCGCTCGAAGGCGGCCGGTTTGCCACGTCCGATCTGAACGACTTGTATCGCCGCGTCATCAACCGAAACAACCGGCTCAAGACGCTGCTCCAGCTCAAAACGCCCGAGGTCATCATCCGCAATGAAAAGCGCATGTTGCAGGAGGCGGTGGACGCGCTGTTCGACAACGGCCGCCATGGCCGCCCCGTCACCGGCGCGGGCAATCGTTCCCTCAAATCGCTGAGCGATATGCTCAAGGGCAAGGGCGGCCGGTTCCGCCAGAATCTGCTCGGCAAACGCGTGGATTATTCCGGCCGCTCGGTCATCGTCATCGGCCCCGAGCTCAAACTGAACCAGTGCGGTCTGCCGAAAAAGATGGCGCTCGTGTTGTTTGAGCCATTCATCATCCGTCGTTTGAAGGAACTCGGCTATGTCCATACGGTGCGTTCGGCCAAGAAGATGATCGAACGCCAGACCAAGGAAGTTTGGGATGTGCTGGAGGAAGTGACAAAGGGCCATCCGGTGCTGCTCAACCGCGCGCCGACGCTGCACCGGCTGTCCGTGCAGGCCTTCGAGCCGCAACTCATCGAAGGCGAAGCCATCCGCATTCATCCGCTGGTGTGCACGGCGTACAACGCGGACTTTGACGGCGACCAGATGGCCGTGCACGTGCCGTTGTCGGTCGAGGCGCAGATGGAGGCGCGCCTGTTGATGATGGCAACGAACAATATTTTCTCGCCGTCATCCGGCAAGCCCATTATCACGCCAACACAGGATATCACGCTCGGCTGTTATTATCTGACCGCCGAACCGCGCGTGCCCATGCCGTCCGACCCGAACAAGCTCCCGCTGTTCGGCTCGAAGGAAGAGGTGTTGTTTGCCTACAGCGATGGCGCGTTGAAGACCCACGACCGCGTTCGCGTGGCCAATCCCGATCTGGGCCGCCAGACGGTTTTCGGCGACGCGAACAAAAAACTCATCGAAACCACCGTCGGCCGCGTGCTCTTCAGCGAAATCTGGCCGCCGGAACTCGGTTTTTACAACAAGGCCGCCGGCAAGAGCCAGCTGGGCGATCTCATCTGGAAATGCTACAAGTTTGCCGGCCACGAAAAGACCGTGACCATGCTCGACAAACTCAAGGAGCTGGGCTTCCGCGAGGCCACCAAGTCCGGCGTATCCATCGGAATTGACGACATGATCGTGCCCAAGGAACGCGACGAGCAGATTGACGCCGCCCAGAAGCAGATCCGGGAAGTCGAGAAACAGTACCGCAAGGGCGTCATCACGCCGGGCGAACGCTACAATAAGATTGTGGACATCTGGACGCATTGCACCGACCAGATTGCCAGTGTCATGTTCCGCACGCTGGAAGCCAACCAGGGCAAGAAGGAATTCAACCCGGTTTACCTGATGGTGGATTCCGGCGCCCGCGGCAACAAGCAACAGGTGCGCCAGCTCGCCGGTTTGCGCGGCCTCATGGCCAAACCCAGTGGCGACATCATCGAGAAACCCATTCTGGCGAATTTCCGCGAGGGCCTTTCGGTGCTGGAATATTTCATCTCCACACACGGCGCCCGGAAGGGGCTGGCCGACACGGCGCTCAAGACCGCCGACTCCGGTTACATGACACGCAAACTGGTGGACGTGGCCCAGGACGTCATCATCCAGGAGGCGGATTGCGGCACGTCGAACGGCATCTGGGTTTCGGCGGTGTACGAAGGCGAAGACGAAGTGGTCAAACTCAGTGATCGCCTGGTGGGCCGGTTCGCGTGCGACGACACGGTGAATCCGACCAATCCAAAGGAATTCCTCATCCGTGCCAACGAGGAGATCGACGAAGAAAAGGCCAGGCGGATCGAGACAGCGGGCATTGAGCGCCTGCGCATCCGCTCGGTGCTCACCTGCGAAAGCAAGCATGGCGTTTGCGTCAATTGCTATGGCCGCAATCTTGCGACCGGCGGCCTGGTGAAGCTGGGCGAAGCCGTCGGTATCATCGCCGCGCAATCCATCGGCGAGCCGGGCACCCAGTTGACGATGCGGACGTTCCACATCGGCGGCACCGCGGCCGGCGTGTTCAAGATTCCGCAAATCAAGGCGAAATACGACGGCACGGTCCGTTACAATGAACTGCGCCTCGTGCGGCTCGAAGACGGCAACAACATCGTTCTGAACAAAAACGGCTCAGTCTCCATTCTCGCCGGCGACGGCCGCGAGCTGGAAAACCACACCATCGTCGTCGGCTCGGTCATTTCCGTGCCGGACGGCAGCCAGGTCAAGAAGGGCGAAACCTTTGTGCAATGGGACCCGTACAATGTGCCCATTCTGTCCGAAAAAGCCGGCAAGGTGAAGTTTCACGACATCATCGAAGGGGTGACGATGAAACAGGAGATGGATGAGACCACGGGCCAGGAAGCCATGGTCGTCATCGAGCACAAAGAGGATTTGCACCCGCAAATCATCATCACCGGCGCTGACGGTGAAGTGGCGGCAAATTATCCAATTCCTTCCGGCGCGCACATCGTGGTGAAGGAGCGGGACGACATCTTCCCCGGCACGTTGTTGGCCAAGACGCCGCGCAAGATGGCCAAGACCAAGGACATCACCGGCGGTCTGCCGCGCGTGGCTGAATTGTTCGAGGCCCGACGGTCGAAGGATGCGTCGGAAATCTCCAAAATTGACGGCATTGTTGATTTTGGCGCCAGCGTGCGTGGCAAACGCTGCATCGTCATCAAAGACCCGCAAACACAGGCGGAGGAGGAACACCTCATCCCCATTGGCAAGCACGTTATTGTCTTCAAGGGTGATATGGTCAAGAAAGGCCAGCAATTGACGGAAGGCCCGATTGATCCGCACGAAATCCTCGAGGTGTGCGGCCCGCAGGAATTGCAGGAACACCTCGTCAGCGAAGTGCAGGAGGTTTACCGCCTCCAGGGCGTCACCATCAACGACAAGCACATCGAAATCATCGTGCGCCAGATGCTCCGCAAGGTGCGCATCACTGAACCCGGTGACACGGCGTTCCTGTGGGGCGAACAGATTGACAAGCTCGACTTTGAAGAAGAGAACGAGCGGGTGGAGAAGATGGGCGGCAAGCCGGCGGAAGCCACGCCCGTTCTGCTCGGCATCACCAAGGCGTCGCTCGAAACCGACAGCTTCCTGAGCGCCGCGTCCTTCCAGGACACGACCCGGGTGTTGACCGAAGCGGCCACGCGGTCGAAAATCGACAGCCTGCGCGGGTTCAAGGAAAACGTCATCATGGGCCATATTATCCCGGCGGGCACGGGCTTTGATCATCATCGCAAGGTGCACATCAAGCCGCTGGTGGAAATCAACGACGAACCCGAACCGGAAGAACCGGCGGCCGCCGTTGCGGCTTCGGATAATCCCTTGCTGGCCTGAACGCGGTGACAATCAATCAACGCAGGGCGTCCGACGCCAGTCGGACGCCTTTTCCCTTCGATTTGCGGTCATGCGCGTGACCTGCGGTCCGGCCGTTTCCCATCAGTTCTAAAGCAACCTGATTGCTGGTCAAAACCCCTAAAATAGCGCTTGCCACGGCTGTTGGATTTGTTATATTCCGCATTCCGTTTCTCCGGCATCAAAAGCCGGTGATATTTACAGCGATTTTAGCGCAAAATGCCGACAATCAATCAATTGGTCCGCAAGGGCCGCCGTAAGGTAAAGTACAAGTCCAAGTCACCAGCTTTGGACCGGTCGCCGTTCCGTCGCGGTGTCTGCATCCAGGTGATGACGCGCACGCCCAAGAAGCCGAACTCGGCCATGCGCAAAGTGGCCAAGGTCCGCCTGACCAACGGCTACGAGGTCATCGCCTACATTCCGGACGAAGGACATAATTTGCAGGAGCACTCGATTGTGCTCGTGCGCGGCGGGCGTGTGAAGGACTTGCCGGGCGTGCGCTATCACATCGTGCGTGGCACGCTGGACGCCGCCGGCGTGGAGAAACGCCGGGTCAGCCGCTCGAAGTACGGCGTGAAACGCCCCAAACCCGGCGCCAAACCGGTCGCCGCCGCCGCTCCGGCAGCCCCCGCGGCCGCCTGAAGATTTTGACGATTCAACTTATTCAACTCATTCAACCACACCCATGTCCCGCAGACGACAAGCAAGCAAACGGCCGGTGCCCAAAGATGGAAAATTCCAGAGCGCTTTGGTTTCGCGGCTGGTCAACACCGTGATGATCTGCGGCAAGAAGAGCACCGCGCAGCGGATTGTTTACAAGGCGTTTGAAAACATCTCGGAAAAAAATCCGGCCAGCAATCCGGTGGAAATTCTACAGCGCGCGGTGGACAACGCCAAGCCGCGCATCGAGACCAAGGCGCGCCGCGTCGGCGGCGCCACTTACCAAGTGCCGCTGGAAGTGCCGGCGGACCGGCAGGCCGCGCTGGCATTGCGGTGGATTGTGGATTTTGCCGACGCCCGCAAGGGCACGCCCATGCGCGAGGCGCTGGCGGCGGAGATTCTGGAGGCTTATCAAGGGCAGGGGAACGCGATTCGCAAGCGTGACGAAGTGCACAAAATGGCCCAGGCCAACAAGGCGTTTGCACATTTCCGCTGGTAGGATATAATTGACCAATGCCCCAAAGGCTGCCAAGCCCCGGGGGCATTTTTATTATTGGATTTAACGATGGAAGCAGTTGCTGAAAAAACGAAATCGGCCAATTCGCCCAAACGCGAGTACACGTTGGAGCGCACGCGCAACATTGGTATTGCGGCGCACATTGACGCGGGCAAGACGACCACGACCGAGCGCATCCTGTTTTACACCGGCCTCATTCACAAGATCGGCGACGTGGACGACGGCAACACGGTGACCGACTGGATGGAACAGGAGCGCGAGCGCGGCATCACCATCACATCCGCCGCGGTCACCTGTTACTGGACGCAAAAGCAAAACAAGCACGGCGAAGAGTCGCTTTACAAGGCGTTCAAAGACATTCCGCACCGCATCAACATCATCGACACGCCCGGCCACGTGGATTTTACGGCGGAAGTCGAGCGTTCCATGCGTGTTCTCGACGGCGCGGTGGCGGTGTTTTGCGGCGTGGCCGGCGTGCAGCCGCAATCGGAGACTGTCTGGCGTCAGGCCACCAAGTACAAGGTGCCGCGCATCGCGTTCGTCAACAAGATGGACCGCACGGGCGCAAATTTTGAAAACGCGCTGAACGACATGCGCACCAAGCTCAAGGCGTATGCGTACCCGATTTTCCTGCCCATCGGCGCCGAGGACAAGTTTGCCGGCGTGATTGACGTGGTGAACCAGAAGGCGATTGTCTGGGGACCCGGCGACGTTACCAACGAGGGCTTGAATTTTGAAGCGAAGGACATCCCCGCCGAGCACAAGGAACGCGCCGCGGCGGCGCTGGCTGAATTGATTGACGCGGTTTCCAACAAGGACGATGCGATTGCCGACCTGGTGCTCCACGAAAAGCCGATTACGCCACCGGAACTCAAAGCGGCCATCCGCCGGTTGACCTGTAAAATTGAACTGGTGCCCGTGCTGTGCGGCTCGGCGTTCAAGAAGAAGGGCGTGCAAACCTTGATTGACGCCGTGGTGGATTATCTGCCCAGTCCGCTCGATGTGCCGGCGGCCACCGGCGAAGTCCCGGGTCAAGCCGACCAGAAAGTCGAGGTGCCTTCCGACGACAACAGCAAGTTCTGCTCGCTGGCGTTCAAGTTGTGGACCGATCCCTACGCGGGCAAGCTGGTATTCTTTCGGGTGTATTCCGGCCAGCTCGAAAAGGGCGACATGATTTACAATCCGCGCACGCGCAAACGCGAGCGCATCAGCCGCCTCATGATCATCCAGGGCAGCGAACGCAAGGACATCCACCAGGTTTTCGCCGGTGACATTGCCGCGCTGGTCGGGTTGCGCAACATCACCACCGGCGACACGTTGTGCGATGAGGATTTTGACGTGACGCTTGAACCGCCGACGTTCCCCGAACCGGTCATCAGCATGGCTGTCGAGCCGAAGACAAAGGCCGACCGCGACAAAATGTCCGAGGGCCTGCAACGGCTGGCCGAGGAAGACCCGACGTTCCGTTGTTTTACCAACGAAGAAACCGGCCAACTCATTATCGCCGGCATGGGTGAGTTGCACCTGGAAATCATCATTGACCGCCTCAAACGCGAGTTCAAGGTGGACGCCAACACGGGCGCGCCACAGATTGCTTATCGCGAGACCATCACCAAAGCAGCCGACGGTGAAGGCAAGTTCATCCGCCAGTCCGGCGGTCGCGGCCAATACGGCCACGCGTGCATTCAGATTCAGCCGAATGAACGGGGTAAGGGGATTGAGATCGAGAACAAAATTGTCGGCGGCGCCATTCCCAAGGAATACATCCCGGCGGTTATCGACGGCATCGAAGAAGCCATCAAGGGCGGCGTGTATGCCGGTTACCAGGTCATTGACCTCAAGGCGCAGGTTGTGGACGGCACGTTCCACGAAGTGGACTCGAATGAACTGGCGTTCAAGATGGCCGGTATTTTCGCGCTCAAAGATGCCTTCAAGAAGGCCGCACCGATTTTGCTGGAGCCGGTCATGAAGGTGGAAGTGACGACGCCCGATGAATACCAGGGTGATTTGCTCGGAGACATCAACCGTCGGCGCGGCATCATCACCGGCATCGAGGCCAAACAGGGCCAGACCATTTTGAACGCGCACGTGCCGCTGGCAGAAATGTTCGGTTACGCGACGGCCATCCGGTCGCTTTCGAAAGGCCGCGCGTCGTATTCGATGGAGCCATTGACATTCGAACAGGTGCCGCAGAGCGTGCTCAACACGATTCTGGACCAGGCCGCCAAGAAACCGGCGGCCAGGACGTAGGTGGCCAGTTGGGTGGGGCGTGCGTACTCGCGAGCTGCAGCGGCGAACGTCAGTTCGCTCTAACTTGTGAATGGAGCCGACCCACGTCGGCTGCTACGATTTTGAACTGCACGGACTGTCACCACTCCAAACCGAGTAGCCGCAAAAAGCACAGAAGGCACAAAGAAGGGTATTTTGCGCATTTTGTGCCTCTTTGCGGCGAAGTAATCAATAAACCAAAACCAGCACCGTTGCGGCTTGCCTCTGCTTCACCACGTTCTCGATCTTTTCATCAGCCGTAGCTGCGTGGTGTGTCGCACCTGCTCTGCTCGGGGCCATCGTCCCGGCTGTTTGGCGCCCAGTTTAGGCAATTCCGCCAGAATCTCTGTTTTGCTCCTGGCTGGAATTTACGCTTATCGCCATGCATTGGCCAGCAGCCTGAGTTTCCGCCCGCGCCGGATTTGAAACAACCCAAAATTCTTCAAAAAATGTCTTGCGCGAAGGCCTTTTATTGATAGATTTTGCGTCCGCTCTCAAAGAATTGAAGCGGCAAACTATTGAAACCATTAACAGACAATTGTTCTTTGTATGGCTGCCCAACGCATTCGAATTCGACTTAAGGCCTATGACCATCGGGTCATAGACCAGTCGGCGCGCGAAATTGCCGACACGGTCAAACGCACCGGCGCGCGCGTCGCCGGACCCATCCCGCTCCCGACCCGCATCGAGCGCTTCACCGTCCAACGCTCGCCGCACGCGGACAAGAAGTCGCAGGAGACTTTCGAGCAACGCACGCACAAACGGCTGATTGACATTCTCGACCCAACGGCCAAGACCGTGGATGAATTGAAAAAGCTAAATCTCCCGGCGGGCGTGGACATCACCATCAAGATTTAAGGAGAACGACCATGCCACTCGGACTTTTAGGAAAAAAACTCGGCAGCACGCGCGTTTACAACGCCAGCGGAGTGCTGATTCCGGTAACGGTTGTGCTCGCCGGCCCCAATCGCGTCTTGCAGGTCAAGACCCAGGCGGGCAAGGACGGTTACAACGCCGTTCAACTCGGCTTCGATGATCAGAAGGAGCAGCGCGTGACAAAACCGTTGCTCGGCCATATCAAAAAACAGAACGGCGTGGCAGTGAAGCGCATCAAGGAGTTCCGCAATTTTTCCAAGGAAGTGAAACCCGGCGACGTGGTCGGTCCAGCACTGTTCGCGGTCGGTGATTTTGTGGATGCCATAGGCGTTACCAAGGGCCGCGGCTTTGAAGGTGTTATGAAGCGCCACGGTTTCGGCGGTGGTCCTTCGACGCATGGCCATAAGGGCTGGCACCGCCGCGTGGGGGCAATCGGTCAGCGTTTGTTTCCGGGCACGGTCTTGCGGGGTTTTGGCATGCCCGGTCACATGGGACAGGTCAAACGCACGACCCAGAACCTCGAAGTCGTCCAGGTGCGTGAAGCTGAAAACCTTTTGCTCATCAAAGGCGCCATTCCCGGGGCGGAAGGCGATTACATCGTCATCCGCGAATCGAAGAAACGGCCCAAGGGCTGGAAACCGCCGGTGAGCCTCGCGCCCATGAAGAAGAAAGGCGCCGCCGAGAAGAAACCGGAGGCCAAACCGGCGGAGGCGAAAAAATAATTAAATGGCAGGGTGGGCAGTCCTCTGCCCGTCGTTTGCCGGAGTACAATTTGCGGCGCGCACGGAGTGGCGCGCCCTACCGGAGATAAAATGAAAATCGCCATTAAGAATATCGCAGGGAAAAATCAGGGAGAACTTCAGGTGAAGTTCCCGCTGGTGGAAGACGGAAAGGGCACGCAGGCCGTCCATGATGCGGTCGTCGCCTATCAGGCCGCGCAGCGCAGCGGCACCGCCAACACCAAAAATGTGGGTGAAGTCACCGGTACGAACAAAAAGCCGTGGCGGCAGAAGGGCACCGGTCGCGCCCGCGCCGGTTCGTTCCAATCGCCATTGTGGGTCGGCGGTGGCGTGGTGTTCGGGCCGAGACCCCGTGATTTTGCAAAAAAAATTTCCAGAAAAACCCGCGCGCTCGCGTTGCGCAAGGCGTTGAGCGAACGGCTCAAGGCCGGCGATGTGGTGGTGGTGGACGATCTGAAGCTGGCGTCGCCGAAAACCAAGGAATTTGTGGGGGTGATTGCGGCCCTGGAATTGAAAGGCACCACGTTGATCGTTTCAACCGCCTCCGACAAGAATCTGACCCTGGCTTCGCGCAACCTGCCGGCCGTGGCGTTGACCACGAGCGATTCGTTGAACACGTACGATGTGTTGCGGCCGGACAAATTGCTCTTCACGAAGAGCGCGTTTGAGAAGGTTGAAGCCCGATTGACGAAAGAGTAATTAACAAACCATGAACGCTTTTGAAGTCATCAAGACCGTCCGTCTGACCGAAAAGGGCACGCGTCAGGGCGAAAAGTACAATCAATACACCGTCGTCGCCGACCGCCGCGCGAACAAGACGGAAATCCGCCTGGCCGTGCAGGAATTGTTCAAGGTCGAGGTCACCAAGGTCAATACGCTGAATGTGCATGGCAAACCGCGCCGCCAGCGGACCACCCAGGCTGGCAAAGCGCCTGATTGGAAAAAAGCCATCGTGACGCTGAAAGATGGCGACAAGATTGTTTTGACCTAGAAGCGATTTGGAACATGAATGGCGCGGGAGTTGTCCCGCGCCATTTGTGTTACTGTTGGTATTGGCAAAAGACGCTTACCCAGCCCAATATCATTTGACGCTCTTCAAATAATCTTCTAGTAAGCAACTGTGTTCAAAAGACTGATTGCAGGCTTCGCTGTCTTTATTTTCTTCAGCGCTTTTGCTTTAGGTGATGAGGTTGACCAAATACGCGCGCTTTCGGCGGAATATCTTAAAGCCAATCGGACTTGGCAGCATGAAATTGCCGCAGCCAAGAACCCTGTGGAACGCGAGTCTGTCGAGGCTAAGAATCCAGACATTGAATTCGCCCCGCGTTTTCTTCAGTTGGCTGAGGGGATGAATACAAATTCCGATGCCGCCGCTGAAGCATTGGTTTATGCGATTAATGCGGACCGAGACGGCCCAATCGGCGATAAGGCGGCAGGTTTATTGGCCCGCGATCACGTTAATAGTCAGCCCCTTGAATTATTGTTTAATTCAAAGCCGTTGCCAGATGACGCTGCTGCTCAAAAACTTTTTCGTTCCATTGCGGAAAGTAGCAAGAAACGCGCATATCGAGGACAGGCAATCAAAATACTCGCCGATTTTCTAAAAGACTCAAACCCGAACGAGGCGAAAAAATTATACGAATCCGTGCTTCAAGATTATGCTAATATCAAAAGCTTTGAAGATTCGCGGTGCCGATTGGGAGAACAAGCGCAACATGCGCTGTTTTACATGGACCACTTGATTATTGGCAAGGTTGCTCCAGCCTTTGAAGGCAAGGATGCAAATGGCAAAACAGTCAAGTTAAGCGATTATAGAGGCCAAGTAGTGCTTGTTTATTTTTGCAGCATCTCATGTGTTCCTTGCCATAAATTATATCCGTATTGGCGTTCGTTGGTTGAACGTACGAAGGGTAAGCCGTTTGTTTTAATCGGGATAAATTCCGATCCGCCGCAGACGGTGTCCCGAATCATCAAGGATGAGAATATCGCCTGGCCGACAATATGGGAGGATTACCGCAATCCAGCCTCCATTAACGCTCAATGGTATGTGACAGGCTGGCCGACGGTCTTTTTAATTGATCAACAGGGAGTTATTCGACAGCACTGGTTTGGTTCCCCCGGCACTGCAATTATAGACCAGCAAATTCAAGAGCTTCTCAAGGAAATGTCGAAAACTAAATAATCGTTACTGTTTTCCCATCGCGTGACATTCGGCTTGGACAGCCTTTGTCCCTGCCAGTGTGAGAGGATTTGACATATCCAGAATCCTGGTTCAATTAAAGTTTGCCTGTGAATGCAAAAGCGCCCATTCGCATCCTGCACGTGGACGGCGACAGTTTCTTCGCCAGTTGCGAGATTGCCTTGAACCAGAAACTGCAGGGTCGGCCGGTCTGGGTCGGCGGCGGCCGGCGAGGGGATGGCATCGTCATTGCGGCGAACCACGCGGCCAAAACGTTCGGAGTCAAAACCGGCATGGCGTGCTTCGAGGCCAGGCGGCTTTGCCCGAAGGGCGTATTATGCCGTCCGCACTATGACGAATACAGGCGGCTCTCGGCCGAGATGTTCCACATCCTCGAAGAATATTCCCCGACCCTCGTTCCGATCTCGATTGATGAGGGGTTCCTCGACTTTACGACGATGGACAAGGTGGTCTGGCGAAATACGTCGCCGGAAAATTATGTCAGGGAAATCTGCCGGCGGATTTCGCAGGAAGTCAAACTGCCGGTGTCCGCCGGCCTGGCGAATTCGTCGCGGCTGGCCAAGCTGGCGACGGACGCAGCGAAGCCGGGCTTCATCGAAATCAAACCCGGCACCGAAAAGGAATTTTTGCAGGACCGTTCCGTGCGCGAGCTTTCCGGCATCGGCAAAAACCGGCAACGCGCGCTGGCGGCGCTCGGCGCGGAAACCTTTGGCCACGTGGCGAAGTTGCCGTCACCGTTGCTCCGAAAGAAATTCGGCATCTGGGGGACCCAGCTCTGGCTGTTTGCCAACGGTCTTTGGAACGAGCCGTTGTTGCTCGAGGTAAAAGACCGGACGACGATTTCCAGCAACACGACCTTGCCTTACGACGAGCTGGATTATGAGGCGGCGCTGACGTTCACGTTGAGCGAGGCGACGCGGTTGGTTGGCCAGTTGCGCCGCGAACAGTTACAGGCGCGGGAGCTGGGGTTGACGATTCGGTTCACCGATTTCAGCGAAGTCAGCGGCGGCCATCGCTTCCACGCGCCGCAGTTCCAGAATTCGGTCATCAACGTGGTTTTGGAGAATGTTTTCCGCGGGATGATGGGCAAACAATTCAAACCGGTGCGGCAAATCCGCATTGCGTTCTGGAACCTGGCGCGGCTGGACACACAGCCGACGCTGTGGGGTCGGACCCACGCGGAACGCTGGGGTGCGCTGGACGACGCGGCGCACCAATTGAACGAGCGGTTCTCACGCGCGGAAAAACCGGCGATCATGACCGGCGCGCAACTGGCGTTGCGCGAGCTGGAGGATGCCTTCAAGAATCCGAAAGCGAAGTGCCCGTTTGTGCCGCAACGCGAGATGGTCAAGAAGCTTTGGGGCACGGACGCCGACCCGCTGGCACACAAGGGTGAGTGGGAAAAGCGCCTGGCCAAAGTCAGCAAGCAAGCCCAGTTCCGGCATTGACGGTGGCCCGCCAAATCTCGAACGCTCCGCCGCCGGGGTATGTCGAATGATTGGTGTCATGAAGTTGAGCAAACTGTTTTTTCCGCGCCTGCCGGAGGACCAGCGCCGTCATCAATGGCGCCTCTTACTGGCTTCTCTGGTGGTGGGTTTGATTATTTCAGGCATCATTGTTTTCATCATGCTTATGAGCGATCAGATGACCAAGTACTGGCTGACGCGGTTGTGAATCGCCAGGGCGCAGAATATCGGCAATCTTGAGTCCAAGGGGCGGATGGTTTAACGTGGCGACGCATGAAAGAATGGCTTCAACTGGCGTTCCAATATTCGGTGGTCAAGCGGGCGCTCAAATATGCGGTCGTCGTCGGTATTATTCTGATTGCCATCAATCACGGTGTCGCAATCGTATCCGGTCGCGTCACCCGGGGCGCCGTCATCCAGATGCTGCTGACCGTGATGGTGCCTTATGCCGTTTCCACCATGTCCAGCGTTGGCGCGCTGATGGAGATGCGACGCAAACAGTGACGAAAGCCGCCTGTCTTCAGGGTTTTGCGGATAATTCCAGCCTCCAAAATTCTTCAAAAAAACGCTTGCATCAGGAGTAGCTTCTGATATTTTCTCCGCTCCGTTTCGCTCGGAAGACAGCCCCGCTGTGTACCACAATACGGTTAGTTGTTTCGGGCAGATGGACAGCATGTTAGCAGACCGATAACTGATTCCCTGCCGGGACAGGAATGATGGCCTGCCGACTCCAAAGTTGCTGCTGAAACTTTTGTTTTTATGCCAGTTAAAACATTTAGACCGTTAACGCCGTCTCTGCGCTATGTCACTTACGCGGATTACAGCGAGATTACGAAGACGAAGCCGGAGAAGTCGCTCGTCGAGATTCGCAAGAAGACGGGCGGGCGGAATATGTACGGCCGCGTCACTGCTCGCGGCATCGGCGGCGGGCACAAGCAGAAAATCCGCCTGGTGGATTTTAAACGCCAGAAACACGGCGTGGAGGCGACGGTTGCGGCGATTGAATATGATCCCATGCGCTCGGCGCGCCTGGCCTTGTTGCAATACAAGGACGGTGAGAAGGCTTACATCATCGCGCCGGCGGGCATCAAGGTTGGCGGCACGATTTCCAGCGGGCCGACCGCCCCGCCGGAAATCGGGAACGCACTGCCACTGAAAGCGATTCCCGTGGGCCTTTCGGTTCATAACATCGAACTGACGCCGGGCCGCGGCGGGCAGATGGTTCGCACGGCGGGCGGAGCGGCCACGCTGATGTCCCGCGATGAGGGATACGCGCAGATCCGACTGCCATCCGGTGAGATCCGCAGGGTGAACGAGAACTGCTATGCGACCATCGGCCAGGTCGGCAATGCGGAGCACGAGAATGTGATTTTGGGCAAGGCGGGCCGGTCGCGGCATCGCGGCATCCGGGGCATCAACCGCGGCGTGACGCGCAATCCGGTGGACCATCCGAATGGCGGCGGCGCCGGCAAGTCGAAGTCCGGCGGCGGCTGGCAGCAGTTGATGTCGCCGTGGGGCCGGATCGCCAAGGGCGGCAAGACACGCCACAAATACAGATATTCAAACCGTTTCATTATTGTGCGCCGCAACGGTCGGCCGATGAAGATCAAGTAATTTTATGGGACGCTCGATTAAAAAAGGCCCGTTTGTAGATTTTCACCTTCTGGACAAAATCCAGAAGGCGAAGGACGCCAAGTCCAAGACGCCGATCAAGACGTGGTCGCGGCGTTCGATGATTACGCCGGATTTCGTCGGCCTGACGTTCAGCGTCCACAACGGCAAGGTTTTCAACCCGGTGTTTGTGACGGAAAACATGGTCGGCCACCGGCTCGGTGAGTTTTCCCTGACGCGCATTTTCAAGAAACACGGCGCGCATACGGCCAAGGCGGAGGCGAAATAACATGGAAGTTCATGCCATCATGAGAAACGTGCCGATGTCGGCGCAAAAGATGCGCGAGGTGGTGCGGCAGATCCAAGGGTTGCCGGCCCTGCAGGCGCAGGCCGTGCTGCAGGTCGTTCCGCGGAAGGGCGCGCGGCTGGTGGCCAAAACGCTCCGGTCGGCCATCGCCAACGCGGAAAACAACAAAAAATTGAAGCCGGAAAGTTTGCGCATCAAGGAAGCCGTCGCCGGCACGGCCATGATCATCAAACGTTTCACCCCCAAAGCACGCGGTTCCGCCGGTCCAATCCTCAAACGCCGTTCCCACATCAAAATCACCCTGTCAGACGAATAGCCTATGGGCCAAAAAACAAATCCAATCGGTCTGCGAGTTGCCGTCAATCGTGACTGGCGCTCGAAGTGGTTTGCCGGCAAGAAGGAGTTCGGCCCGTTGCTCAACGAAGACCGGCAGATCCGCACGCTGCTGAAGAAGAAACTCGAAACGGCGTCGGTGCCGAAAATATTAATCGAACGTGCCACCAACCGTTGCCGGGTGACGATTTTGACCGCCCGCCCGGGCGTGGTCATCGGCCGCAAAGGTTCGGAAATTGACAAACTCAAGGAAGAATTGAGCCGCATGACGGGCAAGGAAGTTTACGTGGACATCGTCGAGGTGAAGACCCCGGAGCTGGACGCGCAGTTGGTCGCTGAAAACGTCGCCTTGCAACTGGAACGACGCGTGTCGTTCCGGCGCGCGATGAAGAAGGCCTTGCAGACGGCGAAGGATTTCGGCGCGGAAGGCATCAAGATTCGCTGTGCGGGCCGGCTGGGCGGCGCGGAACTCGCGCGGGTCGAGCAATATCATTGGGGCCGCGTGCCGTTGCACACGTTGCGTGCGAACATTGATTACGGATTTGCCGAAGCATTCACCGTCTATGGCAAGCTCGGCATCAAATGCTGGATTTGCCGGGGCGAGAACAAGCCGCAAAAAAAGGAACAGCCACCGGCGTCGGAGCCGGTGCCGGTGAAGTGAGCAATGGGGAAGCAGCTAAATGAGTGATTGGCTGAACAAGCTGACGGCGGACGGTGCGGAATTCAATTCCGGCGCGGTACGAATCACTTATTTAACCATTTAACGGTTCAACGAATTTATGCCTTTGCAACCTGAACGAGTAAAATTTCGCAAGATGCACCGCGGCAGCCGTGCCGGCCTGGCGTCCCGCGGCAACGGGGTGGCGTTTGGCGAATACGGATTGATGGCGCTGGAACGCTGCTGGATGGACTCGAAGCAACTGGAAGCAGCGCGCGTGGCGATTGCCCGCAACATGAAGCGGCGCGGCAAGATGTGGCTGCGTGTCTTCCCGCAGAAATCGTTTACGAAGAAGCCGCTGGAAACCCGCATGGGCAAGGGCAAGGCGCCCTTGGAAGGCTGGGTGGCGGTCATCCGCCCGGCGAACGTGCTGTTCGAAGTGGACGGCATACCGGAAGTGGAGGCCCGCGAGTCGTTGCGGCTGGCGGCGACGAAACTGCCCATCAAGACGAGGTTCATTGCCCGGCACCGGCGCGCGACTTAAACCGTTATGAAATTTTCTGAAATCAAAGACATGACGCTGGTGGAATTGGCGGCCAGGAGCCGCGACCTCCGCCATGAGATGTTCAATCTCCGGTTGCAGCAGGCGAGCGCGCAACTGGAAAAACCGGCGCGCCTGCGCATCCTGCGCAAGGACATCGCGCGCCTCGAAACGCGCATCTCACAACTCCGCTCGCGCGGAGCGGACCTGCGTGGCAAGGTGGTTTCTTAATTGTATGGCTGAAACAGCAAATCCAACGGCAGCGGCACGCGGTCATCGCAAACAACGCGAAGGCGAAGTCATCTCCAACAAGATGGCCAAGACCATTGTGGTGCGCGTTGAGCGCCGCTTCCCGCATCCGCGGTTCCGCAAGGTGGTGACCGCTTACAAGAAATTTTACGCCCATGACGAAAAGGGCGAGGCGAAGCCGGGCGACCGCGTGCGCATTGAAGAAACGCGGCCCTTGTCAAAAACCAAACGCTGGCGGCTCATTGAGGTCGTCGAGCGAAACGAGGTGGAAACCCCGGCTGCCGCCTGACCGGAATTTTTTATGTTGCAAGTTCGTTCCCATTTGGATGTTGCGGACAACACGGGCGCCAAGATTGCCTGGGCCATCGGCGTGTTGGGCCGCAACCAGCGTTATGCCCGCGTGGGCGACGTCATCAAGGTGCACATCAAGGACGCCGCGCCGGACGGGCAGGTGAAGAAGGGCGAGGTTCATAACGCGGTGATCGTCCGCACCCGGCAGCCCATCCGCCGCAGTGACGGCTCATATCTGCGCTTCGACAGCAACGCGGTGGTCATCATTGACCCGGAGCTGAACCCGAAGGGGACGCGCATTTTTGGGCCGGTGGCGCGCGAGCTGCGCGACAAGAAGTTCATGAAGATTATTTCGCTCGCGCCGGAAGTGATTTGAAACTATGTCAAAATCTCACATTAAAAAGGGCGATGAAGTGGTTGTGCTAGCCGGCGCGGAAAAAGGCAAGCGCGGCAAAATCATTGCCGTGAGTCCGAAGAAGAACCGGGCGATTGTCGAAGGCTTGAAAATGATCAAACGCCATACGCGCAAGAGCCAGGACCATCCGCAAGGCGCGATTGTCGAGCGGGAAGGCACGATTCACCTTTCGAATTTGATGAAGATTGACCGGTTTGATGCGCGGGCGGCCAAACATGGAAAGGCGCAACCGGCCCCGGCCTGAGCAGTGATGGAATGGACAAAATGAAGTTACGGCAAAATCCGTGACCTGACCAATGAAAGCCAGACTTTACAACAAATACGTGACCGAAGTGGTGCCGGCGCTTAAGGAAAAGCATAAAATCGCCAACGTTCACCAGATCCCCCGCATGGTGAAGATCGTGGTGAACATGGGCGTTAGCGCGTCGCTGGAAAAAAACGCCATTGACGACGCGGCGAAGGACCTGGCGCTGATTACCGGCCGCAAGCCGGCCATCAGCAAATCGCGCCACAGCATCGCCAATTTCAAGCTGCGTGAAGGGCTGCCCATTGGCTGCCGGGTGACGCTGCGTCGCGACGCCATGTACGAATTTTTTGACCGGCTGGTCGCGACGGCGCTGCCGCGGATTCGCGACTTTCGCGGGCTGTCGCCGCGCAAATTTGATGGTCGGGGCAATTACACGTTCGGTGTTGCCGACCAGACGATTTTTCCGGAGATTGAGCTGGACAAGATCAAGCGGCAACAGGGCATGGACATCACGATTGTGACCAGCGCCAGGAATGACAGCACGGCGCTGGATTTGTTGAAGCTGATGGGTTTACCGCTCGCGGAAAAATAAGAGATTATGGCCAAAAGAGCATGGTTTGAGCGCAACAAGCGCAAAGTTGAAACGGTGAAGAAATACGCCGCGATCCGCGCGGAGTTGAAGGCCAAGCGGGATTACGCGGGCT
The DNA here is from genome assembly GCA_035508155.1 of Candidatus Sulfopaludibacter sp. GTDB lineage: Bacteria > Verrucomicrobiota > Verrucomicrobiia > Limisphaerales > UBA11358 > UBA11358. The sequence continues at coordinate 31,567 of DATJNM010000038.1, read as the reverse complement.
TGGCCAAGCTGCCACGCGATGCCAGCCCGACGCGGCTGGTGAATCGGTGCGCCTACAGTGGCCGCCGCCACGGTTATCTTCGCAAATTCGGCGTCTCGCGCCTCACGTTTCGCGAAGCGGCCTTGAACGGTTTGATTCCGGGCGTGGTGAAGGCGAGTTGGTAATCAAGAGCCAGATTAAGATTAAGATTTGCACGATTTGATATGACTGATCCGATTTCTGATATGTTGACCCGCATTCGCAATGCCGGGCGTGCGTTGCTGCCGGTGGTCGCCGTGCCGCATTCCCGCCTGAAGGAAAACATCGCCGCCATCCTGAAAAAGGAAGGCTATGTTGCCGACGTGGCGGTGGAAGGGAATGTGCCCAAAACCATCAACATTAAACTGAAATATCAAGGCAAGAAGACCGTGATCGAAGGTTTGCGCCGCATCAGCCGGCCGGGATTGCGCCATTACGTCGGGGCCACCAAAATTCCCCGGGTGCGAGGCGGGTTGGGCGTGGCGGTGATTTCGACGCCGGAAGGCGTGATGACGGACGTGCAAGCGCGCAAAAAAAACCTCGGCGGCGAGCTGCTTTGTTACATCTGGTAAGGATTTTATGTCGCGAATTGGAAAACAGCCGATTGTCATACCTCCCAAAGTGAAGGTGGAGGTGAAGGGACAGAAGGTGCTGGTCGAAGGTCCGAAGGGCAAGCTCGACTGGGAGCTGCCCCGCCGCACGAGCCTGAAGGTACAGGATGGCAAGATTGTGGTGAGCCGTGAAGGCGAAGACGCGCAGGCCAAAGCCTTGCACGGTCTCAGCCGTGCGCTGGTCAACAACATGGTGAAGGGTGTGGCGGAAGGTTTTGTTAAAAAGCTTGAGATCCAGGGCGTCGGGTTCAAGGCCGCGGTGCAGGGCAGGAATGTAAACCTGAACCTCGGCTATTCGCATCCGATTAATTACGCCATTCCCGACCAGGTCAAAGTAACGGTCGAAGAAAACACCAAACTGACGATTGAAGGCCCGGACCGGCGGGTGGTCGGCCAGGTCGCTGCCGAAATCCGCGGCTTTTATCCGCCGGAACCTTACAAAGGCAAGGGCGTGCGCTACGTGGGTGAATACGTCCAGCGCAAGGAAGGCAAGACGGTCCAATAAAATTTGACTCACGGCAAAATCCGTGACGCATTGAAATGAGAACGGAAAAGAAACAACGATTGGCACAGCTTCGGCACTGGCGGGTGCGCCGGAAAATTTCCGGCACGAAGGAACGTCCGCGCATGAGTGTCTGTTTCACCAATGAGAACATACATGTCCAGTTTATTGATGATCATGCCGGAGTGACGCTGGCGGCGGTTTCCACCACCGGCAAAGCCACTCCTGACCGCGACAAGCTGGCGGCTAACGTGGCCAGCGCCAAGGTGGTCGGCAAACTGGCGGCGGAAACCGCGCTGGCCAGGGGAATCAAGACCGTTGTTTTTGATCGTGGCAACGCGCGTTATCATCGCAGCGAAAGCAAGGGCAAGGACGGCAAGCCCGTCCTGGTGTTTGGCAAGCTGGCAACGCTCGCCGAGGCGGCGCGCGCCGCGGGGCTGAAATTTTAACCTCTAACCAAAGAAAATTACCGTGGCCGAAATCATTAAAACCGAAGGCGAAGAACAGCGTGGCCCGCGCGGGCGAGGCCGCCGCGCCCGGTCGGCATCCGAAGCACCCGAGCTCGTACTCGAGGGTGGCGCTTCGGAAGAGCTGATGGAAAAGGTCGTCTATATCAATCGCTCCGCAAAGGTGGTCAAAGGCGGACGCCGATTCAACTTCAGCGCGCTCGTGGTGGTGGGCGACAAAAAGGGACGCGTCGGGGTCGCCCTCGGCAAGGCGGGCGAGGTCGCGGACGCCATCCGCCGCGGTGGCGAACTGGCCCGCAACCGGATGGTTACGGTTTCCCTCAAGGAGGCAACCATCCCGCACGAGGTTTTTTCCGAGTTCGACGGCGCGAGAATCCTGCTGCGTCCGGCGTCACCGGGAACGGGCATTATCGCCGGCAAGACGGTGCGGGCGGTTTTGGAATCGGCCGGAGTGAAGGATATTTTGAGTAAATCCCTCGGTTCCAAGAACGCGGCCAATGTGGTAAAAGCGACCATGAAGGCGCTTCTGAGCCTGCGATTGCGCGAGGATATTTACCGGGGCCGCGGACTGGAGATTAAGAAAGTGGAAGCGCCGAAGCTTCCGGAAGCAACCCCGACGGCCGCTTAAAATGAATTTAGAGTTGCTAGTAGTCAATAGTCAGTGGTCAGTAGCAAGACGCTATGGACGCCTGCTGTTAACTACTAACTACTAACTACAGACTAACTTATGCGATTACACGATTTAAAGCCCCGTCCGGGCGCCAAACACCGGCGCAAGCGGCTTGGCGAGGGTGAATCCAGCGGCCATGGCAAAACCAGCGGCCGCGGGGGCAAAGGCCAGACGGCGCGTTCGGGCAGTTCCATCCGCATCGGTTTTGAGGGGGGGCAAATGCCGCTCATCCGGCGCATTCCCAAACGCGGGTTCAACAACGCCCGCTTTGCAAAACAGTTCGTCGCGGTGAACGTTGGCAAGTTGAATCAATTTGACGACGGAGCGCGCGTGGACGAAGCCACATTGCGCGCCGCCGGCCTGGCCAATGGGCGCGCGAGCGGGATCAAAATTCTCGGCGACGGCGAATTGTCCAAAAAGCTCACGGTGAGCGCGGATGCGTTCAGCGCCTCCGCGAAGGCCAAGATCGAGGCCAAAGGCGGCGTCTGCGAGATTAAAGGCGGCAAGCCCGCCGAGCCCGCGAAGGCCTGAGCGGGACTGACCCATGTTCCGTAACATCTTCAACACGTTTGCCAACTGCTTCAAAATTCCGGAGCTGAAATCCCGGATTTTATTCACGCTGGCGCTGTTGGGGGTCTGCCGGTTGACCGCTTACATTGTCATCCCGGGTCTCGATGGAACAGCGCTGTCCAATTTTTTCAGGGAGAATGAACAGAGCAACGGCGGATTGCTCGGGATGTACAACATGTTTGCCGGTGGCGCTTTCGGGAATTGTGCCATCGGGGCGCTGGGCATCATGCCATACATCAGTGCCACCATCATTGTTCAGTTGCTCACGGCCGTCTGGCCGAAACTCAGCAAGTTGGCGCGCGAAGAGGGAGGTCGCGCGCAAATCATCAAATACGGCCGCTATTTGACCGTGTTGATTTGCCTGGGACAGGGTTTGTATTTCGCCAACGGCTGGCAACATCCCCAAACCATCTTCCGTGGGTTTCAAGGCCAGTTGGTGCTGATTAACAATCCCATTTGGTATCTGATCCAGACGACGCTGATAATGACGACCGGCACGATGCTCCTGATGTGGCTGGGCGAACAAATCACCGATCGCGGCGTGGGCAATGGTGTTTCGCTGGTGATTACCATCGGCATTGTGGCGCGATTGCCGCGGGCGTTTCTGGCATTGAAAGACATGTTTCTTCCGACCGGCGGCGTGGAATCGAGCTATCATGTGATGGGCACCGGGGTGATGCTGGTTCTGTTGCTGGCGCTGGTGATTGGCGGGGTGATCGCCATCACCCAGGCGCAACGGAAAATCCCCGTGCAATATGCTGCGCGGGCCATCGGCCGTAAAATGTATCAAGGCGGCACCAATTATATGCCCCTGCGCGTCAATTATTCCGGAGTCATGCCGATCATCTTTGCCCAGTCCATTCTGATGTTTCCCGGGCCGGCCTGCCAATGGCTGGCGGACGTCGGTTTCAAGAACGTTCCATTCTTGCAGGATTTCTTCCATGGCATCGCCCTGCGGCTGGGTTATGGGTCGGTCGTGTACCTGACGGTTTACGGGCTGATGATTTTGTTCTTTTCGTATTTCTGGGTGGCGACGCAATTCAACGAATTGCAGATTGCCGATGATTTGAAGAAAAATGGCGGTTATATTCCCGGGGTGCGCCCGGGCCAGGGGACGAGCGATTATCTGCACAAGGCGATGAGCCGCATCACGCTGGCCGGCGCAATTTTCCTCACGGTGATTGCCGTTATTCCCATTCTGATGCGCAACGCCATGAACATTCCCTACGACGTGTCGCAGTTTTTCGGCGGCACCAGCATTTTAATCACCGTCGGCGTTCTGCTCGACACCATGCGACAGGTCGAATCGCATTTGATGATGCGCCATTATGACGGATTTTTGAGGAAAGGCCGCTTGCGCGGGCGGTTCTAAAAATGATTATTTTGAAAAGCGAACGGGATCTGGACTCCATGCGGCCGGCTTGCGCGGTCGCGGGCGTGGTGCTGGAGGAGATCGCCGCGTTCATCAAGCCCGGGGTGACCACGCGACAGGTGGATGAATTTGCCGCCCAGCGGATAAAGCAGCATGGCGCGAAAAGCGCGTTTCTGGGTTACCGCAAATATCCGTGCCACACGTGCCTCTCGGTAAACGACGAAGTCGTGCACGGATTGGCCGGCGACCGCGAATTGCACTTTGGCGACATTGTGAGCATGGACGTGGGGGTTTTTTACAAGGGATTTGTGGGCGACACGGCGCGCACGGTGGCGGTCGGCGGCTGTAGTGTGGCGGCGCAACGGCTCATGGACGTGACGGAACGTGCGCTTTACGAGGGTATTGCGGCGGCAGTCCACGGAAATCGCATCACGGACATTTCGCGTGCCATTCAAACCTACGTGGAGGGCAATGGTTTCAGCGTGGTTCGCGAATTTGTGGGGCACGGCGTCGGACGCTCGATGCATGAGGAGCCACAGGTGCCTAATTTTGTGGAGCCCAAAAGCAATCAGAAGCTCCGGTCGGGGATGACGCTGGCGATTGAGCCGATGGTAAATGCCGGCCGGCCGGCCGTAAAAATATTGAAAGACGGCTGGACAGTGGTCACGCAAGATGGTTTACTGTCCGCTCATTTTGAGCATACGGTCCTGATCACCGAGGGTGAACCGGAGATTTTGACATGCCCGGAAACGAAGCCTTCCAGGTTGAAGGTCGGGTGAGGGAAGCCCTGGCGAACGGGACCTTTCGCGTGGAGCTGGTTAACGGACACCAGTTGACGGCGTTCGTGGCGGGGCGGGCGAAGCGGAATTTTGCCGGACTGAAGCCCGGCGACAAAGTGAAGTTACAATTGACGCCCTACGATTTGTCCGTGGGGCGGGTTCTGGTTGAAGTGAAAGCAATGGAAACATGAAAGTTCGTGCGTCAGTTAAAAAATTGTGCGAGCACTGCAAAATAGTGCGGCGTCGCGGTGTTATTCGCGTGATTTGCTCGAACAAACGGCACAAACAACGGCAAGGTTGATCTATGGCACGCATCATTGGGGTGGAAGTTCCGCCGAACAAGCGCATTGACATTGCGTTGCGCTACATCTATGGCATTGGCCCATCCAACTCAAAGGAGATTCTGGAACATGCCAATATTGATCCGGGCATCCGCGCGAAGGATTTAACCGAACAGCAGCTTTCTAAAATTGTCCATGCCATTCAGGAGGGCAGGTACGTCATCGAAGGCGATCTGCGCCGGGAAATCGGCATGAACCTCAAGCGATTGCAGGGCATCAAGTGTTACCGCGGCGTCCGGCACATGCGCGGATTGCCCGTGCGCGGACAGCGCACGCAGACCAACGCCCGCACGCGCAAGGGCCCGCGCAAAACCGTCGGCGTGCAGCGCAACCCGAATGCCAAGACCGGCATCCACTAAACGATTTTTGATTCACGATTCCAGATTGATGATTTGATTATGGCAGACGAAACGAAAAAGAAAGCGGCCGCGCCGAAGAAGGAAAAACCGGAAAAACCGGCAGAAAAGGGCGCCGCCAAAGAAGCCGTTCCGGTTGAAAAGTCCGCCAAACCGGCGGAGGAAAAGGCCCAAAAGAAAACCGCGCCTGCCGCCGACGCTCCTGCGACTGAAGCGCCCAAAGCCGGCGGCGCGCCCATCGCTGGCACCGCTCCGAGCGCCGCCGAACTCCTGGGCGAGGATGCTGCGGCCAAGAAAATCATCAAGGCCAAGCACGCCAAGAACATCGTTTCCGGCGTGGCCAATATTCTGGCCACATTCAATAATACGCAGGTGACCATCACCGATTTGCACGGCAATCTCATCGGCTGGTCCACCGCCGGGCGCGTTGGTTTCAAAGGGTCGCGCAAAAGCACGGCCTACGCGGCGCAGCAGGTCGCACAGGACGCCGCCCGCCAGGCCATGGCGCATGGCATGAAGGAAATTGAGGTGCGCGTCAAAGGACCTGGCTCCGGCCGTGAATCAGCGATTCGCGCCTTGCAGGCCATCGGCCTGGAAATCAGCGCCATAAAAGACGTCACCCCGGTTCCGCACAACGGCTGCCGCCCCCGCAAGAAGCGTCGCGTCTAACACTCAACCTTCAACGTTCAACTCTCAACCACCCATGGCTCGTTATTCCGGTCCTCGCGTTCGCATCAGCCGCCGTTTTGGCACGCCGATTTTCGGCCCATCCAAATACCTGGAACGGCGCAATTATGGTCCAGGCGTTCATGGTCCGAAGTCACGGCGCAAACACACCGATTACGGTCTGGGTCTGATTGAGAAACAAAAGCTGCGTTATTATTATGGCTTGCTGGAACGCCAGTTTCGCGGGGTTTATGAGAGGGCCTTGAAACGCCGCGGCGTGACCGGCGAGCAGATGTTGCAGATTTTGGAGACGCGTCTGGACAATGTTGTCTTTCATCTTGGTTTTGCAAACACGCGCGCGGCGGCGCGCCAGATGGTGTCGCACGGCCATATTCTGGTGAACGGGCGCAAGGTGAATGTCCCCTCCTACGGCCTCAAGGTGAACGACGCGGTTGAAGTGAAGAATTCAAACGTATCGCGCCAGTTGGCCACGAAAAATCTGGAAATCGCCACCAGCCGCGCGGTGCCGGACTGGCTGTCTTTGAGCAAGGAAGAATTCAAAGGCATGGTCATGCGGATTCCGACGCGCGACGAGATCCAGCCGATCGCCAACGAGCAGGCGGTTGTTGAATTTTATTCCCGCTAAAGAAAAACCAACCACGGATGGACACAGATGCACACGGAGGCAAAACAGAATAAATGGTATATTTTCTGACCCGTGTTTATCCGTGTTCATCTGCGGTTAAAAACAAGAAACAATTATAGGGGTTTTGCCGGCGCGGGAATAAACAAGCCGGCAGGGCCAGATTAAAATTGTTGAAAGGAAAATATGCCAGTACGTCTCGGACGTTTTGAAATGCCGAAACGGTTGCAGAAGGACGACGCGACCGCCACGGAAACCTACGCCAAATTCGTCGCCGACCCGTTTGAAACCGGGTACGGCCACACCATCGGCAACTCGGTGCGCCGCGTGTTGCTGTCCTCGCTTGAAGGGGCCGCCATCACCTCGATGAAGGTGGACGGTGCCATGCACGAATTCGCCACGATTGACGGGGTGGTTGAAGACGTGACCGATATTGTTCTGAATCTAAAAAAAATCAAATTCAAAGCCCACACGCGCGACCCGCAGACCTTGTTGCTGTCGGTGAACAAGGAAGGTCCGGTGACCGCCGCCGATATTCAGCTAAACCAGAACGTTGAATTGGTCAATCCTGACCAGCACATCTGTACGCTCGACAAAAAGAGAAAGTTTGAAATGGAGCTCGAACTTAAAATCGGACGCGGCTTTTGTCCCAGCGACGAGAACAAGAAACCCGGCCAGCCCATCGGGGTTATTGCCATTGATTCGCTGTTTTCGCCGGTGACGCGCGTGCGTTACGCGGTGGAAGCCGCGCGCGTCGGCAACCGCACCGATTATGACCGCCTGATCCTGGAAATTTGGACGGACGGGCGCATTTCACCCGACGACGCGTTGACCCAGGCGTCGGCGATTCTGGCCCATCACCTCGATGTGTTTGTGGGTTATGACAAGAACGCCGTGGAATTTGAAGAAGCGGAATCGAAGCAGGACGACGAGAAGGCGAAGCTCAAGAAGCTGCTCAACATGAGTGTCAACGAAATTGAGTTGAGCGTGCGCGCGGCGAACTGTCTGAACAACGCGAACATCACCACCGTCGGCCAGTTGGCGATGAAGACCGAGCAGGAAATGCTCAAGTATCGCAACTTCGGCAAGAAATCGTTGAACGAAATCAAAGACAAACTCCAGGCGCTGGGATTGTCGCTGGGCATGAATTTTGAAGCCGGCCTGCTCGACGCTCCGCCCAAGGAAGCGCCGGAAAATAACTAAGCCTTTGTATGCGACATTTAAAACATACGGCCAAGCTGGGCCGCACGTCGGAGCACCGCAATGCGATGCTCGCGAACCTGGTTTCCAGCCTTATCAAACATAAACGCGTCACCACAACACTTGCGAAGGCAAAGGCGGCCCGGCCCGTAGCCGAAAAAATTGTCACGCTGGGCAAGCGCGGCACCCTTCACGCGCGCCGGCTGGTGACGGCACGTTTGCGTGCGCATGGACCGACAATCCAGTTGAGCAAGGATGAGCGCCGCAAATGGCGTCAAAATGAGGACGTGCTGCGGATTCTGTTTGAGGAAATTGCGCCGGCCTTCAAGGAGCGCAACGGCGGTTATACTCGGATCGTGAAGATGGAACAACGCTCCGGCGATGCCGCCCAGCGTGCCATCCTAGAATGGGTGGATTACACGCCGCTGGCACCGGCCGCGGAAACGGCTGCGCCCGCCGGTGAAGTCAAACCGTCGGAGACCAAGCCGGAAGAAAAGAAATCCTGACCGGCATCCAAAACTTCAAAGCCCGCTTGCGAAAGCGGGCTTTTTCGTCAAAGCCTCAGGAAAATTTTCCGTTGATAAAGAAACCGCGCAAGCCAAAATACCAGCAGGAGGCCGACGAGGGAAATCGCTAATTCGCCGGAACCAGTGGCAACGTACACGTCAAAGAGATTTTTAACATCGCCGCCGACCAGCCGCGTTGCGATCTGGCCGAACCCGTCGAGGACGCCCGCGGTCAGATAGAGAGTAATGGAGTTCATGCCCAGCCACACGAAGGGCCGGCACCACGTCTGCCATTGCCACACGTCCACGATTTGATAAAACGCGCCGAGCAAGATGGCGCTGTAACCGCCGGCCACCAGCACGTAAGATGACGTCCAGATTTTTTTGATGACCGGGAACTGAATTCCCCATAACCAGCCCGCCAAAACGGCTGCAGCACCCAATGCCAGAAGCAGGGCCACCTTCCGGCGATTGGTCACGTTCTGACTTTTCAAGAGCCAACCGGCGAGTACCCCCAGCAGACAGGTGGCAATGGCCGGCAGCGTGCTCAAAATGCCCTCCGGGTCCCAGGTGCCGTCATATTTCCGGCCCGGCAGGTATCTTTGGTCGAGATAATTCGACAGGTTCACGCCCTTGATGAAAACCCCGCGCAGGCAGTTGGTGCTGTTCAGGTTGACCTGTGAGATTCGAATGAAGCCGTTTTCCTTCGCGATGATTCCGACGCCGGGCGTCGGCCGAACGTCGGGGAAGGGGACGAATGTCATCAACGCCCAATAGCCGGCGAGCAGCGCCACGCAGATGGCGACCAACGCGCGTGGCCGGCAGAAGCAGAAGCACAAGCCGGCAAAAAAATAAGCCAGCGCGATTCGCTCCAATACCCCCATCAGGCGAATGTCCGGCCACGGGTGCGTCAGGCCGCCGTTGTAGAAAATTCCCAGCGCAAACAGCAAAACGCTGCGGCGAAGGACGCGTTTTACCGCTTCGCCGCGGCCGGCGCGCGCAATGGTTTTACCGAGCGAGAACGTCAGCGACACACCGGCAATGAAAACGAACAGGGGAAAAATCAAGTCGTAGAAATGAAAGCCCGCCCAGTCGGCGTGATCGAGCTGAGTTGCCAGAAATCCTGTCACCGGGTTCGGACTCATATCGCGCAGCGCGTAAACCAGGGAATCGGCGCCGATGATCCAAAACATGTCAAATCCGCGCAGTGCGTCCAGGGATTTTAGCCGTTGAGGGAGGGAAACGCTTGAGGACGGCGCGGTTTCGTTCCGGGCGGGCATGAGCAAACGGCTAATGCAGGGCGGGGGTTACATTCAAGCAAAATATTGGACGGGACGCGCGTAAAACGGGCTGCCATTTTGTTCAATCCCGATGATTACCAACGGCCGGGTATCCCGGACAGAAATACAATCGTCGCGAGAACGATGAGAAACAGGGCAATTACCCACCAAAATCCGGCGATGCCGTATGGTTTGATCGATTCCGGCCCGAATTCCCTTTTTACAAATTCATCGTGGTCAAAATCGTCGTCCGGCAGATCAAGATGGTCATAACGCGCTTGTTCCGACCAGCCGGTTTTTTCGTCCGCACCGCATTCCGGGCAGGCTTTGGCGCCGGGCGGAACTTCCGCGCCGCAGTTGGGGCAGAAGTCCGGGGGCTTCATCCTCCCACACCGGCGTATTCCTCGTCGGTCTTCAATTCAAGCCCCATCAGAATATAATCATGGGAAATGGCCTGCATGTCCTTGACGTAATCCTCCAAGCGCAACAGCTGGCTGAAACCGAGCAGGGCGAACATTTTGATGGCCGTTTCCTGCTCGCCAATGAATTCGGCTTCAACCCGTTCCAGGCCGGCGCTGCGCGCAATGTCAATGATTTCGCCCACCAGCGCCCGCGCCAGACCGCGCCCGCGAAATTCAGGATGGACGAGCACGCTCACACGGCCAATGTGCCGTCTCCATCCGCCGAGTTGCTGGTGCAAGGTCGCATCACCAATGATTTTGCCGCCGATCAGCGCGACGAGCGGCAGGTTGCGTCCATAATCAATGTTCCCGCACCAGTCACGGATCACCTTGAGGTCGGTGACGCGATGCTTGATGAACATCCGTTCCGGTTCGGGGATGCCGAGAAAGAGTTTATGAAAATCCTTTTCATCGTTGGGGCGCAACGGGCGCAACGTCGCCTTCTTGCCGTCCTTGAGCGTCACGACCTTGGGAAACCTTTGCAGTTCAAGTTCAATTTTAAATGACATGGCTGCCTTTCTATTTCCTTGAACTTTGCTGCAAACGTTGCCTGGTCGCAACCTAATCTTACCATGGCCGTGACGACTTGCCCGCGACGCCGGGGGCGGGATGTTGAAGACTCAGGTTGACGTTAATCGGGTCAAAACTCCATCGAGCCGACAACGAGGGAATTTTTTTGACGTTGGCTGCGGCATATTCTGCCATGGTTGCGTCGTCCATTCCTGCGTTTTCGCCGTAGCTGAAACATTTCATATTCAGTTCAATTTCCGCGATGGATTTGGCGCCCTGATTCCAGAGCGTTTCGTTGACCCAGGCATAGGCGCGGGTCACGGTCCCATTTTCCACACGTACCCAGGCATGATGATGCAGGACAGGGTCCGCCATGAAAAACTGGACCTGGCCCAGCACGCGGCTCAAGAGAATCAAAAAATGATAGCAGCGGTCCACGTCCTTACCCGGATGCGGCAAGCCCGAACCGGTGACGATAATCCATTCATTCACGGGTGATCCGATGAAAAAATCGTGGCCGCCTGCGATGCCTTCGGCCCATGGGCAGGGTGCGGGATAACCAACGCCCAATGCGTTCTGAACGGCCCTGGAATTGGATGAATGAATGGCCAGCCAAACGGTCGGATGGCGGACAAACCGCGAGTCTGCTGAGAACAACGTGTGATCGGCCTGTGCCGTTTGCGCCAACGCGCGAGCACGGCGATGCAGGATCAGCATCCCGAAAAACATAACCATTCCCACGCCCAACGCCAGCAGGTGCAAAGCGAACAACATCAACGGAACGGTGTCCACCGGATTCACAAGGCGAATGTACGCCCGCTCGGCAGGCATTCAAACATTTATTGGCGGGGTCAAGTCAAACAATGACAGGTGAAAGTGTGATGGTTTTGTTTTTCAAACCGGCAGGCGGCATTTGCCACCTGCCGGTTTGTCGGTTGGCAAGGTATTTCGGTTCATGCGGCTGCGTGTCACCGCTTCAGAGCGGCAGCGCCGTCGCGCCGGCTGGAACAGCCGACACCTGCCCGGTTCGGGAACAGCGCATGCCCAAAAATTTGGGCGTTGCGATTAAAAGTTATAAACAAGGCAGGCAATTCTTCTTGCCTGGGATGGCGGGAACGGCAGTTTGAGTGTTAAGGAACACTCCTGGACCGCGTGTGCAGATTCAGCCATCTGAGGTAGCGATCGTTGCCGGCGAGCAAAGGAAGGACCAGAAACTCCGGGGTATCGTAGGGATGCCGGGCGAGGATCAATTTTTCCAGGGCAGGGAGGCTGGATTTCTGTGATTTTAAAATCAGCAGAATCTCCGTGCCCGATTCAATTTTTTCCCGCCACCAGTAGTGCGACTCGATCTTGGGAAGGAGATTCGCGCAGGCGATCAAGCGCGCCCGCAATGCAGCCCCGGTCAGGGCACGGGCGGTTTTCCAATCCGGCGCAGTGACCAAAACGGCGACAAAGTTCGAGGCGGGCTTCATTTCCGGTCATTCTGGCAACGCGCGCGCGCCAACGCCGGGACTTTTAATCTCCAGTCTCCGGGTGGCAATTGCGAACCGAGGCCGTTGTTCACGGCGTGTTGCTCCAGCTCATTTTCAGCGTGCGCAGGACAATCTCCTGTCGCCGGGGATGATGGCAGTAGAAATGACTGCCGTGACCGAAGGCATACTGGCAATTGTGGGGCGGCGGGACCAGGCATTCGGCGGACTCGTTGATGCTCCACAAGGACCTGGCCCGGCAAGTTCCGGGGAAAGGCAGATCGGACTCCGACTCAGCGGTCGCAACCGGAGGATTTGGTTCCAGGCTCTTTCCTGACATGCAGTTACCTATGAAGCTTAACCTGTACCATGCGGCTGCTTGATGCAAGAACTAAGAAAGGCGTGGCGCAACATTTACAAATCATTGAATCAGATTTATTTCGGTTTTATTTTCTGATTAAGTCAAGGCATGAACGCTCCATTGCCACCACTCACGGCAGGCACGTTGTACCTGGTTGCCACGCCCATCGGCAATCTGGAAGACATCACATTGCGCGCACTGCGAGTGTTGCGTGAGTGTAATGTGGTTGCCGCTGAAGACACCCGCCGTACGGGGCAGTTGCTCAAACACTTTGAAATCGCCAAACCACTGCTGAGTTATTTCCAGTTCAACGAAACCCGGCGCAGTGGGGAAATCATCGAACATCTCCGACGTGGCCAGAAAATCGCGCTGGTTACGGACGCAGGCAGTCCTGGCATCAGCGATCCCGGCGAACGGGTCGTCAAAGCCGCCATAGCCGCTGGTTGTCGCGTCGAATCCGTGCCGGGATCGTGCGCATTGGTCGCCGCCCTCACCGCCAGCGGCCTGCCGACGGATGAATTTCATTTCGTCGGTTTTTTGCCGCACAAATCCGGCCAGCGGCGGAGCAAACTGGAATCGCTCAAACCAATTCCCGGCACGCTGGTTTTTTACGAATCACCGTTCCGGATTGGGAGGCTGTTGGCTGAGATGATTGAAGTTTTTCCAGAACGCAAAGTCGTACTCGCCCGCGAGCTGACAAAGAAATTCGAGGAATTTCTGCGCGGCAAGCCGGCGGAATTGCTGGCGCTTATTCAGGAACGCCCGCGAAAAGGCGAATTTGTGGTCTTGGCCGGCCCGGAGACGTAGCGGTCAGGGGCTGCTTTATTTCGATTTGGCAGCGCGGACTTTTGCCCAGCGGGCCTTGGCGGCGAGGGAGATCTTCCGGCGGGCAGCGGCGCTCATCTTCCGTCGTTTGCGTCCTGTTTTGGCGGATGTCGCCGAGGCGCCTGAGACCACCGCCGCCAGTTGTGATTGCAGCCGTTCGATTTTTGCCTTCAAGGCCGCCAGACGTTTCAGTTTGGCGACCGACAGATTCAGCAGTTCATTCATGTGGACAAGGATAGGTTCAAAAATAAAAAACAAAACAATAATTTTAGGCGCCCGGCGGGCGTGGCGAACGCCAAAACGTCAAATCATTTTGAGCCACAGTCATTTCAGACAAATTTGCCCGGATTCAGGATTCCCCTCGGGTCCAGCGCCTTCTTGATGGCATGATGCAGGTGCCGGGTTTCCTTGGAAACAGCTTTGGGCCACCAGCGCTTTTTGGCAAGGCCAATGCCATGTTCACCGCTGATCGCGCCGCCCCAGGCGATAACCCGGGCAAACAATTCATCCAGCGTCGCCTCGGCGCGCCGGGCGGCTCCCGATTGGTTAAAGTCCACCATGACGTTGGTGTGGATGTTGCCGTCCCCGGCATGGCCGAAACACGCCACGCGGAGACCGTGCTTCTTTTGGAGTCGGGCGGCGAATTGAAACAGATCTTCCAGGCGGCCCCGCGGCACGACAATGTCCTCGTTGAGCTTGGTCAGGCCGGTATCACGCAGAGCGTAGGAAAATTCACGCCGGATGTTCCAGATGGCTTCGCACTGGGTGGTCCCGAGGCCGCGCTCGATAAACAGCGGTTGATGGCGGCGCACAATTCTCTCCAAATCCGGCAGTTCGCAGCGGACGGATTTTTCCTGGCCGTCAAGTTCCACGATCAGATGAGCACGACAGCCGCGCAAGCGTTCGCTTCGGGTACGCTGGTAGGCGGCGGCCAGAGTGAATTCGTCCGCCAATTCAAGGGCACAGGGCAGAAAGCCGGCCGACAAAACGGCTTGCAGCGCCCGAACCGCATTTTTCATGTTGGCAAAACCAATGGCCAGATTCGCCCGGAACGGCGGCAAAGGAATCAATTTCAGGGTCGCTTCAGTGACCACCCCGAGCAACCCTTCCGAGCCGACGAACAGGCGCGTGAGGTCGAAGCCGGTCTTGTTCTTATGGGTCCGTCCTCCAACCCGGACAATGGCGCCGTCCGCCAGGACGATTTCCAGGCCGAGGACGTAATCACGGGTGACGCCGTATTTCAAACAGCGCGGGCCGCCGGCGTTGGTGGCGATATTGCCGCCGATGCAATTGTCCGCCCGGCTGGCCGGATCCGGCGGATAAAAGAGGCCGCGTCGTTCAACGGCCTCCTGCAGTTTTTTCGTCACCACGCCGGGTTCAACGACGGCGACAAAATCGGCGGCGTTGATTTCTTTGATCCGGTTCATCCATTCCAGGGAAAGCACGATGCCGCCGTAAACGGGCACGCAACCGCCGACATAACCATGGCCGGCCCCGCGCGCGGTCAGGGGAATTCGGTGCCGATTGGCAAAGCGCAGGATGGCCGCCACCGATTTGACCGAGCGGGGGAGGGCAACCGCGTCGGGCTGTTGCGCCGCAAACCATTTGTCGCCGGCGTATTTCTTGAGCGTGGGCGGCTCGAAGATCAACTCACCGGCGGGGAGAGCGGTCCGGAGCCGGCGGAGAACTTTTAATTGTGGAGCTTTCATTCAGCAGTCGGGTTGAGGAATTCCCTGGCCTCAGCCACTTCATTTTCGGGCACTTGGACCCGAATGCCACCGGCGGCGAGTGAGTAACCTTCAATGCTCAGGGCGGAGAGTTCATCGGCAACGAAGGGATGAAAACGCGCCGCTTCCAGGCGCGAGCGGGCCAGCTGGGCTTCAGCCGGGCTGAAGGCAGTGAAGACGGTGACGAGGTTCATGGGCGATGGTGGTTCGCGTAGCGGGTTGTCAGGTGGCCACCGGCACTTTCAGGTCGGCAAAAACGATAATGCCGGCGCCGGTTTGCAACAGACTTTGAACTTCGACTTCGACCTGCTGTCCGATGCAGGGCTGGCCGTTATTGACGACGACCATGGTGCCGTCGGGCATGTAACCGATGCCCTGGCCCTTGTCCTTGCCGTCGCGCACAATTTTCAACCGTAAGATTTCGCCCGGAAGCAAAATCACTTTCAGACATTTGGCGACCTCGTGAAGATTGACGCAATTGATTTTTTGCAGTTCCGCCACCTTGGCAAGATTGTAGTCGTTGGTGAAAAGCCGGGCGTTCAGGTTGCGCGCCAGACGCACCAGTTTCGAGTCCACGTCCTTTTCCTCGGGAAAATCGCCGTCATGAATGCGGACTTCAATATTGGTATTGCGTTGGATACGGTTGAGCATTTCGAGTCCACGGCGTCCGCGGGCGCGCTTGATGGGGTCGGCGGAATCGGCGATTTGCTGAATTTCCTTGAGCACAAAGCGCGGCACGACGATCAATCCTTCCAGAAAATGAGCTTCAATCAAATCAGCGATACGGCCATCAATGATGACGCTGGTATCCAGCAGCAGCAAATTATCCGCCTGGCCGTGCGGGCGAAAACGGACATAGGGGATAATGAGCGAAAAATCCTCCTTGTTGCTCCGCATGGCGAGAATGATACCGATGTAAGTGAAACTGAGAAAGAGGCTGAGACTGACAAACCACTGGACAGTTTCGTCGGCGTTCGTCATGAGCGGGGAGTGGCTTATCAGCAAGGCGACCAGCATACCGAGCAACAGACCAAAGGTGGTGGCGGAAAAGGCGCGAAGTGAGAAACCCTTGAGCATTTCGTCCAGGGCAATCATCAGCCCGCCAAAACCAAAGCCAATGAGCATGCCGAATATCTCAGCGTGATTCACGCCGACAAATTCCGCGCGCACCTGGCTGATCGCGTATCCGGCGGCGATGCACAGGCTCAAAAAGAAGATGCGAATGGCCCAAAGTGGAGTCATGGCGGTGTGGTGGTCCGGGACGGCGCATTGGTCGGGGGCAGTTCGTGGTGCCAAAGGAAACGCCACAAGCCGAGGCGGTTTAAATTGCTCGTGGCTACCGCCAGGTTGGCCGCGACCGCTTGAACGTTGGTTGAAAGTTGTTCATTTTCCAGCAAGGTCCCGGCCAGGCCGCGGCCGGACTGCAAACCTTCCGTCAATCCTTTCAAAGTTTCAGTTGAGGATTCAATATTCTTTACCGCGGCGGAGATTTCCGTGCTGTTGGCCGAGATTAATCCGTGGGTCTCATCAGAAAGCCGGATGAGGTCCTGCGAGAAGAAAACAATATTGCTGACGGCCAGATCGATTTGCGCGGCATTGGTGGCGACCAGCCCGTTGATGCTGGCCACAGTGTTGGTGGCCTGTTCCGAGATCGTGCGCAGATTGCTGATGGTGTCGGCAAAATTGGTCAACGTCTGGTCGTTCAACACCAGACGGCGCACGTCGCTGACGGCCGCGTCAAGTTTCTGGGCCGTTTGGTCAATGCGTTGAACAAACCCGGCGGCGGCCCGGGCGGTTTCCTGCAGGTTGAAAGGCGCCTCGCATTCAACTTCTTCGCCGTCCTGCAGCAGAGGCAGGGAGTTGGTCGTGGGGATGATCGCAACATATTGGTCGCCGAGAAAGCCGGACTGCTGGATGACGAAGCGGGCATCGTGGTATATCTTGTCAGCCTTGTAGATGCGTAGCAGAATCGTCACGCTTTTGCCGTCGGGAGCGAGTTGAATCCCCGACACGCTGCCAACCTGAACCCCGGCCAGCAACACCGAGGCGCGCTGCTTCAAGCCGCCGACATTTTCGGCGCGCAGACGCAACGTGTAAGTCCCGCGAAACAGGCTGGTGCCCTTGCTGAACTGGATGAGCAGCACGGCCAGCAACGTCAGCCCGATGAACACAAACAGGCCGACTTTGGTTTCCAGACGCGACTTTTCCATGATCAAAATAGAGTTTCCTTCGCGTCCGCCACACCGTCAACAAATTGTCGCACCACAGGGTCCTTTGATGCGAAAAACTCATCCGGCATCCCGGTCGCGTAAATCTTTCGATCGTGAAGCAGCATCACCCGTTGTCCCACGCGCCGGGCGGTCCGCATGTCATGCGTCACAACCACGGTCGTGATTTTCAAGCGGCGGTGCGCGCTCATGATCAATTTGTCTATGCTGTCGGACACAATCGGATCCAATCCGGTCGTTGGCTCGTCATAAAGAACGATTTGCGGCTCGTAAATAATGGCCCGCGCCAAACCGACGCGTTTTCTCATGCCCCCGGACAATTCAGCCGGCTTCTTTGTTTCCGTACCCGGCAAATCAACGACATCCAGCGCCGCCGCCACATGCCGGGCAATTTCCGCTTCGGTCAGGTGCTCGTGCCGGCGCAAGCCGAACGCCACATTTTCCGCCACCGTCATCGAATCGAACAGCGCTGCGCCTTGAAAGACCATGCCGAATTTCCGGCGCACCCGCAGCAACTGGCGTTCGTCCATCGGCACGATGTTTTCACCATCAATCACCACGGTGCCGGCGTCCGGTTTCAAAAGGGCGATGAGGTGTTTAAGCAAAACACTCTTGCCGCCGCCACTTCGCCCGATAATGGCAACTGACTCGCCGTTATCAATCCGAAAGCTCACTCCTTCCAGCACGGCGTGGCCGGCAAAACCTTTCTTCAAGTCGTGGACCTCAATCATAACTGTCCCAACAGCAGGCTCAACAACATCGTGAGGAAGAAATCCGTAATTAAGATGGTGATACAGGCATAAACCACCGCTTCGGTTGTTGCGCGCCCGACTCCCTCGGCGCCCAGCCCGCAGGTCATGCCCTTGTAACAACCAATCAGCGCAATGATGCCGCCAAAAATAAACGCCTTGGTGAAGCCGATCGCCACATCTACGTCGTGGGTAAAACGCAGCATGTTGTACCATAAATACGCTGAATCGACGCCGAGCAGCTTCACGCAAACAACGTAGCTCGCGCCAATGCCGACGCAGATGGATTCGATGGTCAGCAACGGCAGTGCGATATGCCCGGCCGCAACGCGTGGCACCACCAGATAATCCACCGGATGAGTGGCCAGCGTCCGCAACGCGTCAATCTGCTCGGTCACCCGCATCGTGCCGATTTCAGCGGCGATGGCCGCTCCAACCCGGCCGGCCACCATCAGGGCCGTCAATACCGGGCCCAGTTCATCGCACACCGCCACACCGACAACCGCCAGTGTGGCGGTGTCCATTTTGACTTTGTGGAACTGGACATAGGTTTGCCAGCCAAACACCATGCCGGTGAAAGCGCCGGTGATAAGTACAACCAGCTGTGATTTAACGCCAATGAAATAAATCTGGTAGAGCAGATCGCGCCACGTGACTTTGAAAGTGAGCAGGGATGCGGCGGCGTCTTTGGCCAGCAAGGTAAACCGTCCCAACCCGGCCAGCGATTCTGTCATGCGCTGTTTGGCGGATAAAATCATTGACGAGTGCAAAATATCAAACTCACACGGGGTTTGACCAGTACTCGATTTCGCGTCCGGCGCCGTTGCGATTTGGCCTGAAATTTGCCATGTTGGGTGGAAGTGGCTGGAATACGAAAATGGTCTCTGCGAATCGCGTTGGTCTTATTCACCCTCCTGCTCCTGCTGGGTGTCGCTGCATTTCTTTTTCCTCAGAAATTTTTGTGTGTGGACGACGGTTCGGTGAAAGCCGACGTGGTGGTGGTGCTGGGGGGTGGTTCGCATGATCGGCCCGAACGCGCGGCGGAACTTTTCAAGGAGCACGCTGCCCCCCGGATTCTGGTCAGCGGGTTGGGCGATTGCAAAATCTACCGGCGCGCCCTGATTGAGGCTGGCGTGCCCTTCCGCGCGATTCAAATGGAGGATCAGTCGCGCACGTCAAAGGAGAATGCCATTTTTACCGTCCAACTGCTTCGCACCCAGGGCGCCCGCCATGTCATCATCGTCACCTCGTGGTATCATTCCCGGCGGGCGCTGGCTTGCTTCGAGCATTATGGGCCGGAAATGCAATTTTACTCGCGCCCTTCCTATTCGGGATATGCCCGTGCCGACTGGTCACGAAACAAACTCGCGCATCGCATTTATCTGGAGTATTTCAAACTGCTCGGTTACTGGATGTGTTACGGAGTTTCACCTTTCTGAGGCACGCTGAAAATTCTTGCGGTCGGTTTGGATATCGGCCAGACTGAAAACCTCAGCGCGGGGTGGAGCAGCCCGGTAGCTCGTCAGGCTCATAACCTGAAGGTCGCTGGTTCAAATCCAGCCCCCGCAACCAAGTTTTCAGGCGGAGAAGCAGATGATTGGCGGAGCAGGCTATCAGGTGTATGTCCTGCGAAATCCCAATGGGAAATTTTACATCGGGTTGAGCGAAAACGTTTCGAATCGCTTTTGGCAACACAATGAAGGGGTTTCAACATGGACTCGAAATCGCGGGCCTTGGCGATTAGTTTGGACGAGTGAACGTCTGACGCTTTCGGCTGCGCGCCAGTTGGAGAATCGCCTCAAACGGCAAAAAGGTGGGATTGGATTTCAAATCTTAACAGGATTGTGATTGCGGCAGTGTCAGGCTCAAAATCCCGCACTGCGGGATCGCTGGTTCAAATCCAGCCCCCGCAACCAAGTTTTCAGGCGGAGAAGCAGATGATTGGCGGAGCAGGCTATCAGGTGTATGTCCTGCGAAATCCCAATGGGAAATTTTACATCGGGTTGCGCGAAAACGTTTCGAATCGCTTTCGGCAACACAATGAAGGGGTTTCAACATGGACTCGAAGTCGCGGGCCTTGGCGATTAGGACGGTGAGACGGTTGTATAAGGGATGGAGCGGTGGCCTGTTATTTCAGGCGTCCAAATCGTGTCCGGCTGGACGCCAGGGTGGTGGGGCGAAAGCGCGATTGGCAGGGAGCGGTGGTCGCCCGGTGCGCAAAAGAACCTCTTGTTTTTGACCGGCAAAGGACTGTCGAAACGGGGAAAGACACTTTGTCTTGTTCTGCAACAGGCATAGTTTGCCGGGGCGGAATAATCGCCAGAGGGTTCATGCATGTCGGAGTATCCATGGGACACCCGATGTTATCGTGGATTCGTTTGCTTTTGCGCCAGCCGCTGGAAAGGTAAAAACTTGCCCCCAGCCAGAGGATTCCGAGACCCGACAACCTCGCAAACCACCTGACAGAAAACAATTTTGCCAACGTGCCACCGGCTTTCACTTGTGAATCTGCACCGGAAGAGGTGCCAGCCGGCGGGCTGAACGGATCCTGATAGGTATAAACCGGAAAATTTGTGGAATACTGTCCCGAAGCATCGTGTCGAGTGGTTGCCGCAACAAAGAGAACAATGACGGCCAGTGAACAGGCCGAAACCAGGCAGAGGGTCTGCGCCAGTTTCTTCGATTGGGTTTCCAGATGCACCCTTTGCCCGAAGCAGAAGGCGTACCAGCCATGTGCCGCCGACGGGTCCTCAATAATACCAGTATTCGCCACCGGGGGATGGTGTTCGTGTGCTTCGGCACGCACAATCAGGCGGAGCGTTGTCACGTGCTACTGAGACACGGCCATGGCCGTAAACCTTTGACATGTCCAACATAGTCCTTATTCTAGGCGCGTGCGCACCGTAAATGTCCCGCTCGGCAATCGAAGTTATGCCATCACCATCGGTGACGGCTTGCTGACAACTCTCGGCGCCAAGTGCGCGCGCCTGAAACTTGGTCCGCGTTGCGCCATCATAACCGATTCCAACGTCGGCAAACGGTTTGCCAAGCCCGCGTTCAATTCGCTGGCCCGGGCGGGCTTTTCTCCCGCATTGATTGTGGTTCCTCCGGGGGAGGCGGCAAAAAGCCTGAAGTGTGTCCAGAGTTGTTACGACCAGCTCGCCGTGCATCGGCTGGAAAGAAAATCTTTCATTGTCACGCTGGGCGGCGGTGTGGTCGGTGATCTGGCGGGCTTTGTTGCGGCAACTTATTTGCGCGGCATCGCTTTTGTACAGGTGCCCACGACGTTGCTGGCGCAGGTGGACAGTTCTGTGGGCGGCAAGGTCGGAGTCAATTTGAAGGCCGGCAAAAATCTGGTTGGCGCCTTTTACCAGCCGCGTCTGGTTCTGTGCGATCTGGACACGCTTCAGACACTGCCGGAACGCGAGTATCGTGCCGGGGTGGCGGAGGTCATCAAATACGGCATCATCTATGACGCCAGGTTGTTCGCCCAGCTGGAGCGCGACTTTCCAAAGTTACAGCGCCGCGATCATCAAACTCTCGCTGCCGTGGTCGCCCGTTGTTGCGAAATCAAGGCCGAAGTGGTCGGTCAGGACGAAACCGAGAGCGGACTTCGCGCGATACTGAATTTCGGCCACACCGTCGGCCATGCCATCGAAGCCATTTGCGGCTATGGCAAGTTTTTGCACGGCGAGGCCATTTCCATCGGGCAGGTGACATCGGTGAACATTTCCCGCCGCGCCACGGGTCTGTCCAAACGCGATGCCGACCGCATCATAAATCTGTTCAAGCGCGCCGGTTTGCCGACGCAAATCAGACTGAATTCCGTGCAACGTCGGAAATTGTTTGCCGCCATGCGTCTCGATAAAAAAGTGCGCGCCGGCGAAGCCCGGTTTGTGCTCGCCGAAAAAATTGGAAAAGTCGTGTGGGGCCGGCGCGTGCCTGAGGTGTATGTTCGGGAAGCCCTGGATTCCTGATTTGCAAAATCGGCGGGTTGAGGTAATTTCCGCGCTCATGGTGCTGGTTATCGACAATTACGATTCGTTCACCTACAACCTCGTGCAATATCTCGGCGAATTGAAGGCCGAGATGCAGGTGCGGCGGAATGATGAGATTACGCTCGAGGCGATTCGCGAGCTGAAGCCGGAGCGTATTCTGGTGTCGCCCGGCCCTTGCTCGCCGCGGGAATCCGGCCTTTCCAACGAGGTGATTCGCCACTTTGGCAGCCAGCACATTCCGGTCTTCGGCGTCTGCCTCGGCCACCAATGCATTGGCCATGTGTTCGGCGGGGAGGTGGTAGTGAATTACCGCATGATGCACGGCAAAACCTCGCCGATTAAGCACAACGGCAAGGATTTGTTCGAGGGTATGCCGAACCCTTTCCTTGCGACACGCTATCACTCGCTTGTCATCCGGCGCGACACCATGCCCGCCTGTCTGGAAATCACCGCCGAATCGGATGAGGGTGAAATCATGGGGGTGCGGCACAAGGAGCTGCCGATATGGGGCGTGCAATTCCATCCCGAAAGCATTCTGACCGAAAGCGGCCGCCAGATTATGCGGAATTTTCTCAAGTTGAAGTAGTCGCGCGGTGCGCCATACTCGGTGGCTCATGCACGAATTCTTGCTCAAATCGAAAATTCATCGCGCCACCGTTACTGATGGCAATGTGGATTACGAAGGCAGCCTCACCATCGCCGCCGATCTGATGCAGGCCGCCGGCTTGCGTCCTTAGGAGCGCATCCTGTGCAGTAACACGGCCAACCGCAACCGGTTCGAAACGCATGTCATTACGGGCAAGCGTGGTTCCGGCGGGATTGTGCTCAAAGGCGCCGCCGCCCGCCTTGGCAAAAAGGGCGATTTGCTGACCATCATGAGCTTCGCCGCTCTGGGCAAAAAGAAGGCGGACAAATGGAGGCCGTGCGCCATCGTGCTCGGCCCCGCAAACAAAATCGTCAGCAAACGGGGGAAGTGACTTGCGGTTCACGATCTACGATTTACACGACGCGCTCAATTCCCGGAGGTCCGCGTAAATCGTAAATCTAGAAATTCTTGGCGACAGCGTTCCAATCGATCACGTTCCAGACCGCCTTCAGATAATCCGCACGCTTGTTCTGGTATTTCAGGTAGTAAGCGTGTTCCCAAACGTCCACGCCGAGGAGGGGTTTGCCCTCGCAACCGGCCACGGATTTACCCATGAGCGGATTGTCCTGGTTGGCGGTGGAGGCGATTTCCAGTTTGCCGCCATTTGAAAGGAGCCAGGCCCAGCCGCTGCCAAATCGTCCGAGGCCGGCCGCTTCAAACTTGGCCTGAAAATCGGCGAAGGAGCCGAACGTGGATTGGATGGCGTCGCCGAGCTTGCCGCCGGGCGCGCCGCCGGCCTTGGGTCCCAGAATTTTCCAGAAGAATGAGTGGTTCCAATGACCGCCGCCATTGTTGCGCACGGGACCGCGGATGTTCTCCGGGACCGACGCAAGGTCTTTGATCAGCGCGTCGAGCGGTTTGGCTTCCAACGCGGCATTGCCGGTGATGGCCTTGTTGAGATTGTCCACGTAAGCCTTGTGATGCCGCCCGTGATGGATTTCCATCGTCAGGGCGTCAATATGCGGTTCCAAAGCTTCCTTGGGATAGGGCAGGGCAGGTAGTTCGTGTGCCATATTCTTTAATCCTTTCGTTTCGATTTGTTAATTCCCGAGCCGCAAAGTGCGTTACCTTTCGGTTAAAAGCAAGCCCGCACTACGGTGTCAATTTCCACAGGAGCCGTTTGTGGTGAGGACTAATTCTCGATGTAGGGCGTGCTCCACCGCAAATCCTTATGCAGTGTGCCTTTAATCTTCACCGTGCGCATGATTTCCGACACCTGTCTCCAATCCAGTTGAAGCGTGGCACTGTCCGGCCAGCCGTTTTCATCCGCCCAAAACTCCAATTGCACCTCCAGTTTGTCACCCCTGGCCACCGGCGTTGCCAGGTTGAATAGTTGCACGGCTCTCGCGAAGTCTTTGCCGGAGGCCTTTGACCAGTACCATAATACTTCATCCGTAATGTCCAGCGGCAGGTCGGGCGGTTGCACCGCGAACAGTCGCGGCTTTGTGCCCCGGGGATCGTCAGGGTCCGATGACACATAGGCTTTATCGCCGACAAAGATGGCTAGGTTGCCCTCGATGGCTCCATCGGTCGAATACAGGGAAGGCCAGATCGGAATAATCCTGCCGTTCGCGGCCCGGTATCTGAGTGAAACCCGTGTGTCGGCGGGGTCACCGGATTTGCCGGGATGAATGACCTCCTCGTAGCCGCCATTCAAGCGCTGGATTTTGGGCGAAGTCGCACAGCCTGCCAGACTGAGGCAAAGCAGGGCGGCTAAAACACAAAAACCCGGTTGCTTGACGAGTTCCATGGGCCGATCGTTCATTGTTTCGCCAGTTCAATAAAATTTTTCAGCAATTGCAGGCCGACCCGCTGGCTTTTTTCCGGGTGGAACTGCGTGGCAAACACGTTGTCGCGCCAGACCGAAGACGCAAACGTCTCGCCATATTCCGTGCGTGTGGCGACGATGCCGGCCTCCACCGGTCGCGGATAGAAGCTGTGGACGAAATATACGTAGCTGTCGTCCGCCACGCCGCGAAAGAGCGGGCACCGTGGCTGGGTGATTTGAATTTGATTCCAGCCGATTTGCGGAATTTTCAATCCGTTCTCTTCCCGGAAACGGACGACGTTCCCTCTAAAAACGCCGAGGCCGGCGGCGCAGGAGTTGAACTCTTCACTTTTCTCAAACAGCGCCTGGTAGCCCACGCAGATGCCGAGGAACGGTCGGCCGGACTGGATGAAGTCGCGTGCCGCTTCCAGCAATTCCTGCTTGCGCAGCGCATTGATGCAATCGTCAAACGCGCCGACGCCGGGCAGCACCATGGCCCGCGCATCGCCAATTTTATCCGGCGATTGCACGATGCGCACGTCCCCGCCGGCCTTGAGCAAGGCCTTGTGGACGCTGCGCAGGTTGCCGGAACCATAATCAAGCAAAGCAATCACGAGCCAAAGTTATGTCTTGTGACGCCCGCTGGCAACCGGAGATGAGCTCATGGGGTGGATTTATCATGCCATTCGATAACAAGCTCCGCATCGCCCGGAGGCCGCCCTCTCCCCGCCAGGCGGGGAGAGGGCAGGGCGCGGGGCGCGTTCATTCAATTTTTCTTCGCCTCGATTGGAAACGAGTGTCAGCTGCGTGACGCTAGTACAATTTTGTTCGCACAAAGAGCATTAAGTGGTTAGATATCTGCCACGGCAACAACTAGGAATACTTATTGTCAATTCAGGCTGGCGGCCATTTTGCCAATGTCCATGACAAGACTTGCCGTGAAAGGCGGAAGTGGCCAAAAGGCCACCACATTTAACAAAGGCATTTTATGGAAGCACTTGCCGAACCTAAACTGAACACGTCGCTTCAGACTCTGCCTGGCGACGACATCCGCCAAATCCTCTGGCGCTTCGCCGACCGCTACGAATTGCAAATGCTCGTCCAGGGGGTCCGCAACGTTGCGCGGGGGCCGGTCGCACGTCTCGTCGCCAACGGCGGACGCAATTCACACGAGTGGACGCCAGACAAGGCTGCACTGCTCCCGCACTTTGACGAGAGTGGCATTACCGCCGCTTTTCTCGACCCGGAACAGGGCGGCTTTATCGCCGGGCCAAAGAATCTTGCTCTGGCGCTGATTGCGTTTGAACTGGCGTGGGTGGACGCGGGCGCCGCGACTTGCAGTCTCGCGGGCAATCTCGGCCTGGCCCCAATCCACGAACGGGGCACGCCGGAGCAGCGGGCGAAATACATCCCCGCCGCCGCGCCGTTGAAGCCGGGCGAAAACCGGAAACAGGTCCGCGCCGCGTTCGCGCTCACCGAACCAATTCCTTTTGTCGGCGTGGAAACCGGCATGTTGGCCGGCAAGGTGCGCGTCGCCGAATGGAAAAGCGGCGGGGAACCGCTCCTGCAAGTCGAGAAACGCGGCCGGTTCATCACGAACATGGGTTTTGCCAATGTCGTCACCGCCGCAGTGGACTCAGACGATCCTAAGATCAAGGGCAGTTGCCTGGTGATCCTGGAAGAAGGCGACCCGGGAATTTTTGACCGCGGTACGCCGACGAAAAAACTCGTGCATCAGCTTTCTTCGACCAACGACCCGGTGTTCAATTTGACGGTGCCCGCGCACCGCATCGTCGGCGGTTATAAAGTCAAGGACGGCGTCATCGTCCCGAATTTCTCGCACGGCGAAATCATCGAGGCGGTTTTTCGCCGGACGCGCGTGACGGTTGGTTTGATGACGGCGGCAAAGCTGCTTTCCGCGGTCGAGCCGATCATCCTCTACCAGCGCCGGCGGTTCCGCGGTGGCGAAGGCGCGCCGGGCACCCCGCGGTTCGAACTTGGCATCCAACAAAAGGAAGACGCGCTCCACCGGCTGATTGATGTTTGGGCGACCGGCGAGGCGGGCGCGTCGCTGGGATTTTCCGCCGCGAGGCTGTTTGACGAGCTTGATCCCCTGGAAAAGGAGAAGGACCGATGGCTCGCGGAGAAAGAATTAAGCGGGCGCGCCGCCTTCAAGGAATTGGCGAAGAAACAGCAGGAAGCCTTGGAGCTTTTGCAAATCACCTCCCGGCCGGTGGGTGAGCGCGAGCATAAGCGTGAAGAAGAATTGCAGGCCGACCCATTGGTCCGATTCGTTCTATTGGACTCGCTGGCGAACGTCCTTTGCCCGGCTTGCAAGCTTTGGAACACTGGCCATGGCGCGAACATGATGCGCGAGGCCGTCAGCCTGATGGGCGGGTACGGCATTACGGAGGATTGCCCCGGTTTCCTCGGCCAAAAATGGATGGACGCGCAACTGGAGGCAACTTACGAAGGTCCAGAGGCAGTGCAGCGCTTACAGCTTTCCATGACAATGACCAATGGGTTGTTCCTCGCCCAGTTCCAGAATTGGATTGCCGAAATGCGCCGGGTTGCGTCCGACCGGCCCGGCACTGGCGCCTGCTCGCTGGCCACCGCCATGCAACTCTGGCTCTGGACACTTAAACATGTTCAGACCGCCACCGACGCCGACGGCGCGAAGCTTTACCACAAAACCCGCCAGGGCGTGACATTCCCGCTGGCCGACGCGCTGTGCTGGCTGCTCGCCGCGCGGCAATTCGTCTGGGATGTTGTAGAATTGGCAACCAAAGGCTCGGAAAATCCCGCGCTCGCCGAAAACTTGGCGGGAACCGTTTCATTCTTCACCGACCTTTGTCACGTGCAAACCACGATTGCCGCAGGTGAAAGTGGCCGCATTTGTGCCGAAATTGTCCACGGCTACAACCGGCATCCCGCTTGGGACGAAACGAGCTGTCACGCCTGCTTTTGCGCGGATGAATTGGAAACGCTCGAGGGCCTTATCCCGGGCATTGACGGCGCGGCGCGCGCCTACTCGGATGTTTTTGAGAGCGGCGAAAAACATCCCCTCAAGGCTGGCCCGTGTGTGCGATTTGCCGGGTTGGAAGATTTCGTCCGCCTCCGTGCCAAGCTGGACGGCTGCCTTACCGGCTGCCGGCTTGCCAAGGATCGCGCCGCCGAAGCGCTGACGAAAGTAATGACGCGCGAAGCGCTGGATTATCCGGCGTGAGCAACGCCCAAAACGAGGTTCACGGAGAGACGCTAAGGCGCAAAGAATTTCATTTCAACACCTTTGCGCCTTTGCTTGAGTAAAAAGTGAACGAACAACTTCAGATCGAACGCCAGCGCCTGGACGCGGACATTGTCTGCGTCGGCTTCGGCCCGGCCACGGCGGGATTTCTCACCACGCTGTCGCGACAACTCCTCAATGCCGATGGCACGCCGGCTATTGAAAGCGCCGTCACGCCGGGAATGCCGCCGCAGGTGCTCTGCTATGAACGCGCGG
The DNA here is from genome assembly GCA_035508155.1 of Candidatus Sulfopaludibacter sp. Classification (GTDB taxonomy): domain Bacteria; phylum Verrucomicrobiota; class Verrucomicrobiia; order Limisphaerales; family UBA11358; genus UBA11358. The sequence goes on along the minus strand of DATJNM010000038.1, from coordinate 3,342 downwards.
ACGACATCGGTTTCGGCGTGTCCGGCGTCGTTACCCGGGCACGAGCGTTGCAGGCCAGTTTTCCGGATATTAAAACCGCCGGCATTCCGATGGCCGCGCCAGTCAGCGAGGAAAAGATTTTGTATCTGCTCGATCCACATGGCACGAGCCGACGCTCGGCTGCTTTGAAAATTGCCGACACGCTGATTTGCGCTGCGAGATGGGCCCTGCCATTTGAACATCACGCGTTGAACCTGCCGTGGACGCCGTCGTTTTTGCGCAAGCATGACGGCATGATTCTTTCGGTGGGCCAGTTCATGCAATGGGTCGGCGCGCAGGTGCAAAGCACCGGCACCGTTCAGATTTGGCCGGGCACGCCGGTTTCACAGGCGCTGGTCGAGGGAAAAAAAGTCATCGGCGTGCGCCTGCTGGATCAAGGCGTGGACAAAAAAGGCAACCCCTCCGACGGCTTCACGCCCGGAATGGACGTTCACGCCGCGCTCACCGTCGTCGCAGACGGTCCCATCGGTCCCATCGGACGCCAGCTCGACGAAATTTTCGGCATGCCCGGTGGCCACCACACCCGCGACTGGGCGGTGGGCATGAAGTTCGTCGTGGATTTGCCCGAAGACACGCCGCTCAAACCCGGCACCGTGCTGCACACGTTCGGTTATCCCGAACCGGAGATTTTTGGTTTTCTTTACGTCCATCCCGACCGCGTCGCGTCGCTGGGTATTTTCGTGCCGTCGTGGTTCGACAACCCGGCGCGCACGGCCTACCGCTATCTTCAGCATTGGATGCTGCATCCGTATCTCTGGCGCTATTTCAAGGGCGGCAAGCTCCGCTCGTGGGGCGCCAAGACGCTCGGCGAATCCGGCAAGCACGGCGAGCCGCACCTCACCGGCGATGGCTACGCGCGCATCGGCGAAGGCAGCGGCACCACGAACGTCCTCACCGGCTCCGGCGTGGACGAAGCCTGGGCCACCGGCACGCAACTCGCCGAGGCCGTCATCGAATTGCTTAAGGCCAAAAGGCCGTTCACGAAGGAACATCTTGAGGCAACTTATGTGAAGCGTCGCCGCGCAAGCTGGGTGGAGGCCGAAGGCCGCGCCGCCGAAAAATCCCGCGACGGCTTTCAGAAAGGCGCCGTGACCGGCATGATCGGCATGGCGCTCGCCGGTTTGACCAACGGCAAATTCTCGCTCGGCCACGCGCCGGTGCAGCCGTGGAAACGCATCCCGACGATGGAAGATTATTTCGCCGGAAAAATTTCGCGCGACGACTTCGCCAGAATCCGCGCCGAGTGCAAAGCCAAAAAGGTTTCGCTCCACGGCGCGCTCATGGACAAGGCCGGCTGGCCGGCGATTCCGTTCGACGGCCAGTTGCTTGTATCGCATCAGGACGCGCTCTTGATGGGCGGCAAAGTGCAGGCGCCGGCCGGCTACGCCGACCACGTCGTTTTCCTGCATCCCGATCTATGCGAGAAATGCGGCGCACGGATATGCATCGAGGCGTGCAGCGGCCAGGCGATCACTCCCGGCGAAACCGGCGTGCCGGCGTTCGATCGCGAGAAATGCGTCCACTGCGGCGCGTGCCTGTGGAACTGTTCGCAGGCGAACCCGGAAAATCCCGAACGCATGAACATCGCCTTCCGCGCCGGCACCGGCGGATTGCATTCGGCAGAAAATTGAAAATTATGGGTGAACAAAAACCAATAACTGACCCACTTACTTTATGATTCCGAAGCCAGCCTACTTAATGACGCTGGAAGAAATTGACAGGTGCTATCCGATTCAATGCGCGGGGCGGCATCAAGTTCTCCGGGCGCGTGAACATTCGTTCGCAATGTATGACTTTTACGGCAGACCCATTCCACATCCAAATTCCAAGGAAGACTTACTGAAGATTATCAGTGGAAGAGACATTTATATTGTGGATAGCAATTCTGTTTGGAAAGCAGAATGCTTGGCTCCTGAAAACTCCAATAAAGCATTTATTATCTGTCCAGCTTTATCTCGTGAAAACCCAATCACAGAAGATTTAATTCTAAATGCTACGCGCTCCAGACTTGGAAACATTTTCAGTTTTGGGATTGATGCCAGTCTTAATTGCATCCTGATTGACCGAATTGATGAACCATTCAAAGATGTATTTGACCTATTGAGATTAAGGCGGGCATCAAAGCAAAAGCCAGAACCACCAGCGGAAGTTTGGAAGGGAATCGAATTTGAAAAAGAGAAGATTCGAGACATTATCCGCCAGATGTTGGCAAAAATGACTGCGCGTGGCGGCGTGCCTGTCGGAACAGTATTTATGAAATCAGGGCGTGCCGCTGACTTGCCACCAAACGCCGACACGCAAGTAATGGCTGATGCGTTCAAGATTATCATTAAGCAAATGCGTTTGGCGGACGATTCTCTATACCAAGTTTCCAAGTCTCAAAAACTTTCTCATTTGTGTTATGCGACGCTGCTCTTCGAAGACAAGCAAGAAAGAAAGAACGAAGGCACGCGCTTTGAGTTCGACTGCCCGCAATATGAACATGTCTTTGGCGATATGCACATCGTTCAAACGGCCATCTACCTTAAAGCAAGCATACTGACCAAAGATAAGAAGCTTGAACAAATGGCGAGTTACGCCAACGTAAAGTGCTGTCATGTTCCGAACTTTCACCTTCTTGCGGCCAAAATATTTTATGAGCACAGCCTATCAAATTATTGTTTGCGGCAGCATCGTTCCCGATCCGCTGCAAACGTTGGAACCCGTCGCCTCGCTCGCCGGGCCGGCGTTGAAAAATGAAATGATGCTGCCCGCCGTCCTCGATCCGTGGGCGGGCCACGCGCTTTACGAAGCCGCCAATCTGGCGAAAAACCAGCCCGGCAGCAAAGTCTGGCTCGTCAGCCTCGGTCCGAAGGCCAAGCTGCAACAGGTGATGATGACCGTCGCGCAACGCGTGCCGTTTGAACTCGTCGCGCTCGACGGTTCGGCCAGCGGCTTCACCGACGCCACGGAAACCGCGGGGGCGCTTGCCGAAGCCATCGCCGCGATTGCCGGCCTCGACAAATCCAAGTTGCTCGTTTTCGGCGGCTGGGAATCCGCCTCGCGCGGCGCGGGCGCGACGATGCAAATCGTCGGCGAACGCCTCGGCATCCTGGACCAATTTCAAGGCGTGGATGAATTGAAGGTAAATGCCGACGGCTCATTGGAAATTCTGGAGCGCATCGAAGGCGGCAAACATCAAGTCTCCCAGTGCGCCGGTGCGCCGGCGTTGCTCGGCTGGGCCACCGGAAATTTGCCGGAACCGAAAAACAATCCGCAGGTCGGCATGGTCAACATGCGCACCGTGATGCCGGCGTTGCAAAA
>DATJNM010000037.1:0-51998 GCA_035508155.1 Candidatus Sulfopaludibacter sp. | reverse complement strand
GAACCCCGTCAAACCAAAGGCTACCGCTATCCCCTTCACTTTGCAATGTTCAGCGAATCCTGCAGTCATGATTGAAACCCGCCTTGAACTCGACCAGGCGCTGCACAAGGCCGAGTTAGACTGCATTTCTCAGCGCCCGATTATAGTTTCCCTTTCTGCTCACGGCCACCAACTGGAGATCGGTCTTGGCTTGCGGGATAGCTTTGTCAGCTTCCAACGCTGCCAGCCCACGCCCGGACCCAATCTCATTACCGTCGGCGATGAGCGGGCCAACCATGGTGCTGTTTTCTTCTTCCTTGGCTGGCGCCGCACGGAAATACCACGACGCAATCTTCTGCCGGTAACCAAGGCGCGGGAAATACTCAGGGAATTCTTTGAAACCGGTGTTCGTCCCACAATTGTCGAGTGGGAAACGTTGTGAGCGGAGGCATATAAAACCCAGCACGGAACTCACGAGGATGCGTCAAGCAACAAACCGACGGAAAACCAATGAGCCTGGTGGCCACGGAGAAAGAAAATAAAATGAACAAATTACGATGTCCCCACTGCGGTATCAAACTCGGTAATTATCTCTACGCGGACGCATGTCCGCACTGCCATGAGGAATTGAAGCACAATACGAGACCCATGATCCCAGCCCGAAAGAAAAGCCCACAGAAAGCGCGGGCGTGGCCGGTTCGGACCTTCTTCAAGATCGTGCGCCTTGTCGAAAGTTAAACGACAAAGTACCGGACATGTGAGAAGCGCGAAAACCATAAATGTATATATTGAAGTTCATTTGCATGACGATCATCCAATTGATCAAGCAAGTTTGGTGGCTGCCCCAATCGGTCGCGAATGTCGTCGAACAAGGACGGTAGCAGATGGTTCAAAACGGACTTGAAGCTGAACGGCTCGACCGAATACGCAACCCTTCAAAGTATCTTGGAAAGTGAATTTAAATTCGATCCGGGGAACACGAGTTGAAAAGCCCATTTTAAAATGAACAACAAGCACAACAAAGTATATGTGGATAACTTGGCCGCGGTTACGAGGGAAAGAGATCTGATGGATCTATTTTCCCCTTATGGCAACGTCGTGGAGGTAAATATCGCAGTTGATCGCGTCAATCATAAGTCGCGCGGTTTCGGCTTCGTGACCATGGCCACGTCCGAAGGCGCCCGATCGGCAATTCAAGCGCTCAACGGCAAAGCAGTTGGAACCCGAATCCTTACCGTAAGCAAAGCATGGCCGAACGAAGAACGCACCACTTCGTCCCGTGGTCCCGAAGTTCCCGCCGCCATTCCAACCATCTCGACCAAGCCGCCGCTTAAGGCTGCCTCCTGAAGTTTAAGGATTCGCAATTGCACCAGTGTTCTGCCCACATCCCGTGTCGAGGCGGGTGATGCTTCCGAAGACATGCGCCGGGTCCGTGCCCTGATCGCCACACACGATTCTTCGATTCTTATGAGATGCAAGTATTGGGGAGCGGATTTCCAGGATTGAATGCGGTTCACTCAATCGGCACGCCCAGGACTTTTGCCGCCGCCTGTATCGCCTGCTCCTTGGTGGAACGTGCAAGGGCGGACTTCTCCTGGCGCATTTTTTCAGCGTGTTCCAGGTAGGACTCGGCGCCGCTTAAAAGCCGCTCCAGGTGTTCACGAAAATCCGGCGGAAAGATTGCCGGCTTGATGGTCAGCATGCCCTCCCGGTTGAAGACCGGCTGGTAATGGCTCAGTTGCTCGTCGGTTTCCAGCATCTGTCGAAACTTTTCATAAACTTGCCCGGTCAATTTGGGCTCCGTGGTCAAGGTGATACTATCTTCCCCGCAAAATTCCCGGCTGATGGATTTGATTTTCATATGACGATGGGTTGATAGATAAACTCAAATCTTTTCCAGCGCGGCCACGGCCGGCACCTTGCCGCGGAAATTCTATTTGCCGATCGCCCCGCGCCAAATCAGTATCGCGGCCACGCCGATGCCAACGAGCAGGCCACACACTATCGAGGTGACGATGATTGTAAACTCATGGTCGTATTGCGAATGCTGCATTCTCGGAAACAGCAATTTGCCGACATAATTTTTCAGCATGAACGCCTTTGGTTGACATTAGTCCCATTGGAACGGTTATGTCCTTCAGTGTCCACACATTTCTCGATAAATATATTTTGAAATAACGCGGGCATTTTCCTGATTCCGGGTTAAGCTGTGGCATGCAGGACAAAACCGGCGAACTCAAGAAAGTAGAATACGGCCCCTTGCCGCGCGCGGGTATGCCGGTGCAGGTCCAGTGCGTTGGCTTCAAGTGCATGGCCTACCTGGACAAGGAAGGCAAATGGCGGGACCTCTTCAGCCGCCAATGTCTGGAGCGAGTTCTCGGCGTCGTTCCCACCTGATTTGGCCCACGTGCCTGATTTCTCCGCGCCTCGCCGCCGGTTCCAACCCAAAGCCCTCCGGGTACTAAGCCACGACCGCTGTAAATCGGTTGAAAATAATTGCGGATATTTTTGTTGCTATTGACGCAAAATAGCAGAGGCTGTGTGTGTCTGATAGATCGCTTGTCTCTTTCAAGGCATGGTAAATCTTCAAGTGAACCTGGTTCAGTGATGATTTGAAATCCGATGACCGGAAACAGTCTGGTAAAAGCAAAGTTCAATCTAGGACAATTAAACATCACATGAGCAATAAACTATTCGTCGGAAACCTTTCTTTCGAAACCACCGAAAACGACCTGCAGGACGCGTTCGCCGCGTACGGCACCGTCATCGAAGCCAACCTGATGATGGACCGCACCACCAACCGCCCGCGCGGCTTTGGTTTTGTGACCATGAGCAGTTCTGAAGAAGCCCAAAAAGCCATTGACGGCCTGAACAGCAAAGACCTTGGTGGCCGCGCCCTTACGGTCAACGTGGCCCGCCCGCGCGAGGAAAGCAGCGGCGGTGGTCGTCGGCAATTCGGTGGCGGCGGTTATCGCGGCGGCAATCGCAGCCGTTACTAACCATCGCAACCAAACCTTTAGGGCGGGGTTCGGGTGAACCGGGCTCCGCCTTTTTTGGGTTAATGCCACCGTGAAAGAACAACACATCGAAATTGAAGGCTGTGTTAAAACGGTCCTCCCCGGCACCATGTTCCGGGTCGAACTCGACAACAAACATCTCGTCCTGGCCACCATCTGTGGCAAAATGCGCAAGCGCTTCGTCCGCCTCACCGTCGGCGACCGCGTGAAAATGGAAATGTCACCCTATGATTTGGACAAGGCGCGTATCACATGGCGATTGCGCTGACCGTACTACGAACTGTCCCGCGGAAAAAGCAACTGCCATGCATCACTGACATTGGGCGAACGAAAAAGCCAAAAACTGTTCCCAGCAAGAGAATTCCCGAACCGATAGGTGCCGTGGTAGCGGCGGACACAGCGGCGGAAGTGTTCGGGATGAATCCATTCCAACAGTTGAGAGTAAATCGGCCTTTCGGCGCCCAATTCCGAAGTTTGGCAATGCTGCTGCTGCTGCGAAAAACACCTATTGAGCCGAAATCGCTCACACCCTTTATGTCGTGCAGGCTGCTCAAATTCAAATACTTCCAAAGTTTGTTGCCTCGCTCAACGGGGTGGCAGTGACCCGGAATTGGACATGGGTTCGTTCCCTGTTCATAGCTAAAAGGCATTGAAACCCAAGAGACAAGGTATTGGTTCACTGTCATTTCCCGTCGGATAATTTCCACATGAACCTGGTTAATCGAATAGCTTCGGTCCACTGGAAAGGCGGCACCCGCACGATGACGACCGAGAACGGCGTGCTAAAGCGGGGCATATTCTCCCTGCGCACACCGTTCAAAAGCAACTTCATCGAACCATGACCGCTCCTGAAACCCTCTACACCCGCACCAAACCGTACGCCCGCGATTATCCCTGGAAAAGCTGGTGGTGCATCCTGTCCACAACCTTTCTGTTGCTGGCGGCGACGGCCGGAACTCTGCCCGACCTGCCGCTGGGGTTGCGCCTGATTTGCAGCGCGCTCACGGGGCTGCTGCTCGTCCGGCTCTTTGTCATTTACCATGACCAGCAGCACCGCGCGATTCTGCCCAAATCGCGCCTCGCGGCCATCTTCATGCGCCTGTTCGGTATTTGTGCCCTCTGCCCTAGCGCCATCTGGCGCAGCTCCCACGATTATCACCATGCCCACAATTCCAAATTGCGCAGCGCCTATATCGGCTCCTACCCCATCATGACCAAGGAACAGTACCAAGCGACGGGTGGGTGCGAGCGGTTGCTCTATCTCTTGATGCGCCACCCCCTCACCATCCTGTCGGGCTATGTGACCGTCTTTCTCTTCGGCATGGTCATCCTTCCGTTTTTCAGCGCTCCGCGCCGAAACTTAGATTCCGTCCCGGCCCTGTTGTTGCACCTCGCTCTGGGCGTGACCCTGGTGATATGGTTTGGCTGGCTGGCGCTGGGATTGACTCTCCTGGTGCCATTCTTCATTGCCGGCGCCCTGGGCGCCTATCTGTTTTACGCCCAGCACAGTTTCCCCGGCGTCATCTTCAAGGACCAGGGCGGCTGGACTTACGAAGGCGCGGCGCTAGAATCCTCCAGCTATCTCAAGACCGATCCCCTCATGGCGTGGTTCACGGGCAACATCGGCTATCACCATATCCACCATTTGAACCATCGCATTCCGTTCTATCGCTTGCCCGAAATCTACCGCGCCATTCCCGAATTGCAAAAAGCCAAAACTACCACGCTTCATCCGTTCGACATTTTTCGATGCCTGCGCCTGAAAGTCTGGTGCGTGGAAACCCAGCGCATGGTCGGCGTTCGGGGCCTCTGACTTATTGGCCGCCCGCCTCCGGCAGTCCCCGGCCCCGCCCATGATCCAGGTTGACGAATTGATTGGTCGCGGGGATGTGACAGACGATGTTGAACGTGGCAATGGCTTCACGCCGTGCGGTCTGAACCGCCGCTTTCGTTGCCGGAAAACATTTGCCGGCGCGCGGATTTTTCGTCCACTGCCCCGCCTCAGTCAGATATTCAAGCGTGTCGCAGTTTTCAATGAGTATGTTCATAAACATATAGTTTAACTGATTCCGGCGCACCAACCACGATAAATCTTCAAATATATTTCTCCCTCCCGTGCTCCTGTGGCAAGCGTCAGACACCATGCCCACAGATTTTAACGCAGAGACGCAAGGACGCGGAGAAGGCTCAATACAGTTTGGGGAATGCGGAGTCGTATTTCCGAGAGCATTTGCGGGTCGGTGATTACTACACGGAAGGCTTCCTCCTCTTGCCCTGCCACCATTTGGAGTTGGCCAAATTCGAGACGGGCGACGGGCAGGACACGCTCACGCTGTTATTCCTGAATCGCACGGTCTGCATTACGGGCAAGAATTTGCGCGAATTGGCATTAGGCCTGCAAGACCGCTGTGTTGAGTTTGTCAAACCGCTGCCAGAGCGGTATGCGTCGCTGGTCGGGGATGAGGTTACAGTCAGGATAATTGAAATCGAAGACAACAAGGAACGGAGTTAATCATTTCGCTCCCGATTCAGAATGTTACCTTCAACGCTTCGCGCTGACTGTGTTCGTCCCGCAAATGGCCGTAGGTCTTCATGCACAGGGCACCGCCGTCCTGATGTCCCAACCACCGCGAGACGGTTGGAATGTCCACACCCGCTTCAATGCAGCGCGTGGCAAACAAATGACGCAAATCGTGATGGGTGATACGTTTCACGCCAACCAATTTTGCCGCACGGTCAATGGACTTTTGGCACTCAAACACCTCCATCACCCTTTTGTCCGCCGACTCTTTGGCCCGTTCTGCGTGCATTTTGTCTAACAATTGCCGCAAGTTGCTGTTCAAAGGAATCCAACGGTCTTTGCCATTCTTGGTGACCCGCACATGAAGCAATCCCTTCTTAAAATCCACGTCGCTCCAGACAATGTGCCGCGCTTCGTCTATTCGCAGCCCGGAAAACGCCAAAAACGAAACAAATTCGCGCAATCTTTCGCCTGGCCAGCACCGGAAGTTTCAATGTGCTCGGCCATTTCCTGAAATTGCGCCTGGGAGGACAGATGCAATTCCTTTGGTTTCACTTTGTGTCGCTTCACAAACTTGGCGGGATTGTCCACGCGATAACCCTGTTTGATGGCAATCCCGAAAATCCGGCGCACCACGCCCAATGCCCCGTTGAAGCGCGTGGCGCTGTAGTCCCTGCCATGCCGTGCCGCCCAATCGTTGCAATTCTTCTGGCTGGCTTTGGCGATGTCGGTTGAATACAACTCGGGCCACGATTTTTTCAGCGCCGTCAAAACTTCATATCACTTGACCCGCTTCGCTATCGTGTCCAGTCAAACGCAAATGCCCGCCCGGATTAAATGCCGCGTTATGAATAACCTGCCCTGGGATGGTGGGTTGATCCCATGATCCATAACATCTCAAGTTGCCGGCGCCGGTGCGCCCTCCGCGCCGTCACGAGGCGCGGGGTTTTGCAGCGGCAGCGCCTCTTCCGCCAGAATAAGAATTGCCTGCAACGGCGCACGGACGTTCTCGGAGTGTTGTTGTAATTCGCGGCCCATCTCATCCATGACCTGATTAAGCAGGTATGCCAGCAACAGTACCCGCAACTTCCCCTCGTCGCGGGGCAGGATTTCTGACTTTTCGAGGCCGCGGAAGTAGGCCTGCAAATACGCGCGGCTCACCGTAACGTTCCAATGCCGGACCCAGGGCTCGAACCGCGTCAGGTTCTCGCGCGCGATGACGCCTAAATCCACCTGCTGATGAAAGCCGGCGTAGGCCGCGTGATGAAAGGAGCGCAGCATCCGGGCCACGTCGCGCAAAGGCGAACGTTTGAGGCGGCGCTGGCTGATTGGCATAGTGGCATCGCCCTCAAAATCCAAAAAAACAAAATCGCGTCCCGTCCAGAGCAACTGGCCCAGGTGCAGGTCGCCATGGATGCGGATGCGTTGCGCCTCGAAGTTTTGTTCCACCAGCCGATGGTAATGCTGAAGGACCACCGCTTCGAGGCCGGCAACGCGCTCGGCGAACGGCACCAGTTCGGGTGGCAGGGCTTTGATTTGCTTGCGGAGCAACCGCAAATTGTGCACTGCCAGGGAGCGCATGGATTGAAACGTGCCGCGCAGATAGTGCGATGTCATCGGCTCCGGAGAAAACTCGCCACCTTCCTCGCCGGAGGCGAGCGCCAGATGCAGTTCAGCGGTCCGCTCACCCAACAACCGGGCGGATTCCAGATACGTTTCGACGTGTTCCGCGGCCTCGGCCATCGGAAGGTGGTGCGCCGGTTTTAGCGGGCCGACGGCCGGTGTGGCGGACGGGTTGCGGCCTTGCGCGGCATCGGCGAACACGCGGTCGTAATAGCGAGTGATGGCCTCCAACGTGAATTTCCAGCCGTTCTTGGCGTGTGGCACGAATGCTTTGGCGACCGCCAGCGTCATGCGGGTCTCGGCGCCGGCCTGGTATTCCAGCGCGCCAATCAGCTTCGGGCTGTGTGGAAAATTTTTCTCCGTGAGGAAACGGCCTATTTCCAGTTCCGGATTCACGCCTGCTCCGGGTCTGCGGAAAAACTTCAGGACGATCTGGTCGCCGAAAACCAACGTCGTGTTGCCCTCGTCCGTGTGATGGACGGAAGGTTCCAGGGCCGTCAGGCCGTTCAGGATTTCCCGGGCCGCCGACAGGCGCGTGGCTTCCAGCTCTCCCCGCTCGTTGTGGAGCCGTTCGCGTCGCCGGATTAATTCGAGCAGCGCCCCGGCAAACGCCGGAGCGGTCAGGGCTTCATAGACCGTTCCAAATTTGGGGTCCTCCGGCAGTGTCAGCGCCGCGATGGCATTTTCGCGGAGCGGTCCCGCGACAATGCCGGTGGTAAAAGCCAGCGGAAGTACAAATACTTCGGCGTTCGCGTCCACGTATTCAACCTGGAAAAACGCCAGCGTGGCGGTGGTTTCCTCCGGCTGCGGCACGTTGAACACCTCCTTGAGCGTCACCAGTTTGATGGTTCGGGTCTGGCCGGAAAACCAGGCCCGGGACTTCAAATAATCCGGCAGGACGGCCTCGAATTTCGCGCGGGGGACGCCGGCAAAGATATCCTGCCAGTGCGAGGTGACGGCAATGGCCGGCAATGCCGCCGGTTCACCCGCCGCCGGCTGCGCCAACTGCGGTTGCAACTTGGGTTCGAGTGAAAACCAGAAGAAATTGTGGGGGCCGAGCGTAAGGAAATAGGGTCCGTCCGTAACAGCGGGAAATCTTGTCCGGCCGAAGAGTTCGATGGGCACGAGCGTTTTAAACGCCGACAAATCCAACTCCACCGGCTGGGTAAAACGCGACAGGTTGGCGACCACGAGGATGGTTTCCTGCCCCAGGCGCAGGACGTAACTCAGGATTTTGTTGTTGTCCGGCTGGAGGAATTCACATTTGCCCTCACCGAGCGCGCGCCAGTGCTTGCGCAGCGAAAGGATCCGGCGCATCCACCACAACTGCGAATGGGGATTGGCCAGTTGGGTTTCCACGTTGACGGCCTCGTAGTGGTAACTGGGGTCGAGAATGATCGGCAGATAAAGGCTCTGGGGATTGGCGCGCGAAAACCCGGCGTTTTTATCCGAGCTCCATTGCATCGGCGTGCGCACACCGTCGCGGTCGCCAAGATAAATATTTTCGCCCAGGCCGATTTCGTCACCGTAATAAAGCACGGGCGTGCCGGGGAGGGAAAACAGCAGCGCGTTCAGTAATTCGATGCTCTTGCGGTCGTTGTTGAGCAACGGCGCCAGCCGGCGACGGATGCCGAGATTGAGCCGCGCCTGGTGCACCTGCGCATACATCCGATACATGTAGTCGCGTTCCTCGTCGGTGACCATCTCCAGCGTCAACTCGTCGTGATTGCGCAGAAAGAGCGCCCACTGGCTGGTTTCGGGAATCGGGGGTGTTTGCTCCAAAATATCCACAATCGGCAACCGGTCCTCCATGCGCAACGCCATGAACAACCGCGGCATCAGCGGAAAATGAAACGCCATGTGGCACTCATCACCGCGGCCCTGGCCGAAATATGCCACCGCGTCCTCCGGCCATTGGTTCGCCTCGGCGAGCAACATGCGGTCACGATATTTTTCGTCCACGTGCGCCCGCAGTTTTTTCAGGAAGGCGTGCGTTTCGGGAAGGTTTTCGCAATCGCTGCCTTCCCGTTCGTAAAGATAGGGCACGGCGTCCAGCCGCAGGCCGTCCACGCCGAGGTCGAGCCAGAAATCCACCACCTTGAACATAGCCTTGTGGACTTCCGGATTGTCGTAGTTCAAGTCGGGCTGATGTGAAAAGAAACGGTGCCAGAAATACGCTCTGGCCTCGTGGTCCCACGTCCAGTTCGAGGTTTCCACGTCCTTGAAGATGACGCGGGCGTCCTTGTATTTGCCGGAGGTGTCGCTCCAGACGTAAAAATTCCGCCACTGGCTGCCCGGCCGGGCGCGGCGCGCGCGCTGGAACCACGGATGCTGGTCGGAGGTGTGGTTCAACACCAGTTCGGTGAGGACCCGCAGGCCGCGCCGGTGCGCCTCGCGCAGGAATATTTTGAAATCGCCCAGCGTGCCGAACATCGGATGCACGTTGCAGTAATCGGCAATGTCATAACCGTCGTCCTTGAGCGGGGAAGGATAAAACGGCAGCAGCCAGATGGCGGTGACGCCGAGGTCCTTGATGTAGTCCAACTTTTCCGTCAGCCCGCGAAAATCACCCGAGCCATCGCCGTTCGCGTCGAAGAACGCGCGCACGTGCACCTCGTAAATGACGCCGTTTTTGTACCAGAACGGGTCCCGGTCCAGGCCTTCGCGGTGATGATGGGTGGCGGGCATGGGAGTCAGGATGGTTTCCGGGCGGAGGCCGTCGGCGGCGGCGAAGCAGCAACCGGTTCGCGCGCCAATTCACTCAACTCGCGCAAGACACGCCGGACAACGGTGTGATTGCTCAGATAATAGCGGGCAGCAGTGGTGGCCAGCCCGACCCGGACCGACCAGGCCGTCGGCGGCAGTGCGCGAAACAGGTCTTCGTCCGTCCAGTCATCACCGATGCTCAAAATAAATTCCGGGGTGTGGCCCGTCAGCCATTCCATCGCGGCGGTGCCCTTGTTCACACCGGTGTTGCGAATTTCGATGACTTTGTTTCCCTCCAGGACCTGCACGTCAATGTTGCGCGTGTAGCCGGCCAGGTCATCGAGTAATTCCTTGGCGCGCAACGTGGCCTGCTCCAGGTCGGCGTGGCGGTAATGCCAAGCGAGGGAAAATTCCTTTTCCTCCAACAACGCCCCCGGCAGGCGATCCACGTACAGTTGGAGAATCGGTCGCACCCGGTCCTTCCAATCGGTGGTCAGCGCCTTCAACATCCGCCAGTCGGCATTCCGGCGTCGCAACCACACCCCGTGTTCCGCCACCAGCGCGACGGGCAGTTGGCCGAACCATTCCTCCAGATCGCGGCGGGATCGGCCGCTGACGATGACGATTTCGTTGGCCGGGTCCGAACCCAGGGTGGCCAGCAGGTTCAGCAATTCTTCGTCCGGCCGGGCCAGGGCCGGTTCTTCCGCAAACGGAACCAGGGTGCCGTCGTAGTCCAACAATAAGGCGCGATGGGCGGCCGTCCCATACTGCTGGAGGAGCGCGGCCTGAGCTTTGCCGGTCAATCCGCGCGCGCGGCGCGCCGCATCGGTGGTCTGGGTGGACAACATTGCCTGGATAAAATCCTCCGCCCAGCGGTTCACGTCGTAACGACGCAACCGTTCCGCCAGCAGTTTGTTGCGACGGATTTGTTCCGCAGCCGGCATGGTCAACGCCTGTTCCAAGGCTTGAGCAAAATCCTCGAGGTGAAAGGGATTAATAATCAGAGCCTCACCCATTTCCTTGGCGGCACCGGCCATCTCGCTTAAAATCAAAACCCCCGTCTGGTCCGGGCGCGAGGCGATAAACTCTTTGGCGACGAGGTTCATCCCGTCACGCAAAGGCGAGATGAGGGCCACATCGCAGCCGCGGTAAAGCGGCACGACTTCCTCGAACGTGAGCAGGCGGAACTGATAGACCAGCGGCGTCCAATGCACGTTCCCGAAATCGCCGGTGATACGGCCGACCGTCTGTTCCAGTTCCAGTTTCATGGCCTGATAACTTTCCACCCCGATGCGGGACGGTGCGACCGAAACCACAAACACCACTTTGCCGTGCCACTGCGGATTGTTCTTCAGAAACAGTTCGTAGCCGCGCAACCGGTTGATCAGGCCCTTGGTGTAATCCAAACGGTCCACGGAAAAAATCACCTTTTGTCCCGCGCATTTCCGCCGCAATTCCATTGCCTGGGATTCGACCTCCGGAGAAGCCGCGGCCCGGGCAAACCGCTCAAATTCGACGCCCATCGGAAACGTGTCCACCTTCACCACGCGGTCGCGCAAGGCCAGGCTGCCGAGCTGGTGCTCGTAACCGGCCGTACGCAGCACCGACGTCAGAAAATACCGGACGTAATCGTGCGTATGGAAGCCGATGAGGCTGGCGCCGAGCAGGCCTTCGATAATTTCCTCCCGCCAAGCGCGCGGCAGCATTCGGAAGATTTCCCAGGACGGAAACGGGATGTGGAGAAAAAAGCCGATGGGCATTTCCGGGAATTTTTCACGCACCAGCTTCGGCAGCGACATGAGATGATAATCATGAATCCACAACAGGTCATCCGGCTGCAGCGCGTTCGCCACCGCCTCGCCGAAGCGGCGATTGACATTTTGATATTCCTGCCAGTATTCCTCCTCGTAACGGGCCAGCGTGGGAAAATAATGGAACAGCGGCCAGAGGGTCTTGTTGCAAAACCCGAGATAGAACCGGTCCATGCTCTCCTCCGGCAAAAAAACCGGACAGGAATGGAATTTCTGTGTGCCGTACATGCGCACCGCCGCCTCGTGTTCCGACGGCACGCCGGCCCCGGGCCAGCCCATCCACAGATAATCCGGGGGACTCGCGCCCGCCGGCACCGGACGATTCAAATAACTCCACAAACCCGTGGTCAATCCACCGGCGCTTGCTTTGAACTCCGCCGCCCCGTCCTTGAACGAAACTGTGAACGGCAACCGATTTGAAACGATGACCATCCGCATAAGAAAAAGTTCTGACATTTTCGCCCGTTGTTCAAGTCATTCGTCCAAAATATTTGGAGGTTTTTCATTGAACGGGCAGTGATCGGCCCCGAGCTTGTCATTGCGTCGCCGGCCAAATTCGGAAACACTGCCGGAAATTTGATGCCTCGCAAAACGTCAAACCGACCGGATGCAACCACGCCAGTGATGGTTCTCGGCGTCGGCTCGTTTGCGCAGAGCATCGGGCAAACGCTGGCGGACGCCGGCGCAACTGTCTCAACCTATCTCACCCGTAATTACGGCCATTTCCCGCCGTCGTTGGTTGGGCCCACCTTTTCCCAGGATGCATTTCCCAGCCCGGTTCCGCTCATCAAAAAAAGTGGCGTGGCCGTCGTCATTCCGCAATCCATTGACTGGGCGCTGGCACCGTGGGCGCGGGATTTGTTGAAATCCGGCGTCGGCGTTTTTTCGCCGACGGGCGAGGCGATGCGCATTGAACGCGAACGCGATTTCGCCCGAAAACTTTGTGCCGAGTTCAAAATCCCGTTCCCACAGGCTTATCTCGCGTCCAACCGTATCGAGGCCGAAAAGATCCTGACGCAGCATCCGGAGCCGTTTGTCATCAAAAACCCGCTCTGCTCGCCGACCAGCCCGGTTCACACGATTTTGTGCGAAACCGTCGAGGACACGCGGGCGTGGCTGCGACACGTCAATTATGCAGAGGGCGTCTTTTTGCAGGAATACCTGGGCCGCGCCGAGGCCGGGCATATCGTACTGGTCAGTGGTGGTGAGATTTATTCGCTGGTCACCAATCAGGAATACAAATATGCCTTCAACGGCAATCAGGGCATCGTCGCCGGAGCGCCGCTCGGCGGCATTGTTGAGCGCGACGAGAACGACAAATACGGCCTGGCGCGGCGTCTCATCCATCCCTTGTTGCCCTGGTTGCGCGAGTCAAAATTCAATGGACCGCTGCAAGTGACGGTGGTTAAAGCAGCGCAGGCGCTGCCTTCCCGTAGCGGCCAGTGGCACGTCATCGAATACAACATCCGCATCGGTGTCACCTCCGGCCCGATGATCCTGCGGATGTTGAAAAATCCCGCGGCGGTGATTTTGCGGACAACACGGAATGAAAAACTGGATTTGCAATTCCGCGACCATGTGAATTTCGGCTGTTCGCTGACGCTGGCCGGCTACGGCTATCCCTTCATCCAGGTCCGCACCCCGCACCTGCCGCTGGAAGTGGACGGCCGATTCGACTGCGACGTGTGGTGGAACGAGGTGGCGCGCGGCGCGGACGGCAAACTCGTCTCCACCGGCCATCGCATTGCCGACGTGATTGCGCTTGCACCAACCTTGGAAGCCGCCGTGACCAGGGCCTACGCGAATATGCGCAAGCTGCGGGTGGTGGGCAGTTACTTCCGCACGGATGTGGGCCAAAGCCTCTGGCCGCCGGGAACAGTTTAAGAACCGGCTTTATTTCGATGGTTCGCCGGCCGGGCCAGACTTTCATTCAAAAATCCGACCAGATTGGAGTCTTCGGTCGTCGCGACCCGGGCAATACTTTGTTGAGCGAGTGCAAAGGGTTGAAGTGGCGTTGGCAGTGTTGTGGGGGTGTCCCGGGCCTCCGGACTGTTGGTTTGCAACCGCAAAACCGCGATGAATTGCAGGGCGGCTTGTTTGTAATCACCGCGTGCCATGAAATGAAATCCCAAAGTTCGGTGCAACTCACGATCCCATCCGGCCGAATCAAGGTTTCGATTCGACCAGACCCATACCAGCGCCAGCAGGCCGGCCAGCAAACAAACCACGCCGACAAACGTGTGCTCGGACAGATTGTCCCATTTACCGGCCGCCTCTGTGATCGCAAGACAGATGAATAAAAGCAACCCCACTGACAATACGCTCATGGCCCGCCCGTCCAGCACCTGCGCGGCCATCGAGAGCCAGCCGCGAGCTTCCCCGGCGCCCGCACCAGGCGGACGACAAAGCGGCGGCAGGAGGGCGGACAGTTTTTGATCGCGCAGCACCGAGATGGTCAGGGCCGGATCAGGCAGGGGAACCAGCTTATCCTGCAGCCAGCGCGCGTCGTTGGTCGCCGCGAATGCCCGCACGCTTTCCTCTTCAATCAAACTGTCCACCTTCGTGCTCATCAGAAAAAAATCAGCGGTTTGCCGTGATAATTGCCACGTCCCCCAGAAGACCAGGCTGGCGAAGGCAAGCGGCAATAACCGGATGACCGGGCCCGGGAAATGAACTGGCGCGAACTGTTTTGATAACAGGACCAGGCTGAACTCGCTCGCGATAGCCACAACACACAGGCTGTCGAGATACCGGCTGCCCTGTGCGTCAACGTAGTTGGCGCGCCCGTAAGCCAGTGCCGCCGATTGCAGCAAACCCCACAACCCGAAGCCGAGCAGGAATTCCGCCGCCCGGCATTCCGGAAAACCCGGTCGGAAATACAAAACCAGCAGCACGACCAGCGGCAAACAGACAACGATAATCATGGCCGGTTGATCCAGAAATGGCCACGCGAGATTGCGGCCCAGCGTCATCGTAAAGTCCGCCAGTGTTTTTGCCTGCAATTGTTGGTCCGCCGGCACCTTCACGCTCAAGGCCAGGCCCAGCACAAAAACCGCAATGCTCGCGGCGAGGGTGAACCCGTCTGCCGGCGATAACTTTTTCCCCTTGAGCACCCGTAAACCCGTCAATCCGGCCACCGCCAGCGGCGCGAGCAACCCCGAAGCCATCGTGAACAAATTCAGGATGGCCGCCATCAACCCAAGCCACCACCAACGGCTTCCGGGCGGCGCAAACCCCAACCCAAGCAGCGCAGCCAGCGAGCCGATGGCCAGAAAATATTGCTGCGAATCAAAACCGCGGATGGTATTTTCCGCCGCGAACGGCAGCGCAAAAAATGGCGCCGCCAGCAGACAAATGAGGCCGGGGTTCTGCCGGCCCAGAAAATGCCACAAGCAACAAGCCAGCACACAGGCGTACCCGGCATGCAGCATCGCGTTGATGGTCATTTGTAAAAACGTGTCCCACCGGCCGTTCAACGAGATCACTGCAAAGTCGAGCAGCCGTGTGAAGAAAATCCGGTGCTCGTTATGCGGGGTCAGCCAGTCGTGCCACGTCAACCGCCCATTCATCCAGGTCCGAAAAAACAGGCCAGCTTCGGACCATTGATCCCAGACCGGAAGTCCCGACCCATAGAGTTGAATCACCCACAACTTCGCTCCCAGAATGACCAGAAACAGGGCGCACAGCCATACCACGAGGTGCCGGCCGGAAGTATTCGCTTTCATGCGATCGCGGACAGGCTAGACATTTTCACACAGGCCGCAAGCGTGCGCGGGTTGTTGCGCGATTTTTATGGGTTCTGGCTCACGTGCTTAATTGAGATGAATTCGCAAAATCCATGTCTGATTTTTCGTGCCATTTGGCATGATTCGTGGTTTAACAGCCTAGGATTTTTATGGATTTCGATTCGACCCATTTTCCGCTGCGGCCGGCCTGGACCGAGATTGACCTCGGCCGGTTGCGAAACAACTTGCGGCTCATCCGCCGCGACCTGCCAAAACACGTGAAATTGCTCGCCGTCGTCAAGGACGAGGCCTACGGCCACGGCGCGCTGGACGTGGCGCGCATCGCGCTCGACGAAGGCGCCTGGGGCTTTGGCCTCAGCACACTCGAGGAGGCCATGTCCCTTCGCGAAGCCGGCATCGCCGCGCCCCTGTTGTTGCTGGGGGAACGGCAGGAAGCCGAGTTGCCGTGGTGTGTCGAACATGACCTGACCGTCTGCGTCAATGAACCCCAGGCTGTCCGCAAACTCGCGCGCATTGCCGCCGCGCACGGCAAGCGGGTGCCGGTTCATGTGAAAATCCACACCGGCATGAGCCGTTACGGGGTGCGTTGGGACGAGGCGTTGCCGCTGATTGAGCAAATCGTCGCCGAAAAATCGTTGGCGTTGGAAGGCGTGATGACGCATTTCGCGCAATCCGATGAAACCGACAAAACGTTCGCCCATCTTCAGTTCACGCGTTTCAACGAAGTCCTGAAAGCCATGGCCGAGCGCGGCATTTCGGTAAAACTGCGCCACACGTGCAACAGCGGCGGTTTTCTGGATCTGCCGCACGCGCATCTTGACATGGTCCGCGTCGGCATCCTGTTGTACGGCGTTTTTCCGTCGTCGGTCTGCCGCCGGATTCCCGGGATCGAGCCGGTGATGTCGGTCAAAGCCAAAATCGCGGCAATTCAAAAACTGAGTCCTGGTGAAGTGGTTGGTTATGGTATGCGCTACACCGCGTCGTCCGAGCGGCGCATTGCGATTCTGCCCATCGGTTACGGCGACGGTTTCCCGCGCGTGCGCAACCAGGGTGGCGCGCTCATCCACGGCCGGCGCGCCCCGCTCATCGGGGGCATCGCCATGGACGCGATAATGGTGGACGTCACGGACATTCCCGAAGCAAAAATGTGGGACGAAGCCGTCATCATGGGTCGGCAGGGCAACGAGGAAATCACCGTCCACGACATGGCAAAACTGAAAAATTCGGTGAGCTACGATGTGCTGACCAACTGGCGGCTGCGGCTGCGGCGCAAGTCGGTAAACGAACAGGCCAAGGCCACGCGCGAACTCGTAACCGCGGCCGCGAAATGAAACTCCTGTTCTCCGAACAAAATTCCGACTACGAGCATTACCAGTTTCCTTATGCCATCTGGGCGGTGCCGGAGAGCGGCGAGTCGCCGTCGGACATTTTTGACGCCGGTTTCCTGCCGTCATCGCGGAATCTGGATCGGTTCTATCTCTGCCGGCAGGTGCGGGTGAACCTGGCGAAGTTCAAGCCGTCCTCGGAGAACCGCCGCATCTTGCGCAAAGGCGCGGGCATCGGAGTGAAACTGGTGCCGCGGGACCAATACCATTACACACCCGACCGGCGCCAGTTTTTCAAGACTTACGCCGACATCAAATTCGGCAAGGACGTCATGACGTTCGAGCGGCTGGACGCGCTGTTCGCCGCACCCATCATCTCGCACCTGCTCGTGTTTACAGACACGGAATCCGGCGACGAAGTCGGCGTGGCCACGCTCTATGTGGAGGACAAGGCGTTGGCGTTCTACTATTATGCGTTCTACGACCTGAATTACTACGCGCGCAACCTCGGCATGTTCATGATGACCTCGGCGGTGGCGCTGTTCGCCGGGCGGAGCGTGAAACATCTTTACCTCGGCACCTGCTATTCGCAAACCGCGCTGTACAAGACACAGTTTGCCGGCGCGCAGTTTTTCAACGGATTTCGCTGGTCGGACGATCTCGACGAGTTGAAATTCATCATCAAACGCGACCAGAAGGAACTGACCCAGCACCTGCTGGAAACCGAGGAATATCGGGAGAAATTTTACGACGGCGATCTCGGGAAAATCAGTGATGCCGGCGCGTTCCAGATCAAGATCAAGTGAGAGTTCCCCGGAATCCTGGCGGCTGTTGGTCAAGCATGGGATGAGGAACTTCTGGCCGAACTGGAACCGGCACGTTTTGACCTCGGACGGGCGGATTTTCTGGAGGTCGGACCTGGATGCTCCAACAATTCTTCCACTTTCGAAATCAATTCCTCCGGCTGATACGGCTTGGTAAGATAGACATTGACGCCGGCCTCGAATCCGGCCACGCGGGTGAAGTAGCTGTCCAGACCGGTCAACATGATCACCGGAATGGAAGCGGTGGCCGGATTTTCCCGCAGCGTTTTGCAAATATCGAGCCCGTTTAATTGCGGCAGCATCAAATCCAGGACAATCAAGTCGGGTGAAACCGAACGGGTTTTGATGAGGGCGTCCACTCCGTTGGCCGCGGTGCCAATGGCGAATCCGGCGTCTTTCAGGTTCCCGCGAATTGCTTCGAGTTGATCCGGATCATCTTCTACTACCAATATCTTTCTTCGCATAAGGATTCGTTTGATCCATACATCAACCGGCAACAGCACCGCGGTACGAATGAAACACGCCGGTTTGGGAGCAGAAACGATGCCGGATTAACCATTCACTTTCTCGATAAATTAACGGAAATGTCCAGCCCGACCCGGCGAACACCTGGGGAAATGTTATGACGGTAACCCGGCTAATAACGCCAATAACTCAAAATGTTGCCGGCAAATCCAGGGGCGCTTCCAAAGTGGCCGGCGGTTCCAGTGTCAAGGATCGGTCGTGATCAAGAAAGCTTTCGCAAACGCCAAAGAATTCAGCCGCCGTCGGCACGCGGCGGATTTCGAAGAGGAATTTTTCGCCAACGCCTTCGCCGATGAAGTTCATGAATTTTTTCATCCGCTGCACTTGCGCCGATTCTTTCAGCTCCGGCGTGATTTCGCTTTCCCAGAGCTCGCGGATGTAAGCCAGCAAACCGCGGCCGGTTGGCAGTCTGATTTCCTGGCCGCGCAACCCGGCGCGAATTTGAGCAAACAGCCATGGATTACGAATCGCGCCTCGTCCGATCATCAAACCACGCGCCCCGGTTTCCGCGAGCAGCTGCCCGGCCTGTGCGGCGCTGTGAACGTTCCCGTTGGCCAGCACGGGACATTTCAATTCCCGTGCCGCCCGCCGGATCAAATCATGGCGCACGCCGGGCCGGTACATCTGGGTGACGGTGCGGGCGTGCACCGTAAGCAAATCAATCGGATGCTGCGCGAACAGCGGCAGCAAGGCATCGAATTCGGCCGGAGATGCGAAGCCGATCCGGGTTTTGACGGTGAACGGAATCGTCACCGCCTCGCGCAATGCGGTGAGGATGGCGTCGATTTTCTGCGGTTCGCGCAGCAAGCCGCCGCCGGCGCATTTGCGGTAAACAACGGGCGCCGGGCAGCCCAGATTCAGGTCAATCGCGGCAACCGGATATTTCTGCAATTCCTTTGCCGTGCGGACGAGCGCCGGGATGTCGTTGCCGATCAGTTGGGCGACGACCGGCCGGCCGGTGGGGTTGTCGGTGATGGAGCGAAGGATCCATTTCTCCGGCCGCGAATCGCCATGGACACGAAAATATTCCGTCCAATAAACATCCGGCCCGCCATAGCGTGCCACGAGGCGGATGAACTCGAGCGTGGTCACGTCCTGCATCGGTGCGAGCGTGAGCACCGGCTGTGAGCTGCGCAGCAGAGCCAAAAATGTTTCGTGCGGTTTCAGACCGCGTCATTAAACGGGATTTGGGCAAAAAGCCAAACAGCAATTAAATCCATCCATTTTAGCCTGATAATTCTTGCCTTTGCCATCCGTGTCCGCAATTTGAAGCGCAGACATGAGCGACACAATTTTCATCGGAACCGACTGCGGAGCCACCACCTCCAAATTCGCCGCCGTCCGCGAAAACGGCGAGCCGGTTACGACCCAATTGCTCCAGCGCCCGACCGATTCGCAGAATGGCCGCGACGCAGTCATCGCCGGCTGGGTTTCGGGCGTTGATGAATTTCTCATCCGGAATCACCTGCCCTGGTCGCAGGTCCGGGGTGTCGGGCTCGCCATTCCCGGCCCTTACGAACGTTACGGTGTGCTCGGCAAGTCCGCCAATTTCCCGGCGGGATTTGCGGGCTGGAACGTCCATCAGGACTACAGCGCGGCGCTGGCCCGGCAGGCCGGGCGCGCAGTGAAACTGACCGTGAACAACGACGGCCACTGTGGCGGCGTGGCCGAGGCACGGATGGCGCGAGGCGACCGCAAGCGGTCGGTGCTGATGCTGATGCCCGGTTCCGGCCTGGGCAGCGCGTTTGTGGATGAAAACGGCCTGCCGCTCATCGGCCAGACGCTGACCGCCATGGAAACCGCCCACATGGCTGCGCCGCTGCATCTGTTCGGCATCGGCGGCCCGCCGTTCCCTTGCGGTTGCGGGAGAAATTGGGGCTGCGTTGAGGCCTATACCGCCATCTCCGGTCTGCCGCATTTGCTGGCGGAAAAATTGAAAAAATTTCCCGACCACGAGCTCGCCAAGTCCGATGTGCCGGTGAAGGAAAAAGTTTTGTCACTCCGCAACCGCGCGCAAAAGGGCGACGCGCTGGCACAGGAGATTTTCAATTTCCAGGCGCGCGCGATGGGTTTCCACATTGCAAACCTCGTAACGCTCCTGGATCCGGGCGCCGTCGTCATTGGGGGCGGGCTGATGGACCACGAAGTGACCACGCCGGAATTTCGCGAGCGTTACCTGCGTATCGTCCGCGAAACCGCCATGCCCTATCTCTGGCCGGCGCAGCGCAAGTCGCTGGAAATCGTCCCGGCGGTGCTGGGCGAATTGTCGCAGGCCATCGGCGCCGCGCTGGTGGCACTGGGTCAAAGCCGCGACAGTTGACCCAAACCCAACGGGTTTGAATCGTCCAGCCCAAAGCTGCGCGGGACGAGCTATCTCCGGCTGCCGGAGAAACACTGCCAATCCCAAAGGGATTGAATCAACCAGCCCAGCGTTGCCGCGCCGGCCGCTACGCTGGGGCACAATTACGAAAATCCACAACCCTGACAGGGTTGTATCCTTGGAAACAACGGTTCGATTCGACCTTTCAAGGTTGTGGAATCTGTGGGGATACTCACCCGGCGTAGCTCGTTTCTCGCAACGCCGGGCTGGATGATGGAATCCTGTTGGGATTCTCAAATTCACCAGGCCTCACTTGCGGCTACTTGTGCACGGCACCGAACAATAGTTCGAAGTTCCATTCCGATTCCCGTCTGGCTGCGTCAATTTCAGCCCTTTCAAGTGTTTGTTCAGTTGAACTTGCCCGCCGTATCGGCTATTTTAAGAGCCTATGACTTTGACGGAAAAAATTCTCGCCCGGGCGGCCGGCAAGGCGAAAGTCCAGGCGGGCGATAACCTCTGGGTGAACGCCGACGTGCTCATGACGCACGATGTCTGCGGACCGGGCACCATCGGCGTCTTCAAACGCGAGTTCGGCCAGGACGCGAAGGTCTGGGACAAAACCAAAATCGTCATCATCCCCGATCATTACATTTTCACCGCCGACTCGTTGTCGAACCGCAACGTGGACATCCTGCGCGATTTCGTGAAAGAGCAGGACATTGCGTATTTCTACGACGTGATTGACGATCCCAACGGCCACTGGCATTTCGACGCCGGCAAGGGCCATTTGCGGAAGCAATACGGATCGCATTACGCGGGCGTCTGCCACACGGCGTTGCCGCAGAAGGGCCACACGCGGCCCGGCGAAATTCTGTTCGGCACGGACTCGCACACGTGCATGGCCGGCGCGTTCAACCAGTTTGCCACCGGCATCGGCAACACAGACGCCGGCTTTGTCATGGGCACCGGCAAGTTGCTCCTCAAGGTACCCGAGACGATGCACTTCCGGCTCGAAGGCAAATTGCAGGCGGGTGTGATGGCCAAGGACATCATTTTGCATTGCATCGGCGAAATCGGCTTTGACGGCGCGACGTACCGGGCGATGCAATTTGACGGCCCCGGCGCTGCGTCGCTCTCGATTGACGACCGCATGACCATCGCGAACATGGCGATTGAGGCCGGCGGCAAGAACGGGATTTTTGAATTCGATTCGCGCACGCAGGAATACGTGGACGCGCGGGTGAAATTGAATGGCACGAAATCCACCTACACGCCGGTGGAACCGGACAAGGAGCAAAAGTTTGTTTACGAGTTGGTGGTCAACCTCGACAAGCTTGAACCGACGGTGGCGTGCCATCCCGATCCCGGCCAGCGCAAGAAGGCAAAGGAGATGGGGCATATCAAATTGGACCGCGCGTATGTCGGCTCCTGCACCGGCGGCAAGACGAGCGATTTTGTGGAGTTCGCGCGCGTGTTGCGCGGGCATCGCGTGGCCATTGACACGTTCGGCGTGCCGGCCACACCGGAAATCGTCCGCGATTTGCAGACGACATACTGGGGCAAACAGACGGTGTGGGACATTCTGGTGAGCGCGGGCGTGCAGATGACGGAGAACGCCGGTTGCGCCGCTTGCCTCGGCGGGCCGGTGGATACGTTTGGCCGCATCAACAAGCCAGGCATCAAGTGCATCAGCGCGACGAACCGGAACTTCCCCGGCCGCATGGGCGACAAGGAATCTCAAGTCTTTCTCGCATCGCCGATGACCGTGGCCGCCAGCGCCATCGCCGGCAAGATCGTGGATCCGCGCGAGTATTTGGGGAATTAAAGCGTAACGTTCCGAAGCCAAGCGCCGCCTAACTGGAGTATCGGGCCAGAATGTCGGCGACGACCTTTTCATTCAATTCATAACCCTGTAAAAATGGGAAGCCTTCCCAGCGGACGATGCCTTGCGGATCAATGATCAGGACGTGTGGGATACCGGTCACACCAACGGCATTCTTTGTGCGCGCCTGAGTGTCTATGGCGATCGAGTATTCAATTCGTGGATTGACGAGTCTCCGCACGGCTTCTTCTGTTTCGTCCGAAATGCCGATGATCACGAGCTTGTCCCCGAACTGCTCATGATAAGCGTTTAATTCGGGGATCGCCTCGCGACAGGGTGGACACCATGTCGCCCAAAAGTCAATCAGGACAAATTTGCCGCGGCAATCCGGCTCAGGGGTGAGCCATTTTTCGACGATCAAATCGGGTGCTTTCCGGTTCAAAAATGAATTGGCCCAAAGTTTCTTTCCCGCCTCCGACGTCACCGGGTCAACAGGGACCTGCGGTTGGATTTCACCAGGCGGCTGCGGGGCAGGCTGACTGGTGGCCAGACGGGTATATTCAGCATTGGCCAGGGTTTGCTTTTGTTCGACCTTGCGGGCGGTTCCGGGGTCGTAGTGAAAATGTTTTTGCAGGTCGGGACTGAGGCTCTTCAATTTCGCATTGGCCAACCCTTTTCCATTGTTATAGATGAAAAACACGTCGGTGGCGGAGACGCTGAGCACAGTGACATTGCTGTAAACATCATTGCCCGCCTCAAGCACCGGCAGCTTTTCGCCAGCCTGAAGGGACATTGTACTCAACAGGCCCAGCACTACCATCATGGTGAAACGAAGGTTCATTCGTGATCTTATAGCAACCCATTTGCCAATACACGGCGGTGGTTTGCGGAAGGAAACCAGGATGCACTGAAGCTCATCGCGCCGTGCAGGGACGCCGAAATCCGGCCCCTTATTACCGGCCGAACCCGTCCAGTTCGGCGATGAAAGCGCCTGGTCCGCCTGCCAGATAGCCCCCCTGCCGCCCCAACTCATTGCCCGCATCGTTTACCAAAACAAGCGTCGGATAACCGGTGACATGATATCGGCTGGCGAGCGCCAGGTTGGCTTGTTTGAGCGCATCATCCTGAGGTTTGGTCCGTGGAAAATCCACGAGCACCAACTCGAGTTTGTTCTGGGCGTACGTGGCAAACGAGTCCGTGTCCAGCACTTCATGGTCAAACTTGATGCACCACGGACACCAATCGGAGCCGGTAAAATCGAGCAACACCATTTTTCCGTCCTGCCTGGCTTGTGCCAGCGCTTGGGAAAAATCGGTGCTCCAGTTCAAATCTGAAGTTTGCGCGGTAGCAGAGGGTTGCGGTCGGCTTTCGTCGGCTGGCGGCAGCGCGACAGGGGCACGAATAACGGCCTGTTGATACTCGGCGTTGGCCTGGGCTTGTTTTTGTTCCACTTCACCAGCCTTTATCGGATTATAGTGAAAATGCTTTTGCAGGTCGGGACTGAGGTTCCTCAACTTGGCGTTGGCCATGCCTTTCCCATTGTTGTAGGTGAAATAAACGTCGGTGGCGGAGACGCTGAGCACGGTAACATTCTGGTAAATGTCATTGCCAGCCCGCAGTACCGGCAGGTTTTCATCGGCCCGGACCATGGTCGTACCCAGCAAACCGGTTGCGACAATCATTGCAAAACGCAGGTTCATGCCTACTTGACAGCAACCGATTTGCCAAATTTCGGGTGCTGAGGGCGGTCCGGGGAAACGACAGGCCGATTTAACCTTGTTCCGCGGTGTCGGATGCCCCGTGCGAAGCCGGCGTTGACGCCGGTTTTACCCCGGCATCAACCCGGTCGGTGCCGGCATCCGTTGGCGCAAGTTGGAGGGTCTGTTCGTCTAATGGATGCTCATGCTTCTGCCATTCCTCGGAAACGCGGCCGTTCCAGCACGCCGTGTTCAGCGGATATATGTCGGGATCAAAAATGACGTGATAGAAGTGCCAGACGACAATTGCCAGACACGCCAGCACCGCTTCGTAATAATGTATCGTCAGTGCCACGTCCACCACCCAACGCGGCAGGAACCGGGTCACATCCAGTTTGAACCAGATCATCAAGCCGGTCACACCCATGATGAGGGTGCCCCACAGGACGGCCCAATATTCCATTTTCTCCGCGTAGCCGAACCGGCCGATTTTCGGTTTCTCATCGCTCAAGCCAACGAGATAACGGGCCATGCACCGCAGGTCGGCGAAGTCCTTTTTGGTGGGCAGCAAATCTCTGACCAGCCGCCGGCCTTCCTGGCTCAGGAGAATGTGAATCAGGTGATAAAACCCGACCAGCAACAGCACGATGCCCGCGATGCGGTGAATCCATCGGCGGACCGGTTCGCTCGAACCGAGCATGGCCGCCAGACCCGAATCGGGAAATTTCAAGGCGAACCCGGTGACGGCCAGGGTGATGAAACTCAACGCCAGCACGGCGTGCTGCCAGCGGTGCGACAACCCCATGCGCAACACGGGCCGCCCGCTGGCGCGCAGATGCGCCGCCACTTTTTTGTGGAACAGCAGGACATTGTGGACAAACATCGCGCCGACCACGACAAAGATCAGTGCCAGATAAATCCGCCGCACCCACCAGTTGATTTTGCCCGCCAAATCCCGCCGTTCGGGAGTCGCCGACAAGTCTGAATGAATTTTACCGCTCACGAACATTTTATCCGCGCCCGGATGGCACGTGCCACAAGTCGCGACCAGATGGTTGGTGTTGATGCTGGAATCCGAATCCGAAGACGGCAGGATCAGATGGTAGCCGTGACAACTGGCGCAATTGGCAACGACCGCCGAGCCGTTTTGCGCCGCCAGCCCGTGATAACTTTCCAGATAGGTTTTCACCCGGTCGGCGGGAAGGTTGTATTTGTCGTCGAGATAAACCGAGGCATGGCAGCGGCTGCAAACGCCGGAAATCTCCAGTGGCGAGCCGTCCTTCAATGCTTCGATTTTGTGTTCCGAATGGCAATCGGTGCACGTCGGCGCGTCGCGGATGCCAGTGGCCATCGCCCGGCCGTGAACGCTCGCGGCGACGTCCCGCGCCTCCTTCGCATGGCATTGACCGCAGGTTTGCGCCTGGCGCACAAAGTGAAGTGGCGACGCCGGCGACGTCGGAGGCAGAATGTCGTGGGAGCCATGACAATCCACGCAAGTAGCGGCGTCGCCATGACCCGCCTTGCGCGCCAAACCGTGAACGCTCGCGCCATAGCTTTCGCCCTGCGCCCCGTGACAACTCGCGCAATTCACCGGCGCCGCGGGGCGGTTGTCATCCGGATGTGACCCGGTGATGTCGGTGTGGCAACTGACGCAGGAATTTGTCCGGTGGACCGAGGCTGAAAATTTCACCTGGTCCACAAACAAGGAAGTCACTTTGCCGGCGGCATTCGTCAACGCCAGCGTATTGTCGCTGTGGCAAACCAGGCAATCGTCATTGGACATGGCGCGAGCCACCGGAGCCGCAGTGGCGAGCGCAAGCCCTAGCCCGGTCAATACACTCTTCAGCGTTTGTCTGCCATTACCCACCCTATCAGCATCCCCGCCTTGGCGCAAAATCGCTCTACGCGGCTTGGCATTTGTTGCGCCTTTTTTGGCGATGGCCGAGGCAAGTTTTCCGCGGCCCTCAATGCGCCAGGCGCGTTGCCATGGCGTAGACAATCAGCGCCAGCAGAACGAGACCCAGTCCAAAGAAGAAGTAGCCGAACGAGCGGGCGATATTCTTCCACCGCTCCCATTCGTCCTTCACGCGGTGCTCGTCCAGCCGGCCTTCCGCCACCAGCCGGTCGTACCAGCGCTTGCGCTCGTGCAGCATCTCGGTCTTGGAGACACGGCCGGAGAAAATGACCGTGTCCATCGGGAATTTCTCGATGCGGAAATGCGTGTTGAAGAAATGAATTGAGAAAATAAATCCGGCGGCCAGCAACGCTTCATCCGAATGCAGGATGAGCGCGATATTGATGATCCAGCCCGGCAGGAACCGGGTGAAAAAGGTCGGGAACCACATGATCAAGCCGGAGCAGCCGATGATGGCCACGCCCCAGAACACCGCGAAGTAGTCGAATTTTTCCCAATACGTCCAGCGGTCGAATTGTGGCTTCGGGCCTTTGCCGAAAAACCACTTGTTATGCGCCACGAAATCGCGCCAGTCCTGAAGCGTGGGAACCATTGAATCCGGCCCGAACAGAACCTGCCAGAGCCGTTTGCAATGGAATTTGCCATCGGTCGCGCGAAGCGATTTGCGCCCCTTCCAGGCTTTGCCGGCCAGCGACAGCAAATGCAGGCTGAAATAGAAAAAGGTGATGATGGCGCCGAGGCGGTGCAACGTCCGCGCCGTTTCGGGGCCGCCGATGACCTCGAAAATCGCTTTCGCCCAGCTGGTGTAATAGAACTTAAGCGGCATGCCGGTGATAACCAGAAGCAGGAAACTGGTCACCACCAGAAAATGCAGAAAACGTTCAAACGGCAGAAAACGGGTGAACCATTCACCGCCGGTCTGCGTGGCAATTTTTGCCTCGCGGAATTTCTTCGAGTCATGCAGGTAAAGGTAAATGGCGCGCACCAGCCAACCGACGGTGTGCAGGCCAAAGAACGTAAACGTGCCAATGAGCAGACCGGTCATGGCCAGGAACACCGCATGGAACAGGGGATAATGTTTTCCATCCTGCGGATCGGCGTGGGGATCGTATTGGGTGAATCCGAGGTTGGCGTTGGGATGGCACTGCTGGCAGGTGGCCAGAATATTGGTCCTGGACAGATGCGAGCGCGGATCGGACGGCGGCAGGATGTCGTGGTAGCCGTGGCAATCGTAACAGGCGGCGACTTTCGGCGCGACGTTGGGCCGGCCCAGCGCCATCGCTTTGCCGTGATAGGTGTCCCGGTAATGGGCCAGCCGGTCGGCATGACATTTGCCGCAACGCTCATCGCTGATGGCTTTGAAATTGTTGCCTTCCGGATTCACGATCTCATGCGCCGTGTGGCAATCGGTGCAAACCGGCCCGCGCGGGTCGCCCTCGGCCAGCAACCGGCCGTGAATGCTCTGATCGTAAGTCTCTTCGACGCCGAGATGGCATTTGCCGCAGGTCTTGGCGACGTTGGCGTGGTTGATGGGCGAATCGCGGTCCACGGCGCGTTTGATGTCATGCACGCCGTGGCAATCGTCGCACGACGGTGCGACAATCAAACCCATTTTCAACAACGCCTGCCCGTGAATGCTGTCCATGTATTGCGCCGCCGCCTCGGGATGAACAATTTGATACTCCTTCGTCAGACCCGGATTGCTGTGGCACTTGGCGCACGTGAAAGGCAGGTTCATCTTGAACACCGGCGACGCCGGGTCTTTAACCGGCAAAATTCCATGCGAGCCGTGGCAATCCCAACACTCCGCCGCGCCGGACGCGCCGAGCAGGTGGCTGACGCCGTGAATGCTCGCGGCGTAATCCTTCGCTTCCTGCTCGTGGCAATGCGCGCAATCGGGCGGACCGAGCGGATCGTGAACAAGGTCTTTGACGCCGGTATGGCAATCCACGCAGTTGAGGTTTGAGTGAACGGAATGCGCAAAGGTGTTTGTCGGGAAAATCAAGGATTCGGTCTTGCCGTTGACCGTTCGAGTCGTATTGGGATCGAGGTGGCAACCCAAACAATCCGCGTTGGCGAATTTGGGCGGCGCGTTGGTCGCTACCGGCTGAGACCCCGCAACCGTCGCCAATTGGAAAAAAAGAAAGAGGCACAGCGCCTTGAGGCCCGCCGGCTGGAGGATGGCCAATTTCCTAATCCGAATGATCAAAGAATGACGAATGGCAAATGACGAATGGCCAATGGCGCAACGCGCATCGAAGTTCCATCCGTCATTCGTCATTGGAAATTCTTTCGTCATTATGGTTTAGTCATCAGTTATTGCTCCGGCAGGCTGCGGGCGACACCGCTTCCGTCGCGGCTTCTTTCACTTGCCGCCCGCCGCAGCCGTTGTGATTCCAGCGCTTACTTTTTGAAGGTCCGCATGTGAGCCACCAGCGCCTTGATGTCGTCGTCCGACAGATTGGCAGCGGGTCTCATCACGGTCTTGCCATCGCTGGTTTTGAATCCTTCCTTAATGGCCTTGAACGCGGCGTCATCGGTCAGCGCGGCCTGAACGGCTGCATCACTGTAGTCTTTGCAGTTAAGCCGCTTACCCATGTTGGTCTGGCCCTTGCCATCCGCGCCATGGCAGCGAGCGCACGCGGTGTTCCAATTGTCCTTCGGATCCGCGGCGGAAGCCGCCAGGGCAGTGGCGAAGCCAATAATGCCGGCTAGTAGAATTATCTTTTTCATCGTTGTTGGTCTGTTTTCGTATTTTGGAGGGCACAGTGATTCGCGCCCTTTTCAACCATAGCGTCGTTGAAGAAACCGGATTTCACTACCCATGTTTTGGCCAACGCGCGGCATTTTTTGCATTGCCGGTGAGAACCAACGGGCCGGATTGCCGGCAAAAACCTGGTGGAAAGCGCGAGGCGGAGGGCGGACCGCTTTTGGAGGATTATCCGGCGCGAGCCGGCAGGCAACGGCGTTGCCACTTTTGCGCGGCAGGATTTCGTCTGGCAGCGCCGCCGATCCGGTTATTTCGCCGGATTCGATCCCGGCAGATAAATCGTGAAAGTGGTGCCTTCGCCCGACCGGGTGTGGACATGCAGTGCGCCGTGGCCTTCCTTGATCAGCCTCTGGACGATGCTGAGGCCCAGCCCGGTCCCCTGGCGCGCGCCTTTGGTGGTGAAGTAAGGTTGGAAAATCTTCGGCAATACCTCCGGCGGAATACCCGGCCCGTCATCGCGCACCCACAGTTTGACCAGGGGCGGGGTGTTGTCCGCGCTTTCCACGTTCAGCAACCGGTCATTCGGGGTGTCCTTGATCTTTGAAAGATCCAGCGGTGCGCGCAAAATTTCCCCGCCAATTTCCACGCGATGCTTCTGCGGCACACATTGAAAGGCATTCACGGCGAGGTTGAGCAATATCTGGATGAGGTCGGTGCCGTTGATTTTGACGCCCGTGTCCTCGAACAATGGGGTGATGCCGAACTCGTTCTCATGCACGCTGGGGTGCACGCGCATCAGCTGCTCCAGGTCCTTGAGCAATTGATTGACACTGACACGCGGAGCGTGTTCGTCCGACTGGCGGCGGAGGAAACCGAGGTACCGCCGGGAGATTTCAATGCAGTTGCCCACCTGCCGCGCGATGATGCGCAGGCGGTCCTTGATGAATTCCAGATCCTCCATTTCCATGTGCGCAGTGCGGTTGAGTCGCTGGCTGAGCACTTGCACAAAGCCGGAAATGACCGTCAACGGACCGTTGATGTCATGGATGATGCTGGCATAAATGTCGCCGCGCGTTTTGGCGATCTGTTCCTCAATGCGCTGGTTTTGCAACTCCGTCAGCAACTCCTGGACTTTTTCCGCGCTGTTGTGAATTTCGCCTTCCAGGAACCGGCGTTGCATGGCCTGTGCGACGGCGCCGCGAATGGTCGCGATGTCAAACGGCTTGTTGATGTAATCACAGGCGCGCAGCCGCAAGGCCTGCCGGATGGTGTCCGTCGTCTCGAACGCCGTGATCATGATCGCCTCGATTTCCGGGTTCACGAATTTAAGACGTTCCAAAACCTCGATGCCCGACATACCCGCCATGCGGATGTCCAGCACCGCCACGTCCACCGGATGCTTTTGTGCCAGCTCAATCGCCGTCGGCCCGTCCTCGGCCATCAGCAAATCGTATTCGTCCTTGAAAATAACGCGCAACGACTGGCGCGGCCCGTCCTCATCATCCACAATCAACAATACGCCCCGTCGTTTCGTTGGTACCGGCTCAATGACATCGGCCACGACGGCCTCCGTCTCGGCTGCAGAATCAGCGGTCAAGATCATATACTGAAATCAGGTTGCTCGGTTCAATTCCACTGAAAACGTCTAATGACCCCATTTTATCCCAAATGGCCTCACTCACAAGCGCAAAGCGTGCCAGAATTTGACAAGCGCAAACGCAACAGTTCAACCGCCTGCCGGGCCGTCACTTCCTTGAATTTCCTGCGCGCATAAGCATTTAATTTGCGTTCGACAACGGTTCCGAATGCCCCGGCCAGAGCAAGGTAAACCGTCCCCGTCGGCTTGGCTTTTGTCCCGCCGCCCGGTCCGGCTATGCCGGTGATGCCCAGCGCGAAATCCGCGCCGAATTTTCTCCGCGCCCCTTCGGCCATCGCGCGCGCGACGGCTTCGCTCACTGCCCCGTGCCCGGCGAGCGTTTGGGCCCGGACGCCCAGAAATTTTTGCTTGGCCGCATTGCTATAGGCCACCACGCCGCCCAGGAATACCGCCGAGGCGCCGGGCACGTTGGTGAACCGGTGCGCCAGGCAACCGCCGGTGCAGGATTCAGCCAGGGCGAGCGTCTGCTTCCGTTTCGTCAATCGCCGGAGGACCTCCGCTTCCAGCTCGAAGTCCGTTCGGGAACCAACACTCTTTCCGGCCAGAGATTTGGGCCCGGCGCGAGGGTGGGCAGTCTTCACGGCGAGCGGCGCAGCGGAAAGGTCTGAATTTCCGCGGCGAACGTTCCCGCCACACAACTCCGGGACTCATCCGGCAGGCAAAGATAAACTTTGCCCGGTAGTTTATTGCCGGAAATTTTTCCGAACTCGAGTTTCATTGCAAAGCCGTTGGTGAACATTTGCATCACCCGCAAATCCCCTTCGCGCCAAAAGAGCGAAACCCCGGGCGCAAAACCGGCGTGGTTGGTGCCGACCTCAAAACTCCTGCCGCTCAGGATTTCGGCGGCATTGGTGGAAAAGGCGTTGGTGGAAATAAAGACGTTCGCCGCCATCTCCGGTTGCCACCCCTGTTCGGAACGGAGGACCAAAAGACCGTCCCGCAAAACGGCCTGCCGGCAGACAAAATCCTTGCCGTGAATCTTTCCCGACGCGGGGGGTTTCGGAAAGACCGCCTTCGTCAAATCCAGGGTCCACAGCGGGCTGACCGCCAGCGGCTCCGCATTGGTCTCCGCCATCCCCATCCGCCCGGGCTGCGACTGGACAATCTTCTCGCGCACGAACAGCGCCGTGATGACCGCGCACGCCAGAATCAGCGCGAAGATCAGCACCGCGGGTTTCCTTTGATGCACCACGGGCGAGCCCGCTTTTGCGGACGGCGCCGGGGGGAGGATGACCGGTTTGATATATTGCGTCGCGGACAGTTGATATTTTGAACCCGCCGCCGGCGCCTTGGGCACGATGACGATCTGGAAACAGGTCGGGCATTCCACTTGCGCGCCGCTCGCACTCGAATCCACTGCCATGCGTTGGCCGCAAACCGGGCAGGCAAATTTGAACTCGCTCATGGCCGTCAGAAAAACATTTCACATTCACATCGGTACGGCAATGAGGTTTTTTAAGTAATTTTAATCCGTCTTTGGGATTGAATTTTGCCGCCGCATCTCAAAATCTGTGCTGATCCGCGTTCAGCGGCGTTTGAACCAAAGCACATGAAAAGAATTTCTCCTGTTTCCCGCAGCGGACGGTTTGCCGGCGCCTTGGCGGCGGAGGTGGCGCAATTCACCCAATCCGTCTCGTTCGACCGGCGCCTCTGGCGGCACGACATCGTCGGTTCGCTGGTCCATGCCGACATGCTTTACAAAATCGGCGTGCTCTCACGCGCCGAACGCCACGCCATCGTGCACGGCCTCAAAACCATCGCCGGGGAAATCGAGCAGGGAAAATTCCGCTGGAAACCCGCGCTTGAAGATGTCCACATGAACATCGAGGCCGAATTGACCCGGCGCGTGCCCGCCGGCGCAAAGCTGCATACCGGCCGGTCGCGCAACGACCAGGTGGCGCTCGACGCGCGGCTTTGGCTGCGCGATGAAATCGTCCTGTTGCTCGGGGAAATCGCCGACTTGCAGCGGGCCCTGGTTTCACTTGGTGAAAGAAATAACGACGTGCTCATTCCCGGTTACACCCACCTGCAACGTGCCCAGCCGGTTTATCTGGCGCATCATTTGCTGGCCTACGTGGAAATGCTGGAACGGGATTGCGAACGGCTTTGGGACTGCCACTCGCGCGTGAACGTCTGCCCGTCGGGCAGCGGCGCGCTGGCCGGCTCCACCCTGCCGCTCGACCGCGCATTCGTCGCCAAACTGCTCGGCTTCGTGGACGCCAGCGGCCGGCCGCAATTGACGCAAAACTCCATGGATGCCGTCAGCGACCGGGATTTCGCCGTTGAATTCTGCGCCGCCGCCGCGTTGCTCGCCGTGCACTTGTCGCGGCTCGCGGAGGATTTGATTCTCTGGACCGGCGCAGAATTTAATTTCATCAAAATGGCGGATGCCTGCACCACCGGCTCGTCGCTGATGCCGCAAAAGAAAAACCCCGACGTCGCCGAGCTCGCGCGGGGCAAGACTGGCCGCGTGATCGGCAATCTCGTCGCCCTGCTCACGCTGCTGAAAGGTTTGCCGATGACCTACAACCGTGATTTGCAGGAGGACAAGGAACGGCTGTTCGACACTGCCGACACCGTGCGCGCCAGCGCACGGCTCATGGCCACAATGCTGCGGAACACCAAGGTGAACAAGGCGGCTTGCGCAGCGGCTGCAAGCGACCCGGCGTTGCTGGCGACCGACCTGGCGGATTATCTCGTCAAAAAAGCAATGCCGTTCCGGCAGGCGCATCACGTCGTCGGCGCCGTCGTGGCATTGGCGGAGAAACTGGGCAGGCCGTTGAACCGGCTCACATTTGCGGAACTGCAATCCATAAATAAAACCTTTGGCCGCGACGCACTCAGTGTGTTTAACTTAAAAAGTGCGATGTCCAAACGCAACCTCACCGGTGCACCGGGAACCAGGGAAGTCGCGAAGCAACTGGCACGCTGGCGGGAACAGCTTTCGTGAAAAATTCAAATGAAATTCACCGTTGACCGGGCCGCACTTGTAAAAATGCTGGAAATAGTTGGCAGAAAAGCTCCTTCCAAAAAATGGTGAGACAAAGAAGTACGGCTTTTAGCCTGCGCGGCACATGTGTTTGTGGAGGCGAACGAATCTACTGGTGGAACCGAAGCATTAGTGTTCAAGGAGGGTACGTGCTTATTGGAACATAAGACTTTTTTGAAATTGTTAAAAACACATTTTCCAAAGAAAAACATTAACGTTGAAGCTGATGAACGCGAGATTCAATTTGCTGCCACAACACTGCCAGTTAGCGGATATTTCCGTAACGTAACTCCTCCTGGAAAATTCAAAGTTTTTCCTGTTACTGATGGGTGGCTTTCTCAGAGTAGTACCACGAGAACCCAAATTCAGGAAACACAAACGGCAATGAAATTACCCAACGCGGACAAAGCCGTCGTCGAACGCAACAAAATTGTGGGTTATTTGCTCAATCCAGAACATCTTATTGGCGCAAGCAAGGCGCATTTTTCACAAAACATGGTTTCAGCATTGAAAAATGGGGGCAATTGGCAGAGTCATTGCTGATTCATGGACAAACACACGAAGTGAAACGCGTGCGTGAGACAAATTTTGGCTCACGTTATGAAGTCGAAGGCGCGCTGAAAACACCAAATGGCCGAGAACCGCTGGTTCGTTCGGTTTGGCAAGTGGACAAAGGCACGGTTGCGCCCAGATTAATAACCGCTTATCCTTTGGAGGTAAGATGAAGATCAAAGAGCATGATTGTGTGGTGCTGACGCGTGACCTGCCTGATGAAAATTTGAAGGCCGGTGACGTGGGTGCCGTTGTCCACATTCACAAAGGCGGGGCGGCCTACGAGGTGGAATTTGTCACGCTCACTGGCAGAACAATCGCAATTACCACGGTTGAGGCTTCCCATTTGCGTCCGGTCAGCAAACGTGACATCAACCATGTCCGCGAGTTGGCAGTCGCGTAATTTTGATCGGCTCCACGCCCCGCGCGCTTGTTCTATGCGGCAGCCAGCTTCGCCTTTTTGCGCCAGACGCGTTCGGCGAATTTGCGGGCTTCCTTCGCGCCGCGCAGCAGGCAGTCGGAACTGATGTCGCAATCCAGCTTCGGCCAATAGACCGATGAGTGGCATATTTCAAAGTCCGCGCGCTCGCGCCGGGTAGCCAGTTGCAGTGTGGGGTAAAACGTGAGCGGCACGCTTACCGTGCGCCCGTCTTCCAGGCCGAACGTCAACCGTTCATCGGTGATTTGCACCGAGGTTACGTCCGGTGGCGGATTGTTATTCAGTTTCATTCCAGGCCTCAATCAACTTGGCTTCGTTTCCAGCCTTACGCACATGCACATGCGCCGGTTCGTCAGGCTCAGAACTGTAAAGCCCGATGCGATAGCCGTTGACGCGCAATATCGTCGGCACCAGGGCAGCTTGGCAAGAAGGCGGCACGAGTTTAGCTGGCGAAGGAGGCGGAAAGTTCTAATCTGTGGGGCAAATGGCCTCTGAATTAAAAACCCTGCTGAAGGCAACCTCGCGCTCGTTTTATCTGACGTTGCGGGTGCTGCCGGCGCGGGTGCGCCCGCAAATCGGCCTCGCCTATCTGCTCGCACGCACGACTGACAGCATCGCCGACACGGAAATTGTTCCGCTGGCGCAACGGCTGGACGCGCTGCAAAAATTGCGCCAACGCATCCTGGGCAAATCCGCCGCACCGCTGAATTTCGGTGAATTCACCAAACGGCAAGCCTCGCCCGCCGAGCGTCGGCTGCTGGAAAAGGTTGAAGCCAGCCTGGCCTGGCTGCAAAAACTTTCGCCCGCCGACCTGCAGCGGGTGCGGGGTGTGCTTGACATCATCATCGGCGGCCAGCAACTGGATTTGGAACGGTTCGCCCAGGCCTCCGCCGAAAACATCGTCGCGCTTAAATCCGCCATTGAACTCGACGACTACGCGTATCGGGTCGCCGGCTGCGTGGGCGAGTTCTGGACCCAGGTGTGCCGCGCGCATTTGTTCCCGCGCGCGGAACTGGAAGACGCGCAACTGTTCGGCGACAGCATCCGTTTTGGCAAAGGATTGCAACTCGTCAATATTTTGCGCGATTTGCCGGCGGATTTGCACAAGGGCCGCTGTTACCTGCCGTCGCTGGAAGTGGACCAGGCCGGCTTAATGCCGTCGGTCCTGTTGTCACCCGTAAATGAATCCCGGTTCCGCCCGTTCTACCGCCGTTACCTCGATTTGGCGGAATCGCATCTGCGGGCGGGCTGGAATTACACCAATTCACTGCCCGGCGGGCAGATTCGGTTGCGGCTGGCCTGCGCGTGGCCGATTTTAATCGGTGTCAAGACCATTGAAAAGTTGCGTACCGCCAGCGTGTTGGAGCTGAGGCAAGGCGTCAAAATTTCCCGGGTCGAAGTCTGGGTAATTTTGCTGCGTTCGGTGCTGCTGTATCCGCTGCAAACCGCGTGGCAAAAGCAGTTTGTCGCCAGCCCGAAAGCTGTTGCATCCAGCCTCAAATTAGGGTAAGGAAAAGTCATGCGAATTTCCAAGTTGTGCCTTGTGGTTTGCGCGGTGGCCCTTTGCGCCGATTCCCCGACAGTCCGCGCAGACGACAACCCCGCTCAAGCCGCCGCCCGTGCAGCGCTGGAGGAGCAGATGCGCGCATTGGACATGCAGCAGGCGTCCTCGAACGCGCCGGTACCCGCCCCCGCAATGCCAGCTCAACCGACCCAGCCCCCGGTCAAGGCGCCGGCTCAACCGGCCGCGGCAAATCCGCCGCCGATGGAAACCAACCAGGCCGCCACACCCGCGGCAACAAATGTTCAGCCGACCCAGCCGCCGCCGGTGGTAGTCACTCCCTCCGGGGCGACCGCGCCGCCGGCAGCCAACCCGCCGGCGGCAACAGCGCCGGCGATGGCTCCCGCGCCCGGTGCGGCGCCGGCTCGAAGGATCGCACCGGTGACGTCATCCGCTTCGAGTTCGGGGAATGGTTTGTTTCAGCCGGTGCCGCCTCCTTCGGGCAGTATGCCAGCGCGGGTAACGCCGGAGGAAAACGCGCCATCAGCAACAACCTCTGCGGCGCCAACCGCCGTTCCACCTCCGGGACCCGCTGCCATGCAGTCCCTCCCCCTGGAACCGTCAGAAAAAAACAACAGCGTGGTCACCGCTGGAGCCGACTTGGGTCTGAAACCAATCGTGGCGCCGCCGCTGCCGATTTCCGCCGAGCAACAGGCGCAACTCCAGGCTTTGCTTGAGAAATACGATGCCGGCGAAATCACCCCGGCGCAATACCAGACCGAGCGCGCCAAAATTTTGAACCAGCCCCGTTAAGAACCACCTCCTTTTCCGCCCGCCGGTTCTTAGCGGCGGGCTTTTTCTTTGCCACGATCGGCTGCTGACTTTAGACTTTGACCCCACATGCACGATTTCCGTTACATCGGCAAACATTTGTTTTGCGAAGGCGTCGCCGTGGAAGCGCTGGCGCGCCGATTCGGCACGCCGCTGTACATTTATTCGCAACACACGCTGACAGACCATTTTCAAAAGCTCGACCGCGCGCTTTCCCCGATGGAGCATCTGGTTTGCTTTTCAGTCAAATCCAACTCCAACCGGTCCGTGTTGCGCGTGCTGGCCCGGCTGGGCAGCGGCTTTGACATTGTAAGCGGCGGCGAATTGCAACGCGTCCTCGCCGCCGGCGGCGACCCGCGCCGGTGCATTTTCGCCGGCGTGGGGAAAACGGAGGCGGAAATTGAATTCGCGCTGCGGCAGAACGTGTATTCGTTCAACGCGGAAAGCGAGGCGGAATTGCAGCGCATCCATCGTGTGGCCGCGCACCTCGGACGGATGGCACCCGTCGCCGTGCGCGTGAACCCGAACGTCGCGGCGCACACGCACGCCAAAATCACCACCGGCACCTACGAGAACAAATTCGGCATCGCGTTTGAGCAAATTGAAGGCGTGTATGCCCGGGCTGCGCGGTGGAAGCATCTGCGCCTGCGGGGACTGCAAATGCACATTGGCTCGCAGCTGACCAGTGTGGCGCCATTCGAACAGGCCGTGCGCAAAATCCTGCCGCTGCTGCGGCGGCTGGTGGAAGCCCATGAACTGGAGTTTCTGAGCATCGGCGGCGGACTCGGAATTGTGTATGAACCGGCGCTCGCGAGCGGTTCGCCCGGATGGTGGAAAACCGCCGCGGCAAAGAACCTTTTGACGCCGACGAGTTATGCCGCGCGGCTGCGGCCGCTGTTGGAGCCGCTCGGCCTGAAAATATTGCTGGAGCCCGGCCGCTTCATTTCCGGCAACGCGGGCATTCTGGTGACGCGCGTTGAATACGTAAAGCGTACCGGCCAAAAGAATTTTGTCATCGTGGATGCCGCGATGAATGACCTCATTCGCCCGGCCTTTTACGACGCCTACCACGAAATTGTGCCGGTGGCGCGCAAAACCGGAGCCAGCATCAAATCGGACGTCGTCGGCCCGATTTGCGAA
This sequence comes from Candidatus Sulfopaludibacter sp., assembly GCA_035508155.1. Taxonomy (GTDB): domain Bacteria; phylum Verrucomicrobiota; class Verrucomicrobiia; order Limisphaerales; family UBA11358; genus UBA11358. The sequence continues at coordinate 14,348 of DATJNM010000037.1, read as the reverse complement.
TCCGGCGATTATTTTTGCCAGGACCGCCCCCTCCCGAGGGTGGGCGAGGGCGATTATCTGGCGTTGCTGAGTGCTGGCGCCTACGGGTTTGTCATGGCGTCCAATTACAACACCCGCCCGCTGGCCGCCGAGGCTCTGGTGAACGGGCGCCGCGCCGCCGTTGCCCGCGAACGCCAGCCGGCCAAAGAAATTTGGTCCGGCGAGAAAGTTGTGGCATGGTTGAGGTGATACGGTGAATACTGAATTTTCCATCGTTGCGCACTGGCCGGATGACTTTGACGAAAGCGGGCTCCGCCAGTGGGCTGAAAATTTACGCGCGCAGTTGCTGGCGCCCGAGGTTTCGCTTGGCCTGGTTTTCATGTCGCCGAAATTCTTCCCGCACGCGCGGCCGACGCTGGAAATTTTGCGCGTCCACGCCCGGATCCCCCTGCTGGCCGGTTGTTCGAGCACCGGCTTGATCGCCGGCGCGAACGAAATCGAAGGCGCGGCGGGGTTCGTGCTGGCGCTCTATTCCCTGCCGGGAGCCGAAGTGAAGGGGTTTCGATTCACGCAGAAAGAGGTGGAGGAGGCCAACGGCCGGACCTACTGGCATCGGGAAACCGGCATCGAGCCCAGGTGCACGAACGGCTGGCTCGTGTTCATCGACCCGTTTCATCTCGACGCGGAAAGCTGGCTCCGTTCGTGGAACGAAGCTTACGCGCCGTTGCCGGCGCTCGGCGGCCTGGCCAGCGGCGTTTTCTCCGATCAAACCACGCAGGTTTATTTGAACGGCGATGCGTTTGAAGACGGCGGTGTGGCCGTTTCTGTCGGCGGCAACGTAAAACTGGCGGGCGTCATTTCGCAGGGCTGCACGCCGATTGGCGAGACGTGGACGCTCACGCGCGTTGAACATAATTTGATCCGCCAGATCGCCAACCGCCCCGCTTATTCGGTGCTGGCGGAGACGTTCCAGAAACTTCCGCCCGCGGAACAACAAAAGGCCCGCGGCAATTTGTTCATCGGCCTGGTCGTCAACGAATACCTCGAGGATTTTCACCGGGGCGATTTCCTCGTGCGCAATCTTATCGGCGGCGACCCGAACTCCGGCGTGCTGTCCGTCGGCGCGACGCCGCGGGCGGGGCAAACCATGCAATTCCAGCGGCGCGACGCGGCGGCGGCGAACGAGGACATGAACGAGTTGCTCGCCCGCACCCAAAAACAGCTTGCCGCGACGACGATTTATGGCGGCTGCCTCTGCTCCTGCAACGGTCGTGGGCGGAATCTGTTTGGCCGGCCGAATCACGACGCCGAAATGGTGCAACAACGGCTCGGTCCGCTCGGCCTGACCGGTTTTTTCTGCAATGGCGAGATCGGACCGGTCGGCGAAAAAAACTTCCTGCATGGCTACACCGCCTCGTTGGCGTTGTTTGTGAAAAAGTAACCCCAAACGCTTTCGGGATTGCATTTGCCCGCCGACCCGCCATGCTCGCGGGAAGATGGTTTCACCGGAAGAACAACCAACGGAATTGAATCCCGCCGCGCCACCCCGTCGTTCGGGTGGGGGACGGCGGCGTGGCCGGCGTGGCGGGCGCGGCGGGCGCGGGCGCGGTCCGCGTCCAACCACCTCCATTGCGCCCGCGGATCAGCCCGCTGGCGCGCCGACCGAAGAAATCGCGGTTCCGGCCGCGCCGGGGCCGGCAACAAGTGCCCCTGCCGGAAAAGATGCTTCTGCCATCAGCCGGGCGGTTGACGAAATACGGCAAATCGTCGAATCGCTCGAACAGGCCCTGGAGCAGATGCAGGAAGTGCAGGAACTGGTCGAACTGGCGGACCGCCAGAAATCCGCCAACGAGCGTGAAATTGAATCATTGCGCCGGGCACTGCGAAGAATGCAGTCGCCGCGCGAACACGGCGGCGACTAGAATCCCTCCACCACCCGCAGCAGGCGGTGGTTCACATAGAGAACGTTGCGATAACCGAACAATGGTTTGCGCCGCTTCTCAATCCGCACGGGACATTGTTCGACGTCGCCAACCATAAAGTCAAAAACTTCATGGATTGGCTCGTTTAACAGGCGGGTCGCCCGGCGGACAGGTTTGTTGTCCACGCGGATGAGCAGGGTGCCGCAGAGTTGGTTGCAATTAAATTCGACCTGGTGTTTTTCCAGGTCACCGACCTCAAAGGAGAACTTCATAGATGCACGTCTTGTGACACTGCCTGGCGCGCAAATTTCATGCCGTCCCCTGAAATAATTGCGAGCGAAGTTTTCCGCGAGAATTCGTGGACGAATCGGAAATCCGGACTCGCCCGACGCCGGTACGGCCCGAAACACTGTCCCAAAACAGTTCAGTCGCGACCCGGTTCCGAAGGTCAACCAAGAAAACGGCGCACGTCCTCCGGCTGGTTCGTCGGCGGCTGGCATGAATTGCCGGTGCAAAGATAGGCAACCGCGGGGTCCCCGGCGGGGAGGGTTCGCGCAAATTCCCCGACCGCACCGGAATTTCCCAGGACAACTTTGTTCGGCTGATAGACCGCGTGCGCGGCATGCAACAATTCCCGGAAAAATGCGCCGTTCGCATCTCCGGCAATAACGACCCGGCGGGGTTCCTGGAGCCAGAAATCCACCGCCTGCAACAGGAAGGGCATGGCTTGGGGGAAATTTTGCAACCGGTGCGCAAACCATCGCAGCGTGGCTTCGGCAGGGCTTCGCAAATCTTCACGCCCGGTAAGGGCGGCCAGTTTCAGCAACGCCAGGGTGGCCACGGAATCACCGGACGGTTCGGCACCGTCGTAATCGTTCTTCACGCGCAAAATCAAGTCCTTCGCCCCTTTGATGCTTTGCCAGAAACCACCGTTTTCCGCATCGTAAAATTTCAGGATCATCGCTTCCGCGAGGGCAATGGCAAAATTCAGATGTTTGGGAACGAGCGTTGCCTCATAGAGCTCGATGACGCCGGCAAGCAGAAAGGCATAATCTTCAAACAATTGCACCCCGTCGCGCGCGCCGTCACGCCAGCGGTGAAACAGCGTTTTGGACGGCTCGTCCCACAATTTTTCCCGGATGAACACGAGATTTTCCTCCGCCGCCGCGCGGTATTTCTCCCCGCCCAGAACGGCATAAGCGCGCGCCATCGCGCCAAGCATCAGCCCGTTCCAGGACGTGAGAATTTTATCGTCGAGCTGCGGGCGGACACGCCGGCTGCGCGCGTCGAACATCTTTCGTTTGGCGGAAGCGAGTAGAATTTCCTCATTCGCGAGAGACAACCTGTCGCGATCCGGGATTTCATCGGCAGGCGAACCTTGGGACGGCGACACGCCGTCTTTCCCTGCCCAATGGACAATGCTTAACACATTTTGCCCTGGCAACGGGCGCGGATGGCTGTGGTCAACGAAGTTCCCGTTTTCCGTAATGCCGAAACAGCGAATGACCACGCGGAATTCTTCGGCGGTCAACAGCCCGGAGAGTTCATTCCGGGTCCAACAGTAAAATTTCCCTTCGTGACCCTCGCTGTCGGCGTCTTCGGCGGAATAGAAGCCGCCCTCGGGATGCGTCATGTCGCGCAGAACATAATCCAGAATGTCCCGGGCGACACTGGCAAAAGGAGTTTCGGGTCCGGCGCCCGGCGTCCGCGCTCGTGAAACCAGGTGCGCGTCGAGGTAAAGCTGCGCGAGCTGCGCGTTATCGTAGAGCATTTTCTCAAAGTGCGGCACAAGCCATTCGGCATCCACCGCATAACGGGCAAAGCCGCCGCCCAGTTGATCATGAATGCCGCCGGCGGCCATGCGCTCACACGTATGCAGAACCATCCGGACCGCCTCTACATCCTGAAAACGGTTGGCGCAGCGAAGCAAAAACAGGGGAACGCTCGGCTGCGGAAATTTTGGCGCGCCACCGAAGCCGCCGTGGCGGGCGTCGTACGCCGCCTTGAAGGCGCCCGCCGCGTGACGCAACACCTCTGCTGTCAGCAGCAGATTCGACGGGGTGGAGCCGGCGGTCGCCGCCGCAAGCCGGGCATGGATTTCGGCGGCGGAGTCCGTGAGTTCACTGCGCTGTTCCTGCCAAAGTCCGGCGATTTGCCGGAGCAATTGCAGAAAACCCGGGCGGCCGTGACGGCCGTCCGGCGGGAAATAGGTGCCGCCGAAAAACGGCTTCAAATCGGGCGTCAAAAAAACACTCATCGGCCAGCCGCCGCCGCCGGTCGTGGCCTGGACAAACGTCATGTAAATCTTGTCCACGTCGGGGCGTTCTTCGCGGTCCACCTTGATGCTGACGAAATGTTCATTGAGAAATCGGGCGACGGTTTCGTCCTCGAACGATTCGCGTTCCATGACGTGGCACCAGTGGCAGGTGGAATAGCCGATGCTGAGAAAGATCGGCTTGTCTGCCGCGCGTGCCCGCTCAAAAGCCTCATCACCCCACGCGAACCAGTCCACCGGGTTGCGGGCGTGCTGGAGCAGGTAGGGCGATTTCTCGCGGGCCAGCCGGTTTGGACGCTCCACAGCCATCGGGCGAAAGATACGGCGCGGCCGGAACGACGGCAAAATGAAAGCGCGGCCAATTTTGCGTCGTCAGTCCCGCGCGGTTGCGCTAGGCTGGCGGTATGTTATCGGCCAAACCCTGGCGACCGGAAACGGTCATCTGGTTCTGCGCAACGCAACTGGTCTGCCTGTGTGTGGGATTGACCATCATCGGAGTGCTGCAAAAAGCCGGGTTCGCCGCGTTTCAACCGCCGGCCGGCGCCGGCGCGGTGTTGCTGGGCACGCTGGCGTTTCAAGGCGCGACTTGGGGATTGATTTTTATTTTCCTGCGGCTGCATCACGTGACCTGGCGCGACGCGTTTGGGCTGCACGGAGCGGCCTTGCATCGCGCCTGGTTCCCGGCCGTACCGGTCGTGATTGTTTTTTTGCCCGTAGCGTGGTTGTTGCAAAGTGCCACCTGGAATGTGCTCACCCGGCTGGGCTGGCCGACGGAACCTGAGACAGCGGTCAAGGTGCTGACCAGTGCCCAGGCCTGGTGGTTGCGTGCCTATCTGGGCGTGTTCACCGTGGCCATCGCGCCCGTCGCCGAGGAATTCATCTTTCGCGGCATGCTGTATCCCCTCATCAAGCAATCGGGCTGGCCGCGGCTCGCGTGGGTTGGCGTCAGCGTCCTGTTCGCGGCGGTGCACTGGGATGCAGCGGCCTTCTTGTCGTTGTTCCTGCTGGCGTTGGTGCTGACGTGGCTTTACGAAAAAACCGACAACCTGCTCGCGCCCATCACCGCTCATGCGCTGTTTAACGCGGTCAATCTCGTCCTGCTCTGTTTCTTTCAAAATGAAATCGGCTCCGGCCCGTCATGAATGAATTTGAACTCATCGCCCGACTGACGAAGACGCTGCCCGCCAATCCAACGGTGGTAACCGGCGCGGGTGACGACTGTGCCGTGCTGGATTTCGGCCTGCCGGACAAATTGCTTCTGTTTAAAACCGACGCGGTGGTGGAAGGCGTTCATTTTGAGAAAGACACGCCGCCGGAAAAGACCGGGCGCAAGGCGCTCGCGCGGTGTTTGAGCGACATCGCGGCCATGGCGGGGACGCCGGTCGCCGCCGTGGTGACCCTCGGATTGCCGGAACATTTCAAACCGGAAACGGTTGGAAGGATTTATGACGGCCTGAATGCCCTGGCCAAACAACAGGGCGTGGCCGTCGTGGGCGGTGAAACGACGGCCAGCCCGGAGCGCATTTTTATTTCCGTCGCCCTGCTGGGGACCGTCCGCCGGGGGAGGCAGATCCTCCGCTCGACCGCCCATGCCGGCGATGCGATTTTTGTGACCGGTGAACTCGGCGGCTCCGCCGCCGGCCGGCATCTTGATTTTGAACCGCGGCTGGCCGAAGCGCGCTGGCTGGCGCAGCATTTTTCCGTGCATGCGATGATCGACTTGAGCGACGGGCTGGCCGGCGATTTGCGCCATATCTTGAAGGCCAGCGGTGTCGGCGCGGAACTTTTGAAATCCGCCATTCCCATCAGCCGGGCGGCCAGGGAAATCGCCCGCAAAAACCCGTCCGGGAAAACGCCGGCGGCGGCCGCCTTGTCCGACGGCGAGGATTTTGAATTATTGTTCACGGTGACGGCGGGCGATGCGGTGAGACTGCTCGACGCCTGGAAAAAACATTTTCCGAAACTTAAATTAAGCTGCATCGGGAAAACGGTCGCCGGCGAAGGCATCACCCTTCGCGACAAAACCGGCGCACACAAACTGGACGCCCATGGCTACGTTCATTTCGCATAGCCCGGCGGAAACCCGGGCCCTGGGCGAATCGTGGGGGCGCCGGGCGGAGCGCGGATTGGTGATTGCGCTGTCGGGCGACCTGGGCGCGGGCAAAACGGAACTGGTGAAAGGCATCGCGCGCGGGTTGGGCGTCACCCGGCGGGTACATTCGCCGACGTTTACCCTGGTGAATGAATACGACGCCGGCCGGGGACGGTTGTTTCATCTGGACCTTTACCGACTCGATACGCCGGGACAAATCATGGCGGCCGGGCTGGAGGAATTTTTGCGACCGGACGGCGTGACGGTTATTGAATGGGCCGAAAAACTGAAGGCAACCGGCGGCAGACCGCAGACAGAAACGAAATGGGTTTCCGTCAAAATTGAAATTCTGGGCCGGACGGAAAGAAAAATCATTTATGACGGTTTTAGCGCTTGAATTTTCGTCGGCCCAACGCAGTGTGGCGGTGCTTGCCTGGCAGGAAGGCGGCGTTTCACCACGACTCAAAACCGGGGGGGCCATGACCCGGCCATGCCGTCCGGCCATAATGGCGGAGGCCATCGAAACCGGCGCGGACGGGACCAGCACGATCGGCCTGATCGAGAAGACCCTGGCCGGGGCTGGTTTGGCGCGCGAACAAATCGAGGTCATTGCGGTTGGACTTGGGCCCGGCTCCTATACCGGCATCCGCGTGGCCCTCGCGCTGGCGCAGGGCTGGCAACTGGCGCGCGGCGTAAAATTGCTGGGCGTCAGCAGCGCGGAATGCCTGGCGGCGCAGGCGCAAGCGGAGGAAATTTTCGGCCGGGTAAATATCGTGATTGATGCGCAGCGGGATGAAGTTTACCTGGCCTCGTATGAAACTTCGTCACGGGGTTGGCAGGAAACCAGGCCGTTGCGGATTGTGTCCCTGGCCGAAGCGCAAACCCGGGCCGACGCGGGTGAAATCTGGGTTGGCCCCGAGGTGAACCGGTGGTGGCCGAAGGGAAAAATTCTGTTCCCGGCGGCGGCGACATTGGGACAGCTTGCCGCCGGACGGAATGATTTCGTCAGCGGCGACAAATTGGCACCGATTTACCTGCGGGAAACCAGTTTCGTCAAAACACCGCCTCTCCATCCAACTGTATTTTAACGGGGCTGATCGCCGTATCCCGCCGATGCCGCCTGATGGAGACAAATGTCGAAATACAGGACAAATTGGTGCGTCCTGATTTGAAGTTTGGAGTTCCGCGTTCAAGTGATTCCGGGCCGCAAAAGACGGAACTCCAGGCGAATTTGGGACACTACCGGCAAATTGCGATTCAGGGGCTTCATTCACCCGACCATTCTCAGCCTAAATGCCATCAAATAATGGTATATGCTTTGCTACATTCACTCCAGGGCAGGCAGATGCCTCATAACTCATATTGTATGGCCGGGACTGAACGAACCGACAAGCGAAAGGCAAACGCGGCCTTCACCCTAATGGAAGTGGTGATGTCCATTACCATCTTGGCCCTGGTGATGGCGGGGATGATTTACGGTTACGTCCAAACCAACCGCCGGGCCGAATGGAGTGCCATGTCGCTGGATGCTCAATCCTTTGCCGCCGAGGCGATCGAACAAGTCCGGGCGGCGCAGTGGGCTCTCAATGGCCAAAACACCACCAATCAATTGCAAACTCTGCCCGCAAGCTACACTCGGACCAACACCATGCTGATTCCCGCAACCGGCCAGGCGACGAATGTCGTGACCACGGTCACCGTCAACAACTTTTCCGTCAACCCGGCCCTGTACCAATTCTCGGCCAGTTGCATTTGGTATTTCCCGGGTAAAACCAACTCGTTCACCAACATCGTAATCACCTGGCGTGCGCCGGACCGATAAGCAAATGAAACTGTTGCCTCATGATTCATCGTGCCGGCGGCCGGCGGGGTTCGCCCCGGCTCGTGCCTTTACCTTGACGGAAATGATGATCGCGCTGGTGATTTTTGCCCTGGTGGTGATGGCGATGGTTTCACTGCAACTTTTTGGATTCAGGATAAACTCACTCACCTCGGCGAAACAACTGAACACCGCCCGGAGCCTCAAGGCCCTGGATCAAATCCTGAATCAAGTCAAGGGGACGCCGAACCCGGTCTCGGTGGGTAATTACAACACCGGCACCAGCCTATTCAGCGCCATTGCGAACGGTCAGTCGGCCATCGGCAACGCCCTGCGAGTCTCCAACGGCGCCACCAGCGTCCTCACTTTTTATCTGAACACAAACACACATGTTCTTTACGAGATCCAGGCTGCCGCGACCAGCACCAACAGCCGAACCCTGGCCACTTCCATTACCAACCAGCAGCCCTTCCAGGCCGAAGACTACCGGGGCACCAACATGATCGTCGGCAATTCAGGGCATTACACCATTAAGGTGACGCTGCAGTATAGCAACTGGCTTTATGCCATACCGACCAACGTCTCCGAGACGTATCGCGTGGAAGCACGTGCCACCCCGCGATCGCAGTAAACGAAAACACCGACGGAAAGAGAGAGGCACCCATGAAAAGAACACACAAACCATCTGCCGACAACAACCAGGGCTACGCCCTTTTGATCACGATTGTCTTCATCGGCATCGCGCTGTTGCTGCTGGGCAGTGTGATGGATTGGACCAACAGCAGTACCAGACAGACGGAGAAAAATAATTTGTTCAGCATGGGCACCGGCGCGGCGGAAGCGGTCGATGAAAATGTCATCGCGTATGTGACGCGCGATTTCTATAATCAATCCCCCAAAAACGCGACCAACTATACCGGGGCCACCTACCTTCCCAGCATGACCGGCTGGCCGGTCACTTTTTCATTCTCCAACAGTCCCACATTGATCTTCCCCAGCATGTACGGCAGCAACTTGCCAACCCAGGTCTATGCCGCATTGGGCTGGCAATTCCAGGGTTCCTACGGCATCGTGACCACGGGCATCGTCAGTTCCACCGCGATTGCGCTGAACCAGCCCTACAGCGTGCCGGCCACCGTTCAGGAACAATTTCAACTGGCTCAGATTCCGCTCGCCCAAAAGGCCATCTTTTACAATATGAACATGGAAATCTGCCCCGGCGCCAATATGACCGTCAACGGGCCGACGTATGTGAACGGACAGATCTACGCCGACCCCGGCTCTGGAGATACCTTGACCTTTGCCGGACCGGTCAACACAACGATGCCTTCGGTCATATACACCCGCAGCCCCAATGATCAGCAATCCACCACGGCCAATCCGTCGGTCGTCTATACGGTCACCAACTCGCCGGCGACGAACTCCCCGCCATTAATTCTGCCGGTGGGTACCAACAGCTATTCAGCCAGCACCAATACGACCAGCGTGGAAACCATTCTGCAACTGCCTCCGGCGGGTACGGATCCCAATTCGTCTTTGGGCCAGGAATACCTTTACAACGAGGCGGATATTATTATTTCAAATTCCTCCAGCGGCACCATCTCGGCTTTTTATCAGAACAGCAATAATGTGTCTCAATTGACAGCCATCCCCTATGACATGACCAATGTCGTCGCCGGCGTCACCAACAAGTATTATTCATTCGCCACCAATGTTTCTTTCTATGACTACCGCGAGTCCGACACCGTCAAGGCCGTCCAGTTGAACGTGGGCGCGTTCAATACCTGGCTCACCGGCAAAGGAGCAACATATAACAACGAGAACAACAGCGGCAGCACCAGCAAAGGACACAACATCAATTCCGTCTATGTTTACAACAGCGTTCCTTTAAGCAGCACCCAACTCCCCGCTGTGCGAATGGCCAATGGTGGCACGCTGCCCTCACAAGGCCTCACCGTCGCCACACCGGACCCGATTTATGTGCTGGGCAATTACAACGCCAACGGTGTGTCTCTGAATAACGGCACCAACGTGGTCAATGCCGTGCCCGCCGGCCTCATGGGAGATGCCATTACGATTCTTTCCACCAGCTGGAGCGACAGCTATACCTCGAGCACATCGTTGAGTTCGCGAAATGCCGGCAACACCACCGTCAATGCGGCCACTCTGGAAGGCATTGTGCAATCCACCACCGTCAATGGCAACAAACAGTACAGCGGCGGTGTGGAGAATTTCATGCGCCTGCTGGAAAATTGGAGCGGTGACACCCTGACGTACAATGGGTCAATCATTGTTTTGTTCAACAGCGTCTATGCCACAAATTTCTGGAATCTTCCCGGCACTTATTATAACCCGCCTACGCGGGCCTGGGGCTTTGACGTCAATTTTGAAACCCAGGGCGGACTCCCGCCGATCTTCCCGTCCGCCAAGGCCATGATCCGCCAGCAATGGAGCGTTTACTGATTTGCCTTGAGCGTTGGGTCGTTCAATCCGTGCAAAACCGTTCATTCCCCATGACCGGATTCGTCCCCGCCGGGCCAACCCTCCGTTCAGCCGCGCGGAAGACCAGACATTCACGGGTATTTCTGGTACGTCCCCTGCTGGCAACACCGGCGTGAAGCTTAAAATTCCATTCCTTGCCGATCCAGGGCAGGAAAAGCCAAAGGCGCGTATGCGCGTCAATGCCCCCGCCCAATCGGCCGGCGCACCCGCGAAAATTCTTGTGGTGGACGACAACACCCTGTTCGCGAAGGCGATCGGTCTCAAGCTGGAAGCGTGGGGCTATCAGGTGGTGACGGCGCTGGACAGCGCGGAAGCCATATCGGTGGCGCGCCGGGAAAAACCGGATTTGATCCTGCTGGATATTGGTTTCCCTCCTGACGTCGGCGGCGTGTTGTCGGATGGATTCCGCATCATGGAATGGCTTCATCACGTGGATGAATCGTCGAAAATTCCCTTCATTATCGTCACCGGCGACAGTGACGCAAAAAACCGGGAGCGCGCCATGGCCAACGGAGCGGTGGCCTTTTTCCAAAAGCCGATACCCTACGACGAATTGCTCAAGGTGATTCGGGCGACCTTGAGTCTCAACGCTCCCCGGCCGGTCTGAAGCCGGATTTGCCACGGCGGAACATTCCCCGCCCGCTGGAGCAATTCCAAACCAGGTGTAGCCGCCGAGGTAACGAGGCGGAACTTACGCCCGAGGGTCCGCCCCTCACGGTTGCGGCTGCAGTTTTCCGGGTACCACATCTTAATGAGATTTTCCCGCCAACGCCCGTTCCCGTTCCAGCAAAGTGGGATGCGAATAGTAAAATCCGCTGTAGAACGGGTGCGGCGTGAGATTGCTCAAATTCTTCTCGTTCAATTTGCGCAGCGCGCCAACCAGGGATTGCGCCTCGTTCATGGCCTGCGCGGCAAAGGCGTCGGCCTGGTATTCATAGCGCCGCGACCACCAATGTAACAGCGGTGAAAACCAGAACGTGACCGTGCCCGCGAGCAGTCCAAACAGGAGCAGCGCCGGCGCGATGGCCGAAGGTTGAAGGCGGAAGGCGGAAGACTGGAAACCAAAGGCGCCGTAAAACCAGTCCTGCCGGGCCAGAACGGAGACAAGATAAAAACCCGCCAGCGAACTGACCGCCGAAAACGCCAGCATTTTCGGGATGTGTTTCTTCCGGTAATGGCCGATTTCGTGCGCGAGCACCGCCTCCAGTTCCGGTTCGGTCAATTGCTGGACCAGCGTGTCAAACAGGACAATCTTCCGGAACCGCCCGAAGCCGGTAAAGAACGCGTTCGAATGCCGCGAGCGTTTGCTGCCGTCCATCACCTGGATGCTGCGGGCGCGGAACCGGGTCCGCCCGGCCAGGGCCAGCAACCGTTCGCGCAGGCTGCCTTCCGGCAGCGGCGTGAATTTGTTGAACAGCGGCAGAATCAGAACCGGCGCCAGCACCAGCATCAGGAATTGAAACACGAGCAAAACCGCCCACGCCCACAGCCACCACCCGGTACCCGTCCATCCAACCATTTTCAAGATGAGCGCCAGCAGCGGATAGCCGAGCGCCACCGCGAGCAATAATCCTTTCGCCCGATCCGTCCACCAGATTTTTTGCGTCGTGGTGTTGAACCCGAATTGTTCCTCCAGCCGGAATTGCGAGTACCAGTCGAGGGGCAGACCGGGGAGGGACAGGGCAAAACCGGCAACCCACAGAAAGGCCGCCATGGCCCAGGCCGACTGGCCCAGCCCGCGGGCACAAAGTTGAAACGTCCACGGCAGAACGCCGCTGAAGAGAAACGTTAACAGCACGACGGTGGACCAGGTGTCTTCAATGATTCCAAATCGTCCCCGGGCCAGCGTGTAGGAAATGGATTTTTTATAAGTGGGCTCGTCCATCATTCCGCGGAACGCCGCCGGGATTTCGCCGGCGTGCGCCAGCGCGTGGCGGCGATTGAGGCGGAAAAGCCAGAATTCCGCCGCCAGCCGGGCGAGAATCAGGCCCAAGGTTAAAACAATAACGATGTTCACAAATTGCAATCGATCAGACTCTCGGATGATTGGAAATAATTAATCTGGTGCCACTCAATAAACCAATACCCGAACCGCATTCGGCGCCGGGTTCACGACGTTCTCCGACTCCCACACGTAGCGGCTTTCGGCAGAAAGCCGCAAACAAATTTGGGATGGCGGCGCTCTGCCGGGACACCGCTACGCCGATTTCACCATTTGAGTTCTGGCAGGCGGCGGGCGGCTTCCTCGGCATTGGCGCGGCTGTTGAAGGCGCTGATCCGGAAATAACCTTCGCCTTTCGAGCCAAAACCGCTGCCAGGCGTGATGACCACGTTGGCCTCGTTCAAAATCTTGTCGAATGCCTGCCAGCTCGTGACGCCCTTCGGCGCCTTCACCCACAGGTACGGCGCGTTCAACCCGCCGAATACCTTCAGCCCGGCCTTTTTTGCGCCGTCGCGCAGGACTTTCGCGTTGCCGAGGTAATGCTCGATGAGCGCGCGTACCTGCGCCTTGCCGTCCGGCGAGTACAGCGCCTCCGCGCCGCGTTGGACAATGTAACTCACGCCGTTGAATTTCGTCGTCGCCCGCCGCAGCCACAGGGGATGAAGCGGCTGCAACTCCCCGGTTTGGGTGGCCGCTTGCAGGGACCTGGGCACCACGGTGAACGCGCAACGCACGCCGGTAAAACCGCCGTTCTTCGAGCAACTGCGGAATTCGATGGCGCAGTCGCGCGCGCCGGGGATTTCGTAAATCGAATGCGGCAGCGCCGGGTCGGTGATGTACGCCTCGTAAGCCGCGTCGAAGAGGATCACGGCTTTGTGTTCGACAGCGTATTTCACCCACGCCTCGAGTTGCGGACGGTTCGCCGCCGCGCCCGTCGGATTATTCGGCGAACAAAGATAAATAATGTCCACGTGGCGCTTGGGCGGTTCGGGAATGAAACCGTTGCCCGGTTTGCACGGCAGATAGACCAATTTCGCGTAGGCACCCGCTTCGTTGGCCGCGCCGGTGTGGCCGGCCATTACGTTCGTGTCCACGTACACCGGATAGACCGGGTCGCTGATGGCGATTTTGTTTTTATGGCCGAAGATGTCGAGGATGTTGCCCGTGTCGCATTTGGTGCCGTCGCTGATGAAGATTTCGTCGTCGGCCACCTCGCAGCCACGGTCGCGGAAATCGTTTTGGGCAATGGCGGCGCGCAGCCATTCGTAGCCCTGTTCCGGACCGTAGCCATGAAAGGTCTCGCGCACGGCCATTTCGTCCACGGCCTTGTGCAGGGCCGCGATGACGGCGGGCGGCAGCGGCTCGGTCACGTCGCCGATGCCGCAGCGGATGAGGCGCTTGGCGGCCTCGGGGTTGGCATCGCAAAATGCCTTCACCCGCCGGCCGATCTCCGGGAACAGATAACCGGCTTTGAGCTTGAGATAATTGTCGTTTAACCGGGCCATCTTTAATACACACCATCGTAATCATAATCCGGGTTGTAATCCAACCAAGAAGATTTAACGACCGAATCATCATTGCGGACGAGGATGAAAATCCTAAAACGGGTCCGACGTTTTGCGGATATCAAACTCCCCTTCCCGGCAGGCAGCTTCCATCGGTGGCGGTTCAGGCCGCAGGAAGTCTTTTGCCGAAGACGACCCGCGGCGCGTCGAGCGTGTTTATCGGAAAGTCATCAAACGCTTGTCCATTTCCTACTGGCCGAGGAATTGCAGGCGATAGAATTGGTTCGTTCCGGTCATCTGGATCGACTGCAA
>DATJNM010000036.1:0-35373 GCA_035508155.1 Candidatus Sulfopaludibacter sp. | reverse complement strand
TTGCCGTTCATCCTGACGGACGGTTCGCCGCGATTTTGCATTCCGGTTTCAGCCAACATGAAATCATCGTGGTGGATTTGAAGATGGCGAAGGTCGTCTCACGCACGCCGTTGTCCGAATCGTTTTACGGCCTGGTTTTTTCGCATAATGGCCGCCGCCTCTATTGCAGCGGCGGCGGCCAGGAAGGGGTCCACATTTTCGATTTCCACGACGGCCGATTGACGCCGGACCGGGACGTCCGTTTGCGCGACGTGCGGCAGCGCGGCGTGCCGTGTGGCCTGGCGATTTCGAAACAGGAAAACGAGCTGTTCGTCGCCAACGTCTGGGGCCGGACCGTTTCGGAGGTCAATCTGGCCGCGCCCGCCACCGTAACGGACATCGGCTTGGCGGCGGACACGACTCGCGCAGCGCCCCCGTTCACAAATCACGGCGAAATGAATCCGTATCTGGCCGCCGTGCAGAAACGGGCCAGGGCGTCGCTCGATCCCGCCCGACCCGACGCGCCGTTTCCTTATGACTGCGTGCTCGACGAAAAGCTCCACCGGCTTTACGTCAGCCTGTGGGCGCAGTCCTGCGTGGCGGTCGTGGATTTGGAATCGCGCCGGGTCGCGGCCCGTTGGGCCACCGGCGAACACCCGAACGAAATGCTTTTGACGAAGTCAGGCCGCCATCTCTTCGTGGCCAACGCCAACCTCAACACGGTGACGGTGCTGGACACGGCGACCGGGCGGACGATTGAAACGTTGAACGTGGCGCCGGGGCCGGGCGCCTGGCCGGGTTCCACGCCGAACAGCCTCGCCTTGTCGCCGGACGAAACAAAATTGTTTGTGGCCGACGCGTGCAACAACAACGTCGCGGTGTTCGACGTCAGCACGATTGGCAAAAGCCGCGCACTGGGTTTTATTCCCGTCGGCTGGTATCCGACCTCGGTGCGCGTGACGCCGGACGGAAGGGAATTGCTGGTTGCCGACGGCAAGGGTTTGATCTCCAAACCGGACTTGGGCGGGCCGGAACCGGGCAAATCGAATTATGTGGCAACCCAATACATCGGGAGCCTTTTCCCCGGCGCGTTGAGCATCATCCATTTGCCCAAAGGAAAACAATTTGAGCAACAGTTGGCCGCCTGGACGGCGCAGGCTTCTCAATGCACGCCGCAGAACAGCGTCACGCCGGTTGTGCCGGCGGCGGACAATCCGATTCCGGTTCGGCCGGGCCTGCCGGGCCCAATCAAGTATTGTATTTATGTCATCAAGGAGAACCGGACCTATGACCAGGTCCTCGGCGACCTTAAGGAAGGCAACGGCGACGCTGACCTTTGTCTGTTTCCTGAAAAAGTCACGCCGAACGAACATAAAATCGCGCGCCAATTCGTGCTGCTCGACAACTTCTACGTGGACGCCGAGGTGAGCGCTGACGGCCATGAATGGTCCATGGGCGCGTACGCGTCCGATTTTGTGGAAAAAACCTGGCCGCTGAGCTACGGCCACAATCAATTCGGAAAATATCCCTATCCCTCTGAAGGCGGTTTTCCGGTTGCTTTTCCGGCCAGCGGTTATTTATGGGACCGGGCGCAGGAAGCGGGCGTGAGTTATCGGAGTTACGGCGAATTCATCCAGAACGGCAAGACGCCCAAAGATCCAGGACACACGCGCGTCGCCGCGCTGCAAGGACACTTTGATCCGTGGTACCGCGGTTTCGACACCAGTTATTCAGACGTGAAGCGCGCGGAACGGTTCATCTCCGACTTGAAGAGTTATGAGACCAACGATGACATGCCGCGCTTGCAAATTGTGCGTCTGCCCAACGACCACACGTGCGGCACGGTGAACGGCGCGTTCACGCCGACGGCTTACGCAGCCGACAACGACCAGGGGGTGGGGATGCTGGTGGAGGCAGTGAGCCATTCGAAATTCTGGCCGCAGACGGCGATTTTTATTCTTGAAGACGACGCGCAGGACGGGCCGGACCACGTGGACGCGCATCGCAGTCCCGCGTATATCATCAGCCCGTATACGCGCCGCGGCGCGGTGGATTCGACGATGTATTCCACCAGCAGCATGCTGAGGACGATGGAATTGATTCTCGGCCTTCAGCCGATGTCACAATTCGATGCCGCGGCCACACCGATGTTCAACGCGTTCCAATCCACGCCGGATCTGCGACCATATGACCTCGTGCCGGCGCAAGTGCATTTGGGAGCGCGAAACACGGCGGCGTCCTGGGGCAGCGCGGCTTCGGGCAGGATGAATTTCAGCAAGGAAGACGCCACCGACGAGCAGGCCCTCAACGAAATAATCTGGCATTCCGTGCGCGGCGCCAACAGCGCGATGCCCGCGCCGGTCCATGCCGCGTTTGTATTCGGCCATTCCAGGAAAGACGACGATGATTAAAACCGACCTTAGCAATCGGAGGGACGAGTTACACGAGTCCCCACTCTCCTCGCTTCAGAGATGCATGAACTCGCGGAACTCACCCTTCCGCCGGACGCTTTGCCTTTGTGTCATTCTGGCCGGAGCCTTCCCGGTGTCGGCGGAGGTGCCAGGTGAATTCCGACCGCAGCCGGTATTGCATCCATTGGAATGGGTTGGCGCCCGGGGCACGAACGTTCAACCGCTCGACACCTATCCCGTCTCCCGCGCGCCGGTCGTGAACACCGCCAAACGGAAACCAAAGCTGGCAAATCCCGGTGCTCCCTCCTGGCGCGGCAACGAGCTGGTGTTCGATGCCGGCTGGGAAATGATCGAAGCGCCCCGGCTCAAATCCGCTGACGGGCGTGCGCTGTCGCGGCTGGGTGTGGATACGGGCGATTGGTATGACGCGACCGTGCCCGGCACGGTGCTGACAACGCTGGTGGACGAAGGCGTTTATCCCGACCCGTATTACGGGCTGAACAATCTCCTCATCCCGGAAAGCTTGAACAAACAGGATTACTGGTATCGCACCGAATTCACGGTGCCGAAAAGTTTTTCCGGCCGTGAATTGACGCTGCAATTCAACGGCATCAATTATTATGCCGAAGTCTGGTTCAACGGTGAATACCTCGGCCACATCACCGGCGCGTTCATCCGCGGGATTTTTGATGTGACGAAATGGGCGAAGCCCGGCGAAAAGAATGTGCTCGCCGTAATGATTGCGCCACCGCCCGATCCCGGCATTCCGAGCGAGCAATCCATCAAGTACGGCCCCGGCGATAACGGCGGCAAGATGTGTCTCGACGGCCCGAGCTTTGAATGCGCCGAAGGTTGGGACTGGATCCCGGCAATCCGCGACCGGGACACCGGCATCTGGCAGGATGTGATTTTGCGGGCGACCGGCCCGGTGATCATCGGCGATTCACAGGTCATTACCCTGTTGCCGTTGCCGGACACGTCGCGCGCAGACGTGACCGTGAAGACGGAATTGCACAATACTTCCGACGCGGTTCAACAAGGCGCGCTGCGCGGCGCCTTTGAAGGGGTCAAATTCCAACAACCAGTCACCTTGCAACCCGGCGAAACCAAAACGGTCGGCTTCGCGCCGAACAATTTCCCGCAACTCACCGTCCGGCAGCCGCGTTTGTGGTGGCCGAACGGTTACGGCCAACCGGAGCTTTATCATTTGCAGCTCCGTTTTGTGACCGATGACAAGCAGGAATCCGATCAGGCGACGGTGCAATTCGGCATTCGCGAGTTGAGTTACGAATTTGAAGTAAAGAAGCCGGACGGCACGCGCGAGCGGGTCGAGTTCACGCCGGCGCTGGCGCCGGACGACAACGAGAAAATCATTGATAACCGCCGCGACACGATGGTTTGGGGGCTGGAAAACAAGGCAAAACGCGACGCCGCCGTGTTGGCGGCCGGCGGCAAACCTTCCGACAAACCATTCTGGTGGGGCCAACAACAGGAAACCATGGTTGGCTTATGGCCGGGCGCGGAAAATTCTCCGGCACTGCGGGTGATCCACGATTCCCAAATGGGACCGTATCTCGTTATCAAGGTCAACGGCCGGAAAATCGAATGTCTGGGCGGCGACTGGGGCATGGACGACGCGCTGAAGCGCGTTTCCCGTGCGAGGCTGGAGCCATACATCCGTATGACCCGCGACGCGCACATGAATATGATTCTGAACTGGGCCGGCCAGAGCACGTCGGAGGCCCTGTATGATTTGTGCGACCAGTACGGCATCCTGGTCTGGAACGATTTCTGGCGCAACACCGAGGGGTTCGATTACGCGCCGGTGGACTACGATCTTTTTGCGCGAAATGCCGCGGATTGCTTGAAGCGTTTTCGCAATCACCCGAGCATCGCGCTGTGGTGCTCGGGGAACGAAGGCGTCTGCCCCGAACCGTTGCACGAAAAATTGAACCAGTTGATTTACGAATTGGACGGCACCCGCTATTTCCAGCCGGATTCCCGGCTGATAAACATGCGGAACAGCGGACCGTGGTCGAACCTGCCGCTGCAAAATTATTTCCACGACTTGAACCAGGGTTTCAGCACCGAAATCGGCGCCAGTTCGATTCCGGAGGAGGACACCTTCCGCACGTTTATTCCCCAGGCTGACGCGTGGCCGTACGACGACGTGTGGGCGTATCACGATTTGCACTCCGAGGGCGCGGGCAGCAAGGATTCCACCTTTGGCCGGATTGCCGCCCGCTACGGCGCTCCGCGCAATCTCGACGATCTTTGCCGCAAGGCGCAGATGTTAAACTATGAAACCATCCGCGCGATTTACGAAGGTTTCAACAGCCGGATGTGGAACGATTGCAGCGGCGTGGTCGTCTGGATGAGCCAGCCATCGTGGCCCAGCCTGCTCTGGAATTTTTATTCCTGGGATTACGACCCGGATGCCTGCCTGTTCGGCGCCATGAAAGGCGCCGAACCGGTGCATATTCAAATGAGCGTGCCGGACTGCAAAATCGCCGTCATCAATCACGGCGCCGAACCGCTGGTGGACGTGATCGCGACGGCGGCCATCTACGATCTGTCCGGTCATCTGGAACATGACACCCGGCGAATGTTGACCGCTGCGGCGAACAGTTGCACGGATGCCTTCACCCTGGACTTTCCGGCCGGCGGCGCGCATTTCGTCAAATTGAAATTGCGCGACCGGCACGGGAAATGGCTTTCCGACAACTTCTATTGGCATGCCCGGGAGGAGGGGCAGTTGCAGGAATTGAATTCCCTGCCGCCCGTGGCGTTGAAAGGAAAGTGGCACGCCTATCATTTCGCCAAAGGGTTGGTCATCGAAGGCAAAATCACCAATCCCGCCCAGACCCCGGCGGTGGAGGTGCGGTTGACATTTCGCGACGTCAAAACCGGCCAGCGTATCCTGCCGGTTTATTACGATGACAATTATTTTTCGCTGCTGCCCGGCGAAACGCGGACATTCCGGATTGAATCCAGCATGGCTGCGGAAGACCCGGAGGTGGGTTTGAGCGGCTGGAACATTAAACCGGCCACTTTGCGATGAGCGCGTTTGAACCAAACCAGGATTGTGCCTTGAGGGCAAACAGCTGAAAATCAGCGCATGAAAATCCACCGTTTCACTCTGCCATTGTCCGCCGGTTTAATTCTGGTAACTTCATCAATGCTTTCGACCTCAGCACAAAACGCCGCCGCCGTCGGCTGGACTTCGCTGGGCGCGATGCCGGCGCCGGCGTGGGATGGCCAAACCCTTTTGTTTCGCAGCGGCCAGGGGACGCTGGCCGTCACGCCGCTTTCGGATGAGGTCATCCGCGTCCGCTTCACCACCCAATCCGCGTTCGGCCGCGACCATTCCTATGCCGTGATTAACCATGACCTGGGAATGCCCGATGTTAAGGCCAAAATCGGTTCCCAGGTCGCGACACTTGCGACACCGGCGCTCAAGGTCATTATTCAATATGCGCCGCTTCGGATTTCCTTTGCCGATACCGGAGAGGTTACTTTAGACGCCGACGACCCGGCGCGCGGTATCTCCCTGGTCGGATCGGAATTTCGCGTCGCCAAACAGTTGCACGACGACGAACACGTTTATGGTTTTGGCGAAAAAACCGGCCGGCTCGACAAACGCGGCTGGAAACTCGGCGGCTACAACTACGTCATGTGGAATTCCGATACGCCGGCCTATGATTCCAGCACGGATCCGCTTTATGTTACGGTTCCGTTTTTCGTGGTTACGCGCCGTGGAGCAGCGCACGGGATCTTTCTCGACAGCACCTGGCGCAGCTTCTTTGATGTGGGCCGTGAAGAGCCGGATTTGCTGACCTTCGGCGCGGACGGCGGCGACCTGGATTATTACTTCATCAATGGCCCGGACCCGAAGAAGGTGATTGAGCGATATACCGCGCTCACGGGCCGGATGCCGCTGCCGCCGTTGTGGGCGCTCGGCTACCAGCAGTGCCGCTGGAGTTATTATCCCGAATCCCGCGTGCGCCTCCTGGCCGATACCTTCCGCCAGAAACAGGTTCCCGCCGACGGGATCTGGCTTGATATCCACTATATGCAGGACTACATGCCGTTCACGTGGAACCATGACCGTTTCCCAACTCCGAAGAAAATGATTTCGGATTTGCGCGCCCAGGGATTTCATCTGGTCACGATATTGGATGGGCATCCCCCGGCGTTGAAAGGTTACGCGCCGTATGATTCCGGCCTGGCCGGCGATGACTTTGTGAAATTGCCGGATGGAAAGGTCTATGAAGGTCCGGTCTGGCCATCCCAGGCCGGAGACCATCCTTCAAGCGTGTTCCCGGATTTTACCCGGCCGGCCACTCGCAAGTGGTGGGGCGATTTGTATAAAAGCCTGCTGGACGTCGGCGTCGCCGGCATCTGGAACGACATGGACGAACCCTCCGTCTTTGACACGGTGAATGGGACCATGCCACCGGACGTGGTCTTCAACAACGAAGGCCGGCCGGCGACGAGCCTCGAGGCCCACAATGTTTATGGCCAGTTGATGAGCCGTTCGACCTTTGAAGGTTTGAGCCGGCTGCAACCGGACCGGCGCGCGTTCGTGCTCACGCGCTCCAGTTTCGCCGGCGGCCAGCGCTACGCCGCCGTCTGGACGGGCGATGCCACCGCCGATTGGTCGTCGCTGCGGCAATCCGTTTCCATGTTGTTAGGCCTGGGGGTTTCCGGTTTTCCCTTTGTCGGCGGCGACATCGGTGGCTTTGTGCGGATGCCGTCGGCGGAATTGTGCACGCGCTGGTTGCAAACTGCCGTTTTCTATCCTTTTATGCGGATGCACACGGCGATTGATACGCCGGACAAGGAACCGTGGTCGTATGGCTGGCGGTTCGAAGCGATCAATAAACGTGCCATCGAGTTGCGCTACGAATTGTTGCCTTATATTTATAACGTAATGCAACAGGCCAGCGAAACCGGCGTGCCGGCGTTGCGTCCGCTTTTTTTGGATTACCCCGCTGATGAACGCGCCGCGGCCGTGGACGATGAGTTTCTGTTCGGTTCCGATCTGCTGGTCGCTCCGGTTTTATGGGAAGGCGCGACCGGACGCGACGTGTATCTGCCCGCCGGCGACTGGTACGATTACTGGACCGGCAAGCGCTACACGGGCAGTGCCACCATTTCCATTCCGGTGACGCTGGATTCCATCCCGATTTTCGTTCGGGGCGGCGGGTTTATCTTCCGGCAGCCGGTGGTGCAATACACCGGCCAAATGCCTGGCAACCCGTTAAAAGTCCTGGTGGCACCGGCCGCCGACTCTGCATCGTCGTTGTACGAAGACGACGGGGAGAGCTTGCGATACCAGAAAGGCGATTTCCTGAAGCGCGAATTTCATCAGACCCGTGATATGGACAAAGTGGTCGTCGAAATTTCCGCGCCGGAAGGTTCCTACCGACCGGCGAAGCGCGATTTGATTCTGGAAACCCGGGTGGACCGCGAGCCCCGGGCGGTGACGGAACAATCCGGAGGCCAGACGGCCCAAGCGGTGCCCTTACCGCCCCTTGATGCTGCCAGACTGGCCCAATCCGCCACCGGCTGGTCGTTTGCTGATGGGCTTGTGACGGTTAAGGACCACGACCGGTTCGAACCGGTCAAATTCACCATCGTCTATTGAACGCAGTGCTTTCCTCGACAAATTGGTGGAGCAAGGCGACTGACGAGCCGGTTTTGACGCGTCCGGGTGAAAGGCCACCGGGGCGAGGGGTTCTTGAAATCAAAGAAGTAAAATGTGCCACCTCACCCCGACCTTCTCCCCCAACTTCGTTGGCGGAGAGGGAGCTCCTGGAGCGAGTATCCAGTTGCACTCGAACATCGCCCGGCAGATCACGGCACGCCGGATTCGGGGTGAGGTTGATAACCGCCGGTTGGTCGATTGCCGCTGCGCTGGTCGGTATCGACAACGCCTGCGCCCAGGTCGAATACGTTGACCCGACCATCGGTGGCATCGGTTATTTGCTGGAGCCGACCCGTCCGACGGTCTCCCTGCCCAACAGCATGGTGCGCCTATATCCGGTTCGGAAAGACGCGACCGATGACCGGATTCATTCCTTTCCGCTCACCGTCATTTCGCACCGGCTCGGCGAATTGTTCTGGCTGATGCCGTGCTCCGGCCTTCGCTCGGAAGCGACGGCCCGGCCGGCCGGCGCGCCGGAAGAAGACGCATGGGACCGCCCCGCGGCGTATGACCAGGAAAAGACCACGCCTTATTATTATTCCGTCCGATTCGATGATTCAAACCTCCGGACTGAATTCACGCCGACCGAACGCTGCGGCTGTTTCCGGTTCACCTTTCCCTCCGGCAAACCGGTTGTGCTTCTGGCCAACCGGCTGAGCGGCGAAATGCAGATCGAAACAAACAATGCCATTTCCGGCGTCGAACGTTTCCAGGGCATGGCGGCTTACCTGTACGGCGAATTCAGCGCGCCGGTTTCTGTCCAATCCAGCCGGGCAGGGGACAGAGGCCGGCTGACGGTGGGATTGGCCAACCTGCAACCCTCATCTTTCAGCTCTCAACTCGAGTTCCGCTACGGAATTTCCTTCATCAGCATCGCCCAGGCGCGTCGCAATCTGCATGAGGAAATTCCCCATTGGGACTTCGACAAAATCCGCGACCATGCCCGTCAACGCTGGAACGATGTGCTCGGCCAGATCGAAGTGGCCGGCGGCACGCTGGCGCAGAAGCGGGTTTTTTACACGGCGCTTTACCGGTGCTACGAACGGATGATTTGCATCACCGAAGACGGCCGGTATTACAGCGCGTTCGACCACCGCGTGCACACGGATGCGCGGCCGTTCTACGTGGACAACTGGATTTGGGATTTGTACCAGGCGCAACTGCCGCTCATGGAGATCCTGAATCCGGACCTGTCCGCGGACGAAATTTCCTCCTACGTGCGCATGTACGAGCAAGACGGCTGGATGCCGTCGTTCGCCGTGCTTTGGGGGGATTATCCCTGCATGACGGGCAATCACGCCGCCGCGTGGATGGCCGATGCGTGGTTCAAAGGCATCCGCCATTTTGATTTGAAAACCGCCTACGCCGGGCTGCGCAAGAATTCGCTCGACGCCACGCTGCTGCCGTGGCGCAACGGCCCGCGGACGTCACTCGACGATTTTTACGACGAACACGGTTACCTCCCGGCGCTGGATCCGGGCGAAAAGGAAACCGTCGCCGAGGTCAACTCCAACGAACTGCGCCAGGCGGTTTCGGTCACGCTGGCCAACAGTTATGACGACTGGTGCATCGCGCAACTGGCCGGCGTTTTGGGCAACGCCGCCGACCATGACCTGTTCCTCAAGCGCGCCGCCTATTACAAAAATGTCTTTCGCGTGGACAAAGGCAGGATGTGGCCCAGAGACGCGGCCGGAAACTGGGTGGAGCCGTATGACCCGAAATTCCCGACCGGCCGCGGCGGACGCGATTACTTCACTGAGAACAACGGTTACACCTACGACTGGGACGTGAAACAGGATTTGCAGGGATTGTTTGCGTTGATGGGCGGGACGCAGTCCGCTGAAACGAAGCTCGACCAGCTCTTCCGCGAAGACATTGGCCTGCCGCGGTACAAATTTTACGCCCTGTACCCGGATTCGACCGGCATGGTCGGCGAGTTTTCGATGGGCAACGAACCGAGCTTTTTGATTCCGTACCTCTACGATTATCTGGGTGCGCCATGGAAGACGCAGAAACGCGTCCGCATGTTGCTGGATACCTGGTTCACCGACACGCTGCTCGGCATGCCGGGAGACGAAGACGGCGGCGGGATGAGTTCATGGGTCGTGTTCGGGATGCTGGGTTTCTATCCCGGTGTTCCCGGGGTGCCGGCATATTGCCTGGGCAGCCCGGTTTTCGATCGCGTAACGATTCACCTGAAAAACGGCAAGACCCTGCGCATCATCGCCAGGAATAATTCGGCCGACAATAAATACATCCAGAACTTCCGGTTGGATGGCCGGCCCGACCGCCGCGTCTGGTTCCGGCACGCGGACATTGCCGATGGTGGCACGCTGGAAATGAAGATGGGCAATCTGCCGAACAAAACCCTGGGCGGCAACCCGGCTGATTTTCCTCCCTCCGAAATGGCCCTGAATCCGGCCGCTTTAGCGAAGTAAACATTGCTTCCTCGGTGGGGCGGGTACGGAATGTTCTCATCCCAGGAATGGCCATCGTGCTCACGACCGGTGCAACACTTCACCGAAAATCCAAATCGCGGCTCGTTCGGAGCCTCGCCCACCGTGAGCGCGATGGCGGGCTTCGGGCTGGAAATCCATTGACAACAATTCCGTCGCGGCGGTATTTAAGTTTCACCGGCGGGATTTCGATTCCCGGCATGACCGGCCCGTTGGTGAAAGGCCGCGGCAAACAAAAAGTTTAATCAAATGGCGAGCAACCAAGCCTGGCAATGACAAGGAAATTCCTGTTCCGGCCTTTGTATTTCTTCCATTGTTTTGCAATCATGGCCTTTACCCTTGACTTTAATCGCAGCGGCGCCGCCGAAACGCCGAGTTATCTCAATCCCCATTTGCCGCTGGACACACGTGTGCGGGACCTGCTGGCGCGCATGACGCTGGACGAGAAAATCGGTCAGATGGCGCAGGCGGATTCCGGGGCGGTCGCGGACCCCGCCGACGTTCAAAAGTACGCTTTGGGCGCCATGCTCAGCGGCGGCAATTCCAAGCCGCCGGAAAACAATCCCGCCGGCTGGTTGAAAATGGTGAATGAATATCAGTCGTGGGCCCTGAAGACGCGCCTGACAATCCCACTGCTTTACGGATTTGACGCGGTCCACGGCGCCAATGACGTGGTTGGCACCGTCATTTTTCCGCACAACATCGGTCTGGGCGCGACGCGCGATCCGGCGCTGGTGGAACAGGCCGAGCATGTCACCGCCCTGGAGATGGCCGGCACGGGTATCCGGTGGTCGTTTGCGCCGTGCATCGCCGTGGCCCAGGATGAACGCTGGGGACGCACCTACGAAAGCTTCGGGCAATCGCCGGACCTGGTTTCGCAAATGGCAATGGCCGCGGTCAAGGGGTTCCAGGGCAAACAACTTTCCGACCGGCCGGATTCCGTCCTCGCCTGCGCCAAACATTTTATCGGCGACGGTGGTACCCAATACGGCACCGACGAAGGCGACACGGTGTGCGACGAAGCCACGTTGCGCAAACTGTACCTGCCGCCGTATCGCGCCGCCATCCGGGCCGGCGTCGAGTCCATCATGATTTCCTACAGCAGTTGGAACGGCGAGAAAATGCATGGCAACAAACATCTGCTCACCGGCCTGCTCAAGCAGGAACTCGGCTTCCAGGGCTTCCTCGTTTCCGATGACGCGGGTATTGACCAGTTGTCGCCGGATTACAAAACCGCGGTTCGGAGCGCCATCAACGCCGGCCTGGACATGGCCATGATTCCGCGGGGGCCGGGCCTGGAACGCAACTACATCGAGTTCATTCAAGACCTCAAGGACCTGGTGGCCGAGGGTGAAGTTTCGCAAGGCCGGATCAACGACGCCGTGTCGCGAATTTTGCGGGTCAAGTTTGAGATGGGCCTCTTCGAGCATCCCTACACCGACGCCCCGGCGCTGGCGGCGGCCATTGGTTCCCCGGCGCATCGGCAGGTCGCCCGCCAGTGCGTGCGGGAATCGCTCGTGCTGCTCAAGAACGAAAACCATGCCCTGCCGTTGTCGAAGAAGATAAAGCATCTTGTCGTCGTCGGCGAGGCGGCGGATGATCTGGGGATTCAATGCGGCGGTTGGACGGTTGACTGGCAGGGCGGCACCCGCGAAGTTACGACGGGCGGCACGACCATCCTGGCGGCGATCCGGCGCGCGGTTTCGCCGGAAACGCGAGTAACCTATTCGCCGGACGCCAGCGGCATCACCAATGCCGACGCCGTGATTGCCGTGGTGGGGGAATTGCCTTACGCCGAATGGCATGGCACCGCTGCGAGTCTGGACCTTGACCTGGGAGACGCGGCGTTGGTGGAACAGGCAAAGACCGCAGGCGCACCAGTTATCACCATACTCCTTTCCGGGCGGCCTTTGATTCTCGGTTCGGCGCTGGACAACAGCGGCGCTTTCATTGCCGCGTGGCTGCCGGGCACCGAAGGGCAGGGCGTGGCCGATGTATTATTCGGGGACTACCCGCCGACCGGCAAGCTGCCGCGCGAATGGCCGCGGAGCATGGACCAGGCGGCGGCGAATGACATGACCGGGGAACCGCTGTTTCCCTTCGGATTTGGCCTGACTTATTGAGCCGGCTGTGCTAGGGTATTTGTTCATGACGACTCAAATTGAAGCCAATGCGATCATCGAGAAAACCAAAGCGCTGTGTCAGAGCATCGTTGACCACCTCGGAACGACTTCGCACCGCCGGAACATTGACACTTTTTTGGCCGACGCCGATGCGCGTGGTCAATACGAAGCCGTGGTGAACAAAGGCCAGGCGCTCCAGGAAAAACAGGCGAAGGGGGCGCCATTGGACAGCGCCGAAATCGCCGATTTTGAGAAACACCGTGACGCGTTGTTAAACAATCCGGTCGCCCGCGGTTTCCTGGCTGCGCGCGAAGAACTGCACGAAATCCAGCATTCGATCCAGAAATACGTTTCCAAAACGCTTGAACTGGGCCGCGTGCCCGGGGCGGAGGATTTGGAAGACCACGCGTGCGGGGACGGCGGTTGCGGCTGCCACCATCATTGAAGGTTCCGAGCGCGCGGCTGGCATTGCGTTGCCGGGCCGGTCAGGGATGGATCACCGGCCAGTTGGTAAGCGGGAACTGGGTCAGTTGGTAATCCGTTCCCGCCGCGTTGTTGGTTGACAGATAGTGCATTTGCCGGTTGATGGCGGCCCACTGGTCAGCGTAGTTGGGCCCGGCGTTGACTTGCCAATTGTGCGAAACCAGAACCAGTTGGTTGCCGATGAGCAACATTTCCGGATTGGAAGAATCGTTGACGCGCAAGGTGACGTTCCAGTTGGTGGCGAGTCCGGACGGCGCGGCAGCGCTGCTGTCCCAGACGATCAAAGAGGGAATCCTGAACGTCATCGGTTGGCCGAATAATTTCATGTCCTGATTCATCCCGATTCCCTGAACGTAGTTTGTCGCCGGCAGATAATTGGCAACATTTGTCGGGACCACGGGCAAAAAGCCGACCGACGGCGGCACGTCAGCATCCAGAATACCCACGTCGGTATCGGAAAATCCGACCGGCACCTGCTGCACAGATCTCCGCCAATAAACGACGTTATGGGTGTCGAGAAAGGCAATCAGGCCGGGTGGGTTGCCGACGTGGTGCGCCCGAAGATAGTGGCGCGGTGATATCAGGGTCAGCAACGTATGGCCTCCGAAATTGTTGCTCATCCCAATGGGGGTTGCGCTCAAACCCCGCACACCTTGCAGCCAGAAATGGGTTGACCAGACTGCATTGGTCAGCAAATACATATTCGTGGCGAAGTAGGTGGCCGGAGTCCAGTGAGACACCACCGTCTCGTCCGGCGGACTCCCGGAATAGCCGTCGGCATGAGCCACCGCGTTGGTGGCCAGATGATAAGCGAGTGTCCCGATTAAAAGAGTCATCAAGCGGCCGGCCCCGCACAAAGGAGCGTTATGCAGTCATGCCGGGTGATTGGTTCATGGCGGTTCATGGCTGGAAACATCATCCGGCAGCGCGGCTTGTCAACTCACCTTCAATTTGCCAGACCGGCGGCCAGGGCATAGACCAGCGCGGCATTCCAGTTGATGGCGATTTCGTTGACCCGGAAATCGGCCTGCTCATCCCGCCAATCGGTCGCCTTGGGATTGGTGCCGCCCACCAGATAGCCGGGCCAGGGATGATTCAGGTATTCGCCGGTGTCGCGCCGGTCATGCGGATGCTGCGGTGGATTGAACCCGAGGCCGGTGACAAACGACCGGCCATAATAATTCCGGCCCAACAAGTGGTTCAGCGCATCCAGACAGGTCTCGCGATAAACCGGTTTGGATGAGAACCGCGAGATTTTCCCGTGGGTGGCACGATCGGCGGCCATAAGAATAACGGCCTGACGCGCCACGCCTCCGTTGCAACCCCAGTAATAAATCGAACCCAATGGCCGGGCATAGGCATCTCGATCGGCGGTCTGGACGATTCCATCCGCCGTTGCCAGCAGGTTGCCGCGAACCAGGTTCACCAGAAACCTGTCGCGCCCGGAGCGCTCGGAGAACAAATAAGTAAGCAGTCCGAGGTCTTTCGTTTCGTCCCAGTCGAAATCGTTGTCCACTTTGCCGTGCACCGAACGGATACGGTTCTCCAGATCGCGCAACGCGTCGGGGTCGCCGGTGGTTTCCCACATTTCCGCCGCCGCCCACAGCCGGTTTTCCGGGATGCCGCTCAAGCGGTGGCTGGGCTCGTTGATTTCATAGGCGCCGGTGCTGAAACCGGTCTGGTCGGCCTGGTGATATGCCGGGTGCGTCTGGAGGAATTGGTAACTTTTTCGGGCGGCTTGCCGGCAACGGTCGGCAAAGGCCGGATCGTATGGACGGTAAAGGCGCGCCGCCTGGGCCAGAATGCCGACAAAGTCCGCCGTGGCTTCGCTCCCCCACGGAGTGAAATAGCGCTCGGCCGTTTCGGTTTCCGGCGGGGCGAAATCGCCGAAGCGCGTGGTGCTCAGTTTATGGTACACCGAGCCGTCCGGCGCCTGCATGGTCAACAGCCAATCCAGTTCCCATTTAATCTCGGCCAGATAATCCGGGAGCGGGCCGCCCGATTCGGGAATGTCCAGCCGGACGGTTTTGATTTGCCGGCCGAAATCCTCCCAGGCGCGGAACATCACGCCCACGGTGACGCCGGCGTTGACGACGTATTTGTTGTAATCACCGGCGTCGTGCCAGCCTTTGGTGCCGTCTTTTTGCACGTGCCCGCCGCCGACAAAATCCAGCCAGGCGTCGTTGGTATGACAGACATCATGCGCAAAGGTCGTCCCTTGATAAGTCGCGCGGACTGTCGTGCCGCAGCGCCACAGGTAAAATCCGCGCATGACCACATAGAATGGTTTGCGGTAAATGTCCGATTCCACGTGAAACGGCGCGGACCGGCCGACGCCCGGCACATCGAGCTGGTATTCACCGGGTTGTTTGAGCCCCGAGAAATCGGCGGTATAGAGCCGCTCCTGAGTGTCCGGATCTGCCACGGGGCCGGTGATTTTGCCGGAGAAAACCGTTGCGCCGTCGGAGAGGCGGATCACGGAAAAATTCGTACCGGGCAGCGGAAGGCTGGCCTGTTTTATGGCTCCGGGCGGGTAGCCGATCGTATTGAGCCGGATGAACTGCGATACTTCGGCTGCCATCGCGGGCCGGACGGACAGGAACATCAAAACGAGTGCGGTGGATACAAGGCATTGGCGCACTTGGCGATTTATGGCGGGGCGAGCGTCCCCATGCGCTGTGGCCGGGGGGTGGTGCATTTTGCAACCTTCGATGGGGCGAGCATACTCGCGAGCCGGCTCGTCAGCAGCCTCGCCCCACCAAACTGGGCCGCCACCCGCAGCGGCTTCGGATTGATTTTCCAGGATCGGCCGGTTGACAGCCCCGGCCCACAGCCCCGCACGGGTCCGGAACGAAACCGCGGTCCGACGTCGCCGGGCGGTGGCTCCGCCCGGGCGGGGAATTCGCAGGGTCATCCGGTCAGTTAATCGGTTTTTGTGTCTAAAAACAAGCCGTGACATGGCGGGCTCGTGTAGTCAATTTGAGTGACGGGCGTTTCCCTGGTTCATCCTTGACGCTCAGTACCGGCAAAATATGCTCCCGCCCATGAATTGTCCCCTCGTGAAACGCTCCCGTCGCCAGGATGCTATTTGCAAACCGCTCACTCAGAAACCAACCTCCTGATCACTCTTCCCTATGCAACTAAGCTGGATTGACCTTGGCATCATCATTCTGTACCTGATCGCGACCATCTGCGTCGGGTTCTGGGTGTCAAAACGCGCTTCCCAGAGCATGAAACACTATTTCCTCGGCGGGAACCGGTTGCCGTGGTACATGCTGGGCGTTTCGAATGCCTCGGGCATGTTCGATATTTCGGGGACCATGTGGCTGGTTTACGTGACGGCGGCGTATGGCTTGAAAGGGGTTTGGCTGCCGTGGTTGTGGCCGGTGTTCAATCAGATTTTCCTGATGGTCTATATGTCCATCTGGATGCGCCGTTCCAACGTGATGACCGGCGCGGAATGGATCCAGACCCGGTTCGGGAGGGGATCGGGCGCGACGGCCTCGCATATCATCGTCGTGGTCTTTGCGCTGGTCAGCGTGATTGGATTTCTGGCTTACGCCGCCAAAGGCATTGGCAAGTTCGCGGGCGAATTCCTGCCGGGCCATTTGTCGGACGATACGTACGCCTGGATCCTGATGGGCATCACGACCTTCTACGTCGTCAAAGGCGGCATGTTCAGCGTGGTCTTCACCGAGGTCATCCAATTCTGCATTCTCACCGTCGCCTCGATCGCGATTGGGATCATCGCCATGCTGAAAGTTTCACCGGACATGTTGGATCGGGTGGTGCCGTCGAGCTGGCATGACCTGTTTTTTGGCTGGCAGCTCAATCTGAACTGGACGTCCATCCCTGAAATCAATCACAAGCTCGCGCAGGACGGCTATTCGCTCTTCGGCATTTTCTTCATGATGATGGTCTTCAAGGGAATCCTGGTCAGCGCCGCCGGCCCGGCGCCGAATTATGACATGCAACGGGTGCTGGCCACACGCGGTCCCCGCGAGTCGGCGCTGATGAGTTCCACGGTGAACGTCGTGTTGTTCTTCCCGCGTTATATGATGATTACCGGCCTGACGATTCTGGCGCTGGCGTTCTACACGCCGGATCTGGCCGCGATGGGTGACAAGCTGGATCTGGAAAAAATTTTACCGCTGGCGCTGGCGAAATTTGTGCCGGTGGGAATTCTCGGCCTGCTCATGGCGGGGCTTCTGGCCGCGTTCATGTCCAATTTCGCCGCCACGGTCAACGCGGCCCCGGCTTATCTGGTCAACGACATCTACAAGCGTTACATCAATCCAAACGCCTCGCAAAAGCGGTACGTGTGGCTCAGCTACCTGGCCTCCTTCGGCGTGGTCGTCGTCGGACTCACCTTCGGCCTTTTCACCCAATCCATCAATTCGATTGTGACCTGGATTGTCTCGGGGTTGTGGGGAGGATACGTGGTTTCCAACGTGTTGAAATGGTACTGGTGGCGATTCAACGGCTGGGGTTATTTCTGGGGCATGGCCGTGGGGATTACCAGCGCCGTGATCATGGCGTCACCCAAAGTCCTGCCGCATATCAGTGACATCAACAAGTTCCCGATCATCCTGGCTGTGTCGCTCGCCGCCGCGCTGCTGGGAACGTTCCTGACGCCCCCCGACAAGGAGGAGGTCCTGAAGGAGTTCTATCGCCGCGTCCGGCCCTGGGGATTTTGGGGCCCGGTCCATGCCCAAGTCGTGCAAGAAGATCCAACGTTTCAGCGGAACAAGGATTTCTTCCGCGACATGTTCAACATTTTGGTCGGCACGGTCTGGCAGACGTGTTTCATCCTGCTGGCGATGTTCCTGGTCACCCGCCATTTTAACAGCGCCATGATTACCCTGCTGGTGCTGGTGGCCACCTCCGTCATCCTGAAATTTAACTGGTACGACAAACTGCCCGCCCCCACGCCGGACGCCGTGCCGCCGCCGGAAAATCAACCCGCAACGGCGGCCGCCATCGTCAGTTGATTTTGTGATTTGGGACTAACTATGCGTTTTGGACATTTCGACGACGACCAACGGGAATACGTCATCAACCAGCCTGAAACTCCGCTGCCCTGGATCAATTACCTCGGTTGCGAGGCGTATTTCGGGCTCATCTCCAACACCGGCGGAGGTTATTCGTTTTACCGCGACGCCCGCCTGCGCCGCCTGACGCGCTATCGCTATAACCACGCGCCGTTCGATTTTGGCGGGCGCTATCTCTATATCCGCGACAACGCCACCGGCGAGTTTTGGTCGCCGTCCTGGCAGCCGACGCGCACCAAACTGGAGAAGTACGAGTGCCGCCACGGCATGGGCTACACCATCATTGGTTCCACCTGTAAAAAGATCGAAGCTCAAACCTGCTATTTTGTGCCGCTGGGCGAGACGCTGGAAATCTGGAAATTTCGGGTGACCAACCGCCGCAAAAAACCGGCGAAGCTTTCGGTCTTTTCCAGCATCGAATTCTGCCTGTGGGACGCGCAGGACGACGCCACCAATTTCCAGCGCAACTTCAGCACCGGCCAGGTCGAGGTGGTGGACGGGGTCATCTATCACAAAACCGAATACCGCGAGCGGCGCAACCACTTCGCGTATTTCGCCTGTTCGGACAAGCTGGCCGGGTTTGATACCCAGCGTGACACCTTTCTGGGCGCTTATCGGAGTTGGGACAACCCGGTGGCGGTGGAGCAGGGTAAATCCTTCAATTCGATCGCCCACGGCTGGGCGCCCCACGGCTCGCATCACGTGAAGGTGACTCTGAAACCGGGCGAGACCAAGGAAATCAACTTTGTCCTCGGTTATCACGAAAATCCGACCGACCAGAAATTCGACCCGCCGGATTCACAGACCATCAACAAACAGACGGTCAAGCCGGTAATGGCCAAATATCTCGACGGGCAGAATGTCACGGCAGCGTTTGAGAAACTGCGCCGGTATTGGGGCAACCTGCTGGGCATT
Source organism: Candidatus Sulfopaludibacter sp. (assembly GCA_035508155.1). Taxonomy (GTDB): domain Bacteria; phylum Verrucomicrobiota; class Verrucomicrobiia; order Limisphaerales; family UBA11358; genus UBA11358. The sequence goes on along the minus strand of DATJNM010000036.1, from coordinate 16,245 downwards.
TACCAGGTACGCTCGCCCGATATCCACGTCAATCGCATGGTCAACATCTGGAACGCCTACCAGTGCATGGCCACCTTCAACATGTCGCGCTCGGCGTCCTTCTACGAATCCGGCATCGGCCGCGGCCTCGGTTTTCGCGATTCCAACCAGGACTTATTGGGCTTCGTCCACATGGTGCCCAGCCGCGCGCGCGAACGCATCCTCGATCTGACGGCGACGCAGCTCCAGACGGGCGGCGCGTTTCACCAGTATCAACCCTTGACCAAACGCGGGAATCACGATTTAGGTTCCAATTTCAACGACGACCCGCACTGGCTCATCATCGGCGTGAGCGCTTACCTCAAGGAAACCGGCGACTGGGGAATTCTGGATGAGAAGGTGCAATTCGAGAACGAAGCCGGCTCCGAACAGCCCCTCTATGAACATCTCCGCCGCAGTTTCCAATACACCCTCGAACGCCTCGGGCCGCATGGCCTGCCGCTGATTGGCCGCGCCGACTGGAATGATTGCCTGAACTTGAACTGTTTCTCCAACACCCCGGGCCAGTCATTCCAGACCACGACCAACAAGGACGGCAAGGTGGCCGAATCGGTGTTCATCGCCGGCTTGTTTATTCTGGCGGCGAAGGAACTGGCGAAGATTGCCGCGCGGCGCGGGTTAAAGAAGGACGCCGACCGGTATCTCGCCGAAGCTGACAAAATGGAACAGGTCATTCTCAGGCACGGATGGGACGGCGCCTGGTTTGTGCGCGCCTACGACGATTTCGGCCGGCCGGTCGGTTCAAAAATTTGTGAGGAAGGAAAAATTTTCATAGAACCCCAGGGCATGTGCATCATGGCCGGCGTCGGCTTGAAGGACGGCAAGGCCCGACGGGCGCTGGCATCGGTCAACCAATACCTGGCGACGAAACACGGCATTGTGCTGCAACAACCGGCCTTTTCGAAATATTATGTCCACTTGGGCGAGATTTCGTCGTATCCACCTGGCTACAAGGAAAACGCGGGGATCTTTTGCCACAATAATCCGTGGATCATCATTGCCGAGACGATGACCGGCAACGGCGGTCGCGCCTTCGATTATTACACGCGCATCAACCCATCGGCGCGCGAGAATATCGGCGAGATCCACCGGTGCGAACCGTATGTGTTCGCCCAAATGGTCGCCGGCAAAGACGCGCCGACGCATGGCGAGGCCAAGAATTCCTGGCTCACCGGCACCGCCGCGTGGACTTACTTTACCGCCACCCAATGGATCCTGGGCATTCGCGCCGAGTACGAAGGCCTGCGCATGGATCCGGTGATTCCGGCACGATGGAAAGGTTTCACCGTCACGCGCCGGTTCCGCGGCAACACGTACATCGTTGAGGTGAAAAATCCAAAAGCGAAACAGCGCGGCGTAAAAAGGCTGCGGGTGGATGGAAAAGAAATCGCCGGCAACCTTCTGCCCGCGTGCCCGCCCCGTTCCGACCCCATTCGGGTCGAAGCCCTGCTGGAAGGTTAATGAGAAAAGAAAAGAGAGATACTCTGAGGGTATGAAAGTGGATCCTCTGCAAAACCAGAACGCCGGTCTCCGACCCGGCGTGTTGGTAAATCCGATCTCTTCGCGCCGGGTCGGGGACCGGCGCTCCGTTCCTCGAATGGCCGTCGTTCACAAAGATCTCAAAATGTATTCATCCGTTTTGAAGGCGACGGCTTTGCTTGGAGTCCTCTGTGGGAGCATCCTGCTGGTGTCCTGCCAGACGAAACCGTCCACGTCCGAGGTGCCGCCAGCCAATCAATCGCTCCCGGCCCGGGTTCTGATCCAGCGCATCGCCAACGGTGCGCAGTTGAATACCGGCACGTTGAATGTACGGGTGCAGTTTTACGCGGACGACACCGTGCGGGTGCTCAAGTGGCGAACGGGCGGTTCTCCGGAAAAATCGAGCCTGGTGGTGATTCAGACCAGCCTCCCGGATTTGAACCTCCGGTTTCAGGAGGATGCCGCCACGATCACGCTGGCGTCGCCCGATGTCACGCTGCGCTTGTCCAAGGGCGATGGGGTGATTCAATTTCTCACCGCCGACGGCCGCAACCTGCTGCGGGAACAGGGCGCGCCCGTCATCACTCCGGTCCGGATCAAGTACGAAACGAACGCGTTCAGTGTGGAGCAGAATTTCACGCTGACGCCGCAGGAAGGCATCTATGGCCTGGGCCAGCATCAGTATGGCTGGATGAATTATCGTGAACACACCGTCAAACTGGTACAGGCCAACACCGACGCCGTTACCCCGTTCCTGGTTTCGTCCGCGAACTATGGCATCCTCTGGGATAATTATTCCAAAACCATATTCCGCGATGAACCGCAAACGATGTCGCTCTGGTCCGAGGTGGCCGACAACGTGGATTACTATTTCATCGCCGGCACCAACATGGACCGGGTCATCGCCGGTTACCGTGACCTGACCGGACCGGCCCCGCTGTACGGCAAATGGGCCTACGGCTACTGGCAGAGCAAGGAACATTATGCCTCACGCGACGAACTGCTCGGTATCGCGCAGGAATACCGCCAACGCCATATCCCCATAGACAATATCATCCAGGACTGGGACTACTGGGGCGGCAATTCCAATTGGAGCAGCATGTTCTTTGACGAAACCGCTTATCCGAACCCGAAGGAGATGATGGATATTCTACACGGTGAAAATTTTCACCTGATCATTTCCATCTGGGCCGGGTTGGGGCCGGCGACGGCGATTTACAAAGACATGGAACAACGCGGCTGGTTGTACCCGCCGACCGGCTGGGCCGGGTTCAAATATTACGACGCTTGCAATCCGGCGGCCAACGACTTGTACTGGCAGTATGTGAGCAAGGGTTTGTTCTCGAAGGGCATCGACGGCTGGTGGATGGATTCGACTGAACCCGATATTGTCAACGCCCTGACCAAGGAATCCGAAGAATACGAAATGAAGCGGGTGGGCACGAACTATCTGGGGTCGTTTGCGCGCTATCTTAATCCGTATTCGCTGCTGGACACAGAATCGATCTATAAACATCAACGGCAGGAAACCGACCGGAAACGCGTCTATATCCTGACGCGTTCCACGTTCGCCGGCCAGCAACGGGCAGCAGCGACAACCTGGTCAGGCGACATCGGCGCGGACTGGGATGTTTACCGGCGGCAGATCCCGGCCGCGGTGAATCACAGCATGGCTGGCATTCCGTATTGGACGTTTGACATCGGCGGGTTTGTGCTCAACAGCGCCGGCGGTGTCTTCGACCGTGGCGGCCAGGATCCGGCCTATGAGGAATTATATACCCGCATGTTCCAGTTCGGCGCGTTTTGTCCCATCTTCCGCTCGCACGGGTCGGAAACGCCCCGCGAAATCTGGCGCTTCGGCGATTTCACTGATGTTCTCGTCAAGTTCGACAATCTGCGGTATCGCCTGCTGCCTTACATCTACTCCCTGGCCTGGCAGGTCACCGACCAGGGTTACACCATCATGCGCGCCCTGCCGATGGATTTTGCCGGCGACACCCGAACCTATTCCCTTGATGACCAGTTCATGTTCGGCCCGGCTATCATGGTCTGCCCGGTGACGGAATATCAGTTGCATCGCCCGCCGGAGGCCAGCGTCCTCATTCCCGCCGACCAGTTCCGAACGAAAGACGGCCGGCCGGGTTTGAACGTGAGGTACTACAGCGATGACCACTTCGGCACGTTGTGTCACGAGGCGGTGGAGACAAATGTCAATCTGTTCTGGTACACCGGCTGGCCGGATTACATTACCAGCCCCAAATTCTCGATGCGTTGGGATGGCAAACTGGTGCCGACCGAAACCGGGGCTTATCGGTTCCATTTTAAGAGTTTCGGTCCCAAGCGGGTTTTTCTGGACGGGCAACTGCTGACCAACAGTTATTCAGCGATGGAAGCCGAGACGGTTCCGGTGGAACTCCAGGCCGGCAAGCAATATGACTTTGCGTGTGAAACGGCCAATTCCGTCCTGGGCGCTTTCAAGGCGCAACTTTACTGGAAGACCCCGGAAATGTTCGCCCGTGAAAAAATCGTGGAGCCCCGGCCGACCACGCGGTCGGTGTATCTGCCGGCCGGGACGCCGTGGGTTGATTTCTGGACCGGCCGGACAATGCCGGGGGGCCAAACGATTGCGGCGGACGCGCCCATTGACAGGATTCCGCTGTTGGTCCGGGCCGGTTCCATTATTCCGATGGGGCCGTTCATCCAGTACGCCGCGGAGAAAGCCGACCCGATTGAATTGCGGATTTATCCCGGTGCAAACGGAGACTTCACGCTCTACGAAGACGAGAACGACAATTACGATTACGAAAAAGGCGTGTACGCCACCATCGCATTTCACTGGGATGACGCCCAGCGCCTGCTCACGGTTGACGATCGGAAAGGCTCGTTCCCGGGCGTGTTGAAGGAACGCACTTTTGACATTGTCATTGTCGGCAAAGACCACGGTGCCGGTGTGGGCGTTACCGATAATCCGGACAAGATGATCTCCTACGACGGTCAACGGCAGGCCGTTCAATTCTAACGCCCACCGTTGCGACGATCAAACTCCGAGACGGTTATCCAGGCTCAACCGTGATTGACAAACGGCTCAGTTGTGAGATGCTACGCGTCCTCTCTTGAGTGCCTCGGTAGCTCAATTGGTAGAGCAGTTGACTCTTAATCGAAAAAGGCTGTTTTTGCTATCGTTAGCTATTTATCCAAACTGTTAATTCTCCCAATAGACAAAAGCGTTTTCTCGCTTTGACCTTTTGCTATGGGAGCCACGTTTTTGCTATAAAAATTTCTCGCGGGATACAAAGCGGGATACAAAGTGAAAAAGGATCAACGCTCCTCCACCGCGCCTGCAATCAAACCCGCATACCGTGACTCTGGCTGTGGGCCTGATCGTAGGTTTGGGAGATGGCGTTAGCCATTTTATATTCAAATGAGTCAGCCACAATATTCATGTCCTGGCCAGGATATTTCTCGGTGAGATGCTCGTCTATCAGTGCTTTCACGTCACCCTTCCACAATCGCAGGACTTGCCGCTGGTCGCTCGTGAACGTTTTTAGAACCTCCCGGACGTTATGACCGCTGTTCAAGACCTCCTTCATTTCCTTTCCAGATTTCAAAGGCAACGTTTCGACAATGGCAAATTCGATTTCGCCAGCAACGCGGCGATGACAAACCGAACTAATTTTTGACAAATCCAGGTCGTGCTGCCATTCCGTTCCATCGTCGGTTTGAATGATTTTATTCTGGTCGCGGGAAAGCAAAGCCGATTTGAATGCTTCATTGGCTATCGCTGGCAGATTGCGTTCAATATCCTGAACCGCATCGCAACTCATCTTGAATTGGCTTAAATGCTCCGCAAAAGCCGTTTTTACTTCAACGGCGGCTTGTTCCTGCTGCATGGTGGGTTTTTCGTTGTAGTTCATAATGCACCTCATTCGGATTTCAAAAGTTTAATTAATTCGTCGCGCGTAATAAGAAACTTGCCGCGTAAAGCCCGGCACGCTTTAAGTTTGCCGCGCTGAATCAGGCGATAAATGCTGTGGTAATTGACGCCAAGCATTTGGGCCGCCTCCTCTATTGAATACGCCAACCGCTCCACCGGCGGCGGGGCGGTCTGAATGACATTTTCATTTTCTGTTTCCATACGGTTCTACTGGTTACGGTTTTTATCAAGCGACAAATCACATTTGCTCCAATCAATTGCGGAAAGTAGTTGCTTCAGCGGAATGTCGAGGGCGTCGGCGAGATACTGGACTTGGATTAAATCCACGCGCAACAACCCGCCCTCAAGTTTGGCCACGGTATCGCGGCTGGCCTCATGCCAGCCTGCAAGCTGCAATTCGACAGCAAAATCCGGTTGGCTCAAGCCCCGCTGATTTCGCAGCCGACTCACTGGTCGTCCAACAAATTTGAAACTCCGCTGTTTCACTGTCTCAAATTTTCCACGTCTTTAGCGCCACAATGTCCATAAAACTGAACAAAATGCTGCTTTTGCTCACTGTCACTTTTGCACAAGATTTCCGCCGGAATGTCCCAAATCGGGGACAAAATGATCCCCGTCGAATCTGTCCCTGGTTTCCATAATTGGTGCCCAAATTCGGGCAAAAATCCGGGTTTAATGTTCTTGGCCGGTTCCGGGCCATTGCTCGCGGATGCGATCAAAATGACTTTACCGTTCAATTTTCTCATAAAAATCTTGTTCGGTTTGTTCGCTTTATGAACAAAGCTTTGCTGTCCTTTTTACCACGTCTGGCCCGCTTGACTGTGATGTTTTCATCACAACTTTCCGTCCCGCTGTTTTTACACCACCGTATTTATCAAAAAACAGCCATGCAGGTTGTGGAGTTTTCGCCACAACTTCTCATTGGACGGGCAGTCCGATTTCAGTCTCGCCGTCCATAGGTTCAATTTTTAAGTCATTTCAATGGCATCGGTTGTCATGAAAACGTGACAAAATTGAATTTCTGGAAGGGTTTTAGCAGATGGATTTGCGGCTGTTTGTGCGCGAATCGCACGAAATTTTATACGTTTAATGCCAATGGCAAACGACGCACTCGGTAGCGCATAGCAAATTGCCACCCCATCCTGTGGTAGTGAAGATGTGAACCTTTCCGGCAAAAAGCATCCTCGGCGCGCAAATCTTAAGAGCCAACCCCGTGTCTGGCTTGCGCTTGTCAACGGTGGAGCCGCAAAAAGAACCACCGGCGCGAAGCGCATTTGTCAAATTCGGACTACCTTGACAAGCGCAAGCCAGACATACAATGGACAAAGGCGAGCGCGCCGGAAGCTAGGGATTTGATACCCGGAATTACTGAGGCACAAGGCAGTTGGTGTTTGGGTCGTATATGGGGCAAATCAATTGCGATGAGCCGCGCAGCGCTAGGGGGCAACCCGCAACCTCATTTGCCAAACGTCGTCTGATCAATGGTGATTTCACAAACTATCTCTGCTTTGGCGGACGGAAATGGTGAGCTTCATGGTTTCTGGATGAAGCATGACAGGTGCGATTCATCCTGCCTGTCTTCAAATTGAATGGCACCTTGATTTCCCCTGCCGTGGGTCACACACTCGTGTTCAGCAATGAATTTTATCAGCATCTTTGAGCATGAGTGTTTTCCTGAATCGCTCACTGAGGTCGAGAAGGCCGCGCTCGCCAGGCTGCGCGGACCGCGCAACGAGAAAATGTTCGATGTCGGTTGGCGAGATGTCTGGGCTACATCATTTGTAGGTGTTGTTCAACTTGGCACGCGCGTAATCCAAGTTCTGCCCAAAATGTATTCACGCCAACTCGACATGGAATGCGATGTTGCAGAATGTGGGCGCGAGGCGACCGGCAATTTGCTATTCCTTCTCAACTATACCGGAAAATTGCGTGTGACCGAAACCGAAATCGCACGATTAACCGAGCAATACTCTCCGCTTTCCGAAATTCTGTTCTGGATTTTCGCACGCCGACTTTGGGATTCCGTACGGCGCGAACTTTTGCGCGGTTACGTCGTCGTGGAGGATCGGCTTGAGGTGCTCAAAGGCAGGTGGCAAGTGGCGGCACAGTCACGTCGTGCCGACGGATGGCGACAAGATCGGTTTGACGTAATGTTCGACGAATTCACGGAAGACAACTTGCCCAATCGGATATTTAACGCCACGGCACTGTGTTTGTCGCGGTGGGCAACCTGGAGCGAGACGCGCGGCCATCTCGCTCAATTGCGTTCAGCCTTCGCTGATGTGGCGGATATAACACCGCAACTGAATGATTTTCCTGAAGCCGCGCATTGGATGCAACGCTATCGCCGTCGCGCGGGCGAAGGACGAATCTATCGTCCATTGCTGGAAATGGCGCGTATGTTTTGGTCAAGTACAGGACAACAATTAAGTTCGGGGCGGCTCGATACTTTTGCATTTATGTTTAACATGAATGAGCTTTTCGAGGAATTCATAGCCGAATTTACTCGTCTCAAAGTTAGGGAGGTATGGCAGGCGCGAGGCTGGTCACTGCACGCTCAAAGCGGGACACGGCATTTGCTATGCAACGAATCGGGCCGCAATTTATTCAAGCTCATACCTGACATCCGATTTGAGACCATCATTGGTGATACGGCACTTATTGTGGATACCAAATACAAACTGCTCGACGCAACGGCGGCCAAGGGGGGCGTCTCTGAAGCGGACGCCTACCAAATGTTCGCATATAAGGAGCGATACCGCTGCCCGCGGGTGGTGTTGCTCTACCCGCAATCTTCGGAGCCTATGGCTCGTGATTTTAGTGCTGACATGGATTCGTCATCTTGGCTGGAAGTGCGAACTGTGGACTTGCAGAGGGAATATTATAAATCCAACAATCTAAAATTACTTGCGAATGAATTGGCATCAATTCTCTACGGAAACGTGATGCACCAATAAAACAAACTTATTTATGAGCAAAACATCATTTTCTTGGAAACCGCTATACGTGGAACTTGCCAGCGTTTTGTTGACCTGGCGCTTGCGACAAAGTGAACTGATAGCCATTCTTCACACAGCCAAAGATCAACTGGTGCCGGTGGGCAGCCTTCAGGACGAAGGTGAAAATGGGAAAACGTTTCCGCTTCAGGTGATTGACCCCTTCACTTTCTTTGCATTCTTCAATCGCAAAATCAGAGATGAGCATCGCGTCAAATTGCTTACCATTATCAAAGATAACCTCGCCCTCGCCTCTCAGTTGCCAACTGATTTTGAAGGGCTGCCGATAATGAATCCTCAAAAATCTTGGTTTTTTTCGTTTCAGAAAGACCGTGAGCCAGAAGCAATTGATACACTCTGGGATTTTGCCAAGGCCATCGTGGAGCAATCGCCGGATGCCGTTCCGGGTGAATTATTCGCCCGTGCCCGCGCTATTCGACAGGTGGGATTGGCAAATTTAACAATGGGATTGTTCTGGATGCGTCCAGAACAATACATGGCGGTGGACAAGCGGAATCGTGCTCTGCTGAAAAGCCGTGGCGTCGAAGTGGAAGTGCCAGATTGGCCTTCTTACCTCCATTTGCTAGAGGAGGTGAAAAACAAGTTTCCAGGTGTCTCTTGGCCCGCCTTATCGCGGTTGGCATATGAGGGGCATGAAAACGATGAGGATGAAAATGGTGATGCTGACGAGAACGAAGCAAGTGAAAGCTACGGATTTTCAGATGCACGCAGGGTTTGGAAAATTGCGCCTGGCGAGAAAGCATACTTATGGGAGCAATTTCGCGATCAAGGTTATATTGGCATAGGCTGGTTACAGGACCAGGACCTTCGTCAATATAAGGACACAGCGGCATTGGAACATGCGATGGAAACAAATAATGAAGGGACTGCCAGTGCGCGGTGCATGAATTGGTTTCTGCGTGATATTAAGCCGGGCCACATTGTAGTTGCGAACAAGGGCTTGGACAAAATTGTTGGGATTGGTGTGGTGACGGGTGGGTATGAGTACAATCCTGATTTGGCGAATACGACCGATATGGAATATCCGCACCTGCGCAAAGTTGACTGGCGGATCAAGAAGCCAGTTGATAGCCCGACTTCCTTTGGTCAGATTACAATTACAAAGTTATCAGATGACAAATTGGAACAAATTAAAGATGCCTATCGCAAGGCATATCCAGATGATGCTGAATTGCTAACGGCAATTGCGTCCTTGGGAACTGTTCCAAAGTTAGGAGCAAATTCACATTTGAATACGTCCCGGTTCGATATGAAACGCGGCCTAAACTGGATTTTTTATGGGCCTCCTGGGACAGGCAAGACATGGTCAGCATTGCACGAAGTGCGGCGACTGTTACTGGCGAAAAACATAGGGCAAAAAGAAGCGTTTCAATACGCTTCTGCCCTTGAGCAAAATAATATTGCCGAACTGCAAAGACTGGTGGCGTTACTGGAAGGGTCTGGCGAATCGAGAGAAATCCGCTACTGGTGGGTTTCTGCGAATCCTTCCGAATGGTCTTGGGATGAACTTTTTCGGAAGAAAGCGGAAAGTTTTAGGAGGGGCAAAATTCAACGAAATTATGAAGCGATTGCCGAAGGTGATATTGTTTTTGGCTATGCTTCTTCACCGAAACAGGAACTCACAACCATCGCGCGCGTGAAGCGACTTGTGCCCGATGGTGAATCTCAAACTTTTGAATTAGAGCCACTTCAACGAATCGAGTTTCCAGTTAATTGGGCCGAGCTTAAGAAGCATACAACCCTCAAACAATCCGAACCGATCCGACATCGCGCTCAGGGAACATTGTTCAAGTTGGAAGAATCGGAAGCATCTGACCTAGAACGCCTTTTACGCGAGAAAGGCAACGATTTGAAGTTTAGTGTCACGGCTCGGCCACGTTATTTAGAGTTTGTCACATTTCACCAGTCTTTCAGCTATGAGGATTTTGTTGAAGGACTTAGGCCCGTAAGCGATGCTGAAGGGAATATTCATTACGAGGTCAAGGATGGCGTGTTTAAGCGTATGTGCCGCCGAGCGCAGCAAGATTCTGCACACATTTATGCTCTTGTGATTGATGAAATCAATCGAGGCAATATCTCGAAGGTTTTCGGTGAACTAATCACGCTGATTGAACCCGATAAGCGTCTTAATTCTGCAAGTGAAATCAAAGTGACGCTGCCATATTCACCGCCTGAGGACGCGGAATTTGGAGTGCCCCCGAATCTGTTAATTGTCGGAACGATGAACACGGCGGACCGCTCCATCGCGTTACTTGATGTGGCACTACGGCGACGGTTTACTTTTGTTGAAGTGATGCCCCGGCCAGAACTGTTGAGCGGAGCAAACGAAACTGGCGTTCCACTCGACAAGCTATTGACGACAATCAATCGGAAACTGGAAGTGCTACTCGACCGGGATCATCAGATTGGCCACAGTTATTTCATGGGGCTGAATAATCTTCAAGACCTCCAATTTGCCTTCGAGCACAAAATAGTGCCGCTCTTGCAGGAATATTTTTATGGCGACGGTGAGAAATTACAGGCGCTTCTGGGCAAAGAACTTATATTATCTGAGCCTGTCATATTAAGTGACGACGGCGAAGAAAGGAATTTTTACCGCTTGCAGCACCTCACTGGTGAGAACCTTCTAGAAGAATTGAAAAAACTAGCTGGATAAATCAAATGATTCTAATTATTTCAGTCTTTGCCCCTCTTTTATAAAACGCGGCTTAGTTTGCTATCGCGCGGTGCTGGTATTTCAATGCGACGTGACGAACGCACAAGCGGAGCGGAAACCAGGCCGGCGCGCAATGGAGGCAGACAGATTTGCTCACTACGCTGGACGGATGCTAGGGTTTTTCCTTGGCGGCTGCACGGGGAGAATCACGAAGCTTTTCACTTTGGTCTAATTGCGGGCAGCAAAGATCAGCAGGACAACGACAATGATCACCTGGCAGGTCGGGCATTTGGGGGTTGCACGCTCATTGGCAAGTGGTTGCCGACATAAAAACCCTTAAAATCCCTTTAAAAAGATGTGCAACCTATTCGCACACTAGGTATGAATGCGAATTGTAATTGGAATGTCGGAATGAAGGTTGTCTGCGTGGACGACAGGTTTAACAGCGGTATATGGGATTGGGGAAACCAATTGCCCAAAATGGGAGTAATTTACACGATATGCCGAGTTCTCTCATGCCGGGACGCATACACGGGCAGAGGCGACATTGGCCTTCAATTTGAGGAATTACAAAATCATGGGGACCGGCTCGCGTTTTCAGTGTGGCGGTTCAAGCCGTTGGAAAATGGGGCCGGAGCAGTAATTGTAACAGACGCCCAGGCCAGCGAGGACGCGCAAAGCCGCCGAATCAGGGAATTGGAGGGAAAAAACGAGGATCAATGCCTTGAAATTGAGCGCCTCAAGGAAGTAAAGAAAAAATTGACGTATGACATTGAGTGGCTGGAAGAAAACTGTCGGGATTACCAAGCCAGCGAGCAGGCGGTGTCTGACGCCACTGACGAGGCAGAAGCGAGGTGTGCCCAGCAAGTATATCTGCTTGAAAAGGCCAACCGTGAACTGGATGCTGAAAATGAGTTGATTGCCATGGAACGTGACGCACTCCAAATGAAGCTTGTGGAACTGGAAACCACTTGCGACCAACAAAAGGCCGTAATTCAAAGGCTTTCAGAGACGGTGAAAGATTATAAAAGTGGCAGTTAATAACTAAAAGAACTAATTGGAATTGGTGTCCGCCGATTCCGTGTGCGGTTGAAACTCACGAGCTAACCGCTGTGCCTCTGCAATTTGCTCCGGCGTCATCAAGGCAGCGAGTTTATCGGGCTTTTCATCAACCGACGACAATTTCTTTTGCGCCCAAGCCAGTGTGAGCCATTTATAGGCTTCAACGAGGTTTTTCGGCACGACTCTGCCATGTGCATAGCAACAGCCCAAACTATATTGAGCGCTGCCATAACCTTGGTTCGCTGCTTTGTGATACCATTTCAACATCTCGGCAAAGTTTTCCGCGCTGGCCGTGCCAGAGCCATAGCAACGGCCCAGCCCGTATTGAGCCGCAGCGTGTCCTTGTTCGGCGGCCATGCGATACCATTTCTTGGCCTGGGCGAGCGGTAACAACTCGTCCTCCGGGATACCCCGGCTATATTCGTAGCATTCTCCGACATTGAATTGAGCATTGGCATCACCTTGTTCAGCTTTAACTTTGTTGGCCTCGAAAGTGGCCTTTGATCGTTCGTGGGCGGCTTTACGTTCTCGTTCTGCCGGAGATTCATAATATTGTTGAAATTGCTTTGCTGCATCACGCTGTTCCACTGTCATCAACACAAGGAGTTCTTCGCGTTCCTTTTCAACATTTTTTTCTTCCCACCCCCATTCTCGTCCACGTTCGTGTTCCTCCTCCCCATTTTTCCAGGCTAAATTGAACCATTTATAGGCTTCAACAAGATTCTTCGGCACACCCTTGCCATCGCGGCAGCGACAGCCTAAACGGTATTGAGCTTTGATGTGCCCTTGTTCTGCGGCCTTGCGATACCATTTTGCTGCTTCCGCTTCATCGAAACGCTGTTGCGATAGGCGTTCAACCGCGCTTGGCAGGTCGTCATACGAACCTCGTTCGTAACAGTCCCCCAAATTAAATTGAGCCTGGATGTGGCCTTGTTCAGCAGCTATCCGAAACCATTTTATTGCTTCAATCCGATGGCTTTTGGAGAAAAATCCTAATGAGCCTAAAAATGTCGGATGAAGATGGAAATCGCGGTAGTAAATACCTAAATGAAATTGAGCTTCGATATGTCCTTTTTCCGCAGCTTTCCGATACCACGTGGCCGATGTTTTGTAATCAAAGTCATTCTCATGCAAATATCCAAGACGGTATTGAGCTTCAACGTGCCCCTGTTCGGCGGCTTTTTGATACCACTTTGCGGCATAAAATTTCCCGTCGTGCCCGTCGTGCATATCGGGAATCCTGAAGCCCAAGCTATAAGCCTCTCCCAACTGAAATTGTGCTTCTATGTCGCCTTTGGCGGCGGTTTTTTCTAATTCCTTGAATCGCGCTTCCTCGCGCTCTTTTTCGGCAGGAGTGTCTTTCATTTTTTCTGCATATTTTGACGTTTAGTTTGGCTATTTTATCTCCTTGTCCAGCAGTCTTTTGGAACCATTCTAATGCTTCATTATAGGCCGATTCAGCCATACCAATGTGAGTAGAGTTTAAGGTGGTTGGCAAATTGATCTTTCGCGCCAGTTTTGAGTTGCTCGCGAAGCCAACTTCGTTCTTTGTTTAGTTCAGCGTTCCTGTCGTTCAACGAAAGGGCTGCATTATTAGAAATCTCAATGTATTTGAAACCAAACGCCTCTGCTTTTTCATAAACCTTGTCCAAGTATTCTGGAATTTCATTGCCTTTAAATAAGAAATGGCTTTCCCGTGTTTTGACAACAAAAGTGTGATTTATTGTGTGCTTATCAGGTTGCAAACCTGTCACCACGGCTGAGTTCAAAAAATCTATCAAGGCGGTGAAAACGGCAAATTTCCGGTCGTAAAGGTCATGTTGGACTTTAAGTTTATTTGTCAGCCATTGTTGCCACGCAATATAAACCATAATCAATGTCGGAACGAGTGGCAGAATAATCGTCGAATAATCTTTCAACGTCCATGCACCTGAATTTTGGTCCACAATCATGGGTCAAATTCAAACGCTAAATGTCGCAGCCGTCCATTCTAAAGTGACGAGCAGACCAACGCGGAGGCTTGGCTCGTGATCCAGCAAGCTGGATGACAAGCGCTAGGATGTTACACGCTTTGGCGGCAAAGTGCCAAACAAGCGGCAATGGCTCCAATCACTTATTCATGTGATTTGATAGTGGTGCCAATGGAGCCATGCCGGAACATCAAAGGCCCGGTGCGTCGTGGCCAGCGGCCGCTCCCCGTCACTGGGAACGCGCAAACTGACAAGGGCATGTTGAACTGCGCGGTGTGCCGCGCCGCGCCCGCAGCGTCTTGCACCTTGGTATGTTCGGGCGCGAGCGCGCCGCCGTATAGCCGTTGATTTCAAGTTTTTTCGTCTTTTTGTTCACCGCAATTTTGAGCTCAATTCTGGCTTGGAATGGTACCGTTAATTGGAGCAAAACCATCGGCTTCGACTTTGCAGGTATCGCCGGGGAAAGCTTGCCAGCCCTGAAGCTTACCAATTTCTTTGCTCATTTTTGGCATCAAATCCATTCGGAAAACTTTCCCGAGCGTTGAGTTGCGAACCGTGATGGTAAGAAAAAGTTCTTGTGTCCCTGTATTAAAGAACTTAAAAACGTAGCCGTTCCCGACGAGTGATTTACGATAGCGTATTGTGACGGGGACAGGGGTGGGTTGCGCTGCGGGGACGGACTGTTGATTCGCAATTGGATAAAATCGAACACCGTACGAGACTGCGATACGCTGGCAGCGATGATAATAAGAAGGGATGGTATTTGGATTGGTGTCTTGAAGGGCGTCCTCTGCCAATTTTCCATCTTTCGTCCAAGCCGACATTCCTAACTCAAGCGCATCTTTGAAGGCAGTTGCAGCAAGATTTTTATTGCTCAAATCCGTTACCGCCGTAACGTAGTCAAACCAGGCGAGCCGAAAATTTTTTGGGCACATTGATGCGTCAATTGATTGCACCGCTTGTGCATAAGTTTTCAAAGCCTGTTGCACTTCCCTTGTTTGCAATCGTGGCGGTTCATTTTCATCCTTGCTCTCTTGGAGTTCCGCTTGGAACTTGTTTGCAGCTTTTGATTGCTCGGTAAAAACCCTGACGATAGTCTTTTGAATCCTGATATTGTTAGCCAAATAGAGAACTCCACAACCGACGACAATTGCAATGGCAATAACGGAAATGGCAAAAAGTTTTTTCATGGTCGTTTTCTTAATTCTGCTATGGTTCATTCGTTGTTTATTCATTGTTCTATACGGTTGCAAGGCGAAAATATTGCGGGGTGAATTCACATTTTTGCACGGTGGGCCTGATGATCTCTCATTCCTCCAACCATGATATTGGTTCTGTTTTGCACCGTGGTATGGTTCCTATGGCAAATTATCCACGTCACGCTTCGGTCTGGCGCTGGCGGCGGAAAGCGGCAGGCGGGCGGCGAAACGGCATGAGTGAAGCCGTGCGCCGGAGCGGCGCTGCCAGCGCCAGACGGAAGCGAGCGCGACTGCGCTTTTCCTCATCCGTCCGCGACGAGCGCGCGTTACACGGCTGTGAACGCGCGTTGGTCGCGGACATTGAACCCAAAGGTTTTGCTTTTTAGGGTGAGCGGGCTGCTTTGTAGTCGCTCTACTGGTCGCCGCGACTGGCGACGCCTGCACTTCGTGCTAAAGAGTTTTGGGGTCGGCAATGTGCGGTCCGCGTCGTCGCCGTGAACCGATGAATGGCCGTGATTGCAATTCGCTTTGAGCGGTTGCCCCTAGTTCGGGCGTGGTCGGCTTTGGGTGGCGCGGCTTCCTGGCTTTGGGTGCGTCCAGCCTTTCGCGGCAATAGCGGGCAATAGTCTGGTGCGAGATGTCAATGCCGGTGTTTTCTTTGAGCATGGCCCGTATCGTTTGATACGATGCCTTTTTGTTACGCAGTTCAGCAACGCACTCTTTCACTTCCTGCAATGCCCGATATTTTTCGGGCGCGGGCGGTGCGTAGTTCTTGACTGCTTCTGTTAAGCGGGCTTTCGCCTCGGCTGATACGATTGGTGTATTCATAAACTTTTCATTGTCGTTTTCACTGTTACGGCTGCCCCTTGCAATCGCAAGGAGTGTAGCG
>DATJNM010000035.1:0-4609 GCA_035508155.1 Candidatus Sulfopaludibacter sp. | reverse complement strand
GAAGTTCCTGCCGTGATGCCGACTGTGTCCTCCGGGTGAAACCAATCCGGGCACAGGTCCGACGCCGTTTGAACCTGGTGAACCCGCGCGCAGAAACGTGAACAGGTTTTGACCAGCTCGTGCGTGTTGTTGCTGTGAATGCCGCCAATGACCACGACGACATCGCATCGTTGGGCAAGTTCAACGGCCGCGTTCTGACGTTGCTTGGTCGGCTGGCAAACCGTGTCAACGAAACGCACCTCCGATTTGGGGAACCGTTCCCGAATGAGTCCAGCCAGTTGCCGGACGCGGTCGATCGGTTGTGTGGTTTGGGCCACAACGCCAAAACGCGGCCGCTCGCTCAGCCTGGCCACGTCTTTCTCGTTTAATACCACGTCAAAGACGTCAAGGTCTCCGGTCAGGCCGCGCACCTCCACGTGGTCGCGTTTGCCGATGATGACCGGATGAAATCCTTCACCGACCAGCCGTGCCACCGCGCGATGCGCCGCCTGCACCAGAGGACAGGTCGCCTCGACCAGCTTCAACCCGCTCCCGCGCGTTTCATCCATCGCACGCCGGGAAGCGCCATGCGCCGTGACCATGACGGTACGCGTCCGGATGTCACCCGGTTGCTGCGCCACGCGGACACCGGCCGCCCGCAATTCCGCCACCACCGTTTCATTATGAACCAGATCACCCAGGATGGTGAGCGGCTCATGGCGCGCGGTTTCGTGCGCGAGCGCCACGGCGTCCTTTACCCCAAAACACATGCCCAGATATCCGGCGCGAAGGATTTTCATAATAGACGAATGGAGTATTGCCTCCGGGAGCGCTGGCAGCCTGCCGGCGGGAATCCCTGTTGTACACCGCGACCCGCCGGCAAGATGCCGGCGCTCCCAAGGAAACCGGCGCATTCAACATCAGGGGGACGATTCATATTAACTTTGCGTCACAAAGTAAAAGACCGGGCCGGGTTTGATATGTTCAAAGAAAAGTTCATTGGGGCCGGCTTTGTTGGACAATGCGTTCCAACAGGTTGATGTATTCAGCAAAAGCCTTGCGGCCGGCCGGGGTGAGCGAGCAGGTGGTGAGTGGCCGGCGGTTTTGAAACGACTTGGCCACCGCCACGTAGCCTTCCTGTTGCAACGCCCGGATGTGGGTGGTCAGATTGCCATCGGTCATGATCAGGGCGTCGCGCAGTTCGGTGAACGACAATTCCGGCGAGGCGGCGAGCATGGACATGATGGCCAGCCGCCCTTTCTCGTGAATCACGCGGTCGAGCTGAAGGAAGGGTTCCGGATTCACGCCGCATTCTTTCCTTTTTCAGTCAAATAGAGGTACACGCCATAGGCCACGTGCAGCGCGCCGAAGAAAAGCCCCATGAACCAGTGCGCGCTAATTTCGACTTTTGGCTGGACAACCGCCAGGAAACACAGGATTCCACAGGCCGATGCGACGTAAATCCAACCAAACCATTTCATACCGCGTGGCATGAAAAATCCCGCCGAGTGCAACGCGCAGCCATAAAAGAGCAGCCAGATGAAAGTCAGGGTGACCGGGTTTGCCAGTCCCACGAACATGAATACAAAGCCCAGGCACATGCCTGCCAGCAACGGCGGCAGGAGCGCCTGCCCCACGCGGCGCGTTGGGGGCGACCAGAACGGTTCATGATCTTTGACGGTTTGCCGCCGGGCGATAACAAATACGCCGACAACGACAACGATGGCCGTGCCCAGCCAGAGCGTGCCGAAAGCCCGCATCGAATCAAAATGAAGCAAGAGCCCGGTGGTCGCGGCGGCCACGCCCAGCGCACCCGCGAAAAGCATGATCGGCGCAAGCGCGTGACGATAGAGCGCAGAACGCTCCATCAAAGTTCGGATCGTTTGTAGATTTTCGGCGGCCCAATTCGATTCCATGGCACACACTTTGCACCACAAAGTCAGTTTTGACAAGCAAAAAATGAAGATTTAAACGTGACGGCGGCACCGGGTGAAACGCGTGGTCCCCTTTCCTCTCGCTTGCATTCCTTATTCATTCAGTTGAAGATTTTCCGTCTTATGCCGCTGCCGAAAAAAATAACCGCCCGCCAGCGCGTGCTCGCCCAATGGCGGGGCGTGGATTTGTCGCCGCTGGAAACGGCGCGGGCGGTGCGCGCCCGGGCGGTCGGCGACGTGCTGCCGCGCCTCCTGTCGGATTTGCGCCTGGAGGACCGCCGCGCCGAGGTGGAGATGGTCAAAGTCTGGAATTCCCTGATCGATCCCAATATCGTCGCCCATGCCCAGCCGGCCGGCTTGCATAAAGGCACTTTGTTCGTGAATGTGGACAGCAATGCTTGGCTTGCGGAGATTGTCCGTTATCGCCGCCGGGAAATTCTTGACCGTTTGCAGCATAGTTTTGGGAAAAATGTGATTCAGAAAATTTCGTTTCGGATCGGGTGAGTTGGCGTTGACGCTTCAGCGTGCGGTCGGGATAGACAAGCTAAAGCTTGAATTTCGACCTGCTTAAACCATCCCCCTCATTTGCCGGGGAGTCAGCAGCCACTGAAGCACGGCGCACCGGCCAAAGCGGAGGGAATCTATTTCCAGTTTGCAGAGACCACCCTTTTTCAACTCCATTCGGGCGCTGCTTCCGCCGGCAATCAGCCGGATGGCGAATTGACTCAAGCAGGGTTCATGGCCGACGAGCAGGATGTTTTCCGGAGCGGGTTTCAATTCGTTCAGTTGCCGGATCAGGGCCTTTGGATTGCCAGCCGGCGCCAGTTCGTCCGAGAAGGCAAGCCGCTTTTCCCGTTTTAGGTTCCGGGCGACGATTTCCGCCGTTTGCCAGGCGCGCCGGAATGGGCTGGAAAGGATCAAATCGAAGTCCAGGTCCATATTTCGCATTGCGCCGGCAATATCCCGGAGTTGCCGTTTGCCTTTGGGGGTGAGCGGCCGTTCGGCGTCGGTTTTAAATCCCGGCGTCCCGCGTTCGACCGCAAGGCCATGCCGCAAAATATAGAGATTCATGGAGGGAGCATACTCCCCGGTCGGTCGGGCGCAATGCCGTCAAATGTAACATTTTTTCACTTGGGTTGTAAGGAGGTTGCCTCGTAGCTTGGTCGCCTCATGGAAGCTGTGCGGCGCGCCGTCATTGATGTCGGCACCAACTCAATCAAATTGTTGGTGGCCGACGTGTCGGGGCGCGAGGTGCGGCCGGTGCATGAAGAAAGCCGCCAGACGCGCCTGGGCAAGGGATTTTACGCCACGCGTCAATTGCAGCCGGAAGCCGTCGCCCACTCGGCCGCGGTCGTGTGGGAATTTGCCGAAATTGCCCGCGAGAAAAATGCCGATTCCCTCCGCGTGATCGCCACCAGCGCCGCGCGCGACGCCGTAAACCCCACCGACCTTACCACGGCCATCCGCCGCGCGTCCGATCTCAAGGTCGAGATCATCTCCGGCGAACAGGAGGCCGAATGGGTGTTTCGCGGCGTGACCACCGACGTCGAGCTGGCCCAACAGCCGTTATTGTTGCTGGATGTTGGCGGCGGAAGCACGGAGTTCATTCTCGGCCAAGGCGAGCACACCCATTTTGCGCGCAGTTTTCCCCTCGGCACGGTGCGGCTGCTGGAACAATTTCCCCATAGCGACCCGCCCGCGCGCGGCGAGCTCAAAGCCTGTCGCGACTGGACGATCGGTTTTCTCAGGGAGAAAATTCGCCCGCAACTCGAACCAACACTGCGCCGGGAAAATCATTCCCGGGAAGTCCTGCTCGTGGGCACCGGCGGCACGACCAGCATCCTCGCGCGCATAGAGAATAAACTGGACCGGTTCGACCGGGAACGCATCGAAAACACGACTCTCAGCCGCGAACGGATCACGACTCATCGGAAGCGGCTGTGGAGCCTGCCGCTGGCCGAGCGCAAGGAAATCATCGGATTGCCGAAGTTACGCGCAGACGTGATCCTGACCGGAGTGGTGATTTATGAAGCGGTGATGGAGGAGTTCGATTTCAAACAGCTCCGGGTCAGCACGCGCGGTCTGCGATTCGCCGCCGTCATGGACTGAGTTGATTTGCGATTTACGACATTTGATTTACGCGGTCTGGAAAATTCCAGGCCGCGCGTCAATCGCAAATCGCATATCGTAAATTCAAATGAGATGCTTGATCGTCGGCTGCGGTTATGTCGGTCTGCCGCTGGGGAAGGAACTCGTCCGGTTGGGACACGAAGTTTCCGGCCTGCGCCGGAGCGGTCCAGCGGAAGCCGAATTGAAAGCAGCGGGGATCAAGCCGCTCATTGCTGACATCACCCGGATGGAGACGCTGGCGAAGCTGCCGCGTGAATTTGACTGGGTCGTCAATTGTGTTGCCACCCGCGGTGGCAACGCGGAAGAGTATCGCCGGATTTACCTGCGCGGAATGCGCCATGTGCTCGAATGGCTGGCGCCGTCGAAAAAATTCGTTTATACCAGCAGTACAAGCGTCTATGGACAGACCGATGGTTCGCAGGTCATGGAGACTAGTCCGACCGAGCCGTTGGCGGAAACGGCAAAGGTGCTGGTGGAGACGGAAAAGTTGTTGCTTGGGCAGAGCGGCTCACGCCTTCGTGGCGACAACGCCGCTGCGGCGGCGCAGACGCGAGTACGCCCGCCCC
>DATJNM010000034.1:0-43793 GCA_035508155.1 Candidatus Sulfopaludibacter sp. | reverse complement strand
CTCGGTGAGCGTTGTGGCGTCGGCGATGGCGAACGGCACATCGAGGACCTTGGCGAGTGTGCGTGCCAACAGGGTTTTGCCGGAGCCGGTCGGGCCGATCATCAGAATGTTGCTCTTTTCGATTTCAACGCCGGCGTGCTTGCTCTTGCCGGGTTCGGGTTCCTGCTGGATGCGCTTGTAGTGATTGTGGACCGCGACGGCCAGCGTTTTCTTCGCGTGTTCCTGGCCGACGCAATGCAAGTCCAATTGCCGTTTAATTTCGGCGGGCTTGGGAACGTTAAACCTGGGTTGTTTCTTCTGGTTCTGCTGCTCCAACTCGCGGTCGAGGACGTTCTTGCAAAGGATGATGCAATTATCGCAGATGTAAACACCTGGCCCGGCGATCAGCTTGCGCACTTCCGCGTGTGATTTGCCGCAGAAACTGCACATGGTGAGTTGATTTGGTCGGGCCATTTGGAAATTTATGTTTTAGGCGTATGTCGGCGAGGAATTGGTCGTTTTAAGTAATAACCGATGATTTCTCCGCCAAGGTGGCGATTTCTTTCCGGGATTGCACAACTTGATCTACCAAGCCGTACTCTTTCGATTCCTCGGCGGACATGAACCGATCGCGGTCAGTGTCGCGTGCGAGTTCCTCGACCTTCCGCCCGCAATGTTTGGCGAGCACTTCATTCAATCGGTCTTTGAGCCGCAAAATTTCCTTGGCTTGGATGCTGATGTCCGTGGCTTGGCCCTGCACGCCGCCCCACGGCTGATGAATCATGATGCGTGCGTTCGGCAGCGCATAACGCTTGCCTTTCGTGCCCGCCGCCAACAACACCGCCGCCATGCTCGCCGCCTGGCCGATGCAATACGTGTTCACGTCGCAGGTCAGAAATTGCATTGTGTCGTAAATCGCCAAACCCGAGGTGACGCTGCCGCCCGGCGAATTGATGTACAGGTGAATGTCCTTCTTCGCGTCGTTCATCTGCAGGAACAGGAGTTGCGCGATGATGATATTGGAGACGGCGTCATCCACCGGCGTGCCCAGGAAAATGATGCGGTCCACCAGCAGGCGCGAGTAAATGTCCCACGTCCGCTCGCCGCGTCCGGTCTGCTCGACCACGATTGGAACCAGAAAATTTTGCATGGCTACATTACTACCCCATTTCTGACGCAAGTAAAGGAGCAAACCTCATGCCGAACGTCAAAAAATCGTCCTCGTCCTCCTGCTCACTCTAGTCCTCGATGAATTTCTCGATTACGAGGACGAGGACGAAGCGGAAGAAATGGATTTCAGTTTCGACCAGATTAACCGAAAGGCGCTGGCAAAATCATGTGGCCGGTCAACCACCCATTGTGTAACCGCTTCCGGCGCAAACCATTCGCCACGCTCGATTTCATCCGGATGCAACTGGAACGGCCCTTGTGCCTCGCAGCGGTAAACCCAGACGAATTCCCGGTCCGTCTCGGCACACGCGTCAATTTTGAACAAGCGCTCCGGCGTCTTTGGGACAATCAATCCGATTTCCTCGCGCAACTCCCGCACCGCACAGGCGTCGTAATCCTCACCCGAATCCACATGACCGGAGGACGACGAATCCCATTTGCCCGGCTCACGGTCCTTGGTCATCGAACGTTTCTGGAGAAAAGTCTCGCCGCGCGCATTGAACACGAGCACATGAATGGCGCGGTGCAACAAGCCGAGCCGGTGCACCTCGCTGCGCGGCCTGGCATCAATCACCTCGTCGCGCTCGTTGACGACATCAAAGATTTCTTGGTTCATAATTTGGCGGCTGCCGATGTAAATCGGCGAAATCCCCGCACTTTCACAAGTGCGGCCACGACAACAGCTTTCCCGTCAGCGCAACAAACCGTTCCAGGCTCAGTTTTTCCGCGCGTTCCTGGACCGGGATTTTCAATTCGGCAAATGCCTGTTCCAATTTTTCAACTGGCCAATCTTCGCGCAGTAGTTTGAGCATCATCTTCCGCCGCTGCGAGAAGGCGCGCTTGACAACTTTCACAAAAGCCTCGCGCTGATCTTCCGGCAAAAGCGGCGCGGCGCGGCGATCTGAAACCACACAGGCTGAATCCACGTCCGGTTCTGGAAAGAAGCAGCCCTTCGGGATTTTGAACGAGCCGAGCGGTTCAAAATCGAGTTGCACCAGCAACGTCAGGACGCCGTAATCCTTGTCCCCCGCCGTGGCCGTGAGCCGTTGCGCGACTTCGAGCTGCAGCGTGGCCACGATTTTCTTTGGCGCGCGCCGACCGCAAGCCAATTCCACCAGAATCGGTGAGGCGACGGAATACGGCAGATTGGCGACCAGTTTCCAGTCACTCCAATCCCGTTGCTCGCACTTGAGAAATTCCAGCGCATCGGCGCGAAACAGTTTAAACTTCGGAGGGACGAGCTTTGCGGGTCCCTGACGTGTTTCAAGATTGGGGACTCGTGTAACTCGTCCCTCCGAACCGGGCAGAAATCGTTCACCCAAAAATTCCACCAGCCGGGCGTCTTTTTCGATCGCGACAACTTCTCCGGCCTTTTCCAGGAGCAATTCGGTCAGCGGCCCCAGTCCGGGACCGACTTCCAAAACTTTATCGGTCTCTGACAATCCCGCCGCCTCGACCATCCGCCGCAGCTGGTTGCCGTCGTGCAGAAAATTCTGGCCGAGGGACCTGGTCAATCGAATCCCGCGCGTTGCCAGCAGTTCCCGCATGTCGGAAAGTTTCATCCGGAAAATTAGACACGGATTTCACGGATTAACACAGATTAAAATCGGCCCCGTGAAAATCCGTGCAATCCATGTCAAAAAATCAGCGTTTGTTTGTGTTCAAGACCTCGGCGAGCGTGGCCACCGTTTTCATCAGTTGCGCCTTCGTAATGGTCAGCGGCGGCGTAAAGCTGATGACGTTGGCGTGTTCGCCTTCAGGCAATAAAATAAATCCACGCGCCAACATTTTCTTGATAACGCCAAAAGTTTCGGCCGACGCCGGTGAGCCATCGTGATGTTGCAATTCGATGCCAACGAGCAGCCCAAGGCCGCGCACCGAATTTTGAATTTTTAATTTTAAATGTTTAATTGAATTGAGTTCGGCCAGAAGAAATTCTCCAAGTTCCGTCGCACGTCCCGGCAAATTCAATTTTTTAATCTCCGATATTTGCGCCAGCGCCATGGCGCAGCCGATTGGATTCCCGAGAAACGTGCTGGTATGAATCGCCTCACCACGCGATTCCGGCCAGGCAACATCCATCAGGTCTGCCCGCCCGACGCAGGCCGACAGCGGAAAACCGCCGGTCAATGCCTTGCCCAGGCAGATGAGGTCAGGCACCACGCCGCTGTGTTCACAGGCAAACCACTTTCCGGTGCGACCAAATCCCGTGTAGATTTCGTCCAGAATCAACAGCGCGTCATGCTCGTCACAAAGCTCGCGGAGCATCGGCAAAAATGCCGGCGGCGGGATGTTGATGCCGCCGCGCGCCTGGACGGGTTCGACCAGAAGGGCGCCGATTTTCTCGTGGCGGAATATCCGGCGGATTTGCTCTTCAGTCCTTCGGAGGGACGAGTTACACGAGCCCCACTCTGTGCGTTGAGGTGAAGAAATTGGGACTCGTGCAACTCGCCCATCCGGAGCCAATGGAAACGGCACGAAATGGCCAAACTCGCAAAGCTGATCATGGAACGGCCCCCGGAAAAAATCGCGGTGCGTGACATTGAGCGCGCCATAGCCGAGTCCGTGATACGCCCCGGAGAAGGCAATGACGCCATGTTTCCCGGTGGCCAGCATGGCGGTTTTGAGCGCGGATTCGACAGCCTCGAAACCGGAATTGGAAAAAATGACTTTTCCGGAGGGATAAGTTACGCGAGTCCCTGATTGTGTCTGCGCTGTTGATTTCGGGAACTCGTGTGACTCGTCCCTTCGAAGTTTTGCCCACCGTTCAAACGTAATCCGGCTTAATTCGCGCGCGAGCTCGGCTTTGCGCGCGTGGGGATGGACGTCACCCATGGCATGGGGCAGCCGTGCCAGTTGCCGCTGCGCGGCTTTCACCACTTGTGGGTTGGCATGGCCGGCGGCGGCCACGCCAAACGCGGCGGTCAAATCCAGATACTTTTTCCCATTGGCATCCCAGACATACACGTCCCGGGCACGATCCCAAACGATTGGCCAGGAACCGTCCGACTCCGTGAAAACAACGTTATGCGACTCGAATTCTTGCAACAGTCGCAGAATTGTTTTCGCTTTGGTCACGAATTTACGATTTTAGATTTACGATTTACGCGCCCGGTCAAATTCTCGAGGCAATCGTAAATCGGAAATCGGAAATCGTAAATTTCTAAACGCCGCGTTGTTCCGGCGGCCAGATGATCTTGTGCAGTTGGGCCTGAAACCGGACCGGCAATCCATCGGCAATGATTTTTTCCGCCAGCTCGCGCCGGGAAATGGGCGCCTGTCCCGCCGGAATCTTTTTCAACGATGGGTCCCGTTGTCCGGGCGACAACGGATGCACCCAGGAAATCAGCAAGGGGCAAATTGAGGCGAGTTTGCGCCCTGAAATTTGTCGTTTCATCCAATCGTAATCCTGCTGCGTGCCGATGACGAATTTGATTTCGTCGCCGGCTTTCAGGTGTTTGAGATTGTCCCACCGGTTTCGTTCCGCTTCGCCGCTGCCCGGGCATTTCAAATCCATGATGCGATGGACGCGCGGATCCACCCGTGAAACATCCCGGGCGCCGCTGGTTTCCAGCAGCACCGTGAAGCCGGCGTCGCAAAGTGATTTCATGAGCGGCAAACAATTTTCTTGGAGCAACGGTTCGCCGCCGGTCAATTCGACCAGGGGAAGCCGGGGATTGAATGTTGAGCGTTGAGAGTTGGAAAAGGGTTCGGCCAATCGGGTGATTTCCGCCAGAATTTCGGTCAGCGACATTTTTCTGCCTTCGGTGAAGGCATAGGCGGTGTCGCAGTAAGAGCAACGCAGGTTGCAGGCGGTGAGGCGGATGAAGATGCACGGCAAACCGGCGTAGGTGCTCTCACCTTGCAGGCTGAGGTAAATCTCATTGATGAGGAGCGAATCGGACATGATTTTGCAGTGTACTGTTTCGGCTTTAAAAAGGAAGCAAAGGCCGGCTTCCAACCGGCAGGTGCATCCTGCCAGTGCCGGCCGAATTCAACGGGGATTCGGAGCGCCCATCTCCGCTCCGGCGCGTCTCTGAGAAATTTCAATGACCAGGCCGCGTCGGAAACCGGCGTTCCGGGGCATCCAGACGCATCTCCATCCGGCAAAAAGGAAAGAAAAAGCTCGACTTTTGAGCATAAAATTTGCTCTAATTGGCGTGAAATCTCGATGAAAATAACCCGTTGTTTGAGGTGGTTGCAGTTTCTGGCGATTCTTCTGGGAGGGGGTTCGATGGGGTTGACCGTGCCGGCGCAGGAAATTAATGCCATTGGTGTGGCGTTGCTGCGAAGTGTAGTCACCAACGCGGACGGCACGGGCATTCGCGTGGCGCAACCTGAAGCGTGGACGACCAATGACCCGCCGGACTTTGAGGTCAACCCCGCGTATAGCACCGTCCAGCAACAAGTCAATCTATTCACGTACATTGGCACCAACGGCACCGCCAATTTTTTTCCCAACAGTCTCGGCGTGGAATCGGGTCATGCAGACACCGTGGCCTCCAATTTCTACGGGTTTCCGGGCGGCGTAGCCACCAACGTTGTGCATGTGGACAATTATGACGCGAATGGCTTTTACGACAACATCATCGCCGCGCCGTCACCGTCGAACATCAACGACCCGGTGGTCAACCAAAGTTTTATTTTTGGTTACGTCCCCGGTCAGGTGACTGTTTCCCAGCAACAGCAGCTTGATTCGCAATTTGATAATTATGCGGCAAAATATGACACGCTTTTCGTTTCCGGCGCCGGCAACGGCGGGCCCGGCAGCGGCTCGGTGGCTCCGCCCTCGACCTGCTACAATGGCCTGTCCGTTGGCGCGTACGGTTATCTGAACTCGAGCGTTGGCCCAACCGAGGACAACGGCCGGGCCAAGCCGGACATCACTGCGCCGGCCAGCGCAACGAGTTTTTCCACCCCCCAGGTAGCCGGTGCGGCGGCGGTGCTGATGCAAACGGGCCGACGCGGCGACGGTGGCAGCGGCACCAATGCTGCCGCCGACCTGCGCACGGTCAAGGCCTTGTTGCTCAACGGCGCAGTCAAGTCGGCCGATTGGACGAACAATCCGCCATCGCCGCTCGACCCGCGTTATGGCGCCGGCATATTGGATGTTTTCAATTCTTACGAGCAACTGGCCGGCGGTGAACACGGTTATATCGCCGCCACCAGTGTCCCTTCCGGCAGCGCACACCCGCCCAATGGCGCCACCGGCACGATTGGCGCGTTGAGCGGCTGGGATTTCAACACCAACACCAGCGGCACCAGTTCCGACGAAATCAACCATTATTATTTCAACGTCACCAACGGTTTCGGCAACGCCACTTTTGCCGCCACCGCAACGCTGGTCTGGAACCGCCAGCAAAATCAGACCAACATCAACAATCTCGACCTGTTTTTGTACAACGCCGCCAACAGCAATCTGGTCACCGGCAGCACCAGCCTGGTGGACAACGTCGAACACATTTTCGTGCCGCAATTGGCGCCGGGCCGGTATGACCTGCAAGTCTGGAAGGCCGGAGGAACGCCCCGGGTAAACATCGTCAGCGCTGCGGAGACTTACGCGCTGGCGTGGGAGTTTTCCTCAACATCCCTGAGCGTGGTGGCATCCGGCACCAATCTGGCGCTGACCTGGCCGATTTATCCGGATGGTTTTGTGCTTGCCTCGGCAACCAGTTTGACTCCACCCATCGTTTGGAACACGAACAACCCGGCGCCGACGGTGACGAACGGCCAAAACTTCATACTGGTGAGCACGACCAACACCAGCCAGTTTTTCCGTCTGCAACCGCCGTAATCCGGAAAGTGGTGAACAGCTCTCACACTTGCTGGCGGCAGAACCGGAACCGTGCGGCAGCAGCGTCAATCTTGTCTCACCCGGCCCGAACGACACTGAACTGTTCCAGGCGGACAAAACCCTGGAACCGATTCAACGATTCCCGCGCGCGTCGGCCTTAGGAGGCCCGGCCGGCCGCGGAAGTGGCTGTGGACGATGCCTCAACGAAACAATGGATTCAGCGCAAAATGTTTCCCGACGCGATAACCGCCAGCGATGGCTCGAGTGATGTAATTTTTGGCCAACCCGACGGCTCGGGGCAAATCGTGGCCCAGCGCCAGCGCCGCCGTGATGGCCGCTGAGTACGTGCAGCCGGTGCCGTGCGTGCGAACGCCCGGGATGAACGGCGCGGTCAGAAGCAGTTCCGTACGGCCGTCGTAGAAAACATCCACCGCTTCCCGCATTCCGCGCAAATGGCCGCCTTTGACCAGCACCGCGCAGCCAAACCGCGTGTGAATTTCGCGGGCCGCGGCGCGCATCTTTTCAACGGATGTGATTTTCCCTCGAGTCAACACTTCGGTTTCGCGCAAATTGGGTGTGACCAACGATGCGATCGGCAACAACCGTTCCTGCAAAACCTTGACCGCCGCCGGGGCGAGCAACCGGGCGCCGCTGGTTGCGACCATCACGGGATCAACCACCAATGGCGGACGCGTTTGGCTCTTGAGACCATGGGCGACGACACGGACATTCTCCGCCGAGAGCAACATGCCGGTTTTCACCGCTGCCGGAGGCAATTCCTGGAAGACCGCCTCGATTTGCCGTCGCAACGTTTTCGCCGCAGCAGATTCCACGGCAAGAACGCGCCGGGGGTTTTGCGCGGTCAGGCAGGTGATTGCGCTGGCACCATGAACGCCAAACGCGGCAAACGTTTTCAAATCGGCCTGGATACCTGCTCCGCCGCCGCAATCCGAACCGGCAATGGTCAGCGCCACCGGGCAATGCGTCATTCGCGGCATGCGTCTGAGTTTATAGAAATCTGAAAAAACGGCACAGAAAAAGAAAACGCGCTGGGAAATGAATCAAACCGCTGCCGCGAGACTGCCCTGACACCGACGAGAAAGGCGGGTGCGTCGGTCTGACTTTATACGGTGAGTTGAAGGATCAAATTGTTCAACTCCTGGATGCGCGGCGGCTTGCCAACCACGGCATCCACTTCCGGAGCGGTTTCTCCGTCCTCTTTCATTATCGTTCCCCAGCCGGTCATCATAACGATGGGCGTAGCGGGAGATTCCGTTTTGATGGTTCTGGCCACCTGGTGACCGTCAATATCCGGCATGCCCAAATCCGTGATCACCATCTGGTAAGGCTGTTTCTGAAGTATTGCTGCCCGAAACAGTTCCAGCCCCTGTTTTCCTCCGGAGGCGGTCGTGACCTGATGGTCCAGGGTGGTAAGACAATGTTTCAGCAATTCCTGTATCTGCGACTCGTCATCAATACAAAGGATGCGCAGCGAACGGCTTTGACCGTTGCGTACCGGGGGGGGCGTAGCGTTGGTTGCGTGTGGAGTTTCTTCCCGCACGGGGAAGTTCAGCCGGATACAAGTCCCCTGGCCGGGCGCACTTTCAATTTCAATGGCGCCATCGTGGCGACGCATCATTCCATAAACCATCGCCAAACCCAGGCCGGTCCCTCCCCGCTTGGCTTTGGTGGAGAAGAAAGGTTCCAGGCAATGTTGGCGGGTTTTTTCATCCATGCCGACGCCATCGTCCCGCACCTCAATCTGAATCTGCTTCTCGGAAGGCAGGTTTTTCAACGCCGCCGGGCGGTTGATGCATTTTGTGCCCAGGGTGATGGTGCCGCCTTGAGGAAGCGCGTCGATCGCGTTGAAAATCAGGTTGGTCAAAGCCTCCCGCAAATCACCCGGCTCACAAAGCAGTTGCGGCAACTGAGGATCCAGTTCGCGCTCAACGAGTATGGAGACCGCCTGCCGCTGAGACAGGTCGCGCCAGCGAGGGCGGGTCAGTTCGATCACCTCCTCAATAATTTGATTGATGTTCACTCTGGCCAGGTCCTCCGTATCGGAGCGCCGACGGTAGAACTCCCGCATGCGCGCAACAATATGCGCAACGTCCTCACCCGCGCGGTGGATGATTTGCAAATACTGGCGGGCCGTATCGGGCAAACTCACCTGGGTGGCGAGCAGCAATTCGGAATAGGCGACAATGGGCGAGAGGGCGTTGTTGACGTCATGGGCCACGCCGCTGGCCATCTGCCCCAGGGCGCGTAGGCGTTCCTGTTGCACGACCACCTGCTGCGTGCGGCGCAGTTCATCGTATGCCTTTTGCACCCCTTCGGTCAGGCGCACCTGGTCATACAGGTTGCGGCATTGTTCCTCCGTGGTAAGGATTTTGACCTGTAACGCCTCTTTCTCCGACCGAACCTCGGCAATTTCCGCGCGCATCTGCTCGGCGTTGTAACGAACTTCCTCCATCACCAGTACCACCATGCTGACGGCGATAAACAGTTGTAACACGGCGGCAATGAGAAAGCCCGCGTTGTAAAGTTCCTGATACTCCGTGGAGAAGGGATAGCTGCCAAGGTAAAGTCCCCAGAGCAGGAAACCCATGGACAACATTCCCGCCCCGACAAACGGCATTTTCTTTCTAACCCGATAAAAGCAAACTCCGGCAAACACGCTGCTCAGACCGATTAAAATGAACACGGGCAATTCGATTTGCAGGCTGCTCGAAAGCATCTGCCCGCTGATAAAGGTCCAGGCCAGGAGGAACAACATGAACAAACCGAATGAGGTCTGCCGGATGGGCAGGCTCAGAAAACGGGCGCTGCCCCACAGAAGAAACACCGCCGAAATCGCCACGCAACATTGCCGAAGTATGAAGATGATCTTGTTGGACACCACGTCATGCATCGTCAACCCCAGGGTCAACCAGAGCGCGTAAAACAGCCATGCGGTGGTCCAGACTGTAAAATACTCGCGCTTAGTGTACCGGTTTAAATAAAAGAACAGCCCTACCAGCAGCCATACGCTCAGCAGTGAAACAAATAAAGTCGCCTGCAAATATTGCTCGGAAAAATTCAGATGTGTGCTCGCAAATCTCATTATTCTGCTTTCCAACGCTTCCAAATCCTCTACCTTTCTTGGAATACAGCAAGCGGCGGGCCATTTTAGGTTACTTTTTGCCCGGAACCCCGTTTGCCGTTTAACGGGGTTGCCGGATGCAAAAAGGCTGGCCCGGGAGACTGGTTATAGCGCCTCCGGAAAGGGTCGAATCGCATAATCGTTCCCCGCAGACCCGGGTGTCACTTTCGCTTTTGAATCCTTTCAACCGCAATTATACTCAGGGCATGGACAAAGAACGGGTTGCGGAAACTCTGCTCGAAATCGGGACCTTGCTGGAATTAAAAGGGGAAAATCCGTTCAAGACGCGGGCTTACCAGAACGCCGCGCGCGCCATTGAAAGCCTGAGTGAGCCGCTGGCACACTTGGTGGCCGAAAAACGGCTGGGCGAAATCAAGGGCATCGGCGAGGCGCTGGAACAAAAAATCACCGAACTGGTGGAAACCGGCAAGCTCGCCTACTACGACGAGTTGAAAGCCTCGATCCCGCCCGGGCTGATTGAGATGCTGGACATTCCGGGGCTGGGACCTAAAAAAATCCAGGCGCTCAACAAAAAGCTCGGCGTGGATTCGGTGGAGAAATTGGAAGCGGCGTGCCGGACGGGCAAAGTGGCACAACTCGACGGCTTCGGCGAGAAGACCCAGACAAATTTGATGGAAGGCATTGAGCGACGCCGCACCTACGCCTCCAAACACCTGTTGAGCGACGCCTGGTTGGCGACCGAACCGTTGCTGGAAGTTCTGCGCGGGCATCCGGAGGTCATCCGGTGCCACGCGGCCGGCAGCCTGCGACGGTTCAAGGAGGTCATCGGCGATATTGATTTGCTCGCCTCGTCGAAAAACCCGCCGGACGTGATTGAATTTTTCGTGGCGCAGCCGGAGGTCATTAAAATCACCGCCAAAGGCGAGACAAAGGCGAGTGTCATTGTGCGAGGCGGCATACAATGCGACCTGCGGGTGGTCAGCGACCGGGAATTTCCTTTTGCCCTCGCCTATTTCACCGGCAGCAAGGAACACAATATTGTGATGCGCCAGCGCGCAATTCAGCGCGGCCTGCGCTTGAATGAATACGGCCTGTTCAAATCCAAAACGGAAACCCGCGATCCCAGATTGCTCGTGCCCTGCCGGGACGAAGCGGAAATTTTCGCCAGGCTGGATCTGCCGTTTATCCCACCCGAATTGCGCGAAGATCACGGCGAATTTGCCGCCGCGGAGAAGAATGACTTGCCCAGGTCCGTCGAGTGGACGGACCTGAAAGGCGCATTGCACAATCATTCGATCTGGAGCGACGGACACAATCGCCTGGAGGAAATTGCCGGGTACATGGAAGGACTGGGGCTGGAATATTGGGCGATCACCGACCATTCAAAATCATCTTTCCAGGCCAATGGCCTTGATGCGAAACGTGTCCGGCAACAAGCAAAAGAAATCAGAAAAATCAACGATCAACTCGCCGGACGCGGCAGTGAATTCCGGCTGCTCACCGGTTGCGAGGTGGACATTTTACGGGACCGGCTGGATTTCGATGATGAGTTGTTGGCTGAGCTGGAAGTGGTGGTGGCGAGTCTGCATGTGCCATCCAACAGCGAAGCCGAAAACACAAAACGGCTGATTCGCGCGACGCAAGATCCTTTTGTGCAAATAATTGCCCATCCCACCGGCCGGCTGTTGCTTGAGCGTGAGCCGTACCCCGTGAACATCCAGGCTGTGATTGATGCCTGCGCTGAGACCGGGACATGGATTGAGTTGAATTGCAATCCCCATCGGCTCGACTTGGACTGGCGGCTTTGGCCTTATGCCAAAAGCAGGGGTGTTAAATGTGTCATCAATCCAGACGCCCACCGGAACGAACATAGCGGTTTCCTTCGATTTGGCATTGGAATTGCGGCCAAAGGCTGGTTGGAGCGGCAAGATGTGATAAACACATCTCCCCTCAAAGCCCTATTTGGAAAACTAAAGTTGAAACGCCAAAATGGCTAAGCGCGATAATGACAGCGCGGGCCTTTTTGCATCCGGGAATTGCGTTAGACGACAAGCGCAACTCCGGGCAAAAAGGGAACCTATCTTAGACGCCTGAATTGTTGCAGAAAAAGCAAAAAATGATGTTTGACAGGATTACGGTTTTGTTGATATTTGTGCAGTAGTTAAAACTGGCGTGGATTTGTCCGTGGAATTGTCGTTAGTTGTTTGTATCCTTGAACATCAAAAAGGTGTCAAGCAGTGTAGCGGTTTAAAACATAGGCCTATGAGAAAATTTTTTGTCTGTGCAGGTCTGGCACTGGCGGGAACGACCGGTCTTCAAGCTGCTTACGCGCCGGATTTAAATGCGATGGAAACCGCCAAGCTATGGAGTGTGTCGGGCACCCTGCGCGGATTCTATGATGACAACTACAACACCGCCCCATCGGGGACGCCTGCCAGGCGCGACAGTTTCGGTTTCGAAATCAGTCCCTCCCTCAGTTTGAACGTACCGTTGCAGCAGACGGAATTGGGGCTGAAATACACCTACGGTTTGTATTATTACCAGGATCGCGAACAAATTGACGGGAGACCGATTGATCAAACGCATCAACTGGATTTGTGGATGGATCACGCGTTCACTGAACGCTGGCAGGCAAAGGTGCAGGACACCCTGGCGGTCGGTCAGGAACCGGAGTTGATTAATGGCGGCACATTATATCGGACGGAGGGCAACAACGTACACAATACCGGAGCCGTTACACTGGACACGCAATGGACGCGGCTCCTCGGCACGGAACTCAGCTACCAAAACAATTTTTACGACTACCAAAACAGCGGGGGTAATGCATTGAACCCAAGTCTTGCCGGATTGTTGAATCGCCTCCAGCATGACATCTCGCTGGATGTGAACTGGCGGCTGCAACCGACATTACTGGCCTTTGTCGGATACCAATACGAACAGGTTAATTATACCGGTAATGAGCAGATCGGCGTAGCCACGATTTTTCCGTTTCAGGTGTACAACAGCGACAACCGTGATGACCGGTCGCAATATGGATATGTTGGCGTGCAATACAACCCGCTGGATAATTTAACCCTTGCGGGACAGGCGGGCATCCAATACGTGGATTTTTACAATCCTCCTGCGGGTGTTCCCGCAACCGACACACTTTCTCCCTACGCAAAACTATCAGGCACGTACACCTATCTGCCGGGTAGTTATCTGCAATTAGGGTTTACCCAGACACGGAATGCGACGTCCATCATTGCGATCAGCGGCAACAAAGCCACTTTGGACGAGGAAAGCTCAGTGGTTTATGCCGCCTTAAACCACCAGATTACCCCAAGATTGACCGGCAACCTTACGGGCCAGATTCAATACTCCACTTTCAATGGTGGCTCAGTGGATGGCCAGTCGCAAACCTGGTACAGCGTTGGACTTAACCTGGCTTACACCATTACCCCGCATGTCTCGGCGGAAATTGGTTACAATTTCGACGATGTCACCTCAGCCGGGGCGGCCGTGCCAGGGTATGATCGTAACCGCGTTTATCTGGGTGTCACAGGCACTTATTAAGCAGAAGACATTGCGTGAGCCGGCTTTGAACGTTTGAACAGGAGCAAGGGTCTTTACTCTGGCTCCTATTTTTTTGAACTATGGACCCATCAAAACCCGATTCGATGCAGGATGCCAAACTGCATTTTTTGGACTATTTGCGCATTTTGCGCATTCGCAAAGCCATTATTATCACCGTCTTCCTGATCACGTTCACCATCGCCACCGTAGTAACGTTTATCCTGCCGGAATCCTATTCCAGCACCGCCCGTATCAAGATTGAACCGGACACCATTGCCGACATTTCACCCGTCAGCGGCGAGCCGGGCGAAGGTATCTATGCCCCTTACGATCCTTACTTCATCCAGACCGCGTTTGAGATCATTCAGGACCAGGTCGTGCTCAGCAAGGTGATTACCAAGCTGGATTTAAATACCGAATGGGGCAAACGGTATAACGGCGGTGTGCCGTTTCAAACTCCCATCACCATGACCATGCTCAAGCGGCGACTGTCTCTTGACCCGGTCCGGAACACCAAATTAATCGAGATCACGGTGTTTGATGAGGACAAGAACATGGCGGCGAATATTGCCAACGCCATTGTGGAAGCCTATCGCGACTACCGGCAGAGCCTGCGCACAGAGCAAACCCAACGCGGCATCAAAGCCCTGCAGGATCAGTTCGAGGAAGATGAAGTGAAAATCGATGCCGCCCAGCAAAAAGTGGATCAATTGCGCACTGATTTGCGCGTCAATGATTATGATCCCAATTCCACCAGTCCCTCTCCGACCCTCAACGCCGAGGCATTGCGAATTTACAACAACCAGATGATTGAGGGTGAAGCGAAATATGTGCAGTTGGAAAAAGAGGTGACTGAATTGCAACCGCTCAGCCCGGAAAAATTAAGGGAAGTTTTGCCAACGGTGGTTCAGGATTCTACGCTGTCTGATTTGCTGGTCAAGCTGAACACCGCCAAACAGAGCTTTGTCAGCTTGACGAACGATTACTCGCTGGCCAATCCGGATGTCATCCGTGTTCAATCCATGATTGACGAATTGAACAATGAAATCAACGACCGGGTCAGTGGGATTATGGCGGGCCTGAACAGCGAGATGCTCTCGCAGAAGGCCTCTCTTGATGCGTTGACTGATTCCGTGAATGAGGCAAAGCAGAAAGACCTGGACGACGCTGCGCGAACCCAGCCGTATTGGGAGGAAAAGCGCAAGCTGGAAACCATGCTGGATTTTCACAGATTGCTGACCACCAAGATAGAAGCTGAAAAAATTGACATGAACATTCCCAAGACCGGCATGGTGGAGATTGTCCGCCGGGCCGAGCCGGGCAAGGATCCCGTCCGCCCGAATAAAACTTTAAACATTGTTCTGGGAGTGGTGGTGGGATTGATTGTCGGCATTGGTCTGGCGTTCTTCATTGAATATCTGGATACCAGCGTTAAGACCATTGACGAAGTGGAACGCGCCTTCCAGGCGCCGGTGCTTGGCGTCATTCCCCAGAATGTCGGGTATTTGCTGGATGAAGGGCCTGACAGCCAGCATGCCGAGGCTTACCGCGTTCTGCGAACTCATTTCTTGTTCTCACGGAAGGACGACAAGCTGAATAGCATCGTCATCATCAGCGCGGGCATGGGCGAGGGCAAATCCACCACCGCCCTGAATCTGGCCACCGTCTTTGCCCAGGCAGGCCAGCGGGTCGTGATTGTGGATTCGGACCTCCGCCGCCCAACCCTCCACAAAATACTTCGTGTCAGCAATAACGTTGGTTTGACCAATTATCTGCTGAAACAAAACTCCTTGGAGGAAGTCATTCAAACCACGCCCGTGCCGATGCTCGATTTCATGGCCAGCGGCAAACTGCCGAGCAGCTCGATGAGCATCCTCAATTCGCCGCAGATGAAAAACCTGATTCTCGAATTGAAGCAGCGCTACGATTTTGTGTTTTTTGATTCGCCGCCCATTCTGGGTGTCAGTGATGCCGCAGTGCTCGCCAGCGAAGTGGACATGGCCATTCAGGTCATCCAATATCGCCGTTACCCGCAACCGATGAACATTCGCGCCAAGCAATTGATCGAAAAAGCCGGCGGCAATCTGGTTGGTATTGTGCTGAACAACATCACCATGTCGCAGGACGAAGGCTATTATTACTACTATTCGCGCAACGAAGACGAAGTGGAAGCCACGACTCCAAGCACCGCGGACGACCCGAATAAAATCGGCATCAAACAAAAGTATTGATTGTGCGGCGAAATTGGCGAGCATTAGGTTAATGAAATTTTTCTGGCAACTGTCGCGCCTGAAATGGCAGGCTTGGGCACTTCTGGCAGCGGGACTCCTCTTCAATGGATGTTCATCGTCGTCCAACAACGATATTCTGTTTTCTGACAGCCCCCAGCCGCCTTCGGCGTTGGCGGGGGCACCGTCAGGAACTACCGGAACCACCGGAACCACCGGAACCACACCGGCGGAAGCCGCATCCAGTGATTTGACGGCCGCCCGTTTTCATGTGGGTGACACCGTTACTGTGGACTATTCGGGCACAGCTACACCAATCCCGGAGAATGTCCAAACCATTACGGAAGACGGCAACATTACTCTTCCCTACATCGGCCCGGTTCGGGCACTGGGCAAAACGGCGGGGGAATTGCAAAACGACATCCACGATCTCTACGTACCCAAGTACTACGTGCGATTGACCGTCACGGTTAGTTCTCCGCAGCGCGTTTTCTACGTGGGCGGAGAAGTGAAACAGCCCGGCCGCCAACTTTACGTCGGTGAAACCACGGTCACCAAAGCCATTCAAGCAGCCAGCGACTTCACTGACTATGCCAATCGCAAAAGGGTCAAACTCATCCGCCACAACGGTGAGGTCATCACCGTCAACTGTGTTAAGGCTTTGCAAGACCCGACGCTGGACCCGCCCGTTTATCCCGGCGATCAAATCCAGGTGCCGCGCCGGATTTTCTGATGATTGAACTTCGTATTCTGGCCGGAAAAAAGGCGGGCAGTCAATCGGTGGTCCGCCGTTTTCCTTTTCGCATCGGCCGCGCCAGCGGGAATGACCTGCAATTGAATGATGATGGCACGTGGGATCAACATTTGACCCTGGATTTTCACCGGCGGGAAGGTTTCAAGGTCGCCGCTGCGCCGAACGCCCTGGTCATGATCAACAATCAACCGGTCCAGGTCGCGTTGCTCCGCAATGGCGACACCATCACCCTTGGCTCGGCCAAACTGCAATTCTGGCTCGCGGCCGCCCGCCAGCGCGGGTTGTGGTTGCGGGAAAGATTCGTTTGGGCGCTCCTGGTCATTGTCCTGCTCGGCCAATTCGCACTCATTTACTGGTTGCTCCAGTAAACGCAGAAGGCAAAATCAAGAATGCAGGAATCCGCCGCGGGCGATGATTCCTGCCTTTTGCAGTCTTCCTTGTGCCTTTGGCTTAATGCCGGAAATGCCGGAGGCCGGTGAACGCCATGGCCACGTTCCGCTCATCCGCCGCCGCAATCACTTCCGCATCACGTACCGAACCTCCCGGTTGAATCGCCGCCGTCGCACCCGCCTCCGCCGCGGCAATTAAACCGTCGGGAAACGGGAAGAAGGCATCGCTGCAAACCACGGCGCCTTTGAGCGAGAGGTTCGCCTCGCCCGCCTTCCAGACCGCAATCCGGCTCGCGTCCACACGGCTCATTTGGCCCGCGCCGACGCCCAGCGTCCGGTCTGACGCCGTATAAACAATCGCGTTCGACTTCACATGCTTGACGATACGCCAGCCAAAAAGCATCGCCTTCAATTCCGCCTCTGTCGGCTGCCGCTGCGTGACGATTTTCAAATCGTTCGCCGTCGTCAGCCTTGAGTCGCGCTCCTGCAACAAAAAAGAATCGGCGCCGACGCTCCGGACGTCAAATTCATTGGCTGGGCGGGCGTGCCCACGAGCCGTCCAACCCGGCATTTTCATCAACCGCAAATTTTTCTTCTTTTGCAGTGTCGCCAGCGCTTCGGCCGAAAAATCCGGTGCGATGATGACCTCGCTGAAAATTTCCGCGATGGCGTCCGCACAGACGCCGTCCAGCGTGCGGTTCACGGCAATGATCCCGCCAAAGGGCGCCTGTTTGTCCGTCGCAAACGCCTTGTCCCACGCCTCGCGCAAGTTCGCACCCTGCCCCACACCGCAGGGATTCATGTGTTTGAGAATTGCCAGCGTCGGCGGCTCGCCGGCAAACTCAGCGATTAAATTTGCCGCGGCCGTCAAATCCAGAATGTTGTTGTAGGAAAGTTCCTTGCCCTGCAGTTGCTGGAAAAATTCGCGGAATTTGCCGTAAAGCGCCGCCTTCTGGTGCGGGTTTTCACCGTAACGCAACGGCTGGGCCAGTGGCGCGGAAATCGAAAGTGACGCCGGCAATTCCGAATTCCGAATTCCGAATTCCGAATTCAGATGTGCGGCAATCGCCGCGTCGTAAGCCGCGGTTCGCGCGAACACTTTGGCCGCCAATTCCCGGCGCAGTTCCAGGGTGGTATTGCCGGTTTCGGAGATTTGTCTTGCCACCTCGTCGTAATCGAGCGGATCCACCACCACCGTCACGCTGTCGTGGTTTTTGGCCGCGCTCCGGAGCATGGACGGCCCGCCGATGTCAATATTTTCAATCGCATCACGGAGCGATACGTCCGGTTTCGCCACCGTTTGCTCGAACGGATAAAGGTTTACCACCACGAGATCGATCGGCTGAATATTGTGCTCCTGGACGGCGGCTTCATGCTGGGCGTTGCCCCGGATAAAAAGCAGTGCGCCGTGAACTTTCGGGTGTAACGTTTTGACGCGACCGTCGAGCATTTCGGGAAAGCGGGTGTGTTCGCTGATGTCCTTTACCGCCAGGCCGGCCTCGCGCAGCGCCCTGGCGGTGCCACCGGTGGAAATCAGCCCGATGCCCGCCGCCGCAAGAGTCTGTGCCAGTGGAACCAGCCCGGTTTTA
The DNA here is from genome assembly GCA_035508155.1 of Candidatus Sulfopaludibacter sp. Lineage (GTDB taxonomy): Bacteria > Verrucomicrobiota > Verrucomicrobiia > Limisphaerales > UBA11358 > UBA11358. The sequence goes on along the minus strand of DATJNM010000034.1, from coordinate 25,232 downwards.
TCGGAAACGGAGAGTAGTGCCCTTTGAATTTTTGCCATAGCCCCGTAAAAATCCCCCAAAGCCGACGATGCCGTCAATGGCAAATCAAGATTTCGGATTCTGCGTTTGCGCCAGGTCCGCGCCAATCGCCCGTTCGAGCCGGGCACGGGCGGTGGCATAATCGTGCAATGCCTGAATTTCCGTCGTGCGCGCCTGGGTGAGCGAGGTCTGGGCGTCCAGCACGTCCAGTTGCGTGCCGGTACCGGCCTCAGCTCGCGCCTCGGCTTCGCGCAGGGCTTCCTCCGCCTCCGCTTGGACGGTTTTTTGCGAATCCAAGACTTCTTGCGCCTCAACGAACTGGGAATACGCCGTGCGCACTTCCAGCTCGATTTGGCGTCCCATGTCTTCCACATCGGTCTTGGATTTCTCGTAAAGTGCCTGGGCTTGCGCCACTTTTCCTCGGGTCAGCATTCCGTCAAAGATGTCCCAGCTCAATTGCGCCCCGGCGTTCCAGCCGTGGATGTCGTGATCGAGGTCAACTGGCGGCGTGTATTGCGCATTGTACCAACCATAGCCGGCAAAAACCTGCACCGTCGGCTGGTAACCCGACCGGGCGCTGACCACGTTTTCACGCTGCAATGCTTCCGTTTTGCGCAAGGCGGCAAGTTCAGTGCGATTGGCCAATGCCTCCTCAATGGCCTGGGGCAGGTCAATCCGGTACGGCTGGGCTTCGAGTTTATCCGACAGGTGCAGCGGAATGTCCTCCCAAATATCACGCGGCAGATTGTAGCCGAGGAGATTGGCCAGGTTGTTTTTGGCGATGCGATAATCGTTCCGCGCCCGAATCAAGGCCGGGCGTTCGTTGGCCACGGCGACTTCGGCACGCAACACGTTGAAATGCGGCACCGTGCCGGCATTGTACCGGCTTTGCTGATCCTCGAGCTCTTTGGAAAGCAGCTCCACGGACGCCTCATGCACGACGATTTGTTGGCCGGCCAGCAGCACATCGTAATAAGCCAGCCGCGTGCTTAGCAGCGTGTCCTGCACGACGGTTTGATATTGCAACAAGGACTGCTCCCGGGTCAACCGGGCGGCGCGGACGGCAGCAACCATTTTCCCCCCGGTATAAATGGATTGTACGATCTGAATGCCCGCGTTCCAGTTTTGATCCGGCAACTCCAACTGCAACGGTGAACCCGGTAATTGAAGATTCTCAATCGCGCCGCGCTCGGTCCTCTTGTATTGGCCGGAGGCAATCACTTGGGGCAGCGCCACGGCGCGGGTTTGGATCACAATGCCGTAGTTCGCCTGCAAGTCGCTTTTGGCCTTGAGAATCGTCGCGTTTTGGCTCAGCGCCAGATTCAGGCAATCCACCAGCGCCAGCGGCCGCGTGATCCACGATGGCGCATTGGTGTCGGCGGCGGCACTCTGGGCCGCGGCGTTCCCCCCGGCGGCAAGACATAACATCAATAGCCAGATGGACAGAATTCCTCGAAAAGGTTCGAACGTTGAACTCCGGAACCCTGGCAGGCGCACGCGGCTGCGTGTCGGGGCCGACCGGCAGATCAGCCCTACCCGATTCGTAGAGAGAATTTTTTGGCTCATTTTCATATTTTTCAAAATCGTTCAACGCCGCCGGCGCGCCGTCGGCACCCGTCGGGACCGGAGCGCTTCAGGGTCGGGTAAGTGTTTCATCGCGGCAAGCGAGAAGCGTGCGATATGCCCGGCCAGTTGTTCCGCGGCGGCGGCGTCCAACCGTTGCTCGGGAAACAGCCGCGTGATCATCGTCCGGCAATGATGAAAAAAAACACACTGGCTGACGATGCTGAAACAACACAATCGGACCTGTTCGTCAGCAGACGGACGGCTGAGGATATTCGCCACCAGGCCGCGAAGCAGGTCGGCCATCGGCCGGATCCGCGCTTCGAGCAACAAATCCAGCGCCCCGGTCGGCTCCACCATTTCACGCGACATGATCTTGCCAAACCGGGTGACGGAACCGCTGTCGAAAATCCGGAGCAGAAAAGACCGGATGAACGCGCGCAGTTTTTCCTCCGGCGGCGCGTCCGACGCCACCCCGAGCAACGGCGGATACTTTTCAAATGCCTTTTGCTGCGAATCACGCAAAACTTCGGCATAAAGGGTTTCCTTGTCGCCAAAATGATAGTTGACGGCGGCGACGTTGGCGCCCGCCCGCCGGCAGATTTCGCGCACGGTGGCGTTGCGAAAGCCGATCTCGGCAAACACCTCACCCGCCGCTTCCAGAAGCAGGCCCCGCGTTTCGTCATGCGCCGGGGCCTCAACGCTGGACAACGATTTCAAATTCATGTTTCAAACAAATAATTAAAACATTTGTTTGACATGTCAACTCAAATCTTGTTAATTCAGGAAAACGGTAATGGTGACTGGCATGACTGATTCCCAAATGCGAATGACGAAGGAATCCAGAATGACCCAGGTCGCGCGCCGAATGGAGGTTTGGCGTGCGATTGGACATTCGGCATCCGGATTTCGCGATGCTTCCCCGACAGCTTTCGGGAGTTCGATTTCGTCATTCGGCATTCTGGGGCTGGCCGCGATCCTCCTCGCCGGCTGCTCGCCGAACCCGTCGAATCAGTTTCAAGGCTACATCGAAGGCGAATACGTGTACGTGGCGTCGCCGCTGAGTGGCACGCTGGAAAAGCTGGGTGTGGCGCGGGGTGACCGGGTCCGGTCCGGCCAATGGCTGTTTCAACTGGAGCGCCGATCCGAGGCCGATGCCGCCCGTCAGGCCGGCAATAATCTGGCGCAAGCAAAGGCCAACCTTGCGCTTTCCCAGGCAGAATATGCCCGCCGCGAGCAACTGCGCAGCGATCAGGGCGTGATTTCCGCAGAGGAACTGGATCAAGCCCGGGCGCAGCGCGACGCCGATCAGGCGCAGGTCGAAGCCCAAATCGCCGCGCTGGCCAAAGCCAACTGGTCGTTCGAACAGAAGGAACAGTTTGCGCCCACGAACGCATATGTGCAGGACACCCTGTATCGCGTGGGTGAATGGGTGGCGACGGGCAGCCCGGTGGTCCAGCTTCTGCCGCCCGCCAATCTCAAGGTGCGCTTTTTTGTGCCGGAGAAGGTCCTGCCGAAAATCAAGCCCGGCCAGGGTGTCCAAGTGATCTTTGACGGCGGCAAACGCGATTATTCGGCGACCGTGAATTACCTTTCGACGCAGGCCGAGTTCACGCCGCCGGTGATTTACAGCCAGGAAAACCGCGCCAAACTCGTTTACATGATCGAGGCCAAATTCTCACCGGCGGATGCCGCAAACCTCCGCCCCGGCCAGCCGGTGGATGTGAGGTTGCCGGTGGAATGAGCCACCGGTCAAACGCGCTAAATAAGTGAGCAATGTCCGCAACCGATTTAACCAGGTGCCTGTTTAACCATTCAACGTCAGCAATGTTGAAATGAACTCCTCCGACCTTGTCATTGACGTGCAAGGCATCACCAAGCGGTTTGGCGACCGCACGGTCGTGAATAATATCCCCATGCAGGTGCAGCGCGGTGAGATTTACGGATTCCTCGGCCCGAACGGCAGCGGCAAGACCACCTTTTTGCGAATGCTTTGCGGCCTGCTGACACCCGACGCCGGCAGTGGGCGCTGCCTGGGCTACGACATCCGCCGTGAACCACGGGAAATCAAGCGGAACATCGGTTACATGACGCAACGGTTCAGCTTTTATGAGGACCTGACTATCGAGGAAAACCTGGATTTTGTCGCGCGCATTTATGGTGTGCCGCAGCGCCGACCTGCCGTGGAGCGCAGCTTGGAGCGTCTCGGCATGACCGCACGCCGCCGGCAACTCGCCGGCACCCTTTCCGGCGGTTGGAAACAACGGCTGGCCTTGTCGGCGTGCCTGATTCACGAGCCCCAACTTCTCCTGCTCGACGAACCGACCGCCGGCGTGGACCCCAAGGCGCGCCGCGATTTTTGGGAGGAAATTCACAAGCTCGCCGCGGAGGGCCTGACGGTGCTTATTACCACGCATTACATGGATGAAGCCGAGCGTTGCCATCGTCTGGCTTACATCGCCTACGGCAACCTGCTGGCCCGCGGCAGTGTCGAGGAAGTAGTGCGGGCCGCCGGACTGACCACTTGGGAAGTCACCGGGCCGGATTTGCCGGCGTTGGCGGATAAAATCCGGGGACAACCCGGCGTGGAACAGGTCGTCGCGTTCGGCGTCACGCTGCATATCAGCGGTCGCGACGCGGGGAGATTGCGCGAAAGCCTGGGTTCGTGGATGAACGGCGCGTATCGGTGGCAAGAGATCGAATCCGGGCTGGAGGACGTGTTTATCAGCCTGATGGAAACGGCCAAGGACAATTTTTCGTGAACCGATGGGAAACCTTCAACATTCAACGTTCAACATCGAACATGCAACGGCGCTCTATTCAGGCATCGCTTGGACGTTGGGCGTTGCATGTTGGTTGTTGAATGTTTCGGAAAGGGCCCTCCCTTGACACGGATCGAGTTCAACGGGCGGCGGTTCTGGGCGGTGGTCAGCAAGGAATTCATCCAGATGCGTCGCGACCGGCTGACCTTCGGCATGATGGTCGGCATTCCCCTGCTCCAACTGGTGCTCTTCGGCTACGCCATCAACTCGGATCCCAAACACCTGCCCACGGCCGTTTATTCCGCAGATAACAGCGTGTTCTCCCGGACCATCGTCTGGGGCCTGCGTAACAGCAGCTACTTTGATGTCGTTCGCGAAGCGAAAAATGAGGCGGATATTCAGAAAATGCTCGCCCGGGGCACAGTCCAATTCGCCGTGGACATTCCGGTGGATTTTTCCCGGAAATTGTTGCGCGGGGAAAAGCCGGATTTGCTTCTGGAAGCCGATGCGACGGACCCCTCCGCCGTTGGTTATGCCGTCGGGGCGGTCAATTTGCTCGTCACCACGGTTTTGGACCGCGACCTCACCGGACCGCTGGCCAGACTGCAAGGCGCCGCGGCGCCATTTAATCTGGTGGTACACCAGCAATATAACCCGGAAAACAACACCCAATACAACATTGTACCCGGTCTCATGGGCGTGATGCTGACCATGACGATGATCATCATCACCGCGCTGGCCATCACCCGGGAGCGCGAGCGCGGCACGATGGAAAATCTCCTGTCCACCCCGGCGCGTCCCGGCGAGGTGATGATTGGCAAAATTGTGCCGTACATCACCGTTGGTTACATTCAGATTTTTCTGATTCTGCTGGCGTCGCGATATCTATTCAGTGTGCCGATTGTGGGCAGCATACCGCTGCTGCTGGTGCTGGCGTTCCTGTTTATCGTGGCGAACCTCGCCGTTGGCATTACCTTTTCGACCATTGCCAAAAACCAGCTTCAAGCGGTGCAGATGGCGTTTTTCTTCTTCCTGCCTTCGCTGCTGTTGTCCGGTTATATGTTTCCGTTTCGCGGAATGCCCGGCTGGGCGCAGGACGTGGGCGAAGTCCTGCCGCTCACCCATTTCCTGCGCGTCGTGCGCGGAATCTTATTGAAAGGGAATGGGCTGGCGGACGTGGCTCCCGATCTCTGGCCGATTGGCCTATTCCTAGTGCTGATGCTGACCATTGGTATCAAGCGCTATCGGCAGACGTTGGATTAAATAATCGAAATTATCACGCTAACTTTTTGTTGCTCAGAAGGTTTCGCGCTGAACTTGCAAATTGCCCCCACTTCGGTTCTCCTTAGCCTGAATGTGGCGACGTAGTTGCCTGATTTTAACGATGGTGATGGCCCTGACCGGACGAGTTGCGGCTAGTCTCGAATCCGGCGAGGTGAACCTGGGTTATGTCACCAAGCTCGCCGAGGAACGGGCGCATCATCCCTTCCATTCGCCGCGCGCCGACCTGCCCAAGGTGTTGCGACAGGACAATCTCGATTACGACAAGTACCGGCAGATTCGTTTCCGCCGCAGCCAGGCCTTATGGCGGGTGGAAAACCTGCCGTTCCGCATCGAGTTTTTCCATCCGGGTTATCTCTATCAGGAGCCGGTGCACGTGTATGAATTCACGGCAACTCATCTGCAACCCATCCGGTTCGTGGAGGATTTCTTTGATTACGGCGGTCTGAACATTGAAAATCAGATTCCCGCCAACACCGGCTACGCCGGCTTCCGGGTTTTATATCCACTGAACCAGACGAATCAATGGGACGAGCTGGGCGCCTTCCTGGGTGCGAGTTATTTCCGGTTGCTGGGCAAGGATCAGCGGTACGGCCAGTCGGCGCGCGGCCTGGCATTGGATTGCGGTGAAATGGATCGCCCGGAGGAATTCCCCATCTTTACCGACTGGTGGCTCGGCAAACCGCGACCGGATGACCAGGAATTAACGCTGTTTGCCCTGCTCGACAGCGTCAGTTGCACCGGCGCATACCAATTCATCATTCATCCGGGTGAAATGACCACGGCGGACATCGAGGCGGTGATCTTTCTGCGCGAACCCAAGGAAATTCTCGAGGCGAACCCGCAACGGAAACTGCCGGTCAAGACCATCGGCCTGGCGCCGCTGACCAGCATGTTCTGGTTCGGCAAGAATTCGGAACGCAAGTTTGACGATTATCGCCAGGAGGTGCACGACGCCGACGGCCTGCTGGTGCACATGAGCAACGGCGAGGTGCTCTGGCGACCGCTCGACAATCCGGCCATCCTGCGGCACCAGGTGTTTTCCGCGCCAGACATTCGCGGCTTTGGCCTGTTGCAGCGCGAGCGTTCCTTCGCGGCCTATCAGGACATGTTCAACCTCTTTCAACAGGAACCCAGCGTCTGGGTCCAACCGCATGGCGATTGGGGTGAAGGCGACCTGCATCTGGTCGAATTGAGCGCCAACTACGAAGGGCTGGATAACATCGTGGCGTTCTGGGACCCGAAAAACAAACCGGCACCGATGCAGCCTTACCGTTTTGATTACACCCTCTACTGGGAAAGCGGTGACGCGGATTTGAAACTTTCGGAGAACCGGGTGACGAGCACGCGCCTCGGTCTCGATGCGGACAACGCCAACACCCGCCTCATCATGATTGATTTTACCGGACCCAAACTGGACACAATTCCCGAGAACTCTCCGCCGGAGGCCATTGCCAGTTGCAGCACCAACGCCGCGATTGTGTGGAATCAGGTTTTGCGCAATACTTTCCTCAACACGTGGCGGGTCGTGTTGAAGATGCAGCCCAAACCGGGTAACACCGATCCGGTGGATCTGCGGTGCACGCTGCAGCGTGGAACGAATATACTAAGCGAAACATGGACCTACCAATGGAGTCCCCCATAACCGGCCCGGGCACGTTGACCGACATCTCCGGCAGACTGGCCGGCCGCCCTTTGGAAGAGTGGAACGCCGCCTACGTCAAGGTGGAAAATTATTTCCACGCCCTGCGGATTCGCAACAAGGCGCTGTTGGGCCAGTTGGTGCTCCGCGTGCTCGAACGCGCCATGAAGCGCGCCCCGGTCGAACCCGACCGCTCCGCCACCCAGATTGCCGCCGAGGAAATGGACCGGATTGTGACGGAGTGGTTTGCCGAAGTATTGCACGAACCGCCCACCAACGCCGACCAGATGCTCTCCACGCGCGGCCGACTGGCGCTGCTCCTCGCGGACATGCCCGGCCAATGGCAGGATCAATTTCTCCGCCCGCCGCCCTGGCCGGAGGAATTTGTCCATTCCATGCGCGATGCCTACCTGCGCGCCGGCCCGGGCTTTCAGCTTTCCAAAATGACACCGCGACCGTTTGACCTTGGTCCTATTACGACCCTGACGAACCTGGGCCGGATTCCCTATCTGAAAATGGCGGCGGCCTGGACGTTGTTCATCCTGGCCCTGGTCACGATTTTCCATTTTACGCATTGAACCATGCCTGGGGCCGCTTCCCAGTCCGCTTCCGACTCGGACCGGCCGCCCCCGGTAGTGACCCCCCTGCCCCGCCTGTATCGCGGCTGGCGCGTGTTTATCTTCTTTTCATCCGCCTTTCTGCTCACCGGCCTGGTATCCATGCTCTTCGCCGATTTGCTCTGGCGCACCGGCTGGTCGGCTTCGCGCACCATTCTGCTGGTTTTGTTTGTCATCCTGTTTTTGTTGATCGCCATCGGCGGTGTGCACGGGGTGTTCGGCTTTATCCTGCGCATTTTCGGCGACCGCCGGCGGATCACGCGAACCGATTATCGCGCACAAAGCATTGCCGGCACCAGCACCGCCATTGTCTTTCCCATCTACAATGAAAACATCGTGCGTGTTTACGAAGGCTTGCGCGCCACCTACGAATCGCTCGAAAAAACCGGCCAGCTCGAGCACTTCGACTTTTTCATTCTCAGCGACTCAACGGATCCGGACAAATGGGTGGAGGAAGAGCGGTTTTGGTATGAATTGATCCGCGAACTGGACGCCCTGGGACGCATTTATTACCGCCGCCGGACGGACAATGAAGGTCGTAAAAGCGGCAACGTTCGCGACTTCCTCAACGCCTGGGGCCGTCGTTACCGCTACTTCCTGGTCTGTGACGCCGACAGTGTCATGCGCGGCGAAACGCTCGTGGATCTGGTCAAGCTGATGGAGGCGCATCCGAACGTCGGTTTGATTCAAACCGTCCCGGCGCTGGTCAACGCGGAATCGCTTTTCGGCCGCATTCAGCAATTCTCCAACCGCCTCTACGCGCCCGTGTTCATCGCCGGATTGAATTACTGGGCGCTCAACCAGGGCAATTACTGGGGGCACAATGCGATGATCCGCACCGAACCCTTCATGCAGTTCTGCGACCTGCCGCAGTTGCCCGGGCACAGACCGTTCGGCGGCCAGATTCTCAGTCATGATTTCGTCGAAGCGGCGCTCTTATCGCGGGCGAACTGGGAGGTATGGCTCGCCTACGATCTGGAAGGCAGTTACGAGGAAGTGCCGCAGGGCATGATAGAGAACGCGCAGCGGGAACGCCGCTGGTGCCAGGGCAATCTGCAACACGGCCTCGTCTTGTTCGCCCGGGGCCTGCGGGGGGTGAACCGGCTGCATCTGTTGCTGGGCATTTGCGGCTATCTCGCCGGGCCGTTATGGCTGCTGTTTTTGCTGATGTTCAGTTGGATCCATTGGTATCAAAAATACACCGGCCTGTCGGAAATCACGGTGCACGGTTACTTGACCAACCTCAGTGGCACCGCCAACGCATTTTTGATTTTCTGCATCTGCATGGCGGTTCTGTTCCTGCCAAAGGCGCTGGCGCTGATTGACCTGGCGTTTGATTGGGAACGCCGCCGCGCCTTCGGGGGCCTGGCCCGGACCACGGTGGGTGTCGTGGGCGAAACCATTTTTTCCACGCTCCACGCGCCATTGCTGATGCTCTGGCATACGCGATTCGTGGTTACGAATCTGTTCGGCGCCAGTGTGGGCTGGAGCCAGCAAAAACGGGGTCCGGATGGCACGACGTGGTTGTCTGCCATCCGACGGCATTGGGGCCACACGCTCATCGGCCTAGTCTGGGGCATACTCATGTGGCGGTTAAATCAGATCCTGTTCTGGTGGTTCACCCCCGTGTTCACCGGCATGGTCCTTTCCATCCCGCTCAGCGTGTGGACCAGCCGCCGCAACCCCGGCGCGCGCGCACGAAAATTCGGACTGTTTCTGACTCCGGAAGAAACCCAACCGCCGGTCGAACTTGTTTCGTTGCGCTCGCAGTTGAGAATCCACGAGATGACCGACGACACCACGCCGCGCCTGCCTTATTCCGGGCTGGCCGAAGCGGTGTTGGATCCGTACGTCAATGCGATTCATGTTTCACTGCTCCGCGAAAAACGATTGAATCCCGTTTATGCCGAGCAACTGACCCGGCTCGGCACCGGACGTGAAGAAGTGCGGACCCTCGGAAAAAAATTGCTGGCCGAAGGCCCGGCCCAATTGACCCCCGCGGAACGGCTTCTGATCATGACCGACGCGCACGCGATGGTCCGGTTGCATCAACAAGCCTGGTTGCGCCCCGACGAATCGCTCGCCCCGTGGTGGCGGGCGGCCATTCAGGAATACAGCCATCGGGATTGATCGAGCCGGCGGCGAGTTGCGCCGTGCGGATCGGATATTTAGTTCTGGCCCGGATAAAACCCCGTTGTATATCGTGCGGCCCATGCGAACCAAATCCTTCCCGCTCCTGATCCTTGCTCTAGTCGCCTTGCTGCTGGTGAATTCCGGTCGCGCCCAAATGACGGTTGCGCTCGACCGGCCCGATGGCGTGTACCAAATCGGGGACACCGTTCATTGGACGGTTGAATGGAAAGGCGAATCCAATGCACCAGCGGCCCATTACCTCCTCAAAAGCGGCGGTCTGAAGGAAGTGGGGCAAGGCGACCTGAGCTTCAGCAACCATACCGCTGGCATCGAAACCAAGTTCGATGCGCCGGGCACTCTGCTGGTCGAGGTGCGATGGCAGCCGGAGAACGCCGCCAACCGGGCCACGGGCGGCGCGGTGGCGGCGCCGCACCGTATCATGCCCGCCGCGTCAATGCCGGCCGATTTCGACGCGTTCTGGAAGGCCAAAATAATGGAACTGAAAAAAGTCCCGACCGAGCCAAAACTTGAAGCGGAAGCCAGTGGAAAACCGGGCGTGGCTTATTGGAAAATCACCATGAACAACATCCGCGGAACTCATATCCAGGGCCAGATCGCCCGGCCGGAAAAAGGTGAAAAGTTCCCCGCACTGCTCATTGTTCAATGGGCGGGTGTTTACGGATTGCAGAAAAGCTGGGTGACCGACCGGGCGGCGGAGGGCTGGCTGGCGCTGAATACTGAGCCTCACGACTTGCCGATTGATAAGCCGGCGGAGTTTTACCAGGAACAATTCGCCGGGCCGCTCAAGGATTACTGGTCCATTGGCAACGACGACCGCAACACCAGCTACTATCTGCGCATGTACTTGTCCTGCTATCGCGCGGTGGAATACCTGAAAACACGGCCGGATTGGAACGGCAGGACGCTGGTGGTCATGGGCGACAGTCAGGGCGGGCAACAGACCATCATGATCGCCGGGTTGCATCCCAAGGACATTACCGCGGCCCTGGCATTGGTGCCGGCGAATGGCGACACGCTGGCGCCTGAAGTTGGCCGCGCGCCGGGCTGGCCGCAGTGGTATTTCAACACGGAAGGCAAAGACCCGGCGAAAGTGCGTGACGCGAGCCGCTATTATGACATTGCCAACTTCGCGCGGCACATTAAATGTCCGGTGCTGGTCGGCCTGGGGCTGAGAGATGAAACCTGCCCGCCCTCAAGCGTTCTGGCGGCAGTAAACGAAATGACTTCCCCGAAAGAAGTGGTCATCCTGCCAAAGTCCGGCCATCAGGACGAACACGGAACGCAAAGCTATTACAATCAGCGCCGCTACAGCGGCTGGCTGCCCGCCCTGCGGCAAGGCAAACCCGCGCCGATCGAACAACACTGAATCCCGCCAACCGGAAAAACTCCCGCAGCCGAAACTACTGGACCGGGATGATTTCAATCGCGTCGATCGCGGGACTTTGCACGTTGGCCGTGAAAGTGATGGCCAGTTTGCCATCCGTAACCTCCACGTCGTCCACCGTTACGTCATAGGCCTTTTGCGGCCCGCCCGCCTTGGCCCAGATATCGAAGTCCTTGAATTCGTGTTGCCCGCCGACATTGAAGGAGAACACCCGATCGCCCGGGCCGGTGATCCCTTCGTAGGTTTCAGCAAAATGCAATATCACCTTGTATTTGCCGTTGGGAACGTTCTCGGAAAAGGACGTCATATCATAATGCTCGGTCCGATACAGCGCGGGGTCCTTCGTATTGGCAACGGGCAGGTCAGCGTCCCGGCTGATCACTTCCCCATCGGCAAAACCTTGATCGGCCAGCCAGACATTGCCTTCGGAATCAACATAGTTGGTGTCCGAGCCGGCATCAATGCGGATGATTTTAGCGGTCGCGGTCGGCGCAGCGGTCGGCGCAGCGGCCGGTGCAGTTGCGGTTAGGGTTGCCGGTTTGGGTTCCGGTTTGGTGGACTGGCAACCGACGACTAAAAACATCGCGAGCGTTGAAATCAGCGACCCGCACGACCACCAGGTTATACGTTTTGCTTGGTTCATATTCTTTCTATGTTTTGGGGTTAATGGCTGGCGGGCGGGATACTGCAACGCCCGCCATTCGGCGACAAGCGAAAAAGCTTCGAGATTGGTCCAGATCATCGGAATAAATTGGTGTCAATTTATCCCCCACAGTTATTTCCTCTTTCGGAAAAAGATGATGAAAATAATGGCAAAAGTGACTAGCAAATAAATTGCGATTAATCACAGTCTCGTCATGGGAGTGGCGTCTTGAATCTGATACGTCGCAATGTTCGTCATTTAAAGACGTTTACTGTTGTCCACGGTACTAATTCAAGGTTTGTGGAGCCGCAACATCAGAACATCATGCCCCGGTAATTCAGCATTAAGCGGTTTCTCCGTGGTGCCCAAATCCTGCTTCGTCCACAGGTCGCGAACGCCGTAAATGGTCGTGTCAAAGGCGGCCTCGCGCCTGGAAAGGTCGTCGCTGACCTTCTCATTCTTCCAATTGAAAAAGACCTTCTGCGGCCGGGTCGTGCGGTTGAGCACAACCATCGCCCAGTCTCCGTCCGCCAACGGTTTGAACCAGACCTCCCATACGGCGTCCGAGGAATACCGGAATCCTTCAATCCCCAGTTTGTCCTGGTCAACCGCGATGGCGTCTTTGTTCGTCAGGATTTCCGACGTTTCCGGGGACATGCTGCGCAAATCGTTTCCGGCAATGAGCGGCGCGGCCAGCAGGCACCACATGGAAAAGTGCGCGCGGTCCTCATTCGTGGTCATGCCATTGCCCACTTCCAGCATGTCCGGGTCGTTCCAATGGCCCGGACCGGCATACGTTCGCAACCCCGCCTGCTGATCCAGAATCTGCAGCACACCCCACTGATACCACGTGCCGTGGTCTTCCTTGCAATCGAAGCAGGGATAAATATCACCGGTCGTGCGCCATAGATTGCCGACCTCACCGCCCCACTCCCATGGCTTGTTATTGCCCCACTCGCAAATGCTGAAAACGATCGGCCGGCCCGCCGCGTGGAGCGCATCCAGCATTGTGGTATAGGCGCCTTTGGCGTTCAAATCCTCACAGCCGCACCAGTCATACTTCAGGTAATCAACGCCCCATTGCGCATACGTCCGGGCGTCCTGAGACTCGTGTCCCCGGCTGCCGGCAAATCCGCCGCAGGTTTTCGCGCCGGCATCCGAGTAAATGCCCAGTTTCAAGCCTTTGGCATGGATGTAATCGGCCAGCGCTTTCATCCCGGAAGGAAACTTCTTGGAATCGGCCTGAATGAATCCCTGGCTGTCTCGCTCCCCCTGCCACGTGTCGTCAATATTGATGTACTCGTAGCCCGCGTCTTTCATGCCCGAGGAAACCATCGCATCGGCGGTTTGCCGGATCAGTTCCTCGTTCACCGCGCTGCCGAATTTGTTCCAACTGTTCCAGCCCATGGGCGGCGTCAGGGCCAGATCAGGAAATTTCTGGCCGCAGGCGCTGACACAGGTGAGACCGAGGAGGAGCAGAATTCGTTTCATGATTGTGGGACGGTTTGGTTCCCGGAAGCATGGCCAACAAGTCACCCCGAGGCAATGCCCAAACTGAAACCGTAAGTGGAACGGCTTTCTGACACGAATTTCACGGATTAACACAAATGCCGTCCGGACTTTCAAGTTCGATCGCGTTCGCCGCGGCTCATCCTCCCCTGAAAGCAAATCAAACTTTTTGCCGCGAAAAGGCGCAAAAGGCGCAGGGCGATTCCCTTTTGTGCCTCTGGTGGTTTTTTGCGGCTTTCTTTGCCTTGGCCCAACAAAGCCTCGCCTCACTGCAAATTAAATTACGACCCGCAAGTACGCTCGCCCGCCGCAAGGTATTCGCCACAGAGACGCCATTACAGCGGATTCCACCGTATGACAACGGCGGCTCCGCGCTTCGCCGCTCATTTCACGATGATCTTCCCGGTCATCTTGGGATGCACCGAACAATAGTAGGGATAGGTGCCGGGAGCTTGAAATGTGAATGAAAACTTGTCGTCGGTGTCCAAGGCTCGTGAACCAAAAAGTTTGTCGTCGCTCGTAACCGTGTGGGGCACGTCGTCCTGGTTCACCCAGGTCACCTTCGTGCCGACGGGAACGGTCAGGGCTGGCGGCGTGAAATTGAAGTTGTCAATGGTCACTTGAACTGAATTCGTCATGGTATCGCCGGCCAGTGAGCTGAATGGCAAAAACAAGACTGCAACGGCTGCCAGCTTCCCAAGCAGCGTTTTGAGACTGCCGCAAGACTGTAGCCGTGAACGCAAGTCCGCTCTGATCTTATTGAAAATCCATGAAGAATGGAGCCGGCTTGCGTCGGCTGCTATCGGATAAATTGAGTTTTGCGGAGGGCCCATTTCGATTTTTACATTCATCGTCATTCCCCGGTCTCAATGTTTCAAGAACCGGCCAGAGTTGAGTCAACGATCGCCAGCGCGTTCTCTCCCTGAACATAGTTGACGCTCGTCAGGCCCAACACCGAGCGCAGCTTGTCGGCGGGGACTTTCATCGGGCCGGGCGACGGCGCGGTGCCCGGGCGCGGCTGCGGGAAGGCGGTGGACATGGCGGTGTGAAAACTGACATTGCCTTCGATCTTCTGTTGGACTTGATGAATGTGGCCATTCAACACAGTGACCGACCCGAAGCGCTTCAGATACGAAAGTGCCTGACCGGCGTCGTCCGTGCCCCATCCCCAATCGGGATAAACCGTCCAAAGCGGCACGTGCGCAAATACGACGATGGGCGTGCTGTCGGACAAATGGGCAACGTCGTCTTCCAGCCACTCCAATTGGTCGTATCCCAGGTAACCCAGGCCACCGGGTTTCAGGTTCATCACGTTGACCAGCCCGATAAAATGGACGCCTTTGTGATCGAAGCTGTACCAGCCGTCCCCCTGACTGCCCCGGCCGAACCGGTCGCGATACTGTTTGCCGTTGTCGTTGAGGACATCATGTTCGCCGGGCACATAGAAAATCCGGCCGGCCTTTGTACTTTTCAGAAGTTGTTCCAACGCGTCGAATTCTTCGGCCTCGGACAAATGCGACAGATCGCCGGTGTGCAAGATGAAATCCGGTGCGGCTGGCAAGGCGTTGATCCTGGCAATGGCTTCTTTGAGCGTGCCGATCACGTCAGGGTTGGCCGGCTTGTTGAAGCCGATATGGCTGTCGCTGATTTGCACAAAACTGAAGCCGCGCATGGGACTGTCCGCCGCCACCGCCGTGACCGGACTTAAAATTTTCGAGGCCAGCACCCCGCCGCTGACGGTCCAAAGCATTCCCGTGCCCGCCCAGGCCATGCACTTCAAAAAGCCGCGCCGGTCAACGCCGTCGTTTTCCAGGTTGCGTTCAATGTGCCCGGCACCCGCTTCCAGAAAGCGGACCTCAATTTTCCTTTTATCGTTTTTCATTATGTCAGATGGATTCAGGGTTGCAGACTGTGCGCACCGGACAATTATTCCCGGAAATAAAAGATATTTTGTGGAAATTGGGGGTGAGTCTGGATTTTGCTGCCGTCTCCTTCGCCCCGCTCAAGCGGGGAGAAGGCCGGGCCCAGCGGACTTGAGCTTGAGATCAGTGAAACGCGCCACCTCTCCCCGGCCGCAGGATTTGTTTTGCCCCTCACTACCCTCATCCGCCCTCCAGGCACCTTCTCCCGTTCCCACGGGAGAAGGAAATCCTCAACTTCGTTGGCGGAGAGGGAGGAGGTGTGTGGCCGCATTAAAAATATTTTCCGGGAATAATTTTTCGCGAAATTTGGTCTTGCCAAATGGTGAATTGGCCAACAAACAGGTCGGGTGGACGAGCGCGAACGATTGAAATCCTTTGAGCAAACGGTGTTGCCGCATCTGGACGCCGCCTACAACCTCGCCCGCTGGCTCGCCGGCAACGACCACGACGCGCAGGACGTGGCGCAGGAAGCCTGCCTGCGCGCGCTCAAGTTCTTTGGCAGTTTCCGCGGCGACAATGCCCGCGCCTGGTTCCTGACCATCGTGCGCAACACGTTTTACACCTGGTTGCGAAAAAACCGCCCGTCGGAAAACGTCGTCGAACTCGGTGATGAAGTCCTGGCCATCGAAGACATTTCCGTGAACGCGGAGATTTTGAACTCGCGGCTGGCCGACACCGAGACCATCCGGCGGGCCATCGAGGAATTACCGGTTGAGTTCAGGGAAATTGTCATTTTGCGTGGGATGGAAGGATTCAGTTACAAGGAAATCGCCGAGCTCGCCGACGTGCCCATCGGCACGGTCATGTCGCGTCTCACTCGCGCGCGCCGGCAGTTGCAAAAACGCCTCGCCGGCGAATTCAAACCCGGAGCCAAACCATGAATTGCCAGGAAGCCACGCTGTTGATTGATTCCTATGCCGACGGCGAATTGGATGCCGCCGGAATCCTGGAACTGGAAAAGCATTTGCACGACTGCCCCGCGTGCGCGCTCACGTTTCGCAACGTGCAAAACCTGAAAAAATCCCTGAAACAGGATTCGCTCTTTTTCACCGCACCGGCGGAATTGCGGCAGAAACTGAAGGCCGAATTGCGTTCGCAAACCGAATCCAATCGGCCTTTCTGGACCTGGAACTGGTTTACGGCGGCGACCACCGGTGTCGCGGTGATTTGCCTGGCGCTTTTGCTGCCACTCGCGCTTACCCGCCCTTCGCCGCAGCAGCAGCTCGCGCAGGAAATAGTTTCCAGTCATATTCGCTCGTTGATGGCGAACCATGAAATGGATGTGGCGTCGTCCGACCAACACACGGTCAAGCCGTGGTTCGACGGCAAACTCGATTTCTCGCCGCCGGTCAAGGACCTCGCCGCACAGGGATTCCCGCTCATCGGTGGCCGGCTTGATTATCTCGACCAACGCGCCGTGGCCGCCCTGGTCTTTCACCGGGCCAAACACGTCATCAACGTGTTTATCTGGCCGACCACAGAACGCGATTCGAAACCGGCCGCGCGAGCGTCCATTAACGGTTACCATTTGATTCACTGGTCCCAAGGCGGAATGACTTTCTGGGCGGTGTCCGACCTGAACGAAAAGGAATTGATGGAATTCGTTCAGGACTTTGGAACAAATTGAGAGCCTTTTTCAGACAGGAAAGGCCGGACCAAAAACATTCTTTCGGGCCTGTCAGGGAGGCGGCAGCAATATTATTCGATAAAACTGCTTCGGGGCCGAACCAACAGGTTCAGATATACTCGTGGGGTTCCCGGTGGCGATGACCGTGGCGACGTTCGTCCAGTTGGGATTGCTCAAACTACCGGCAGATTGAACCTGATACGAAAGGTTGGAAAAACTGCTCCAGGTGAGTTTGACGATGCCGCCAGTTAGCGCGACAGATTGAAGAACTGGAGCCGGAACGGGTTCCACGGTGACGTCGTCCAACCCAAATGCCCCCGGATCATTATTGAAATCGAATTCGAGCGTTGTGCTGGCAGTTGTGGCAGGCGCGACGAACTGCAGGTTGGTCCAACCGAAAGCGGGCAGGTTGGTTTGAGCGTAAAGCGTCGAGCCGTTCCATTTCGCGGCAAACAGGTTGTTGGTAGTCGTGCCTGAGCTGTCGGGAACGCAAGTCAACCAGAAGAAAATCAAGTATTGTTGATCAGCTGTGGTGGCCATAGTCTGCGAGAGAGAACCCACCGCAGGGGGAACAGGCGTCAAATACGGACTAGCCCACTCTCCAAGGTACGCGCCATAAAGCCCCGAATGCACAAATAGCTCGTCGGGTTGGCCGGGCAATGCGTCAGTTCCTGCCACGTCCGCGTCATCGCCTGCCAAAGCAAAAACCAGTTCTGTACTGCCGACAAGGGTCCAGTCAGTGAGGTCACCGGTTTCAAATCCGCCATTCCCGACGTAGAGATCAAATTGCCGGTTCTGGACCGTGCTGTCAGTCTTGTTGGCAATGGGAACGTTCCCGCTGAAGTTGCCAATCAGGAGATTATTTGCCGCCGGGTTGAGGCTGATCGTGACCGTGGTGCTGGCACCAGCATTCAGACTGCCGGAGGTGGAAGAAACTGTGAGCCAACTGGAAGTGTTGACGAGGCTCCAGTTCAATGGCGCTGAGCCGATATTTTTCAGCGCGTAAGTCTGGGAAGTAACCGAGAACGGCCCGCCACCGGGCCCGAAAGAAGTGAAGCCCAGCGGCGGCGTCACAAGCAAGGCTTCGGACGGGGGGGCTAGAAGCGCCTGCATAAGATTGGTGCCGATGATCGTGCCCCAGCCGGTGCAGAGGTCATAACCGGCCGTTGCGTGGTATTTGGTTGGACTGGAACTGTTCGTGTTGCTGCCGGTGGTGATGTCGTGAAAACAGGACGAGTAGTTGGTGCTTTTTCCGATGGCGTAAAGGGCCGGATTGGCAAAGCCGATTGGGGGCCGGCCACTGGCGGCAGCCTGCTGGTTCACGAGCGCGATGAAACCGGCCCAGAGCGGAGTGGCCAGACTGGTGCCGGCCACCGTCCAGTCATACGACGCTCCAAGAAGAGTGTTGCCCCAGACGACGTTTATGTTATTGGCCACGAGGGAGACGTCCGGCGAGTTGCGCATGGTGGTGGAGCCCTGATTGGCCGTCATGCTGATGCCCTGTTGCCAGGATGGAATCGTGTAAACGGTGCTGATGCCGCCAGCAGAGGCTTGCGGAGGAACAGAGTTACCACATGCATCAGTCCCGGCCGGCCCTTGCCAGGTGGTTTCCGACTCCCATTCTGCAGCCGAGTTTGTCGTTAAGGTTGTTCCGCCCACTATCGTGGCATAGGGATCGTCTGCCGGTTCGTCAATGGCCGAAGAAAACGCTCCAAAATCGCCGCTGGCTACAAAAAGGCTCTGACCTTGGGCGGCGAATTGTTGGAATATTTGCACCGTCGAAAGGTTAATATCCATCCCGTAGGAGCAACTCAGTTGCATGCACAGGTTCGTATCGGTGGCCATGCTATTGAACACATCGTTGATTTCGGCAGTTGTTAATGCGTCCTGGATGTAGTTTGTCCCAAGGGGCGGCTCATCCTGAGGCGTCGGACCTACATACACCCGAACGCTGCTCAACCCCGGCGCCATGGCAATAGACTGTTCAATGTCCCCCGTCGCCTCGAAGGCATAGTCGAGGTAACCACAATCATCAAGGTAATCAACGTTATCGCTGGTGTCGGCGCCGTCGATCGAAATAGGGATCACGTTGACGTAGGGAGAGATGCCGACTTCGTCTTCGTAGTCCGTGATGTCCTGGGGGTTGAAACCGAAAAGTTCAAAAAGCCCGAGCGACTGTCCGGTGCCATCCTGCGAAACGCCGGGGGCGTAAGCGTTGAGGAAATCATAACCCTCGAAAGGGCCGCCGCCACCGCCGCCACCACCACCGCCGCCACCCCCCAATAGCCGGACTCTCGGAGACACGCTCGGCGGGTGTATGAGCGGACGCGGCCTCACATAATTATCCAGACCGCTGATCGCCAGCACGGGCGTGTCGAGGTCCGGAGACGGTTCAGCATCCGGAGCAAAAAAAGTGCGCGCTTCAACCGGATGTTTATAGACAAGCAGGTGGACGTGAAACGCCTTCTCAATATCGGCGACTGACCCTTCGACATCCAGCAACGTGCGGTTCGGGTGGGTTCTTTTGACAATCAGCCCGTGGGATTTCGCAAAATCAATCACCTTCTGGTAGTCTTCCTGGCTGGGGCCAAACGTGGCGGCAAACTGGTGTGGCGTCAAATAGCGGCGAAAGTTGGCATTGCCCGGCTGATAAAGCTGTTGAAGCAGGTTCGTGAGCTGTTCACGGTTACGCAACGGCAAACCGATGGCCAGGTCCAGACGCGTGCTACTATCAAGCCGCTTGATGGGGGCGAGCCTTTTAGTTACCGGAGGCACATGACCTTTGAGAACTTGTTGTGCCGCGGGGGCTGGCAAAGCGTATAAACACAAGCAGAGAATGAAAAAACACGCAGAGGACCTAAAGCTTTTGCTCCAAGGGCTTATCACGGCTTATAAGATACCAGTCAATCGGGATTTGTCGAACCGTTCCTTTAACGATCAGATTTTTCGCACTTCGACTCTCCGCGCCAATTGCTTCATATCGTCCAAACTCAGCTCGCCTGGCAGGAGTGTGAGCGCATTGGCGGCGCCTGCCGCGCCGCCCCAGCGGCACGCTTCGCCCAAATCATCACCGCGCAACAAACGCGATACCAGCCCGGCAGTGAAGGCATCCCCCGATCCGATCGGATTCACCGGGTTGATCGGGGGCGGGACGATGCGCCAGAAATCTTTCCCATCAAACGCCAAGGCCGGCTCCTTCCCCGCCGTCACCACCACCCGTTGCGCACCGCGTTCGCATAATTCGCGCATCGCCTTCATCACGTCCGCGTCGTCCCCGAGCTCGCGGCCCACCGTGGCTGCCAACTCGGTCCGGTTCGGTTTGACCAATCCCGGTTTCGCCGACAGCGCCTTAAGCAGGACCATCCCCTGCCCGTCCACCACCGAAAGCACTCTGGCACTCGCCGCCAGTTGGGTGCAGTCGAAATACAAATTTACCGGACCGCCAGCAACTATCGTCCCCGACATCACCATCGCCCGGCATTCCGGCACCCGGTGACGGATAATTGCCATAAGTTTGTCGAAGTCCGCCGGCTCGACCGGCCGGCTTTCCTCCACCAGTTCGGTCTGTGTGCCGGCCGATTCGTCAATCACGGTGATGCATTGCCGCGTCCGGGTTGATACGGTCACGAAATCGGATTCGATGCCTTTTTGCACCAGCGTTGCCTGCAAAAATTCTCCCCGGTCGCCGCCGAGGAAGCCCGTCGCGATTGGCTGTTCGCCCAGTACTTTCAGCACTTTCGCCACATTGACGGATTTACCCGCGGCGCCGTCCAGCGTCGTCGCGGCACGGTTGACGGCGTCCAGCGACAGTTGGGGGAAAATCATCACCCGTTGCACGGCGGGCGTGGTGCCAACGCACAAAATCTTCATTAGATTTATTCTGAACGAATAATCTGTTGCAGGAAATCAAATTGGCGCGTGTCCAAACGGACTGAAAACGGTCCCGGTCTTGACCTGCCGGGAGCGCGGCTTGTCCCCAACCCGCAGTGGCTGAAGTGGTCGAATCAGTTGCAAGATGAGACAGTTCGCGGTCCAATTCGATAATTTGGAGTTCACGTCTGGCCGCTAACGGAAGGCCGGCTGATCACGCCGCCAGGTGCGAAACCACCTTGCCCGTCCAGAGCGAGGCAAATTGCGTGAGCATGACCGAGACAAAGAACAGGAAAAATCCGTCCTCCACCCGGATGCTGGCGAGGCCGCCCGATTTGATGGTCAACACCAGGATGGCCACGACAAAAACGTCGAGCATGGACCATTTGCCCATGTTCGACACAAAGTGGAACATTTGCCGCGCGTGTTCCGCCCCCACGCGCGGGAAGAGCCATAAAACCAGCATGGCCGAGATTTTCACGAACGGGAAAATGACGGTAAACACAAACAAAATCAGGAACAGGAACAACTCGCCCGCCTGCCATAAAATGATCAGGCCGTGATAGACCGAGATTTGATTCTGAAACAGCCACAACTTGGTGACCGAAGTAAACGGCAGGAAAATCCCCGTGACGAAAAAAGCCATGGCCAGCACCAGCATCAGCACGATCACGAGACCGGAGCGGAAGTGGGTTCCGATCAACGCCTGTCTGCCCATTTTACCACCCACGCCCTGGCCGGCAGGTTGGAACTTGTCCGAAAACCGCCAGTCCGGCATCGCCTGGCCATTGCTTCGCGATCCCATTTCAGTCCTCCACCCTCGCCTCCATCGTGACGTTCGCCTTGAGCAGGCGCGAAATGGGACAACCCAGCTTGGCCACGTTGGCAATGCCGAGCACCTGGGTCTTGTTCGCACCGGGAGTTTTCGCCGTCACGTCCAGATGCGACGCCGTGACCGTCCAACCCGCGTCGGTCTTGTCCAGCGTTACGATGGCGGTGGCGGCAATGGACTCAGGCATGATGCCGACTTTGCCGAGTTCCGCCGAAAAGGCCATCGCAAAGCAGCCCGCGTGCGCCGCGGCGATGAGCTCCTCCGGGTTTGTGCCGACACCGTGTTCGAAGCGCGTGCTGAACGAGTATTGCGTGTCCCGCAGTACGCCGCTCTCGGTGGCGATGCTTCCCTTGCCATCCTTCAATCCACCCCGCCAGACCGCCGATGCCTTGCGTTTCATAGTTTTATCCTTTCATCCTTGAAACATGAATTGACTCCTACGCCGGGGAGATTAACGCGGGTTGGGACCGACCTCAACCCCGAAAGCCTTCGGGACTTCGGGCCGAGACCGGCACGATTATTTGGTGCGGCGAGGCTGCTGACGAGCCGCCTTCGGAAAACTTCGATGTGCCACGTCCGGCTCGCGAGCACGCTCGCCCCGCCGAAAACGGCAGAATGCACTGCTACTATTTTCCGCCTATGAACGAACCACGTCTTCCTCGCAGGCCCGGAGCCGTTTTGCCAGAAACGCCTGTTCGGATTTGATTTCGGCCAGTTGCAGCGATTTACGGAAATGGCCGGCGGCCGCCTGCGCGTGGTTCAGCCGCGACTCGAATTCGCCCAGCACGGCGTGGAGCAGATAATACGTGTTTAACGCTTCCAAATCCCGGATGGCCGCCAGCGCATCGAGCCCTGCCCGTGGTCCCTGGAGATGGGCAATCACAATGGCGCGATTGAGCGCGACCACCGGCGAACCGTCCAGTTCCACCAGCCGGTCATAGAGCGACAAAATTTGCCGCCAGTCCGTGGACGCATAATCCCGTGCGGCGCAATGGCACGCGGCGATGCCGGCCTGCAAATGATACACGCTGATTTCCCCGCCGGCCGCCGAATGCGCCAGATGAAACATTCCCCGCGCGATCATCGGTTGATCCCAGCGCGAACGGTCCTGCTCCTGAAGGCGAAGCAGGTTGCCTTCACTGTCCACTCGCGCGGGGATGCGAGCGGTGTCCAACAGCATCAATGCCAGCAAGGCATGGGTTTTCGGTTGGTTGCCCGCCGGATGACGCACCAGCAAATCCGTCAAACGAATGGCTTCCTGGCATATATCCTCGCGCACCAGCTTGTCGCCGCTCGACGCCTTGTAGCCTTCATTGAACAACAGGTAAAGCGATGGCAACACCCCGTCCAGTCGCCGTCCCAGTTCCTCGCCAACGGGAATCTCGAAGGGAATCCTCGCCTCGCGAATCTTCTGTTTCGCCCGCGTCAACCGCTTGACAATCGCCGCGTCGGTCGTGAGAAAGGCCCGGGCAATTTCCGTCACGCTGAAACCACACAGGGTCTTCAAGGCGAGCGCAGTCTGCGCCTCCGCCGTTATGCCGGGATGACAACACACGAACATCATCCGCAACGTGTCGTCGGTGATTTCCGATTCGGAAAAGATCGCCGTGTCGGGCGTGGACCCTGCCCGGTCCATCAGGCGGATGATCTCCGCCTCCTTGTCGCGGAAAACCTTTTGGCGGCGGACAACATCCACGGCGAGATTGCGGGAGGCCCGCATGATCCACGCAGCCGGATTTTTCGGCACGCCATAGAACGGCCAGGTCTGCAACGCCCGCGTCAACGCTTCCTGCACCACGTCTTCGGCCAAGGTGAGATGTTCGATCCCAAAAATTCCCGTCAGGGTGGCGACCATTTTCCCGGCTTCATGCCGGAACAGATGCTCCACCACCGCGGAAATTTCCGGCGGTTTTTCGTTCGCCACCTGGATTCCAGTTTCCATTCAGCCTCCGGCCATGGCGCCGACAATCAGAAACGGTTCCTCGCCGTCGGCAACGGCGGCCGGCAGCCCGGTTTCCGGCGGCTCCAGGGACAGGTCCTCTTTGCAGGCGAAAAATCGTACGAACGGCCGCCGCTTCAGCGTGTCATGATCGCGGATTGTTCCGCGCAAAACCGGGTAACGCGCCTCCAGCGCGTCGAGCACGGAGCGTACGGTGACCGGGCCGGTGACTTCGAGTTCCACCTCGCCGTTTACGCGCGCCAGGTTGCGCAAATGAAATGGCAGAACGATACGAACCATGTTTCTGTCCACGAATTATGCGAATCTTCGCGAATTAAGAAATCGCCGGAACAATGTGCGTCAATTTGCGAAATTCGCGGATTTTTTCATTTCAACGTTTGTACTTCGACCGAATAAACCGCCGGCAGGTCGCGCACGACGGGGTCCCACGAATTGCCACCGTCGGCCGAGCAATAAACCTGCCCGCCGGTCGTGCCAAAATACACGCCGCACTTGTCGAGCCGGTCCACCGCCATGGCGTCGCGGAGCACATTGACGTAGCAATCCTTTTGTGGGAGGCCTTTGGCGAGCGGTTCCCATTCGTTGCCGCCGGTTTTGCTGCGATACACGCGCAGTTTTCCGTCCGGCGGGTAATGTTCGGAATCACTCTTGATGGGCACGACGAAAACCGTTTCCGGCTCGTGCGCGTGAACGTCAATGGGAAAACCGAAGTCCGTCGGCAAATTGCCGCTGACCTCGCGCCATTCCTCGCCGGCGTTGTCCGTGCGCAACACGTCCCAGTGCTTTTGCATGAACAACACATCGGGCCGCGAGGGATGCAGCGCGATGCGATGGACGCAGTGGCCGACTTCCGCAGCAGGATCGGGAAGTTCATACAGAGACTTCAGCCCGCGCGTAATCGGCTTCCAGGTTTTGCCGCCGTCGTCGGTGCGAAAACAGCCGCCCGCCGAAATCGCGACGTAAATCCGCTGCTCATTTTCGGGATCCAGCAGGATGGTGTGCACGGCCATGCCGCCCGCGCCCGGCTGCCAGAGATGGCCTTTCGCTCGGCGCAAACCGGGCAACTCTCGCCAGGTTTTGCCGCCATCATCGGAGCGCTGGATAATCTGGCCGAACCAGCCGCTGCTTTGGGAGGCGTAAAGGCGGTTTGGGTCCGCGGGTGAACCTTTGACATGATAAATTTCCCAGCCCGCGAAATGCGGGCCGCTGACCTGCCAGTTTTTGCGCGCGCCATCCGCCGTCAGGATGAAGGCGCCTTTTTTTGTGCCGACTAATACGCGTACAGAGCTCATAATTTTTCCTTTTTAGGGAGCGGTCCTTTTGGGTTTTGGCTTCGTTTCGGCTCAGTCACAGGCCGCTGGCGGGCATGCTCCTTCGCCAAAACCTCGCCAAAACACCAAAAATCCTCGCTCCAATGCCGCAGTGTTTTTCTATCGTTTAGAGTACGA